>NZ_CP091036.1:2400000-3061001 GCF_021535135.1 Antarcticibacterium sp. 1MA-6-2 | reverse complement strand
CATTCTAATATGTAGGGTTTTAATACCTCTTAAGACAAGAAAACTGTCCTGTGGCCCACAAATCGCCCCACTTGCATTCTGGATAAAATACAGTTTCTCTGCCAGTCTTTGATCGTTCACCACAAGCGAGCCCATAACAACATCACTGTGTCCACCCAGATATTTGGTTGCGCTGTGCATAACAATATCTGCACCCAGTTCCAGGGGCCGTTGCAAATAGGGAGTTGCAAAGGTATTGTCTACAGCCAATAAGACCTGGTGCTCTTTAGCAATCTTAGAGGTGGCTTCAATATCAATAATATTCATCATAGGGTTAGTAGGTGTTTCAACCCAGATGAGTTTTGTATTTTCATTAATATGATCTTCAATCTTTACCGCATCCTGCATTCCAATGAAATGAAATTTAATCCCCATACCTTCGAAAATCTTCGTAAAAAGGCGGTAAGAACCCCCGTAAAGATCACTTGTGGAAATGATTTCATCACCTGGCTTAAATAATTTTATAACGGCATCTATAGCTGCAAGCCCAGATCCAAAAGCGAGTCCATATTTACCATTTTCAATACTGGCAATGGATTTTTCAAGAGCAGTCCTCGTGGGATTTGCACTCCGGGAATATTCATAGCCTTTATGGCCGCCGGGAGTGGTTTGGGAATAGGTAGTGGTTTGGTAGATGGGAGGCATGACAGATCCATATGCAGGATCAATATCGTGCTGACCACCATGGATGGTTTTAGTATTAAATTTCATAGAATTGTATTAATTTTTAGAGGATATAGCAGAAATTACATCCGTTTTAATTCCTGATTTTCAGCCTATTTACTACAGCTATAAAAATCAAAAATTTATTTTCTCAAATGTACTACTCGTATTGGCGATTGACAAAATAGCTTGTACCTTTATCCCTAATTTAACAAGGATTAATGCTGTGAGAAAGCTGCTTTTGCCTCTTTTTTTTACCACTTTACTTATTAGTTGCCAAAAAGAAACATCTGCACCGGAATTTGAGGAACTAAACATTGACCAGGTATCCAGCCAGGACTGTAACCCCGAGGAAGAAAATTGTGCTTTTATAAGCATTAATGTTCCATGGGTGAAAAACGCGGGTGCCCGCAACAAAACAATTAACCACTACATAGAGCAACACGTAATAAATCTTGTTGACTTCCAGGAGGAAGATGAGTTTGGCAGCCTGGAGGAGTTGTCCCAGAATTTTATTGACAATTACGAAGCATCAGCAAGGGAATTTCCGGAATATAATATACCCTGGGAAGCCTCAGTAAACGGCAGAGTTTTATATACCTCTCCCGAAATTATTTCCATTGAATTTAACCTTGCCCTTTTTACGGGAGGGGCTCACGGTTATACCAGCCGGAGTTATCTCAATTTTGATCCTGAAACCGGGGAGCCGTTTTCAAATGAAGAACTATTTACTTCAGAATTTAAAGATTATGCTGAACAGCTCTTTAGAAAAAAGAATGAAATTCCTTTAGAAGAACCTATCAATAGTACAGGATATTTTTTTGAAAATGACAGCTTTCAACTTCCTCAAAATATTGGCTTTCACAAGAACAAGGTTATCCTAAGGTATAACGCCTATGAAGTTGCTTCTTATGCTGAAGGCGGTATTCAAATAGAGATTCCTAAAGAGGAAGCTCAGGATTTCATCCGAATATTTTAAATTTTTCCACGTCATTACCTTAAATCATTCTCTTCATGAAAAAAATCTATCATCTCTCTACCTGCGATACATGTAAGAAGATCCTGAAGGAATTAAATCTACCGTCTACTTTTGATGTTCAGGATATTAAAAGCGATCCTGTTACAGGCGACCAGCTCGAGGAAATGAAAAAACTTTCAGGAAGTTATGAAGCGCTTTTTAGCAAGAGAGCAAGATTATACAAAGAGCGCAGTCTAAAAGATAAATCACTTGCTGAAGATGATTACCGTAATCTTATCCTGGAACACTACACATTTTTAAAGAGGCTAGGTGATAATTAACCAGGAAGAAATATTTATAGGTAACTCCCGGAAAGAAGTAGAAGCCGCCACAAAATCTATACATGAATAAAAGGTCATTGGCGATCATGGCTGCCATTATGGAAAGCACCATTTATGGCCTTAACCATACGATTGCCAAAGCAGTAATGCCGGAATATGTAAAACCATTTGGATTTATATTTTTACGCGTAACAGGTGCGGCAATCCTATTCTGGCTTGTAAGCTTATGGTTTCCAAAGGAGAAAATTGCCAACAGTGACTGGCCACGACTTATTGCAGCAACAGTGTGCGGTATGGTTATAAACATGCTTTTGTTCTTCAAAGGCCTAAGTCTCTCTACTCCTATAAACAGCTCGGTCATAATGACCATTTCACCTATCCTTGTCTTATTGCTATCGTCTTATCTTTTAAAAGAAAGAATTACCTTGCTAAAGGTGATAGGGATCATAATAAGTTTAAGCGGTGCATTAATTTTAATTCTTTTTTCAGCTGAACAAAAATACAACGCACCCAATATACCTTTGGGTAATCTCTTGTTCCTGATCAACGCTTTTTCTTTTGGTATTTACCTCATCCTTGTAAAACCTTTAGCAGCCAAATACCATCCCATTACCCTAATGAAATGGCTGTTCCTTTGTTCTTTCCTCATAAACTTTCCTATAACTTTCTGGGAGTTTCGGCAAATTGAATGGGAAAGTATGCCGCCCGCCATATGGGGAAGCATAGCCTTTGTAATACTTGGTACTACCTTTTCCACATATTTGCTTAATATTTTTGCAATTAAACAGCTGGCCGCCTCTACTCTTAGCTCCTTTATTTATTTACAACCGCTCATAGCCATAGTCTTTTCAGTCGCAGTTGGCGCAGATCAATTAAACTTGCTGAAGATCGTGGCAGGATCATTAATTTTCCTGGGAGTTTACCTCGTCACAAAAAAGAAAACGGTTACAGGAAGCTAGGATCAACATCTGCAGGCTTTTTCCCGAATGCCCGGGTATCTTCTTTTGTAAGTATCCTGAAATCTTCTGTATGAGAAAGGCTGTTAAGGTTGTCAAATAACTCTTTAGGTAATGCGGTAAGACTTCTTTTTTCAAGATCTATCCAGGCTCCCATCATTTCACAACTGGCAAAATTTCTGCCTTTTTGGTCATAGAAGTTGTGAATAAACTCAAAGTACATCCCGTCCTCAGATAATCCTCTAAGTTGCAAACTAACCTTCACTGGTGCCCCCGCGAACACCTCCTTAAAATAATAAACGTGCTCATATAAAACCACTAAGCCCAATGTTATACTTTGCCATTTCTCTTTGACCAAAACCGTTATCCATGAGAAAGCCCATTCTCGTATGGCTCATGAAATTTATATATGCCGTATTGGCGAGATGCCTGTTAGCATCGAGATCGCTCCACCTTATCTCAAATTCCTTAATGTACATTCCAATTTTATTTTGATTAAAAATACAAAATTATGTTATGCATGCATAATTGTTTCTGTTTTGTATACCAGTAAAATTATTGCAATTTAGCAGGCATGCCATTAGTCAAGTCTCTATATAAGGTTCCATGGATTTTCAGGAATTATCACCTGAGCACCATCTATGCTTCAATGTTGCGAAAAGTGAAGGCACCCAAACAATATAGGTATAGGCTGGAACTTAAAGATGGAGATTTTCTGGATCTTGACCGCAGTTATTCAGAAAAGGGAAAATCAAGGAAAATTTTAATTGTTCTTCATGGTCTGGAAGGCAATGCTAAACGTCCTTACGTCACAGGTTTGGCTAAACATTTTACTGAAAAAGGATGGGACGTGGCAGCAGTAAATTTTAGAGGCTGCAGCGGCGAAATGAATAGATTATCAAGTCTTACAATGCAGGTGCAACTGAAGATCTTGAAGAGGTCATTAGCTATATTCTGAAAGAAAATTTCCAACAACTGGCGCTCACTGGCTTTAGTCTCGGCGGAAATTTAATGCTGAAATACCTGGGGGAGAGAACTGAATTTCCCCCTGAATTAAAAGCTGCAGTTGCTGTTTCAACTCCTTGTAACCTGCACAAATCTTTACTGGAATTGGATAAACCCCAAAACTGGATCTACTCAAAAAGATTTGTAGCTAAACTGAAACAGCAGCTCTACCTGAGAGAAAGCAGGTACCCGGCTAATATTTCCAAATCGGACATAGATTCCTGCAACAATCTCTTTTCTATTGATGATCTATACACGGGGAAAGCTCATGGATTTAAAGATGCCCTGGATTATTATGAGAAAAACAGCGCCTTACAATTTATTCCACACATTAAAATTCCGACTCTTCTAATTAATGCTAAAAACGACGGATTCTTATCTAAAGACTCCTCTCCTGTGGAACTTGCCCGGGTTAATCCATGGTTTCATCTGGAAATGCCAGATCACGGAGGACACGTGGCATTTCTTCAGAATAAAAATGAAACCTACGCTGAAGAAAGAGCTTTGGAATTTATTGAAAAACAACTTCAAAAATAGATTTGTTCCAACTATAGTTGCCGCGCAGGCAATTCAACAATTTAAGATTGCCCAACGTCTTCAAGGGTACAGAGGGAGCTTTAAATTCTCTCTTAAGCATTGACTACGGTTACATTCTCTAGGAGTAGTAGCTTTAGGCTTAATATTTTACGGTATTTTTCACGTGATGGTGGCGAAACATGCCAATCTTACCAGGTTAAAATAACATTCCCACACTTGGCTTACTTCTCTACCTGTTCAGGTTATAACCCAGCTTGTAAAATCTTGTTCCACAAAAAAGTTTATCTTTGCCCAACCTTTTAAAAATCAAGCATGATCCAGTCTATGACAGGTTTTGGAAAAAGCCTCATCCAGCTTCCTTCCAAAAAAATTACGGTGGAAATAAAATCTCTAAACAGCAAGAGTCTCGATCTCAACGCACGTGTTCCCAGCCAGTACCGGGAAAAAGAACTTCTTTTAAGGAATCTTATTGGCTCCTCCCTTACCCGGGGAAAGGTAGATTTCTCCCTATATGTAGAAATTACTGCTGAAGAAACTACTGCAACTATTAACGCTGCAGTGGTAAAACAATATATTAAGCAGATGAAGGAAATCGTAGATGGCGATGAAACTGAGCTTTTGAAAATGGCAGTAAGAATGCCCGATGCTTTAAAAACCGAAAGGGAAGAAATAGACGAAAAAGAATTTGCCTCTATAGAACTTGCTGTTAACCGTGCACTCGAGGAGATCAATAGATTTAGAGCCGATGAAGGAAAAGCACTGGAAAAAGAGCTTAATCTTAGGATTAGCAATATAGAAACCCTTCTTGCAGAAATTATTACAATGGATCCAGATAGGATCAATGGAGTTAGAGAGCGCTTGAGAAAAGGGGTAGCCGATTTAAAAGAGAATGTTGACGAAAACCGTTTTGAACAGGAACTGATCTTCTACATAGAAAAATTTGATATCACCGAAGAGAAGGTAAGACTTGACAACCACCTTGCTTATTTTAAAGATACTCTAAACAGCGTAGACTCCAATGGCCGAAAACTGGCCTTTATTTCCCAGGAAATGGGAAGGGAGATAAACACCATTGGCAGTAAGTCAAATTATGCTCCTATGCAGCAGCTCGTGGTTCAAATGAAGGATGAACTGGAAAAAATTAAAGAACAACTTCTAAACGTACTTTAATGAGCGGCGGAAAATTAATAGTATTCTCGGCACCTTCCGGTTCGGGAAAAACGACCATTGTACAGCACCTGCTTGCGCAGCCAGAACTTAAACTGGACTTTTCAATTTCAGCAACTTCAAGGGAAGCGCGTCCCGGAGAAACAGAAGGAAAAGATTATTACTTTCTTAACCTTGAGCAGTTTAAAAAGAAAATTAAAAATGATGAATTCCTGGAATGGGAGGAAGTATACAGGGATAACTTTTACGGCACTTTAAAATCGGAGATCGAAAGAATTTGGGCCTCCGGTAAAAATGTAATTTTTGATATTGATGTCGTAGGCGGGCTGGATATAAAACATATTTACCCAGATCAAACTTTGGCTGTTTTTGTAAAACCACCAAGTATCGAGGAGTTAAAGATACGTTTAAAGAAACGAAAGACTGAAAGTGACGATAAGATCAATATGAGGGTAGCCAAAGCTTCCATTGAACTGGCAACTGCTCCTCAATTTGATTATATTATTGAAAACAATGATCTTAAGCAGGCTTTAAAAGAAGCTCACGAACTGGTCTCCACATTTGTTGAAGCGGAAAAAAAGACAGAATGAAAAAAAAGATAGGTCTTTATTTCGGGACCTTTAATCCTATTCATATAGGGCATCTTATTATTGCAAATTTCATGGTTGAGTTCAGTGACCTTGAAGAAATATGGCTGGTCGTTACCCCACATAATCCCTTTAAAAAGAAAAGTTCTCTACTGGCTAACCATCACCGTCTGGAAATGGTGTACCTGGCTTGTGAAGAACACGAGAAACTCAAACCCTGTGATGTAGAGTTTAAATTGCCTCAGCCAAATTATACTGCCACTACCCTGGCTAAATTGGAGGAAGATTTTCCCGGAAACGAATTTTGTTTAATAATGGGGGAAGATAACCTCAAGACTTTTCATAAATGGAAAAATTATGAGGTGATCCTGGAAAGACATCAGGTGTATGTATATCCCAGAATTGGAGGGGGAAGAGTGGAAAATCAATTTAAAGATCATCCTAAAATCACCCGGGTAGAAGCATACGTAATTGAAATATCGTCTACTTTTATTAGAGAAGCCGTAAAAGAAGGTAAAAATATTACCACTATGTTACCGGGAAAGGTCTGGGAGTATATAGACAGGATGAATTTCTACCGAAGATAAAAGTTCCAATTAAGGCTACCCAACAATTCTCCTGACATTTATCTGAATCTATCTTACGTCATCCTGAACTTTGTTTCAGGTATTAATTTAGATCTATGAATAAGGTTATAATATTCTAAGGTTAAAATGATAAAGCGTTTATTCGCTTTTTTACTGCCTATCAAATAGAAAAAGACTGTTTAAAATATTTTTTGAAGGTTCTGTTGAGTTAAATGATCCTACTTTTTTCATGGTGGAACTTTAACTTTGCACTTCGACTGCGCTCAATGTAACTTTCTCAAATTTTTTAAACAGTCCTATATTATTTTGTTTGAGTAAGTATTCTTAGTACCTGCCCGGGATATATTTTGTCTGGGTCCTTAAGCATAGGTTTGTTAGCTTCAAATATTTCCTGATATTTATTAGCATTTCCGTAATGTTCCTTTGCTATTTTACTTAGAGTATCCCCGGTTTCAACTGTATGAAAAACAGATTCAGGTTCTTTATTTTCAACACTCATTTTATCATCCACCTGCGAGATCCCTTCAACATTTCCTACAACCAAAACTACTTTCTCCCGGGTAGACTGGTCCTTAGCTCTTCCCTGCACAGTAGCCATTTCGCCTTCAATTTCTACTCTTAGCCCTTCTACCTCAAGTTTTAGGTCCCTTATTGTTTCTTCCAGTTTGCTGGCGGCCTTTAAGTTTTCCTGTCGCTCTTCATTATCTTTATCACCTGTCACCTTTGCTGTCTCGTGTTTCGTTTCTTTGCCCGATCCAAAAACCTTAGCCCCGGCATTTTTTATAAAATTGAATAAACCCATATTTTCTTGTGCTATTTTTCTAAAGTACGAAATAGTGGCCAAAAGCATCAGCCTCTAAATATTAAAGTTTTGTTAGCATCTGAAAAAAGAAAAACAGGGAAAAGCAAAAAGATTTGCCTGTCCCTGTTTAACTAAATAACCAACCAAAAAACTAAATGAAAATGATAACTGTTTTCTCAATCACCCTTTCAATATCTCTAACGGAAAAAAAATGAATACATTGTAACGGAAGTCAAAAAAAGCCTTTTCTTCCAAATCTTTTAATTTTATGTATTTTTGGGCCGTAGACAGGCAACTATGGATAAAAACCCTTCTTTTGGTGTGATTGGTGGCGGCAGTTGGGCCACGGCTATTGTAAAAATGTTATGTGAAAATCTCGACGAGGTTAACTGGTATATGCGTAGCAAAACAGCTATTTACCATATTAAAACACAGGATCACAATCCTAATTATTTGAGTTCAGTAGAATTTAATATTAAGCAGCTTCATCTTAGTAATGATATCAATGAAGTAGTAAAGGCTTCAGACTATCTTATTTTTGCGATTCCTTCAGCCTTTGTAAAACAGGAGCTGGATAAACTTACTATCCCATTAAAAGGAAAAGTAATTTTTTCTGCTATTAAAGGTATAGTTCCGGAAAGCAGCCTTATAGTGGGAGAGCATTTCAATAAAGAATATGAAATTTCTGATGAAGATTTCGGGGTAATTACAGGACCCTGCCACGCTGAAGAAGTTGCACTGGAGCGTCTATCTTATCTCACTATAGCCTGCCAGGATGAGGCGAAGGCAGAGATAATGGCAAAACATTTACAGAGTGATTATATTACCTGTAAAACCAGCGATGATGTTACGGGAACAGAGTATGCTGCCATGCTTAAAAACATTTATGCTATTGCCGCAGGAATAGCCCACGGCCTTGGCTACGGAGATAATTTTCAAAGCGTACTTATGAGTAACGCTATACGGGAAATGAAAAAGTTTATCAAAAAGGTTCATAAGATGAAGCGGAATATTAATGATTCTGCATACCTGGGTGATCTTTTAGTAACAGGTTATTCAGTTTTTAGCCGTAACCGTATGTTCGGTAATATGATAGGGAAAGGGTATACCGTAAAAAGTGCCCAAGTGGAAATGAGTATGGTAGCTGAAGGTTATTACGCCACAGAGAGTGCTTACAAAATAAATAAGGAAAAAGGAGGAGCTAAAACGCCTATCATTAATGCGGTATACAATATTTTGTATGAAGGGAAAAATCCTAAAAAGGTATTCAGAAAATTAGCTGAAAAGCTGGATTAGGTTTTGTAAGACTACTTTGCCAGGATCCCCTTTTGCTGAATTACCAGTAAAGCCTCAACAGCCGACTCCTTTATAGAATTTTTACTGAAGCTAAAGGTCTTCTCATACATACTGTTACCCTCAAAGAAGGTTACAAGAAATTCGTTGGATAATTTAAGAATATCGTCCTGCATGAATTCAATCTTCGCATAAGACTTTGGCGGCAAAACTTTAATTGAATGCCTCATCGTGGAAGTAACACGCTTATTATCATACCCGCGGGCAATAATAAGCACCATTTCCAGAGGAACGCTCTTGTCATTAATAATGTAAGCATTCCAGTCCATAGACCTGAATTCTACATTTTTCTCCCTAACAGCTGCAACATGAACTCCCTCTACTTCAGGAATTGAAATATCCTTTTTCAAACTTAATCCAGTTTATCCTTTACCTTAAAATACAAATAAATGAGGAAGATAATGGCCACTATAAAGAGCACGGCACCCACTATAAATTCCAGTACCTGGAAAACAAGTGTAAGGACTAAAATAATTGCAAGGATAATTACACCTAGCTTGATAATGATTCCAACTTTTTTCATATAGAAGATTTAAATTGTTTAAGGAAACGAAGGTCATTCTCATAGAACATCCTAATATCTCCAATTTGATAAAGTAACATTGCAATTCGCTCTATTCCCATTCCAAAAGCAAATCCTGTATATTCTGTAGGATCTATTCCGCAGTTCTTTAACACATTAGGATCTACCATTCCACAGCCCATGATTTCGAGCCACCCGGTACCTTTAGTGATCCTGTAGTCGGTTTCTGTTTCCAGTCCCCAATAGATATCTACTTCGGCACTTGGTTCAGTAAAAGGAAAATAGGACGGCCTTAGCCTTATCTTTGATTTCCCGAACATTTGCTTTGTAAAGTACAACAAAGTTTGTTTTAAGTCGGCAAAGGAAACTTCCTTATCAATATAAAGCCCTTCTACCTGGTGAAAGATGCAATGGGATCTTGCTGAAATTGCCTCATTTCTAAAAACTCTTCCGGGGGAAATAGTTCTAATTGGCGGTTCGTTATTCTCCATATATCTTACCTGTACCGAAGAGGTGTGGGTACGAAGAAGCACATCAGGATTTGTCTGAATGAAAAAAGTATCCTGCATATCTCTTGCCGGGTGATATTCAGGTAAGTTTAAAGCCGTGAAATTATGCCAGTCATCTTCTATTTCGGGGCCTTCAGAAACATTAAAACCAATATTAGAAAAGATCTCAATGATCTGGTTCCTCACAATGGAAATAGGATGCCTGGAACCTATTTCAACAGGTTCAGAAGGACGGGTGAGATCTCCATAGACCCCTTTTTCTTCCTGCTGTCCTTCAAAAGATTCTTTTAAAAGATTCACCCTTTCCTGGGCGGAAGTCTTAAGTGTGTTTATGGCCTGTCCAAAATCCTTTTTTTGCTCATTCGGAACATTTTTAAATTCAGCAAAGAATTGATTTAATAATCCTTTCTTTCCCAAATATTCAATTCTAAAAGCCTCTACTTCCTGTTGATTTTTTGCTTCAAACTTTTCGACTTTTGCAATATGTTCCCTTATAGTCTCAATCATGGATTCCTTTTCTTTTAAACCAGCGCTAAATTAATAATTTTGCACGTTCTGTGGCTTTACTATATTATTCTATATATCCTTTTTCTAAAAAATATTGAACGATAGCCTCCTTCATTAAGACAGATTGTTCCCCTGCCTTTAAAGTAAGTAAACTTTCGATCACCTTATAATGAGGCCAGCTTTCCTCATCAAAATAATCAAATTCGTAGTAGCCATAAGGCTCCAGGAGGCGACAAATCGCAATATGCATTAAATCCAGTTTATGATCTTTCTTAAACTTCCTGTGAGGCTGGCCCAGTTCCTGCACACCGATAAGGTATATGATCGCGTCCAGATCAAGCAACTCACCATCTGCAAATTGCAGTGAAAGTTTCTTTTGTAAAACTGTCCAACGTTCTTTTAATTGTTCATCTCTTGCCATTGCGCAAAGATACGTATCTTAGGCTTTGTAACAGGTATTTTTAAACCATGAATACAGTAGATGTAATTCTCGCCGTAATTCTACTTTACGGCCTAATCCGGGGGTTCTTCCGCGGTTTTTTTGCTGAACTTGCTTCCCTTATAGCTTTTATTGCAGGAATTTATGTTGCTGTTTATTCCTCCCATATTTTAAGTGACTTCTTAACTGAAAGAGTGACCTGGAATATTAATTTTGTTAACCTCATTGCTTTCGCCATAACTTTTATTCTGGTGGTTTTTGTCATTTCCCTGGCTGGTAAATTACTCACTCAGGTTGCAAATCTGGCAATGCTGGGTATCCTGAATAAATTGATAGGTGCAGTATTCGGTTTCCTTAAGGTTGCTTTTATCACAAGTGTCGTAATTATGTTCTTTAGCGCAACAGGGGAAGACATCAATATTGTAGAGGAAGAAACTCTCGAAGATTCGGTTCTCTATGGACCCATACGTGTTTTGGCACCTACGATCCTGCCTTCAATTCTTAGAGAAGCAAGAGAGCTGGATCTTTTGGAAGAAGATGTGGAGGCGTAAAAAAGAGGCTGTCTGAAAAGGCAGCTTTTTTTATTTGATATTTTTTGGGTTTTTATTAATTTCATGGAATGAAAGCCAAAGTAGTATTTAAGACTTATGATCAGTCCCAGTTAAGTCTTTTACCTCCCAGTTATGATGATTTGGTTCCTGCCAACCATCCCGTTAGGATCGTGAATACGATTATTAATCAAATTGACATTTCTGCCTTAGAGAGAAGTTATAAAGGAGGAGGTACTTCCAGTTATCATCCCCGGATGTTGCTTAAGGTCACCATCTATGCTTACCTGCGCAATATGTATTCATCGCGTAAAATAGAGCAGGCCCTGCAGGAGAACATTCATTTTATATGGCTCAGTGGACAGAGCAAACCTGATCATAACACCATCAATGATTTTAGGGGCAAACGATTAAAAGGAAAATTTAAAGATATCTTCAATCAGGTGGTGCTCTTATTGGCAGACCAGGGAGTGTTGTCTTTAAAAGAACTTTTTATTGATGGCACTAAGATAGAGGCAAATGCGAATCGCTATACCTTCGTGTGGGGTAAATCTATTAACACCAGTAAAGAGCGGATAAAAAAACAGTTAAAAGAACTTTGGTCTTACGTAGAGAAGGTATATACCCAGGAGCAAATGCTGCCCAATGAACTGACTTTGATGCTATTGATCCGGTTGAAGTAGCTAAAACCATTGATGCTATTAATGAAGCTCTAAAGGACAAAGACATCGACAAAAAAATAAAGCAACGCCTTAATTATGCAAAGAAGAACTGGCCCCAAAACTTAGAAAAATACCAGAAGCAGCAAGCCATCTTAGGCAAACGAAATAGCTATAGCAAAACAGATCCTGATGCCACTTTTATGCGAATGAAAGATGACCCTATGCAAAATGGTCAATTAAAACCCGGGTATAATCTTCAAGCCTCCACTAACAACCAGTTCATTACCAATTACACTTTAGCTCAAACCACGGCAGATACCACAACATTAAAAGATCACTTACAGGACCATATTAATTCATACGGTCAAACCCCTCAAACCCTCACTGCAGATGCCGGATATGGTAGTGAAGAAAATTACACAGATTTAGAAGAAAAAGAAGTTACTGCTTATGTGAAATACAACTACTTCCATAAAGAACAGCGAGATAAAAAACATAAGCAAAACCCATTCCTCCCGGATAACCTCTTTTACAATAAGGAAGAGGATACCTATTACTGCCCTATGGGGCAACCGATGAGAAATATTGGAAATTACGAAAGTGAAACAACAACAGGCTTTAAGCAGCAAATCCATCGGTACCAGGCCGCCAACTGCCAGGGATGTCCTCTGCGAGGAGGGTGTCATAAAGCTAAAGGCAACAGGATCATAGAACGCAACCATAACCTGAACCGTTTAAAAGAACAGGCTCGAAATCTATTGCTCAGTGAAGAAGGCATAGCTCACCGCAAGAGAAGATGCTGGGATGTAGAGGCCGTCTTTGGAAATATAAAACAAAACATGGGGTTCAAGCGATTTATGCTCAGGGGAATGGATAAAGTAATTACTGAAATAGGCTTAATAGCGATGGCACACAACCTGAAAAAGTTCAGTATAGCCTAAGAAAGGGCTATCTGTAAATTTTTTGCCAAGAAATATTTAATAAAAACTATAGTTCACCTACCCATAATATTACCACAAAAAAAACCGCCTAAAATTTACTTTTTAGACGGCCTCTAAATTTTTGTTTTTATAAAAAATATTAGAAGTTCAATTGGTAAACTTCATCAAGATCTCCGTCGTTTTTTACATTCACTCCAAGATCTTTTATTATTCCGGAATCCACACCATAAACCCATCCATGAATTGAAAGTTCCTGGCCGTTGTTCCACGCACCCTGTACTATGGATGTTTTGGCAAGATCAAAAACCTGCTCGGTTACGTTCACCTCTACAAAGCGGTTGAATCTTTCAGTTTCATCCTCAATAGAATCAAGTTCCTTTTTATGAACTCTGTATACATCTTTAATGTGACGTATCCAGTTGTCTATTAATCCTATACTCTGGTTGCCCATAGCTGCGTTTATACCACCACAACCATAGTGACCACAAACAATAACGTGTTTCACTTTTAAAGCATTCACGGCGTAATCCAGCACGCTCAACATATTCATATCGCTATGTATTACCATATTGGCAATATTACGATGCACGAATACCTCTCCCGGTTGTGCTCCAATAATTTCATTTGCAGGTACCCTGCTATCAGCACATCCTATCCACAATAAAGGTGGTTTTTGGCCTTTAGCAAGTTTTTCAAAAAATTGAGGGTCAAGGTCAAGTTTACTCTCTACCCACTTCTTGTTATTCTTAATTAGATTATCATAAAATTCGCTCATGATTATATATTTTAAAATTAGTTATTAATGTGCTGCTCCTAAAACGTTGATTCCAAAAAACTCCCGGTAACTATGAGGATTTTCAATAGTACCTCTTTCAGAAACTAAATTTATTTTAATATTCCTTTCCTCTGCCGTAACAGAAAAATCGTCTAAAATTTCCAGAACGTCCAGGTCCAGGGCTTTTGTTTTTGTTACATCTAATGTAAGATAAGTATTCTCTGGTAATGCATATAATTCTCTTTGGATAGCTGCTTTGTTGAGGAAAGTAACCTCTTCTGCAAATTCCATTTTAATAGTATGCACTCCATTGGATTTATCTTCGATGTGAAGGAAATGAGAATTCCTGTAACTGTTGATAAGAATTGTAATCACCCCCACAGCAAGTCCCAGTAAGATCCCTACTAGTAGATCTGTGGCAACTATTGCAACTACAGTAACCGTGAATGGTATAAACTGCGACTTTCCAAGTTTCCACATGGTGATGAACTGTTTTGGATTTGCCAGTTTATAACCAATGATTAAGAGAACAGCAGCAAGAACCCCAAGAGGAATAAGATTAAGATATTCTGCAATAAACATTACACTTATTAAAAGGAAAAAACCATGTATAATGGCAGATAATTTAGTTCTACCTCCGTTCATCACATTTGCAGTACTACGTACGATAACCTGTGTAATTGGCAAACCTCCTACTAAACCCGAGAATGTATTTCCAACTCCCTGGGCGATAAGTTCCCTGTTAGTGGGAGTAACTCTCTTATGAGGGTCGAGTTTATCTGTTGCTTCCACACTTAGAAGGGTTTCAAGACTGGCTACAATAGCAATCGTTATGGCTACAATGTAAACCTGAGTGTTTCCCATTTCACTAAAGTCGGGAAAGGTAAACTGGTTGAAGAAATCCAAAGGATTTTCCGGTACCGGAACAGAGACCAAATTATTCCCGGTAATTTCCAGAACAGATCCTGCTCCACTAAAAAAGAGCTGATATATAATTCCCACAATTACCGCAACTAATGGCCCCGGAATGAGCTTAAAGATTTTGTGCTTCTTTGCCAGCACCTTATCCCAAACTAATAAAATTGCAAGGGAAATTGCAGTAATTAAAATTACTCCCGGAGCTATGGCGTCTATCATATGGCCAAGACTTCTAAAAAGATCATAACCTGTGGTTTCAAAGAATGCAAACGGTGTTTCTCCCTCTTCATATCCCAAAGCAAGAGGTATTTGTTTTAAGAAAATGATGATTCCAATTGCAGATAACATTCCTTTTATAACAGACGATGGAAAGAAATAACCAATAACTCCCGCCTTTAAAAATCCCATTAAGATTTGCAAAAGACCCGCAAGGACTACTGCTACAAGAAATAATTCATAGCTTCCAAGGTCTGAAATTGCAGTTAACACCACTACCGCAAGACTGGCTGCGGGGCCACTTACTCCAATTGAAGAACCGGAAATTGAACCTACTACAATTCCTCCTATAATTCCTGCTATAATTCCTGAAAAAAGTGGTGCTCCACTAGCGAGTGCAATTCCAAGACATAAAGGAAGTGCAACAAAAAATACTACCAAACTTGCAGGCAAGTCAGCTTTTACGTGCTTAAACATATACAAATATTTATTACAGGACCTCATTTGAAAGTCCCGAAAACTGTTTTACTAAAATTGAGAGATTACCAGGCTTGCGAGTTGAAATAGAAACTCCTCCCGGATCTTTATAAAGATCACGTCACAGTAGCAACCAAAAGTCGCGTGGTAATAAAACTGAAGTGTTTAAGCTTGTTTGGGTGGTGGAGAAAGAACATCAAGAAATATTAATCGATATCCTTCTTTGTAGTAATGATTAAATGCACTTTGTTCCTTAAGAAAATGTAAACTGGAATAACCTGGATGTGGATCCTGAATGTTATATTCAAATGTTATTCCTGTTTTAGAAGAATTTTCTTCTTCATTGGCAGTAAATGCTGAAGAAATGTTCACGTCCTTATCTATTAAAGTCACCACAGTGGGAGTCGCAATGAATCCCAGGAAGATGAATAGAAATAATAAGGCGAAATTTTTCTTCATAATTTGCAAAAATAGAACATAAACTCAATTAGAAAAGCCTGTTCTAATCATTTAATTTTAAATTAACATAGAAAATACTTATGGTTAAAGGAATTTGAGATAGCTTTTATCTGTCCAGCCCTGTAAACCATTGGCCAGTTCAAATTTAACCCAGTCCTGATAAGTTTCTATGATTTCAATTTTTGTTCCTTCGTGTAATGTGAAAATTTCTTCGCTCCGCTGTGTGGGTTCACTTCTTACCTCAGCTTCTTCAGTAAATATAACAGCAAACTGTTCACTGGTTACATAACTTTTCTGCTGAAAGGCAAACACCACAGCAAACAACATTCCCCCTACTGCTATCATAGACAAAGTAAAGAATAACCTCTTCTGAAATGTTTTTCTGCTGAAGTAATAGATCAGGAAAAAGATCGAAAACATTACAGCGAGGCTAATCGCCAGCCATCCCCATTCGTTATAATCTAAAACAGAAACAGTATCTTTCCAAATGGCAGTAAAACCGCTTTTTTGAACCTCCTCAATGTCGTCTATCGCCATATTACGGGCAAACTCAATATTGTTCTTAATGTCCTGATCATTGGGATTTAACTGTAGTGCTTTTTCGTAGTAGTATATAGAGGGAGCAATATTATTAAGTTTGTAATGTGCATTCCCAAGGTTGTAATACAACTCATCTGATGTTTCGCCACTATTCAGGATCTCTTCATAGTTTTCTATAGCTGCCTCGTAATTCCCATTATTGTATGCAGCATTTCCTGCTTCAAAAAGAGCATCATTCTGGCCCAGTAAGGGCATTGTAAATAGAAAAATGAGATAAAATAACTTCTTCATTTCCACATTCTGATTTTAAAGTTGTTTATCCATTGCAGAAAGAACTCTGGCAGCCTTCTCATAGTCCTGCTGCATTTCTACATTGGAAGAAGGAGTATAGCGTGCAAATTCACAGCTCCTCAACAAGGAGATGAACTCTGCTGAAGTTTCCTCATCTACCTTCTTCTCTGCCAGCAATGAGCTTATTCTTTCTTTAGTCATTTCACTGGTTTGAATATGTAGCTTTGCCTTGAGATAATTATGGAGGGAGCGTTCAAGAGCTTCATAAAAAAGTTTTTGGTCTCCAAGATTTCTCCTGGCCTCAGAAAGATATTTTTTTGCCAGCCTGTTAGCCTTTTTAATTCTGTTTCCCTGTACATCATTTGCAATGGCCTCACGTTTTTTACCCAGAAGAATTGCCCCCAGCACAACTACCATTGGCAAAACCATAAGGCTCCAGAAAACCCAGGAGCCCAAAAAACTCCCTGAATTTACTTAGCTGTAGATCAGCTCTAAGTTTAATGTATCTAAATTGTGTACCTGTTATATCGAGTGGTTGTTTTGTCACTCCTCCCCCAGGAGCTAAGCATTGAACTTCCTGCGGGAGCTTTATCTACTTCGAGCACAATTTCTTCAGAAGTGAGGGTTTTATAAGTTTCTGTAGAAGGATCGAAATAAGAAAATGAAAGTTGCGGGATAGGATATTTCCCCTGCCTCGTAGGAATGACAGTATAAGAGTCGGTAATACTTCCCTGGGTGCCATTAAGATCAGTCCTCACATTCTCTGTTCTTTCAGCTTCATATCTCTCCAGGGAGGGCGGGACCTGCAGTTCTGGGAGATCAAACAACTTAAGGTTGCCGTTACCATTCACCTGCACCTTTACATTCATAGATTCAGTAGCAGCAAGTTCTGTGCGGCTTGGGGTGACCTTAAAATTGTATTTTCCCACTGCTCCACTAAATCCAATGGGTTTTCCCTGCTCCGGTAAAGGTTTTACATTAATTGTTCTTTTTCCTGCAGCAACTGTTTTATCTATGGTGGTGTACAACCTCCCGCCAAAGATATCCCGCCTGTCACTGGGAACGTCTACAGAAACTGAAAGGGTTAAAGGTTCTATATCCAGTTCACCTGTCTTCTGGGGATAAAGTATTGTCTTTCTAAGAACCACAAAACGATATGGTTCTCCCTCATATTCCCCTGTTTCTATTTTAAGCTGCCTTATATCTATATTTTGGCTCCAAAAGTCACTAAACACAGGGCTATCCATTTCCCTCCAGTTGCTCACACTTATACGCGGACTTACGTAAAGCTTGTAAACAACAGTTATTGCCTGATTCAAATAAGGGTTGGCATTGGAAATTTCGGCAACCAGGTGGAGATTATCACTCGCAACCAAATCTGAATTGTTACCATCGGTAGGCTCTTCTACTGCTGCAGTTACTTCAACCTGGATAGGCGAAGTTTTATATACATCCCCGTCTACTGTTATTTCTGCCTGGCCAATTGTGAACTTTCCCCGTGCCGTAGGTGCAAGGAAAAAACTGTATGTCTTGGAATAAGTACGTTTCCCATTTATCCATTGGTTGCTAACCATTTGGTTAGGACCTCCTACAACGGTAAACCCGCTGAAAGACGGAGCTCTAAAATTATCCCCATCCTGATTCATTTCGAAATCTACCCTAAGCCGCTCATTTACTCCCAGCTTTTGCTTGCTCGCTTTGGCTTCAAATTTTACCTGCGCAAAACCTGCCGATGAAAGCATTAAGAAAAATGACAGTATGAAAAATTTCAATTTCATTCTTGTTCAATCAAATTATTTGACGGTAAACTTCAGGAAATGTTACCAGTCTTTTTCGGTTCGCACTTTTGCCCCCTTAACCTTTTCTGCGTTTACTTTATCCTGCACCTTCTTCTCCTCGTTATTCATGGCTTCTAATAAACTTTTTATTTGCTGAGGAGATAACTGGCCAGGCTGGGGCTGTTGAGGTTGTTGGGGTTCCCCATCCTCTTTTTGTTCTTTTGGCTCTCCTTTGTCATCTGGTTTTTCCGGCTCCTGCTTAGGATCTTCTTTTTTCTCCCCGCCTTTATCTTCTTTATCCTCGCCTTCCTGTTTATCTTTTTCCTGCTCTCCCTGGTCTCCTTTATTCTTTTCGTCCTCGTTCTTTTCTTCCTCGTCCTTCTTGTCATCTCCACCACCACCCTGAGGATCTTCCTTTTCTAACTTTTGTTTGGCCAGGGCAAGATTGTAGCGTGTTTCTTCATCATTGGGATTATTGCGGAGTGCATTTTTATATGCATCCACTGCTTCTTTATACTTCTTCTGCTCCATAAAAGAGTTTCCCATGTTATGGAAAATCTTGTGCTTATCCTCTTTAGCTTCTGCCACTTTTGCTGCCTGTTCTAACCTTGAAACAGCCTGTGCAGGTTTTTCCTTTCCATAGTACATATTTGCCATATTATACCTGGCCTTTACACTTTCATAATTTTTGGCTACAGCCTCCCGGTAAGATGCTTCAGCTGAAGAAAAATCATTTTCAGAAAGATGATCTTCGGCATCACGCATTAGGGTATTGGTCTCCCGCTCTATCTTTTTATCTTCCTGCTGAAGGGATTGAGCTGAAACTGAATTCAGAAAAAAGAAGAACCCCGGCAGCATTAAGAACACCTGAAGATCCTTCAAATATGTATTATTTCTCATTTCTTGTTTCTACTTTCATTAAATAGATTTAATCTCTTGATCCAGGCGGTTTTTCTTTCCAGAAGGAACACATCTACCAATAACAAAATTATTGCCAGACCCAAAAACCACTGAAACTGGGACTGATATTCAGCAAATTGACGATCATCAAATTGAGTTTTGTCAAGATCCTGAAGGAATTCTGTCATTTTTTCAGTTACCTCAGCAGTTACATTTCCATTTATATACTCGCCCTTTGAGGCTGCGGCTATATCGCTTAGCGTCTCCTCATTAAGACGGGTAATTACGGTTTCACCGTTCTGGTCCTTTTTATAACTCTGTACTATTCCACCTCGTTTCATTGGAATAGGTCCTCCTTTTGCAGTACCCACTCCTATGGTAATAATTCTTATTCCCTGTTCTGCAGCTTCCCGTGCAACTTCATCTACATTACCAATATGATCTTCCCCGTCGCTTATGATCACCAGCACTTTACTGGTAGGATCTGCCGGATTAAAATATGTTTGCGCCATTTCTATGGCTTCATTTATCGCCGTTCCCTGCGAAGAAACCATATCTGTATTCATTGCCTGCAAGAACATCTTTGCCGATCCGTAATCTGTCGTTATTGGCAACTGCGGAAAAGCGCTCCCGGCATAGGCGATAATTCCAATCCTGTCACTGGCAAGGTTATTTATAATTTGCGTTACCAGCTGCTTGGTTTTCTCCAGCCTGTTTGGTGCAACATCCTCTGCCTCCATACTTTTAGAGACGTCAATGGCAAAAACGATGTCTATCCCTTCCCGGGTAATCGTTTCCATTTCCGTGCCAAGTTTTGGATTTACGAGGGCAATACACATACTTGCCAGGGCAAGGAGCATAATGGTAAATTTAAGGCCGGGTTTAAACCAGGATTTATCCGGGCTTAGCTTTTTAAGCATTTCGGGGGAGGCAAATTGTTTTTGTTTCCGCTTTTTCCAATAAAAAAGTAAAGCGTAAAAAACCATCAGCACCGGGATGATGAGCAATAGCCAAAAATATTTTTCTTCTTCTAAAACGAACATTCTTTATGCTGCTATTTGTGCTGAAAATCTTTCAGCTATATAAAACTTCTGAAAATTGTGAACCTTAAAAGAAGTTCCATTATTAACAATAGTCCTGCAATTAGGAGGAATGGCCTAAACCTTTCTTCATAGTTGTAGTACTTAAATTCTTCAATTTCTGTTTTCTCAAGGGCATCTATTTCCTCATAGATCTCTTCCAGCTTCTCGTTGTTGGTAGCTCTAAAGTATTTACCATTGGTGGCCTGGGCAATTTCCTGCAAAAGCTGCTCATCGATCTCTCTGAGTACATTCCCGTACTGGAACTGCCCGTTTGATAATATTCCCAAGGGTGAAAGTGCCATTCCATTACTCCCCACTCCTATGGTATATACTTTTATGCCGTACTCCACGGCTAGTTCGCTGGCAATTTTAGGATCAATAAAACCCGCGTTATTTACTCCATCTGTAAGGAGGATGATCACTTTACTCTTAGCCTTACTATCTTTTAGTCGATTTACAGATGTTGCCAACCCCATCCCTATTGCTGTTCCAGTTTCGAGAACATTGTTGTATTCAATATCCTCAAGAGCATTAAGTACAACTGCCTTGTCGCTGGTTACAGGGGTAAGGGTAAAGCTTTCGCTTAAGCATACACAACAAGTCCTATTCTGTCTGTAGGCCTTCCCTCAATAAATTCTGCTGCTACTTCTTTTAATGCCTCGAGACGGTTTGGTTTTAGATCCCGCGCCAGCATACTTGCAGAAATGTCTATGGAAAGGACTATATCGATCCCCTGTGTAGAGGTAGTCCTGCTGGAGACATCTGTAGTACGCGGCCTTGCCATTGCTACAATTATAAATGCCAGGGCCAGTAGACGCAGCAAAAATAAACCGTGTCTTAAGGCGGGAAGAATGCTTTTGCGGGTTTTAAATCCTTTTACACTCGAAATTCTTAGCTCTGCCTGCTGTTTATTCCTCTTCCAGAAATACCAGGCAGCTACAAATGGCAGGATCGCCAAAAGCCAGAAAAACCCGGGATTTTCAAACGTGAAATTTGTCAGCATTGTCTTATATTATTTTATAAATTCTACAGAATTAATTATTCTGCCAGCGATTTCTTCAGCAAACTCGTCCTGCTCATCATAAATAACAGTAATCTGTTGAAAACCTCCACCTACAGAGAAGTTTAGAATACTATACTCCTTACTTATATATTCTCCTTCCTTGCGAGGATGCTCCATTTCTAAAGTCCCAAAAACCTTTACACCTTCTACTCCTTCCAGCGTGGTAAATTCTTCATCTTTAACTATGATATTTCTGGCTCCCTGTTGCTCAAGATTTGTATAAATTCCTTCTACCGCTTTATCAAGATCAAATTTTGCACCCTGGTTAAATTTCATCGTTGTAAGAACAACGTAAAGATCCTCGGCCAGATCACCATCTTTAAAAGTTTCGCTGCCAACCATCATTGCTTTTACATCATCAGGAAGCTCTATTTCTCCTCTTTTTAAGACCCGGGGCGTGTTTACAGCAACTGCAGGATCACCATATTCACTGCTTATCCATTCTCCTTCCATCAACTCTTTCGTAGGATTTCCAAATACAGTATGAGTTAAGTAGGTAAAGCCGCGTGTAGAGATAATTACTGATATCGCAATTACAATTATGACAGCTCCTGCGGTGGAAGCCATTATGATCTTACGGCGTTTCTTTTTCCTTAGCTGTGCCTGCCTGTATTCCTCATCCTTTAATAACTCCTCTTCAGTAGGTTCAGGAATTGCAGCTTTAGTATCTTTAATTACAAATTCGATTTTAGATCTGTCTCCTTTTGCCGTAATTATATCTGGCCGGGAATTTGCAAATTTGGCAAGATCTGCCCGTTGTAAAATGATTTTAAGATCATCTATGGTCTGGCGGCTAAGTTTTAATTCACCGCTTTTCATTTTTTCTTCAAGTTCCAGAATAAGTTCAGAAGTGGTGCTCTCCATTGCCCTTAAATGCACCTCATCCTCAATATACCTTCGCACGGCTTCAGTTAATTTAGAATAATATTCTTTGGTTTGCCTGTTCTCGAGTAGGTGGGATTCATCCAGTTGTTGAAGTTCAAACAGCGCCCGCTCATATGGCGGTAATTGTTTGGCTGCTTCCTGCCTCTTTTTCCTCCTGCGTAGCAAGAAAAATACCAGGGCAGCAAGGACTAATACTGCAAGGATTATCCAGATCCACGGAAAAAATGAAAAACCTGAGGGTACTTCCATCGCAGGTTTTATAGCATACATCTTTTGTTTGGTGGTATCTACAACAACATCATTAACTTCAACCAGAAGAGAATCTGTATAAAACGGATTTTCATTAATAAGTACCCGCTGGGATGGAATAGTGTAACTCCCTGAATCGAATTGTGTAAGTAAATATTCTTTGATAAGCCTGTACCCGTTGTCCTGTCTGGAAGTATCTGCTGCCAAAGACTCTACAACTTCCATAGGATTAAAGGTTTCGCCTTCAGGAAAAACCACAAGACTGGAAGGATTTGTTTCTACGCTAATCTTATAGGAAATTTGCTCCCCAATTTTAATTGCTGTAGTATCAATGTTTGCTTCAACTTTTGCATCCTGGGAATAAGCAGCAAAACAAAATAGGAACGACAGAGCAAATAAGAAAAGCTAGCTGGACCGGGTGTAGTCCCTTCTAAAGATCACAGAGAAAGGCAGAATAAGTATATAAAAAATAGCACTGTACCTTATAAAACTGTTTTTCATTATACTATCTTATCCTCTTGTTTTAAAATAACCCAATAATTTCTTCACGTAGCTCTCTCCCACGCGTGTACTCAACATTCCTGCTCCACTTTTAGAAAAACTTTCCCTAAAGTAATCTTCCCTCTCCTTAAAATAAGCTTCATAAGATCTTCTTACAGATTTGGAGCCTGTATTCACCATTATAAGTTCACCAGATTCCCTGTCCAACATTTGTACCAGACCCACATTTGGAATACTTTCTTCTCGTTCGTCATAAACTCTAATTCCCGTCACATCGTGTTTTCCACTGATGATCTTTAAAGTTTGACGGTAATCATCCACCAGGAAATCTGAAAGCACAAAGATGATAGCCTTTTTCTTAATTACGTTGGAAACATATTTTAAAGCTTCAGCGAGATTAGTATCTTTCCCTTTTGGCTTAAATTCCAGTAATTCACGTATGATCCTCAAAACGTGGGACCTTCCCTTTTTTGGAGGAATAAACAATTCCATTTGATCTGAAAAAAGCAAAAGACCGATTTTATCGTTATTTTGAGTTGCAGAAAAAGCGAGAGTAGCTGCAATTTCAGTTATAACTTCTTTTTTAAATTGTTCTCTTGAACCAAATAATTCAGATCCTGATACATCTACCACGAGCATCATCGTGAGCTCCCTTTCCTCTTCAAACACCTTTACAAAAGGTTCATTATAGCGGGCAGTGACATTCCAGTCTATATTTCGT
The DNA here is from genome assembly GCF_021535135.1 of Antarcticibacterium sp. 1MA-6-2. NCBI lineage: Bacteria > Pseudomonadati > Bacteroidota > Flavobacteriia > Flavobacteriales > Flavobacteriaceae > Antarcticibacterium > Antarcticibacterium sp. 1MA-6-2. The sequence continues at coordinate 3,037,022 of NZ_CP091036.1, read as the reverse complement.
ACATCATCCCCAAATTGATATTCCCGAACTTCACTAAAAGTCATACCACGGCCTTTGAAGCTGGAATGATATTCTCCTCCAAATATATTATTACTGAGACGCCTGGTTTTGATCTCAATTTTCCTAACCTTCTTAAGTAGCTCTTTAGTATCCATATTAAGCTCCCTCGCTAATCCTCTCTCAAAAGCAGAGAAATTTATGAGGTCTTCGCAATTTTAATTTTTCATTTCAGAAAAACTTGTGGTGATTTTTTTAATCGGAGATGTTTCTTTTCGGGGTACAAAGGATTCTATGGGACTTCTACTTCGTTTATGATTTTACTTATAATATCTTCAGAAGTAATATTTTCAGCCTCGGCCTCATAAGTAAGTCCAATCCTGTGTCGCAATACGTCATATACTACTGCCCGTACATCCTCAGGAATAACATATCCCCTTCTCTTAATAAATGCGTAACATTTTGCTGCGGTTGCAAGATTAATACTTCCTCTTGGTGAAGCACCAAAATTAATTAATGGAGCCAGATCAGAAAGTTTATATTTATCTGGCGTACGTGTTGCAAATACTATATCAAGAATGTATTTTTCAATCTTTTCATCCATGTATACCTCCCGTACTGCTGCCTGCGCCCGTGCAATCTGCTCAAGTGTCACTACCTGGTTTACCTTTTCAAATCCACCTCTCAAATTTGCCCTTACAATTAATTGTTCGTCGGCCATTTGAGGATATTTAATAACAGTTTTCAGCATAAAACGGTCAACCTGAGCTTCTGGCAAAGGATATGTTCCTTCCTGCTCCACCGGGTTTTGAGTCGCCATAACCAGGAACGGCTAAGTCGAGCTTAAAAGTTTCATCCCCTATGGTTACCTGTTTTTCCTGCATCGCCTCCAGAAGTGCCGACTGGACTTTTGCGGGTGCCCGGTTGATCTCATCGGCAAGTACGAAATTGGCAAAAATAGGACCTTTCTTTATACTGAAGTCATTGAGCTTCATATTGTAGATCATCGTACCCACGACATCTGCGGGTAAAAGGTCTGGCGTAAACTGAATTCTGCTGAAGCTACCGTGAACAGCTTGAGACAAAGTATTTATTGCAAGTGTCTTTGCAAGACCGGGAACCCCTTCCAACAGGATGTGACCCTGACCCAACAAACCTATTAACAGACGTTCTACCATTGTCTTTTGACCCACAATCACCTTGTTAATTTCATTGATAAGCAGGTCTACAAAAGCGCTCTCCCTTTCAATTTTCTCATTCAGGCTGGATATGTCTATAGAAGCGTTGTTTTCTATCATAAATATTTATTTTAAAATACGTGAAGATATTCACAAATTACCAACGAAGCAAATAGAAAAATATTGGCAAAGAATAGAAAAAGCTCTAAAATAAAAAAGGCCGCCGAAGCGACCTTTTAATTTTACTTAAACATTTTTATTCAAAAAAGATAGTTTCAAGATCTGTCGTTTGCCCGGAAGTTACCACAATATTATTAAGAGTTTTTGCCTCATAACCTGTAGTAGCATCAGGAGTAACAGTAATTTGGTAGGTTCCTGCAGGAACTCCGTTTAAAGAAAAAGTACCGTTAGCATCTGTATAAGCAGAAATCTCATTAGTAGCATTTTTAGCTTTCACTACACTTTGAGTTAACGATGGCTGTATCTCTCCCATAATTGTTCCGGTAGCTTCCATAGTAGTCACTCTAATTACTGGTTTAAGAGAATATCCTCCAGCAGATCCTGCAGACACTATAGATTGGTCTACATTAAAATCTAACAGAAATTCATATTCTTCACCTGCTTCAAGAGTTTCATTCACCTGAAGCTTTAACCCAGATTGTTGCGCACTTGGTGTACTTAGAGCCTGGCTTTCACCATCAATAACAACTGTATTGTTTTCACCTAATACCAACCTGATTTGAGTAAGGGGTCCAGCAGGTACTTCAGCATCGGCTAAAAGCTCAGTTATACCTCCGGTAAGTTCAAGAAGGTCATATATTCCTGTTTTAACACCTGGAAGGCTTACCCATCCTTCCTCTTCTCCAGCTGAGGCATCGCGTTTTATTCTAACATCTTTTACTTCTATAAGAACTGACTCAAAATCTCCAGGGGCATCTGTAAGCCTTATCATTAACCTGGCGGTGTCTTCATTCATTTTGTCATCATCATCGCTACAGCTCGCAAATGAAGTTAAAGCTACAACGGCTAAAAGTAACCCGGCAAATTTTCTAAGTTTTAGTTTTCCAGAAAACATTTTCATATTTTAATTGATTTAAGTTTGACCTCAAAACGCAGTAATTGTACATTCATTTTAGTGAAACTACGGGTTTAACAATTTTTAACAATCCCTAAATGATGGATAAAACTATAACTACCTTAGAGGCAGAGGATTTAATGAAATATAAAATATATCACTTAGACAATATTTAACACACATGAGAACAGCACTAATTACAGCGCAACCAGTGGGATTGGCCGCTCCACCGCAATTGCCTTTTCAAAATTAGGTTATAACCTTATTATCTGCGGAAGAAGAAAAGATGCACTTGAACAGCTAAAAGCTGAAGTGGGCACTGAAGTTAAAGTTGCCACCCTGCAATTTGATGTAAGAAACAGATCTGAAGTTTTTGAGCAAATAAACAGCCTTTCTCAGGAATTTAAGAATATAGATATCCTCGTAAACAACGCAGGCAATGCCCACGGCCTGGAACCCATTCAGAAAGGAAATATAGACGATTGGGACGCTATGCTGGACATCAATGTTAAGGGACTGCTCTATGTGAGCAAAGCTGTTATTCCCGGAATGATTGAAAGAAAAAGAGGGCATATAATCAACGTGGGCTCTACTGCCGGAAAAGAAGTTTATCCAAATGGAAATGTTTATTGCGCCAGCAAGTTTGCTGTAGATGCAATTAACCAGGGAATGCGTATAGACCTCAACAAAACCGGAATAAAAGTTGGAGCAGTGAACCCGGGACTTACAAAAACGGGTTTTAGCAACGTAAGATTTAAAGGAGATGACAATAGAGCAGAAAAGGTTTATGAAGGTTTTGAACCTTTAATGCCGGAAGACATTGCCCAAATTATTTCTTTTATGGTCACAGTTCCGCAACACGTTAATATTGCAGATCTTACTGTAATGCCCTCGGCACAAGCTAGTAGTACGATAGTTAATCGGAAATAACTGCAATATTATTCATTACTTACCGGAGCAAATTCAAATCCAATTTTTTCTATATTAATTCTACTTATGTTTATTTTGAGTAATGGCTAAAATCCAAAATTTTGAAGATCCTGGGATTTACCAAGTGGCCAGAATAAAATGTAAAAATGTTCGGAATCTAATTGCCTCTGCACCACTTGAGCGGGATTATAAGTTACGGGACCAAATTAATAGAACCTCTATGGACAATATTGCTGAAGGATTTGGAAGAGGTGGAAATAAAGAATTAATTCAGTTCCTTGGGTTTTCCGTGGTTCAAATATTGAAACCCGGGTCCCATTAGAAAGAGCCTTTGATAGAAAACAAATTTCTGAAGAAAAATTCCGGCTTCTTTATAAAGAGTCAGAAAATTTGAAGGAACAAATATTAAAATTTAATAATTACCCGTAGAGCTCAAAAAAGAAAGGTTCTAAAGCGATTAACAGAGACGTACTAATTGTATAAAACAGAGAACTAATAATAAATAATAGAAATAAAGAATAAAATAACTTCAATGATCAATAAACGTCTCCTGATTAAGAACCTCCTGGCTCATAATGATGAGAACAGCTTTTATGACAAAAAGCGAAGGCTTAACATTGATCAAAAAGAAGGTAAAGCAAAATTTTTAAAGCACGTGTGTGCTCTGGCCAATTCAAATCCCAATAATAATTCATACATAGTAATTGGCGTTGAAGATGAAGACAACAGCATAATAAGCGTGGATTTTTTTGATGACAGTAAGATCCAGAATCTTGTTAACGCTTACCTTTCAAATCCTCCCCTGGTTTCTTATGAGAATATTCCCTTTCCTCACCTGCCCGACGATCTGGTGGTTGGCCTGGTCACAATTAGACCAAACAGTGGTGAAATATGTTCCCTGCGAAAGAACATCTGGAAATATTATGGGGGAGCTGTTTTTTTTAGGGAAGGCAGCATAAGCATGCCTAAAGTCTTTGACATAAAGATGAAAGACGTAAATTCTGCCATAGTTACTGCTATAGAAAACCATTCTCATAACAACATTGAACTCACCCTGGGGGGAGTTTTTGACTTTATGAAGAAGAGAAAAGATTTTCATCCCACCTATAAAGTTTTTAAAGAATATTTCGTGGTTTGCTGGTAGTAAGGTAAAAAAGAATAAAAATGAAGTTTATTTTTCCCGGGTAGATATTGAATTGATAAATGAACAGGTAAAATTATTTTACTCAGATCTTGATGAGGTGAGTATTAATATTGACAGTGACAGGTTTACTATAATTGAATATGTAAATCTGGGTCTTCAGGATAAATTCCAGTATTACCCTTTAGAGGAAGTTAATATAAGATTCAAAGAGAATGCGACCTATGACATTACCACTAAATTATTGTTTAATCCGCCGCAGTTTGATAAAAAAATCCTGTACCATATCTATAATTCTAACAATGCGCTTATAACGAAATTGAAAAATGGGAATAAATTAACTCCCGGAGAAGAAAAAGACCTTTTAAATTTGGCACCTACTTATTTAATCTGTTATTTAAATAATTTTGATAAGGCTATAGAGATACTTGAAGCTGCTAAAGATGTGCTGCGGGATTATAGTGAGAAAGTTTATCAATCGTACAAAGAGACTATGAGAATTTTAAGAAAAATGAAATACAGCTAAAAATGTCTAAAGGAAGAACAATAGCAATAGGAGACATACACGGGGGGTTAAAAGCCCTTGTTCAATTATTAAAGAAAATACAGGTAACGACAGATGATAAATTGATCTTTCTGGGAGACTATGTTGATGGCTGGAGCGACAGTGCAAATGTTGTGAGTTACCTTATTGAACTTGGAAAACAAAACACCTGTGTATTTTTAAGAGGAAATCATGATGACCTTACTCACAGATGGTTAAAAACAGGGGAGTTAAATGAACAATGGCTTCAGCATGGAGGCCAGTCCAGTATGGACGCTTATCGAAATTTTTCAGAAGAACAAATTGCAGCCCATATAAAGTTTTTTGATCAAATGGTTAATTATTATATTGATAAAGAAGAACGACTCTTCGTACACGCAGGTTTTACAAACTTACACGGCCCGAAGCAGGAATACCACAACACAGGTTATTATTGGGATCGTACACTTTGGGAAACAGCACTTTCCTTAAACCCGGGATTATCTCCTTCTCACGATTATTACCCTAAGCGTCTGGGTTTATTTAGGGAAATCTTTATTGGACACACTCCTACCACACGAATTGGGAAAGAGGAGCCCGTAAATGCGGGAAATGTTTGGAATATAGATACTTAGGTGCAGCATTCAAAGGAAAATTATCTGCACTGGATATAAATTCCAAAGAAATATGGCAAAGTGACCATGTTTACAAGCTTTATCCGGAAGAAGAAGGGAGAAATTAAGATTTTTTTATACCCTTAAGCCCTAATTACTTAGTATATTTGGTGCAAAATCATTTTTAGCATCATTCTTGATTAGTGCAACTTTAAAAACGAAATTAGCCAGCGCTTTACAGAAACATATTTTGTATTGTTTGGTCCCTAATAAAAAAAGCTATGGCCTTAGATAATATTAGATTAGAAGTCATGAAAACGGTGGAGAAATCCATTGATCAATTTGTGGAAAAATACCTTATCCCTGTGGAAGACATCTGGCAACCTACTGACCTGCTTCCAAACCTCCAGAATGAAAATTATATGGACGAAATTGTTCAAATAAGAGAAGAGGCAAAAGAACTTGGATATGACTTTTGGGTTGTTTTAGTAGCCGACATGGTTACTGAAGAAGCTTTACCAACTTATGAATCCTGGTTAATGGATATGGAAGGCGTAGAGCAACACGGCGCAAGCAGTGGCCAGCAAAATGGATGGGCGAAATGGATACGGCACTGGACAGGTGAAGAAACCTAGCACGGTGACACTTTAAATAAGTATTTATATCTTTCCGGAAGGGTAGATATGCGCGAGATCGAAAAAACCACTCAATACCTTATTAATGATGGTTTTGACATTGGTACAGGACGTGATCCCTATAAAAATTTCGTTTACACCAGTTTCCAGGAACTTGCTACAAATATTTCCCACAAGAGAGTTGGGCAACTTGCAAAGAAGAAAGGAAATAAGATGCTAGCAAAGATGTGTAGTATTATAGCGGGGGACGAAATGAGACACCACCTTGCCTACAGGGAATTTGTAAAGACTATTTTTGAGTATGATCCCAGCGAAATGATGCTGGCTTTCAATGATATGATGAAGAAGAAAATAGTTATGCCCGCCCAATTTATAAGAGAAAGCGGCCAGGGAATTGCTGAAGCTTTTGAAAATTTTTCAAACGCAGCTCAGCGCCTTGGGGTTTATACCACATACGATTACATAGATATTTTACAAAAGTTGAATGACTATTGGGAAATTGATAAGTATACCTCCCTAACAGATGAAGCCGAAAAAGCAAGAGATTATCTTATGGCCCTGCCAGACAGGATGACCCGGATTGCTAACCGGATTGCAGTACCGCAGGACCAACACCAATTTAAGTGGGTGGAGGCAAACGGAAGACTATAGATCGCTAAAAAAATATATAAAAATCCCGTTCCTTCCAGGAGCGGGGTTTTTCTTTTAGGGTAGCTTCAGATTTTTGCTGATGTAAAATCCTGCTAACGCTTTAGCTCTATCCAGACAGGACAGTGATCACTGGTTTTTTCCCAGCCACGTACCTCAAGGTCTACTCCCGCATTCACGAGATTCTTTTCCAAATGCGGGCTCAGCAAAAAATGATCTATTCGTAAACCTGTATTACGTTCATAAGCTTTTCTGAAATAGTCAAAGAAGGTATAGATCGTTTCATTGGGATAAAGTTTACGTATAGCATCTGTCCATCCCTGATCTACAAGATTCTCAAAAGCTGAACGCACTTCTGGTCTAAAGAGAGCATCGTTCTTCCATTTTTCGGGTTTGTAAACATCCAGCTCTGTAGGCATTACATTAAAGTCCCCTGCCAGTATAACCTAGGTGAATCGAGAGCCAGAAGCTCCTGAGCGCGCGCTGTAAGTCTTTCAAACCACCGGAGTTTATAATCAAATTTTGGCCCGGGAGCAGGATTACCGTTGGGGAGGTAGAGACAAGCTATTAATACATCCTCTACAAGTGCTTCAATATACCTGCTCTGTTCATCTTCAGGATCTCCGGCGAGACCACGTCCAATTTCATTGATCTCGAGGTTACGGGTGAGAATGGCGACTCCGTTCCATTGCTTTTGTCCATGCCATAGGGCATTATATCCCGCATCTGCTATAGCCTTTTCGGGAAATTTTTCATTAGGGGCTTTTAATTCCTGTAAACAAACTACATCTGGTTTGGCCAATTCCAGCCATCGCAGTAAGACCTAAGCAATCGGCCGTTTACCCCATTAACATTATAAGTCGCTATTTTCATAGTAATTCAAGTTAAAACATAAGGTACTAAAAATGATTCCGATGTTAGAAGAAATTCCATCTCTTCAACCTGGTTTTGCTAATTTTTAACCTTTTTTCAGGCAGTGGTTTTATCGTAATATCTTTCCGACTTCATTCCTACAGGAAAGAAATATTAGTGGCTGTGAACCAGAAATTCTTAACTTTAAGATCTAATCTTTATAAGTTATCTTCAACTGGCAAAAATCCCTCATTAACAACTTCTTTTTATGATATTAAAAAAACTCCTGCTCCTTCAGGCAATAGTCCTGTTGTTTTTGGTTTCTGAAACCTTTTCACAAACTACCAAAGAGGCAATTGAAATTGATGATCTTCTCAGCTTAAAAACAGTGGCTAATCCTCGTGTGAGTCCAGACGGGAAATGGATAGCATTTACTGTAAGAGAAATTGACATTGTTAAGGATAAGAATGATACAAGGATCTGGATGATATCTGCCAAAGGAGGAGAACCTATTCCTATGACTGGAAAAGGTTATACCGCCAACTCTCCCAGATGGAGCCCTGATAACAAATATCTTTCTTTTATTGCTTCCAGAGACGGGGGAAAAGCCCAGGTATGGACCCTCAATAGAATGGGAGGAGAGGCAGAACAGCTCACAAAAATTAAACAAGGTGTCTCTGATTACGAATGGTCGCCGGACGGAAAGAAATTATTAATGTTGTTGCGGGATCCAAAGCCCGAAGATCTTACCAAAGACAAAGAAGATGATAAAAAACCAAAGCCATACGTCATCGACAGATTGCAATTTAAACGTGACTATGTGGGCTACCTTGACAGATACAGAACCCATCTCTATACTTTCACTCCGGGAGATTCCACTGCCACACAAATTACTTTTGGAGACTTTGATGCTTCCAGCCCCGCCTGGAGTCCCGATGGATCTTCTATAGCTTTTGTTAGCAACAGAACCGAGGAACCAGATGGAAATACAAATTCAGATATTTGGATAGTTCCTGCAATTAACCCAGGTAAAGAAAAATCTCCTTTCCAGGTCACGAAAAATGAAAATGCCGATTCTGCACCTTCCTGGAGTCCAGATGGAAAATATATTACTTACACTACGGTAACAGATGGAGACGCCATATGGTATGCTACAGAAAAACTAGCTGTAATTTCTGCATCCGGGGAAGAACCTAAAATATTAACTAAGGAGCTCGACAGAAATGTTCGAAATCCCGAATTTTCAGCTGATGGTAAATCTATTTTCTTTATTCTGGAGGAACAGGGATCAACAATGCTCGCTTCTGTAAATCCATCAGGAGGAAATATTACAAGATATGCAAAAGGAGAGACTACAGTAGACGATTTTTCTGTTGCAGGAGGTGTAACTGCAGCCTTAGTAGGAAATCTCCTCGAGCCTTCTGAAATTTATACTCTTCAGAAGGACAATTTCATTAAATTGACAAATATAAATAAGGAATTTCTGGAGGACATTAAAAACCCGTCAATTGAAAAGATTAGTTTTAAAAGTGAAGATGGGACAGATGTAGAGGGTTTTGTTGTTAAACCAGTGGATTTTGACAAATCCAAAAAATATCCCGCAATAGTATGGATCCACGGTGGACCTGTGGCACAATATGAACACTCTTTTCACGCTACTGCCCAACTTTTTGCTGCTAATGGATATGTAACCTTACTTATAAATCCACGGGGATCGAGCGGGTACGGACAGGAATTTTCTCAGGCTATTTTTGCCGACTGGGGAAATCTGGATTTTCAGGATATTATGGCAGGAGTTGATCACGTTATTAAGGAAGGCTATGTAGATCCTGAAAAATTGGGAGTAGGCGGCTGGTCCTATGGGGGCGTTCTCACCAATCATGTAATTACAAAAACTAACAGGTTTAAGGGTGCAATTTCAGGGGCCAGTGAAGCCCTTTACAGAACAAACTATGGACATGATCATTATCAATTGCTTTGGGAAAAAGAACTTGGATTGCCGTGGGAAAATGCTGAAGCCTGGGAAAGAATCTCACCTTTTAATGATGTGGATAAAATTACCACCCCTACACTGTGGATAGGCGGTAGCGATGACTGGAATGTTCCAATCATAAATTCTGAACAAATGTACCAGGCAATGAAACGTCTTGGAGTGGAAACTCAACTTATTGTATATCCGGGTGAATTTCACGGGATCTCACGTCCCTCTTTTGTAAAGGACAGATATGAACGTTATCTCAATTGGTTCGACACATATGTCAAATAAAGTATAGACACATTGTTAACTATTAAAAACTTTAAATAAAAACTATTGTATGGCGGAAATAAATGAACAATTCCATGGCACGCCATTTCATTATATAAATAATCCTGATAATAGATTAGTAACCAATTGCACCGATTCAATTTTCAGGGCAAGTGATCCTTTAAGTTTTCATAATTCTCTCGCCGGATATAAACCCACTCCCCTGGTGGAACTTAAGAACCTGGCAAAGAAAATTGGAGTGCGGGAAATTTATATTAAGGATGAGTCTTATCGCTTCGGATTAAATGCATTTAAGGCATTAGGAGCATCTTATGCCATACACAAGATCCTGGAGAAAAACCCTGAAATTGAAACCTTTTGTACAGCTACTGATGGGAATCACGGTCGTGCAGTAGCCTGGTCTGCGAGAATATTTGATAAGAAATCAAGAATCTTTGTTCCCAGCGACACTACTACTGCAAGAATAGATGCAATTAGAGCTGAAGGTGCCGTGGTGGAAAAGATCATTGGGAATTATGAAGAAACCTGTGCATTTGCAAAGAAAAGGAGCCTTGAGTATGGCTGGACACTTTTACAGGATACTGCAACAGAAGATTATGAAGAAATACCTGCTCATATCATGGCAGGATATTTTACTCATTTCAAGGAACTGGAGGACGGCCTGCATCAATTACCTGAACCTAATGTAGATGTGGTTTTTTTACAATCGGGTGTGGGCAGTTGGCCTGCGGCGGCGGCCTGGTATTATACGAGTCGTTATAGCTTAAAAAGACCTAAACTGGTAATTGTTGAACCTAAGGAAGCTGCAGGAATGCTTGCATCTCTTATTAAAGGAGAACGTTGTAGCCCTTCGGGAAGCTTTAAAACCATGATGGCAGGTTTAAATTGCGGAATACCTTCCAGCACTGCCTGGGAAATCCTCAAAAATACTATAGATGTTTCTATAGCTATTGAAGACAAATTTATGGAAGCCGCAATAAGAACATTGTTTTCGCCCAGCCAGGATGATCCGCAGGTTATTTCAGGGGAATCCGGCGCAGGAGGTTTTGCAGGTTTTCTGGCAATAATGAATGATGAACGTTTTGCTGAAGTAAAAGAATTTCTAAATATTAATTCCAACACCAGGATTCTCTGTTACAGTACAGAAGGAGCTACAGATCCTTCCAATTTTAAAAAAATAATCTCTGCACATTAAAAGCTGATATAACTAAATCATCCCATGGCTCGCTACTTTGCTTATAATCAATAATTTAATATTTTTAACAGAAGTCAAAGTAATCCTTAAAATTTAAATTATGTATATATATGTAGAACTTTGGAATGTTATTCAAAAATGTATGGACTTATCAAAGCAGGAAAGAGAAGACTTTTTTAACAAAGTTGGCCCCGAAATTCAAAAATTAATGGATAAAGGAGTAGAAGTAACGGGTTGGGCTATGAACGATGAACATACTCCATACCGCAGCGACTACAGGTATATGGCAGTTTGGAAAATCCCCTCTCTGGAACTTGTGGAAACCCTGGAAAGAGCTGTGGCTGATGCAGGATGGCACAATTATTTTTCCCAGGTGAATGCCAGAGGTCAAATAATTCCATTAGATCAGGCAATAGATAATCTTATAAATCTCGAAAAACATTCCACATCTATTATTGAATAAAGGAATGTTATTACATATTAGGTAAAACATCTGCCTTTAATTGAGCTGCATCTCAGGAATTTCTCCTTCTACAATTAGGTTGCCCTCTGTTGCTGTTTTAATTTCTTCAACAGATACTCCGGGGGCTCGTTCGAGTAGTTTAAATCCTTTATTTGTAACTTCTATAACAGCAAGGTTCGTTACAATCCGCGTAACACAGCCCACACCTGTGAGAGGAAGAGTACATCTCTTCAATAACTTTGATTCTCCTTCTCTGTTGGTATGCATCATAGCCACTATAATATTTTCAGCTGAAGCAACGAGATCCATGGCTCCTCCCATTCCTTTGACCATTTTTCCGGGAATCTTCCAGTTGGCAATATCTCCATTTTCTGCTACTTCCATAGCTCCAAGAATAGTAAGATCTACATGCTTCCCACGGATCATTCCAAAGCTCATAGCCGAATCAAAAAAGCTGGCGCCGGGAAGTGCTGTAATAGTTTGTTTTCCGGCATTTATTAGGTCCGCATCTTCTTCTCCTTCAAAAGGAAAGGGCCCCATCCCTAATATCCCGTTTTCACTTTGAAATTCAACTTCAATATCATCCCGAACAAAATTTGCAACCAGGGTTGGAATACCTATTCCAAGATTGACGTAGTATCCATCTTTTACTTCTTGTGCTATTCTTTTTGCAATTCCGTTTTTGTCTAACATTTTATTTAATTTGAAAATTTGAAGGTTCTGCAATTCCTCTCGCTATTCATTCTTTCTACTGGAGCTAATAATTTTTGATATAAATTTACTTATATTCTACTTCCGCAAATGTTCTTAGGTGTGGATCGGGAAAGTGAGAGGAGGCTTTGCAAAGTCTGAACCAGTAGTTCGTTTCATCAGCCTCTTTCGCAGTAATCTTAAATTTGTAAATGAAACCTGCAGGACTTTCAGCATTTTGCGATTCCCAAACATTGGCCCAATTGAAGCCCCGCTTCCGAATAACTGAGAAGCCATTTCATATTTATGAAGAAATCTGAGATTTTTTGAGTATTAATTCCTTCCTGCGCAAAATCAGAAGTTGTATTTACTATAAAATTTTCTCTATCGTCTCCCATAACCATATCAATTTTCAAATCCTTAAATCACCTAATCCTCAAATTATCTCTTTCTCACTGTTCTTTGCTCTATTCTCTTCTCATAATTCTGTCCCTGAAAAATCCTTTTAACGAAAATCCCCGGGATGTGAATATGATTAGGATCCAGTTCTCCCGGTTTTACCAGTTCTTCCACCTCAGCAACAGTAATAGTGGCCGCGCCACACATTAAAGGATTAAAATTGCGCGCAGTTCCTTTAAAGATCAGGTTTCCTGCTTCATCCCCCTTCCAGGCTTTCACAAAAGCAAAATCTGCCTTGTAGGCTTCCTCTAAAACGTACATTTTACCGTCAAATTCCCTGGTCTCCTTTCCTTCAGCAACTTCAGTACCATATCCCGCTTGTTGTATAAACTGCGGGAAATCCCTGTTGAGCAGCCTGGCACTTTGCTGCAAGTGTTCCCTGGGGGGTTAATATAACATCCAGTTCTCCACTAAGCATCTGCCTTTCAAATTCGGCATTTTCCCCTACATAAGACGAGATCATCCTGTCAATTTGTTTTTTCTGAAGTAAAAGCCCCAATCCAAAATCGTCTACCCCGGCGTTATTGGAGATACAGGTTAAATTTTTTATATTAAGACGTACCAGCTCAGCAATAGCATTTTCAGGTATTCCGCTAAGTCCGAAACCTCCAAGCATCATGGTCATTCCATCTTTCACACCCTTAACAGCTTCTTCTACGTTATTTACAGTTTTTTTGATCATTGAAAAATTCTTTCCCGAAAATTACGAAAATATTGAGGCTACTACAACGTTTTCAGAAAAAAGGAAATCAAAAGTCTATCCCCCGAAGAAATAAAAAAACCCCGCAAGTTTATCACTGGCGAGGCTTCCTTTTTTATCTGAAATTCAGCTATTTAAATTTTCATTAAAATTCTAATTCATCCGGCAGTTCCTGAAAATCTTCACTGTTGCGACCATAATTATTACAATTTATCTCAATAGAAAGATGATCTGGCCTGGAAAAAGCCCCGGACGAAATCTCCAGAGATTTATCGGCATAAACTTTTTTCATATATGTTCCCCATATAGGCAATGCCATTGCAGCACCCTGACCATAGGTAATTGTGGGAAAATGTACTGCCCGGTCTTCTCCTCCTACCCAAACCCCGCTAACCAGGTCTGGCACCATACCCATAAACCAGCCGTCACTTTGATTCTGGGTTGTTCCTGTTTTTCCGGCAATAGGATTTTTAAAATCATAAGGATAACCAGTCATTACAGCTTTATAATAAGGATTATTTACACCCCAATTACCTCTTAATCTTGTACCCGATCCATACTGCGTTACTCCTTCCAGGAGATTTACAGTAACATAAGCAGTTTCTTTGCTTATTACATCCCGGGTTTCAGGAACGTGCTGATACAAAATTGTTCCGTTTTTATCTTCAATTCTTGTAACAATTACCTAGTTTTACAAATACCCCTTCATTAGCAAAGGTGCTGTAAGCAGAGACCATTTCAAACAGGCTCATATCTGCTGTTCCAAGAGCAATTGCAGGTCCTTTATCAACATTTCGAGTATCTATACCCAACTTGTTCAGCATCTCTATTACAGGTCCTGTTCCGGTTTTATCGATCAACCTGGCAGTAATGGTGTTTACAGAATTGGCTAAAGCATCTTTAAGAGACATCATCCCTTCATATTTACCATCGCTATTTCTTGGAGCCCAGTCGTTTTGGTTTCCATGTTTGCCTGCTTCTATAGTAAAATGGTTTCTTGGTAAGGTGTCACAGGGAGAAAGTTTAAGTTGATCTATAGCCGTCGCATATACGAAAGGCTTAAATGTAGAACCAACCTGCCGCTTTGCCTGCTTTACGTGTTCATACTTAAAATGTTTGAAATTTATTCCCCCCACCCAGGCTTTTACTTCTCCGGTTTGTGGAGTCATAGACATAAGGCTAAGCATTGAGAAAAGATTTATAATATCTAATAGAATCTCTTGGAGTCATCACAGTGTCTTTAATTCCACTCCAGCTAAAGACTCTCATATCTGTCTCCTTGTCAAAAGAACTTAATATTTGTTCTTTTGATTTCCCCTGTTCAGACATTATGCGCCATCTGTCAGAAGCCCTTATTGCACTATTCATTATGCCTTCGATTTCCTCAGCTTCAATGTCTCTAAATGGTGCTGTCTTATTGTTCTTGTTCTGTTTGTCAAATTCCTTCTGAAGGTTAGCCATATGCATTTCCACTGCTGCTTCAGCATATTTTTGCATCCTGGAATCCAGGCTGGTATAGATCTTTAGACCATCCCGAAAAATATTGTAGTTTTCCCCGTTTGGCTTTGGGTTTTTTTCAATCCAGTCTCTCATAAATCCCTGTAGATAAACCCTGAAATAGGTAGCTATTCCCTCATCATGACCCTGAGGTGAAAATTCAATCTTCATTGGGATCGCCTGAAGGGAATCTGTTTCTTCGGGAGTAAGAAAATCATTTCTTTCCATTTGGGAAAGCACTACATTTCTTCGCTGTTCCACAAGTTCAGGACGTCGCATGGGGTTGTAGTAAGCGGCATTCACCAGCATCCCTACCAAAACTGCCGATTCTTCTATATTAAGATCCTTTGCTTCTTTATTAAAATAGATTTTTGCTGCTGAACGTATTCCTACCGCCTGATACACAAAATCATATTTATTAAAATACATTGTAATAATTTCTTCCTTGGTGTACTGGCGCTCCAGCCTTATCGCAATGATCCATTCCTTAAACTTTTGAAGGACCCTGCTTAAGCAAAATTTGTGGAGGCGTTGCCTGTAAATAGCTGTTTTGCGAGCTGCTGAGTGATAGTACTTGCACCACCTCTTTCTCCAAGGTAAACGGCTGCCCTCATAGTTCCCCTCGCATCAATACCGGAATGTTCGTAGAACCGTTCATCCTCAGTCGCTACCAATGCCTGCACAAGATGATCTGGAAGATCCTCATATTTTATTGGGGTCCTGTTTTCGCTATAATACTTCCCCAGGGTTTCACCGTCTGCCGAAAAAATTTCGGTGGCAAGATTGGTTTCAGGATTTTCCAGTTCTTCAAACTTCGGCATCTTTCCAAAGGCACCCCAACCAGCAAGAAGGAAGAGAAATACTATGGCCAGTATACCTAATGAAAACAGTGTCCAAAAGCCAATGATGTATTTACGATAATTTGATTTTTTTGTGTTTTTTGATGGTTTTGCCATTGGTGCAAATGCATTAATTTTGGGTATTCTCTATGCGAAATCCTACTTCGGTTATTCCTTCAAGATCTTCAATTCCTTCTTCACTGCCGCTCTTTCTCATAGCGTGCTGTATACTTACTTTGTATTGACCGGGCTCTGTAAACCGAACGTCTTCTTTATACCAAAGTTTATTCTCCTTCACGTCTCCAAAACCTGTGCCAAGCCACTCACCACCCGGAGTAGCCATTTGATATTCAAGAGTATCTGTGATCACCTTTCCTTGTGGAAACTGGATTTGCGCTATTAAAAACAAATTACTGTAAGAAAAATTGTTATTGTTCCTGATGTTTATGAACAAATCATATGCCTGAACCGAATCTATATTCTTTAAATTAAACGTAACAATAGAGTCTTTATTCCATGCATCAGGAATTGAAGTGTACTCATCAAAAACCCTATTCTTATCACAGGACACTAAACAAGCGACAGCAACAAGTAAAACCAGAAAAAAAATTTATGCATTCTTTGACGGTTTTCCTTTACGACGTTTGTTCTTTCTACGTTTTTTACCTGTACTACTCTTAGGTGTATCAAAACGGGTAAGGCTGTCCTGGCCTACAACATTGTTAAAATCTTTAGTTTCTACTTCTGCAAGTACTTCGTACTCTTCAAGGCTTGCAACTAAGTTCTTTATCGGTATTAGCCTTTATTATTTTGTTTGCCTGTTCAGCAGTTAATTTGTGCCAGTTCATCCAGTCACCTTCATAGGCATACCAAAGTAAACCTTGAAAAATATCAATTTTTTGGCAAACAGCGGTTCCCTTTTTCGTGTTCAGCTTTACTTCTGTCTTCGGAAAAGCTTTTAATGCGTCAAGATAAGTGTCCAATTCATAGTTCAGGCAGCATTTAAGTTTTCCACACTGCCCTGCCAGCTTTTGGGGATTCAACGATAATTGCTGATATCTTGCTGCTGAAGTATTTACTGATCGAAAATCTGTTAACCAGGTAGAACAGCATAATTCTCTTCCGCAGGAACCAATACCTCCCAGGCGGGAAGCCTCCTGCCGAAACCCAATTTGCCGCATCTCAATACGGGTATTGAATTCCCTTGCAAATTCCTTGATGAGCTGCCTAAAATCTACCCGTTCCTCCGCAGTATAATAAAAAGTTGCTTTAGATGCGTCTCCCTGAAATTCTATATCACTAATTTTCATTTGTAGGTTGAGCCTTATGGCTATTTCCCTTGCACGCACCTTCATTTTATCCTCCCGGTCCCGGGCTTCCTGCCATACATCTATATCCCGTTGTGTGGCTTTTCTATATATTTTTAAAACTTCGTCACTGTCCTCGCTTACCCTTTTCTTCTTCATTTGAACCCTTACCAGTTCTCCAGTAAGTGTTACCATTCCCACATCATGACCCGGGGAAGCCTCTGTCGCGACTACATCTCCAATGCTTAAAGTTAAATTCTCCGGATTTTTAAAAAAATGTTTTCTTCCGTTCTTAAAACGAACTTCTACACAATTAAAAGGTTCAACTCCATTTGGTAAGGACATATTGGCTAACCAATCAAAAACAGTAAGTTTATTACAACCATCTGTTCCACAGGTGCCATTATTTTTACATCCCTTTGGCTGACCGTCCTTGCTTAAGTCGAGCAACTTGTACATCCCATATATTATATATTGAAAATTCTAGCAGGCCTATCACCCGCTGAATTTGATTGCTGATAATAAAAAGTAAAGATACCAATATTTATTGGTACGTATAGATAAGCAAATTATTCTCTATTGCTTGAACTTTAACACCTCGGATCTTCCCTTTTTAAAAATTTTATTGCTATTGGGTATACCTTTCCTTAGAGCCTTTTGCTCTTCATAAGGTAAGGCATTTACATCCTTACAACTGGTCGAGCAACAATTATCCATAGCTGCTGCACATTCTTCACACTGTATGAAGAGTAAATGACAGGCTTCATTTGCACAGTTCACATGAGTATCACAGGCTTTCCCGCATTGATGGCAGCAGGAGATCACATCCTCAGAGATTCGCTCGCTCCTGCGGTGATCAAAAACAAAATTCTTTCCTAAAAACTTGTTTTCCAGCTTTAGATTTTCAACCTGTCGGGCATATTCAATGATCCCGCCTTCAAGCTGAAATACATTTTTAAAACCTTTATGTTTATAATAAGCGCTGGCTTTTTCACATCTAATTCCCCCGGTGCAGTACATCACAAGATTCTTATCTTCTTTGTGATCTTTAAGATCTTCCTCAATAATATCAAGTGAATCTCTAAAAGTATCAACATCGGGAGTTATTGCTCCTTTAAAATGCCCGATTTCACTCTCATAATGATTCCTCATATCTACCAGTACAGTGTTGGGATCATCTATTAATTCATTGAAACGAACAGCATCTACGTGAACACCTTTATTGGTAACATCAAATGTGGAATCGTTAAGACCATCGGCTACAATTTTGTCCCTAACTTTTACCTTCAGCTTTAGGAAGGACATTAAATCGTGTTCTATGGCAATATTCAGCCTTACATCCTTCAGAAAATAAATCGAATCCAGAAAGTCCTTAAATTCAGCAAATCTTTTAGCGGGAATTGAGAGTTGTGCATTAATACCTTCGTGGGCAATATATATTCTCCCCAGAACCTCCATCTGGTCCCAGGCTATAAAAAGGTAATTTCTAAAAAGTTTGGGGTTGCCAATCTTGGCATAGGCGTAAAAAGAAAGAGTAAGCTAAGTCTTCACCTGCTTCCTGTATTAATGCTGCTCTTTCCTTTGCGCTTAATTTATTGTACAGTTGCATGCTATACTAATTTATTAAGTTAAAGAAAATTTTTGGCAAAGATAAGCCTTTCAATAAAACAAAAAAATGCCCTGAAAATCGTTCCCAGGGCATTTTTTGAATGGCTAATTCGTTATTATTATTTTTTACTTACTATCATAAAAATAAAAACAACGATTAGCCTCCATCAACTCTGCTACCACAACTCAACAAAATTGTAGTGGCAGAGCCGAATTGATTCAGGATCAAACTTATTTTAAGAAACCTCATAGTATTTTGGTTCTTTTAATTATTTATTAGATGCAGATATTTGGAAAAGGTTGCGTGGGAAATTGTAGTGATGGAAAACTTATAGTATTTTAGCAGCACGCATTTAAATGATCTTAAATAATTATGAGCAACGATAATAAAGAGAAAGAAGCAAAGTTAAAAGCTCTAAAGCTTACCCTGGACAAGATGGATAAAACCTATGGAAAGGGGACTGTAATGAAGATGAGTGACCAGTCAGTTTCTGATGTTGAAGCCATTTCTACTAGTTCTGTAGGTTTAAACATTGCAATGGGAGTAGGTGGATATCCTCGTGGGCGAGTAATTGAAATTTATGGACCTGAATCTTCAGGAAAAACTACATTGACGCTGCATGCTATTGCTGAAGCACAGAAACATGGAGGGATTGCGGCTTTTATTGATGCTGAACATGCTTTTGATAGATTTTATGCTGAAAATCTTGGAGTAGATCTTGAAAATCTCATTATTTCTCAACCCGATAATGGGGAACAGGCCCTGGAAATAACCGATAATCTTATACGCTCTGGAGCAATTGACATTATTGTAATAGATTCTGTTGCAGCCCTAACACCTAAGAGTGAAATAGAAGGTGAAATGGGAGATTCAAAAATGGGGCTTCACGCAAGATTGATGTCTCAGGCCTTAAGAAAACTTACTGCAAGCATTAGCAAAACCAATTGTACGGTAATTTTTATTAACCAGTTACGTGAAAAGATTGGTGTAATGTTTGGAAACCCGGAAACTACAACTTATGGGAACGCTTTAAAATTTTACGCTTCAGTAAGGCTGGATATTAGAAGGTCTACCCAAATTAAAGATGCCAACAGCAATGTTACAGGTAATAAGACCAGAGTTAAAGTAGTAAAGAATAAAGTAGCTCCTCCCTTCAAGACTGCTGAATTTGATATTATGTATGGGGAAGGAATCTCGAAAATTGGTGAGATCATTGACATTGGGGTTGACTACGAAATTATCAAGAAAAGTGGTTCCTGGTTTAGCTATGAAGATACCAAATTAGGACAGGGACGTGATGCTGTAAAACTAGTTTTAAAAGATAATCCCGACCTAATGGATGAACTCGAGGAAAAAATAAAAAATGCTATAAAGATAGCAACAGCGTAAGTTTTACGTTTATTTCTTACAAAATCCCGCCGACGCGGGATTTTTTTATGGTATAGGCACGCAACCCTTCAGGTATTTGTGCATCTGATAAGTGACAACCTACCAATTACTCCAGGATTATGTTAAGAATTAAAATATTACTGCTCGTATTTACTTCGTTTTTGATTACGGGGTGTTCGGGTGATGATGATTCCGGCGACATTATGCAAAACCTGGCGGCCGTGGTGTCTGTAGAAATGCCGGAGGAATTTGAGGAAGGTTCAAGATATGATTTGCATATCGTTTATGAACGTCCTACAAGTTGCCATACGTTTAGTGGTCTTGACATAAGTGAAGAAGGAAACAAAATGACTATTGGGGTGGTTACCAGTTTTCTTACCAATAACAATCTTAACTGTGTGGATACCGGAAATTTACAGGCTACAGCGACCATTAATTTTGTTGCAGAACAGGAGGAATTTTATATCTTTCGGTTTTGGAAAGGACGTAACGCGGCAGGAAGAGACGAATTTTTAATTTTTGAAATACCAGTTACCCCGCCAGGCACAGATTAATAACTTAATACTACTAAGCACTTGAGTTTAGATCAACTCATACACAATTGTAAAAAACAGGATATAAAAGCACAGGAACAGCTTTACAGGCTTTATGCCAATAAGCTTTTCGCAGTGTGCTTAAAATATTCCGGAAGCTATCAACAGGCTGAGGATAACCTGCAGGATGGCTTTATGACGATATTTGATAAAATAAAGCAGTACCAGGACAAAGGTTCTTTTGAAGGATGGATGAAGCGGATAATGATTAATACTACGCTACAGAAGTACAGAAAACAAACCGTCTTTGAAATTTATAATGAAGATATTTTAAAAGAGCCTGCTTTAGAAATTGATGAGGAAATACTAACAGTAGATTATCTGTTAGAAATTATTCAGGAGTTACCTAACCGCTACAGGCAGGTTTTTAATTTATACGCACTTGACGGATTTTCCCACAAGGAAATTTCAGAAATGCTGCAAATAAGTACAGGAACATCTAAATCTAACCTTGCAAGGGCGCGGATGATCTTAAAAGAAAAAATAGAAATCAACCAGGAAACAAAGGCGGTAAGTTCGTCGTAAAATGGAAGAAAAAAAGCACATAGACAGGCTCTTTCAGGAGAAATTTAAGGATTTCGAGGCTGCGCCACGAGAGGCAGTATGGAATAATATTTCTTCGCGGCTTCAGGAAAAAAAGCGTAAAAAATACGCTATTCCATTGTGGTACAGGATGGCAGGTATCGCTGCAGTCCTTGCTTTGCTCGTTAATTTCGCCAATGATTTGTTTAAAACGTCCCGCAGTTCTAATAATACTGCCTCAATTACTACAAAACAGCAAAGAAACTTTGGGGAACTCACTCTTATTTCAAATTCCTATAATGAGAATATGACAAGGTCTGCAATTATATTACAGGCTTTGATGCAGGACACAAAAAATAGACAAAAACAGGAAGCATTTGAAGCATCCTTAAGTACTCAATCGTTTTCAGGAGGATCACAACTGGCTCAACAAAGAGAAACTATCTCAGCAAAAAATCTTAAGCCGGGGCTTTCGTCCTTTTCTATTCTAAGTGCGCTTACCTATGAGGAGCTCCAACAGGAGAATGAGGTGAAACAGGTGACTGAAATAAGAAAAATTGCACTTCCCACACCGCCGGAAAATGGCTTTACCGAAGAATTAAAAGGAAAACATGCCATGCCGAAAAGAAGCTTAGGGTTTCAACAGTGGCTGCACCTGTTTACTTTGACAATCTGGGCAATGGAAACTCTATAGACTCCAGGTTTGCCAACAACAATAGCAGCGGCGAGATCTCTATGGCTTACGGGGTGAACTTTGCTTACAAAATTTCAGATAAAATTAAAATAAGGTCCGGGATTAGTAAAGTAGATCTTAGTTATAACACAAAAGATATTGCCTTTAGAGCTACCGTTAATCCCAGTGCACTTACCGGAATAGACTATAGAGGTGAAATTCCTAAGTATAGAATAGAAAACACTATTTCAAGACCCTTCAGCAATATAAGTGCTTCTTCAGAATTTAATCGCTCCAGCATTGCGTCTCCGGCGGCAGGTTACCTAAACCAAAAATTAGGATTTATTGAAATACTTAGTTGAACTGGAGTATGTCATTATTGACAAACGTGTAGGTTTTAACTTAATAGGAGGTGGAAGTACGTTATTCCTGGATGAAAATATGATCTCCCTCAACTCCTCTAATTTTTCAACAGATCTTGGGGAGTCAAACAACCTGAACCAGGTGAGTTTTAGTACAAATGTGGGGGTTGGCCTGGATTATGAAATTTCTCCACAATTTCAAATAAACCTGGAGCCCATTTTTAAATATCAAATAAACACCTACACCAATAATACCGATCTTAATCCCTACTACTTTGGTGTATATACGGGATTCAGCTTTAAATTCTAGTTAAATAGTCGGATTTTTTAGCTCCTTAAGAATTACCTCAAAAACTTCATCTTTAATTTCACGTTTATCGGCTTGCGTTTTATTTTTAGTTGGAACAACAGGATGAATTTTCGCCCTCATAATTCCCGGACTACCAGATAAAAAAGTATATGAAAATCTCCTTTTATTGTCGTGGAAGGTAATAGGTACAATGGGAATTTGATGATCAATTGCCAGTCTTACAGCCCCATCTTTAAAAGGTGCCATTACTATAAATTTATCTTCGGGCACTCCTCCTTCAGGAAAAATACAGATACTGTTTCCCTGCCTTAGTCGTCTTTGGGCTTCAGCAAAAGCTTCCAGGCGGCTTTTTTGAGAGCCCCTGTCTACCAGTATGCAAGTTCTACGGTAGAAATAGCCGAATAAGGGAATACGGGCAAGTTCCACTTTTCCTAAAAAAACAAAAGGATGATCAATAACTGCCAACATCAACATAATGTCTGTAATGGAAGTGTGATTGGCGACAAACATATAACTCTTTCCTTTTTCAAGCTTTGCTGATGAACATTTCTTTGGAATAAAACCCATGCCGTATAATATACATTTTGCCCAAATCCTGGCACAAACGAAATATTGCGGATAAAATCTTTCAGAAGAAGTAAAAATGATAAGAAAGGGAAACATAACTACAATTGGAAGACCTAAAAGAATATAAAACCAGATTCTCCAGATTATAGTTATAAAAGATCTCAATACTCCCATAGCAGGTAAAAATAGTAAAATGAATTAAGTGAATTCTATAAAAGAAGTACCTTTGTCAAAATATAAAAAAGTCAATGGCTAGAATACTTACAGGGGTTCAAAGTACAGGAACTCCTCATCTTGGAAACCTTCTTGGCGCAATTATCACTTAAGCAATTGAAATGGCCAATAGACCAGAAAATGAATCTTTTCTTTTTATTGCCAATTTGCATACTTTAACCCAGATAAAAGATGCAGAATTATTAAAGCAAAATACTTACTCCACGGCGGCAACCTGGCTTGCTTTTGGACTGGATATTAATAAAACCGTTTTCTACTAAGCAGAGTGATGTTCCGCAAACGGCGGAACTCACCTGGTATTTAAGTTGCTTTTTTCCTTACCAGAGGTTAACTCTTGCACATTCGTTTAAAGATAAAGCTGACAGACTTGAAGATGTAAATTCTGGCCTTTTTAGCTATCCTATGTTAATGGCGGCAGATATTCTTCTCTATGACGCGGAAATTGTGCTTATGGGAAAAGACCAATTGCAGCACCTGGAAATGACCCGTGATGTTGCTGCACGCTTTCACGCAAAAATGGGAGAAACCTTCGTTATGCCCGATGCCAAGGTTTCTGAAGATACAATGTATGTTCCCGGTACAGACGGAGAAAAGATGAGTAAATCCAAAGGAAACATAATTAATCTTTTTCTGCCAGATAAACAATTGAGAAAACAGATCATGGCAATCCAAACAGATAGCACACCTCTGGAGGAGCCAAAGGATCCGGATAATGATAATGTTTTCAACATCTATAAGTTAGTTGCAAGTAAGGAGCAAACTGCTGAGATGCGGAAAAATTATGAGGTCGGAGGATATGGGTATGGACATGCAAAACAGGCACTTTACGAGGTTTTGATCACAAGGTTCAAAAATGAAAGGGAACAGTATAATTATTATATGGAAAATCCTAAAGAAATTGATGCTGCCTTACAAATAGGAGCGAAAAAGGCCGAAGCAGTGGCAAATAAAGTCCTGGAAAGAGTTCGTACCAAATTGGGGTACTAAGAACAGAAAATCCTTACTTTATTGGCGGTGTACTAAATAAAAAGTCACAGGTTAAAGAAATAAATTTTCCATTTTAACCTGTGACTTTTTATTTCTGAAGGATCAGATTCAATCAATTAACCCGAATAAAGGATGTGGAATAAGTTCCATCCTCATCCTCTGCAGTGATTGTAAAGGTATTATTGTTGTTAGAAAAAGTAATAGTAACGTCATCAACCTGTTCTCCTTCGGTGATTCGGTAAACGTTATTCCCTCTATTTTCCCATTTTTGGGTACTAACTTCAGAAACACATTCTTCTGTGTCAAAATCTGCAAAATAATCGGTACTCTTAACAGTACCATTTGCCATAAATTCTACTGTTGTTTGCTTTTCACAATCAGTTAATGGTTCTTCCTCTCCGTCGAAAAATTGATTCTGGATCTTCCACGTTCCCAAAATTTTGTCATTATCCGGCGGCACATTAGAATTACCGTCATCGTCATTACTGCAGGAAGCAATTCCTGCAAAGGCCAGGAATACAAAAATAAATCTGAAATTTTTCATACTTACCAGATTGTTAAGTTAATACACCAAAAATCGGATAAAAAAAGACATGAATTCAAATTCAGGTGTTAAATAGCTTCAAACAATTTTCCCGGCAGCGGTCTTACAACTCCCTTTAATTCCATCTCCAGCAGCAGGCCTGCGGTTTTGTAGGTAGGCAGGCTGCAGCCAAGTGCAATGGCGTCGAGCTGTTGTTTACCTTCACGTTGCAGATAGTCGTAAAGTTCCTGCTCCTGTGGTTCCAACTCAACGAATAGTTGCTTTTGAACAGGAGACGGTGAAGGTTTGGTATCCCAGTTAAGAATGTACACCAAATCTGCCGCACTGGAAAGCAGATGCGCATTTTGAGATTTTATAAGGTTATTACAACCCCTGCTTTGTGAATCTACAGGTCGTCCGGGAACTGCAAAAACTTCCCTGTTATAAGAATTAGCAATATCGGCAGTTACTAAAGAGCCTCCTTTTTCTGCACTCTCTATTACTACTGTAGCTTCACTAAGACTAAGCAATTATCCTGTTCCGTTTCAAAAAATTATTGCGATCAAAGGGATGACTACTCCAAAAGTCGGTATAAAAACCTCCGTTAGTTTCTATTTGAGCGACGTATTTTTTATGAACCTTTGGATATACCTGGTTCAAGCCATGAGCAAGGCAGCCTATGGTTTGTAGCCCGTGTTTTACGGCAGCCTTTTGAGCTGTAATATCTACTCCATAAGCAAAACCGGAAATTATAACAGGATCTAAAGGAGAGATGTCTTCAACAAACTGCTCGCAAAATGCTATTCCCTGTGTGGTTATATTCCTCGTTCCCACTATGCTTATGATCCTCTTATTTTTTAGATCGATATTTCCTTTAGAAAAAAGAAGAATTGGGCCATCATGACAATGTTTAAGTTTTTCTGGATACTCTTTATCCTGGTAATAGCAAAAATCTATATTGTTGGCCTCAATAAATCTTATTTCCTCCTCTGCCAGCTTTAAATGTGCCGGATCATCGAATCCTTTTAATTTAGCATCCCCTACTCCATCAATTTTCAGAAGAACCTGCTTTTTGGTCTTAAAGATCTCAACCGCACTTCCCAGGTGGCGAAGCAGCTTCTTTGCTGTACTATCTCCTAAATTGGGCATATTTTGAAGCGCTAATAGATAGTGAAGTTCTGATTTGTCCATGAACTATTATTCGATTTTTACAATCTTTTCTTTTCTAAAGAATCTATAAAAGAAAATTCCATTTAATATCTGAAATTTTTTGGAAACTGTAAGAAATATGTAACTAATTTTCAGTAACTCAACGTTGATATCTCTGTTAAAAAGTCTCAAAAAAAAGATTTGTTAATAACATATCTTTATCTAATTTTATGCTGTTCCTTAAAATCTTATTTTTGCTATTATGACCGTAGCTTCTCACATCTCCGATTTATTGTACCGTTACGAATGCGTTATTCTTCCCGGTTTTGGTGCATTTTTGACCCATAGACAATCTGCAAATTACGATGAAAAAACACAGGCGTTTTATCCTCCTAAAAAGCTTATTTCGTTTAATGGACAGCTAAAAAAGAATGATGGCCTTCTGGCGAATTATATAGCAGATGCCGAACAATTAAGTTATCCTGCCGCAGTTTACAGCATTCAGGAATATGTGGAAAAGCTACAAATTCAACTTCAGAAGGAAAGTCATGTTGAATTGGAGAATCTTGGAATCTTTTCTCTTAATTCTGAAGACGTTCTACAATTTGAACCTGTGAAGGAAACCAACTTTTTAACTGAAGCATTTGGACTTAGTCATGTCCCTGCTACTGCAGTTAAACGAGAAGTATACAAAAAGCAGGCAGAGCAACTGGAGGAAAAAGCTCCTATCCATTTCACTCCCGAAAGAAGAGAAAGCAGGCCTTATTTAAAATATGCTGCTATCGCGGTTCTGGCTTTAGGCCTATCGGGTCTTACAGGCTTAAATATTTATAGTAACCAGGTAACTGAACATAATGTTGCTGAACAACAGGCTGCGGAATCTCAACTACAGCAAAAAATTCAACAAGCAACTTTTATTATTGATAATCCGCTGCCCGAAATTACTCTTAAAGTAACAAAGCAAAGTGGTGACTTTCACGTAGTTGCAGGGGCTTATAGAGTAGAAGAAAATGCTCACTTAAAGGTGACGGAACTTAGGGCCGAAGGGCACAAAGCTCGTTATATAGGAGAAAATCGCTATGGTTTACACCAGGTAGTCTACAGCAGTCATGAAACAAGGAGAGAGGCAATAAATATGTTATACCAGGTAAAGAAGTCTAACGACGGAGCCTGGCTATTGGTACAGGAACTTTAATAGTCCTTTAACTTGTAGCTGGAAATCCTGCAACTTACCTTTGCCAAAAATTTGGCATGCAGGCAAAAAATCCTAAAGATTCCCGTACTATACTTACCGATCTGGTCCTTCCCAGTGAGACTAATCCATTAAACAACCTTTTTGGTGGTGAACTGCTGGCACGAATGGACCGTGCGGCCAGTATTGCTGCCAGACGTCATAGCCGCAGGATAGTAGTAACGGCTTCTGTTAATCATGTCGCCTTTAATAAAGTTATCCCTTTAGGCAGTGTGGTAACGGTGGAGGCTGTCGTTTCAAGAGCTTTTAAAAGTTCCATGGAAATCTTTATTGATGTGTGGGTGGAAGACAGGGAAAGCGGAAAGCGTTCCCAGGCAAATGAGGCTATTTACACTTTTGTTGCGGTAGATGAAACCGGGGCACCCGTAGCTGTACCACCTCTGGAACCTGAAACTGAACAGGAAAAAGAACGATTTGACGCTGCTTTAAGAAGAAAGCAATTAAGTCTTGTACTTGCAGGAAAAATGAAACCAAATGATGCAACCGAGTTAAAGGCGCTTTTTAAAGATTGACAGCTTTATAAATTATATTAAAAACAAAATGGAGGCATATTTCCTCCATTTTTGTTTTTAAAATATTTGTTGTGGAAAAGTCTTACATCCTCAGGATCCAATCGGCAGGATCCATTTTATCCATGTTTTTATAGACAAGGAAGTATAAGGTGGTTTTACCCGAACTACTATTAGTAGCCACTTCGCCCAGGTCCTGACCTAAAGAAACTACGTCCCCACGTTTTACGAATACTTTCCCAAGATTGTTATAGATTGTGATATAATCTCCGTGTCTTACCATAACAGCCTTGTTAGCTCCGGGAACAGCCTGTACTTCACTTACTGTTCCTCCAAATACTGCACGGGCGTTGCTCCCTTTTTCGGTTTCAATATGCACCCCGTTACTTTCTACAGTAACCGTCTTAACAACAGGATGTGGTTGGGATCCATATCGCCTAACGACCACTCCTGAACGGACCTAGCCATGGTAACTTTCCTTTATTACTGGCAAAATTTGCTGCCAGAGCTTTTGCCTCTGGGGTTAATTCATAAACATCACGGGAACTGGAACCGCTTTCCTTGTTATCCCGCGCAATAGATGCTCTAATGATTTCATCTATCTTTTTATCTATAGCGCTAAGTTCCTGTTGCTTCTTGTTAATTTGTGCCGCAAATTCCCCCTCTTTCTGCCTGATGCTCTTAACCAGTACCTGCTGGGACTGCCTGTTCTTCTCCAGTTGTGCCCTGGTTTGCCTGTTTTCAGCAATAAGCTGGTCCTTTTGTTTCTTTTGACTAATGAGGTTACTATTTAGCGTCTGCAATTCTTCTGTACGCAGTTTTATCTCTTCTCCCTGTGTCTTTCTATAGTTGGCATACTGTTTCATGTATTGAAGTCGTTTGTATGCCTGTAAAAAGCTCTGAGACGACAACAGGAACATGATCCTGCTTTGTTGGGACTTACTTTTATAAGATTTGCCAATCATCTGGCCGTAATCCTCTTTAAGTTTTTCAAGTTCCTTTCGCAAGGACTGAATTTTATTGGTATTCGAATTGATATCCCTGGTAAGAAGATTGGCTTGCTGATTGGTTACTTTAATAAGGTTCTCGGTAGTACGAATTTGCCTGTCAAGATCCTCCACCTGGGTAAGGACCGATTTCTCACGCTGTTTATTCGAACTGCGGAGCGAATTGATCTTCTTGATCTCTTCCCGAAGTTCGAGTCTTCTTTGTTCAAGGTCTTCCCGGGTATTCTGAGCCTGAAGCTGAAATGCAGGCGCAGCAAAGATCAGAAGTACAAAAACAGTTTTTAAGATTTGTGGTATTCTCATTATTCAATTACGATTTCATCATAACCAGAAGGAATTTCAAACGGAAAGCTTACATCCTCATTAAAGCTCACCGATTTAAAGGAGATGTCAATGTTTGTACCTGTACCACCTTCGTTCGCAACAATCTTAATCTCCTCCGGAATAAGTCTTCCGCTTACATTTTGATACTTGGGATAGGTGACAGTAACATTTCTGTTTTCTCTTTCCTGGCCCAATTGCTGGGCCGAAGCTTTAAAGTTCTGCGGGTCGATAAGGAACATTTTTTTAATGGCTTCTCCTGCAGCATTTGCAGGTACTAATTGATATCCGCGGGAAGATTCTGCCAGTACATATCTGTCCTCCCTTAGATCGTAAATGGCCTGGCCCATCAAAAGGTTTTGAAGCTTTTCAAAGTCAAGAGGAGTTCCCACCCATTCACTAAGGAGTCTATAATTTCCATCGAAATAAGTTTTTCCAATTTTTTCAAAATAACTCACCCTGTCTCTTGTGATGAGAGCTTTCGCCAAAGGAATTCCAAGAACCTGGGCACTCATCCATATCGTCTCATCCTTTTGCATTCTAAAGCTTACCGTTACGGCCTGAGATCTTTCAGCATCCTGATAATTTAATCTCATCCTGCTGCTCATGGTTTTAAAATCGGGTTCGTTGCTGTAGTGGCTTGCAATTACTTTGGAAGTCGCGGCATCTTCAATTTCCAGACTTTCCCTTTTGCTTCCGCAGGAGGTTAGAAACAGGGTAACAGCAAAAAGAATCAGTATTTTCTTATACATTTATTTCAGTTTATTATTTTTTTCCTTAGCCCGTTGTAAAAATTCAGAAGATTTCTTCTCATTCCCCAAGCCGAGATAAGTTATAGAAAGCTGTTCAAAAAAGTCAACTTCCATATTTTCATTGTCTATTACATAATCCAGGCCAAAGGTGAGAGCTTCCTCTGCTTCTTTAAATTCCTGCTGTTGATTTAGTGCAGCACCTCTTACCAGATATAGAACTGGTTGTGCAGGAAAAATTTCAAGAGCTTTCTCGCTTAACACAGATGCTTCCTGAAAACGGCCGAGATCCAGCTGAAGCAACAAAGTGTTTCTTATCAATTCAAAATTGTCCAGATCTTTGGTTAATCCCTGTTCAAAATAAGATAATGCCTGCTCCTTTTCATTTTTGATCAAAAAATATTCTCCTAACTTCTGATATATTTGTGGACTATTTTCTGAAGTTGAAAAAAGCGCTATTACCTCATTTAAATCATCCTGATATTCTGGTCGTGGTGCGGCAA
Source organism: Antarcticibacterium sp. 1MA-6-2 (assembly GCF_021535135.1). Lineage (NCBI taxonomy): Bacteria > Pseudomonadati > Bacteroidota > Flavobacteriia > Flavobacteriales > Flavobacteriaceae > Antarcticibacterium > Antarcticibacterium sp. 1MA-6-2. The sequence goes on along the minus strand of NZ_CP091036.1, from coordinate 3,006,754 downwards.
AAAGCAGAAAATCATTTAAGACTTTAAATTTCGATTCAGCGTCAATTTCTTCAGCAGCAAGAATGATCTTCATAGACTCCAATGCTTTCTCCGGCTTATTATCGTTGAGATAAAATTTATACAGAGCCAGATGAACTATCCGGGAATTAGGAAATTTGATCTTCATATCCTCGGCTGCGGAAAATGCTTCTGCTTCCATTCCTTCCTCGCTGTAGATGTAAATAAGATTTAAGTAGTTAGCCTGATCTTCGGGATTGGCCTTGATGGCCTGTTTCACTACATCAATTCGCGCAGGTGTATTATTAGTGATTGCAAAAATTTGTTGTCGAAGCCCGAGCCTGAACTCATCCACACCTAATTCAGCATCCAACCTGTCTAAAAGTTGCAGGAGCTCATCGAATTTCTGGGTTTTGAAATAAAGATCTGCCAGGTTGTTATAATATCCAGCATCTATTGGCACCAGGTTCTTTGCAATTATAATGGCTTCTTCGTAATCTTTATTTTCATAAAATGATTCCATTAATTCTGCCAGGACCCATTGCTGGTTCGGTTTTAACCTGTTGGCTTTTTGCAGGCTACTAATTGCAGCTTCATAATTTTCCAGAAGCTTATAATTTTTGCCCATTTCAAAAGGAACCACAGGATTTTCCGGCTGAAGCTTTTCACATTTTTGCAGAGCTACAATTGCCTTTTCGTAGTTCTCAATTGCTTTTTGCTTTAAAGCTTCAAAGAAATTTTCCTGAAATTCGTCGGTCACATTTCCAAGGTCGTCTTCATTTCCCTGCACCACCTGTATTGGAAGGCCATTTTCCTGCGCGAGCATACCTGTAGAAGTGGTAAAAGCCACTGCCAAACAGGAAGAAAAAATAAGCGCCTTCATCTTCATCTTTAATAATATAACGGGTTCCTGCCGTCTCTTCCGGTCCTGAAATTATTCCAAAACAGAATAATCCCCAATACTAATCTGGGTAAAGTTACCATCAAAAACAGCAAAATTTCCAATCATCGCATTTTCCAGCCTGGCATTTCTTACTTCAGAAAATTCCTGAATGAGGCTGTTTTTCACTGAAGCATCTATAATCCGGGTTCCGTTACCAATAGAAACATTCGGACCAATTTTGGCATTGATAAGCTCCACGTTTTCCCCTATAAAACAAGGCTCGGTAATTTCAGAATTCCTGATCTTTACATTCTCTGCAATCAGCTGTTCTCCATCCTGATGCAGAAATTTCAGCATTCTGCCATTGGTTTCTACAGTAACATTTTTGTTTCCGCAGTCCATCCATTCATCCACTTTCCCCGGAACAAACCTGTGTCCATTCCTTCTCAAAGCTTCAATACCATCATTGATCTGGTATTCTCCTCCTCTTGTAATATTTTGATTAAGAACATTTTGAAGCTCCTCTTTTAGCACTGCCACATCTTTGAAATAATAGATCCCTATTACCGCAAGATCTGATACGTACTCCTGAGGCTTTTCAACAAGGTCTGTGATTTCCCGCTTCTCATTAAGTTTAACCACTCCATAAGCAGAAGGATTATCCACCTGCTTTACCCAGATAACACTATCAGCCTCTTTATCTAACGTAAAATCCGCCTTAAAAAGTGTATCGGCATAAGCAATAACTGCAGGGCCTTCCAGCGAATCTTTGGCGCACATAATAGCGTGCCCTGTTCCTAAAGGTTTATCCTGGTAATAAATACTGGCTTTGGCTCCTAAAGTTTCAGCAATATGCCTTAGATCAGTTTCTACTTTTACTCCAAAGTCTTCCCCAATAATAAATGCTACTTCATCAATTTTTTCGTCAAGGACTTTAGCAATATCTTCTACCAACCTAGGTGGACTATAGGTTTTCCGGCAATAGGAATTAAAGGTTTAGGTACTGTTAAAGTATGAGGGCGCAGTCGCGATCCGCGTCCTGCCATAGGTACTATAATTTTCATTGTTGTTGTATTGAATATTAAATTAGAGGGAGCAGCAATTCTCTACTACAGATTATAGAAATTGTCTTTTACTTCGACTTAGCTCTCCGCTTTTCCTTTTTTGTTATTATTAATTAGACAGTTCCTGTACTGCCGAAACCTCCGGCGCCACGGCTAGTTTCCTCCAGCACTTCAACCTGCTCCCACTCTGCCCGCTCGTGTTGGGCAATAATGAGTTGAGCGATACGCTCACCATTTTCAACCGTAAATTCTTCATTGGAAAGATTAACAAGAATAACTCCTATTTCTCCGCGATAATCGGCATCAATAGTTCCCGGTGTATTAAGAACAGTAATTCCTTTTTTTAAAGCAAGACCGCTTCTTGGCCTCACCTGCGCTTCATATCCCACTGGGAGTTCAATAAACAATCCAGTTTTTATTAATGAACGTTGCAAAGGTTTTAACGTAACAGGCTCTGAAATATTGGCCCTAATGTCCATTCCTGCCGAAGCTATCGTTTCGTAATGGGGTAATTTGTGAGCAGATTGATTAATAACTTTTATTCTCATATTTTTAAATTTCATCTTCTTCGTCCTCGTCTTCCTCTTCATATTCATCCTCATCTTCATCCATGATTTCCTTGATCTCTGTTAGGAAAAGATTGGTTTCTTCCAGATCAAATTCCGATGGATCATAAGAACCTCCAAGCCACTCCATCATCTCCTCATATTCGGGATGCCATTTGTTATCAATTATCTCCAACAGGTTATAAAAACCGGGAATTCCACCACAATCTTCGGGAGGGCAATTTCTGCTTCCGGTAAGACAAACGGGATAATAGGATTTTTCATCTAAAGGCAAGATCTTTTCAATTTCCAGGTTATGAACCCATCCGTCACCAAAATCATACTCGTAAACGATCTTTTTATAGTCCTTTGCCAACACTTCCTCCAGAATTATATCAGCTGAATCAATTATATCTGAACTTCCAAAGCCATAGTCTTCCATTTCGTCATTCACTACCCCAATCCTGTAATCATCTACAGCAAATTCGTATAAATGGAAAATTCCCCAACCCATTGCAATTTGAATGGTATAATGAAGTTCTTCAAATGTAATGGAGCTATTAACCAGGATCCTTCTCCAAATAGGAGGTTTGGAATTCTTAAGTACCACCTTAATCTGAATCGCGTTATTCTTCATTTTCCACGTTTTAGGTCAACATTTTCTTTAGATCCTTTTTTTCAATTATGATGATCCCTGCGAGGAACAAAACTACAAAAGCTGTTCCTGCTATATAGTCTTCACGGAAGAAAATAAATGAAATAAAGGAAATAGCGATTGAGGTTAAAAGATACAGCCCTATTTTTTTTATATTGTAAGGTACGGGATAATATTTTTTTCCCAAAAAATAGGAAATTAACATCATACTTCCATACGCGGCCAAAGTTGCCCAGGCTGCCGCCATAAAGCCTATTACAGTATTAAAAATATATTTAAAAGAATAGTTATTACAGCACCCACGATAGAAATATACATTCCTATTCTTGTCTTGTCTGTAAGCTTATACCAAACTGAAAGGTTGTGATAAATTCCCAAAAACAGGTTTGCAAGCAGAATAACAGGAACAATTGCAATGGTAATCCAGTATTCTTCATCTCTTATCAATAATCTTTTAAAGAAATCAATATAAACTACTAGGATCACTAAAATTAAACTTCCCAATACCACGAAATATTGGAGAATTACAGCATAAGTTTCCCTTGCGTTTTCATTTTTGGAATGGTTAAAGAAGAAAGGCTCTGCACCCATTCGAAATGCCTGTATAAAGATAATCATAAACACCGCCAATTTATAACATCCCGCGTATGCTCCCATTACTTCATCAGAAATCATTTCTTTAATCAGCAACTTATCCAGGTTCTCATTTACAAAGAAGGCCAGACCAGCAACCATAATAAGCCAGCCGTACTTCCACATTTGTTTTAAAATAATTATGCTGAAATCAATTTTAGTTCTGAAGAAATAAGGAAGCAGAATCAAAAAAGTGATTAAGCTTGCAACAAGATTGGCTATGAAAATATATCCCACCTTATCCTCCTGAGAATAATTAGCAAGAATAAGATCTGGTGATAACTGAGGATATTCTGTGACAAACCAGAAAAAATAGAAATTGAGTATTACTACAACCGCAATGTTGAGTACTTTAACTATAGCAAATTTTACTGGTCGATTAGTAGCCCTTAAGTATGCAAAGGGTATTACAACAAGTGTATCCAGGGCAAGAATTCCCAATAGATAATTAAAATAAACAGGCTCCAGGTCTACCAGTGCCGTAATGTTCTCCCTGAAAATAAAAACCAGAAAGAAAAAAATGACAGTGGTAATGGTAAGGGTAATAAATGAGGTTGAAAAAACTTTAGATTTTTCTTCAGAATGACTGAAAAACCTGAAGAAGGCAGTTTCCATTCCAAATGTAAGTACCACATTAAAAAAAGTAGCCCAAACGTAGAATGTAGTATTAATAGAATATCCTGCGGGACCTAAATATTCCGTATGCAATGGCACCAGGATGAAATTCATGAGCCGCGGCAAGACCGTTGCAAAACCGTAAATAATGGTATCCTGGAAAAACCGTTTTAAGGTACTCAAAGAGGGAGTTTTGGTTTAGGGGATAAATATCCTAATTTCTAAACAAACTAAACTAAAACTGTCCTGCTTTTTATCTTTTATTGAGGTGAACGATCCTTTATCCCCAGGAGCTTGTAAAACTTTTCTTTTCCTCCTTCAGAAAAGACTATTACTGCCTCATCTTTCTCCAGTTCAAATGGGATCTTTTCTACAGCTTCGTGCATTTTGTTGCCGTATTCTTTTTTAGGATCTGAATGCATTACATAATCAGCTTTTCCTTTGTCGAAATTGGCCATATAGGATCCCGGCCGATTAGGATCCTCCTGAAGGCCTGCTTTTCTTCCTCTAAAGTAAACGCTATTGAAAGTAACGTCCTTTGTGGGAACTACGCTCATGGGAATAAACAACTGCAGGGAGGCTGCGTCTTCAGTATAATAAGCAGGTTGAAACTCGGCGGGAGCATCTTTTTCAAATCCTTTATATCCTGCACAATAGGATTATGAGTAGAGCAGCAAAAACAAATCCGAAAGTATAGTAGTATTTTTTCATTTGAAACATTCTTATTTGGTTCCTTTAAACCAAATAGCCTGCCAAATAAAAACCCTGCTCTTTAAAGCAGGGTCTTCAATTATATGAGGGGAATATAATTCCCGTTAATTATTTAAAGCTTCAGCACCACCAACGATTTCCAGAATTTCGTTTGTGATAGATGCCTGCCTTGCTTTGTTGTAAGATAACTTTAGAGAATTTCTCAATTCAGTAGCATTATCAGTAGCCTTGTGCATCGCAGTCATACGTGCCCCGTGTTCCGCAGCAAGAGAATCACTCATTGCTTTGAACAGCTGCATTTTCAATGATTTTGGTATAAGGTCCTTTACAATTTCCTCTTTTGAAGGTTCGTAGATATATTCTAAAGTAACATTTTCATCAGCTTCAAATTGCTCAATTGGCAAGAACTGTTCGGTAGTAACAATTTGCGTCGCTGCATTTTTAAACTGATTGTAGATAATCCTTATTTCATCATATTTTTCCTCTACGAACATTTTCATTAAAGCTTCCGCTATTTCCGAAACGTGGTCATAATCCAGATTATCATAAATGGCAGTGTTGTTCTCAGAAATTTTATACTCCTTTTTCAGAACGTCATTTGCCTTTTTCCCAAGGGTTAATACCTCCACATTTTTAAGCATATTGATTGGCGATCATTTGCCTTACACCTTTAACTATGTTGGTATTGAAAGCACCTGCCAATCCACGGTTAGAAGAAATAGCCACAATAAGAACATTGTTTACCTCTCTTTTTTCTGAATATTTACTTCCGGCGTCACCTTCCAGAGTCGCGCTAAGATTCTGCAGCAATTCCGTCAATTTTTCAGAATAAGGACGCATTGCAGTAATAGCATCCTGCGCTCTGCTCAATTTCGCAGCAGAAACCATTTTCATGGCACTGGTGATCTGCATCGTTGAAGAAACGGAGGTAATCCTGCTGCGTAAGTCTTTTAAGTTTGCCATTTTTTATTAGTATTGAGTATTGAGATATTAGACGTTAGATCTAATTCTCAATACTTAAAATTCGATTTTTGAAACAGAAAAAGAGTTACTTAATACTCAATTCTCTATACTCAATACTACTTCTTATACTTCGCTGAAAGTTCCTTAGCTACGTTGGTTAACGTATCTGTAATCTCGTCAGTCAGTTTTCCGGCCTTAAGACCATCTAACGTATCACGGTGCTTCATATTAAGGAATTCCAGATATTCTCTTTCAAATTCTTTTATTCTGTCCACGGGAACAGCTCTCAAAAGATTTTTAGATCCTGCAAAAATGATAGCGATTTGATCTTCTACAGGGTAAGGGTCATTCTCAGCCTGCTTTAAGATCTCCACGTTTCTCTTACCTTTTTCAATAACACTTAGTGTAGCAGCATCAAGGTCAGATCCAAATTTAGCAAAAGCTTCAAGCTCGCGGTATTGCGCCTGGTCAAGTTTTAACGTTCCCGCTACTTTCTTCATTGATTTAATCTGAGCGTTACCACCCACACGCGATACAGAAATACCTACATTAATTGCAGGACGTACCCCGGAGTTAAATAAATCGGAAGTAAGGAATATCTGTCCGTCTGTAATCGAAATTACGTTTGTCGGGATATATGCAGAAACGTCACTCAAGCCTGAGTTTCAATAAGCGGAAGAGCTGTTAAAGATCCGCCACCTTTTACGAGGTGCTTAATAGAATCCGGAAGATCGTTCATTTCGCTTGCAATCTTGTCATCGTTAATGATCTTCGCAGCACGCTCAAGTAATCTTGAGTGAAGGAAGAAAACGTCACCAGGATATGCTTCACGTCCCGGTGGGCGACGTAATAACAAAGACACCTCACGGTAAGCAACAGCTTGTTTAGACAAATCATCATAAACAATTAATGCAGGACGACTAGTGTCTCTAAAATATTCACCAATTGCAGCTCCCGCGAACGGTGCATATACCTGCATAGGAGCAGGATCTGATGCGTTTGCAGCAACTATTGTAGTATAGGCAAGAGCACCCCTGTCTTCAAGTACCTTTGCGATACAGCAACAGTAGAGGCTTTTTGCCCAATTGCAACATATATACAAAATACAGGTTCCCCTGCATCATAAAATTCTTTCTGGTTTAGGATGGTGTCAATACAAACAGCTGTTTTACCTGTTTGACGGTCACCAATTACAAGTTCTCTTTGACCTCTACCTACGGGCACCATTGCGTCAATAGCCTTAATTCCGGTTTGTAATGGCTCAGTTACAGGTTCTCTGTAAATTACTCCGGGTGCTTTTCTATCCAAAGGCATTTCAAAAGTTTCGCCTTCAATAGGACCTTTTCCATCAATAGGAGTTCCAAGAGTATCAATAACCCTTCCTGTTATACCCTCTCCTACTCTAATAGAAGCGATACGCTCAGTTCTTTTAGCAGTAGATCCTTCTTTTATTTCTTTAAAAGCTCCAAGAATTACTACCCCAACATTATCTTCTTCAAGGTTTAGAACGATTCCTTCAATTCCGCTTTCAAATTCAATAAGTTCACCGTACTGTGCATTTCCCAATCCGTAGATACGGGCAATACCATCCCCTACAGTAAGAACAGTTCCTACCTCATCAAGAGAAGCTTTTGCTTCAAAACCTGAAAGTTGTCTTTTTAATATTGCTGAAACTTCAGCAGGATTTACTTCGGCCATAATATTTAGAATAAAATGGTATGCTTAACAGCACACCCGTTTTAATTTAATTTTGAAATGTATGTATCGTTTTTTAACTCTCGTTTTAAATTCTTCAGGCTGCGTGCAACACTGGCATTGTACTGAAGATCTCCGATCCTAAGGATGAAACCTCCAATTATATCAGGGTCTACTACATTAGTGATCTTTGCACTATTGTAAGTTAACTCCTGGATCTTCTTCTGAATCTTAGCCTCAATAACCGTATCTAATGGAATAGCAGTCGTTACTGTGGCCAGCTGAATATTATTTTCTTCGTTATATAGCTGAATATATTGTTGAGCTACATATTTAAGAAGATAAATTCTATTATTCTCTAACAAAAGATCAAATGCACCCAAAGTTACAGCATGAGGCGTCCTTAAAAATTTCCCTAAGAGCATTCTTTTTTAGCTGATTTTTCACAGCCGGGCTTGCAAGCACATCCTGTAGTTCATTACTGGATGTAACCGTTTTGGAGATAGTCTCCATATCTTTAACCACCAACTGAGACACCTTTTGTTCTTTTGCAAGATCTAAAATTGCCCTGGCATATCTCTGTGCCGCCCTGGTTCCTATCATATTCTTAGTTTAAAGTAACATCTTCCAACATTTCCTCTACAAGCTTTTCCTGCCTGTCCTTGTTGGATAATTCACCACGAACTACTTTTTCTGCAATTTGAAGAGACAAAGAAGCTACCTGATTTTTAATTTCAGCCATAGCAGCATTTTTCTCATTCTGGATCGTAACCTGTGCCTGTGCAACTATTTCATTGGCTTTCTTCTGAGCTTCAGCAGAAGCATCGGCAATTACTTTTTCCTTTATCTGGCGTGCTTCTTTTAAAATAGAATCACGTTCTACGCGGGCTTCCTGTAACAACTTTTCGTTATCAGCCTGTAGATTCTGCATTTCTCTTCTGGCTTCTTCAGCTGAAGTCAATGCATTATTAATCGAATCCTCTCTCTTTTTTACAGCACCAAGAATTGGTTTCCAGGCAAACTTTGCCATTAAGAAGATTAAGACCAGGAAAACGATGGTCTGCCAAAAAAACAAGCCAATTTCAGGAGTTATTAAATCCATAGTATTTATATATAAAGGTTTTAATCAATAACTTTAATTAAAACCTGTTCGCAACCAACCGTTACGAACAGGTTTAACTTCTTAGGACTAAGCAGGTACAGTAAGTACCCCAAGTAATGCAGCAACAACTCCAAAAAGGGCAACACCCTCTACAAGAGCCGCAGCAATAATCATTGCAGTCTGGATTTTTCCAGAAGCCTCTGGCTGGCGTGCGATAGCATCCATTGCAGATCCACCGATTCTACCAACTCCAATAGCAGCTCCAATAACTGCAAGACCAGCTCCTAATGCTGCAAGTCCAATGTGTAAATACTCCATAGTAATTAAATTAAAAATTAAAATTAATGATGTTCATGTTCCTCAACCGCCATCCCTATAAACAGGGCAGACAGCATTGTAAAAATAAACGCTTGTAGGAATGCAACCAGCAATTCCAATACTGTAATGAAAAGTGCAAACGGAACAGAAATACCTGCTACCCCGGCGCTTTCCAGTATAAATATTAATGCGAGTAAACTTAAGATGATAATATGTCCTGCAGTTATGTTAGCGAACAAACGTATCATAAGTGCAATAGGTTTTATAAATAAGCCCATCACCTCAACTATTGCAAGAATAGGTTTTACAAAAGTTGGAATTCCAGGCATCCAGAAGGTGTGTTTCCAAAAATCTTTGTTTCCGTTAATAAGGATCAACGCCAAAGTAAAAAGACCTAAGGAAACAGTTACCGCAATATTACCTGTAACGTTAGCAGCTCCTGGTAAAAGACCCAATAAATTCGTGATCCAGATGAAGAAAAATACCGTTAAGAGGAATGGCATAAACTTCATATATTTTTTCTCACCTATTTGTGGAATTGCAATATCATCTCTTACAAACAACACCAATGTTTCAAGAATATTATTCATTCCTTTAGGAGCCTGCGAGTTTTTTCTATGGTAATTTGCAAGTTTAAAGAATAAAAACAGCATCAATATTACTGTTATAAACATAGCAGCAACATTCTTGGTTATTGAAAAATCCCAGGGAGTAGTAGCATTAACAGGATGGTGTTCTTCATCAAACCGAACTTCTGTCGCGCCATCTTCAAGTTGGTAGATCTTTTCGTGGTAATTCACAAAACTCATTCCGTCCTTTTCTACGATGTGCTCACCTTCAGTATCGTGATGAAATTCACTTGACATGAATGTCACCAAACCATTATCCGTAAAAAGAATAACAGGAAGAGGTAAAGTATAGGAGTGATCACCTTCACCAAAAAAGTGCCACTCGTGAGCGTCACCAATGTGATGCATGATCATATCTGTGGCATTAAATGCTTCTGCAGTTTCCTTTACGGCACTGCCTTCTTCCTGAGAAAAAGATAAAAAAGGAAGCATCGCCAGTGCAAATATCACTATAATCTTAAAAGATTTTTGTGCTGTCATAGTCCTGTTAAACTTATAATTGTGGGCTCAAAATTTCGGTGCAAAGGTATGCTTTTAATTTTTATCTAAAAGCCCCGAATTATTTTTTTTGCCTCATTTCCCCTTTTTATGAAGCTTATTGAAAGACAAACAGTTATTAAGAATTTATGAGTTTTACGGCATAAAAAGTTTCAAAGACCAGGTAAAGGAAATAAGGAATGAAAAAAGTGAGAAGATTGAAAAAGGCGCTACTAGTATTGTTAAGTAACATTGGCAGCAGAAAAACAATGGCAGCAAACATTTTAATAAGGCCTGCTCCCATAAAAGCAAAACCTGTCTTATCCTTAAAATGATGATGAACCAGGATCAATAATCCATAAATAATTAAAGTTGAAAAAAAATGGAAGAGATAAATAGAATAAGTCGAATAGTAGAGACTGGTTTCCTTTAGAAAATAATTTATTAAAACATACTGGATGAGGAAGAGAACAAGAGTTAAAGGAATTAATTTGACAACGAACCTTAGGAATTGCTGCTTCATCTATTTATTTTAATCGTCTTTACTCATTTGTGTTACTTTTCTAATTACCTGATAAAGTGCAATAAACACTCCTAGAAGAGATATTCCTATCGTAAAGCCCGAGTATTCATTAGGATATTTTTTGTCCAGCCAAATGCCGATAAAAACTCCGGCAGCTATAATAATGCCCATTTGGATCGCAATGTTGACGAACTCCAGGTACTTATCAGGCGGAGCGTTCTTTTTGTTTTGAGCCATCTTTAGGAAGAGTTTTCAAATTTCCTTTCATTTCACAGGTAGCGTTAAACGTAGCTCCCGGTTCTATGGCCAGTTTACCCGCAGTAACTTCTCCTTCAATAACAGCGGCAGATCTAAGGGTAAGAGTTTCCTGCACGGTTAGCTTTCCTGAAAATTTTCCTTCAAAATCGGCATTTTGGCAAATCAAAGTGCCGTCAATTAGTCCGCCTTTGCTAATTACAACTTTTCCTGCAGTAGTTACATTACCTCTAATTGTTCCTTCTACCCGAAAACCGCCTTTGGCTACAATATCATAAGTAATCACAGTTCCCGCAGAAATCCTGTTTTGTTCCTTGCTTGTTTCTGAAGACGATTTTGGCTTTGTAGGGTTGTTAAACATCCGTAGTTGGTTTTAAGGATTATTTTGTTGTTCCAGGTAGGCCTGAAAATTTTTGTGCAGCTGAAGCACCCGATAATTTTCCGTAGAAATAACTACAGGTTCCTTCTCAATTTCGTAAGATTTATTTACCTGAAGCAGTTCTGCAAAACCTCCTGCGCGTTCAGGATTCTCTAATCCATGAACAGCCACAAAAGTAGTATCTATATTATAAACATCTAGGGAAGTACTGTAATTTTTGTAGTTAAGGGAGGTTATTGCTGAATCAATTTTTTGCTTAAGCTGAAGAGCCACATCCTTTTGAGAAGCCGGAAAGGAATATAAAAGTTTTACACTGGCAGGCTTTCCACTAAAATTAAATTTATCACTTTCAAGGCGTGGTAAAGCGGTTGTCAATAAGTCCTGAGCCTTTTTACCCTCTTCTGTTTGAGGATAATTGAGAGCAACTTCATTAAGCTGCTTCTTATAAGCTTCAAAGCCATACAACCTCCCTGTAGCAGTAGCTGTGAGCAATTCTATTTTTGGAAGTAAATCGTCATCATTAAACTGCTCCGCGAAATTTTTCCCCAGCTGTAATACCTGTTCAAATTCACCTGCTTCAAATAGTGCATATAATCTTTTGTAGCTATTTTCAGCGGTGTCTTCCATGTCAATAGCCTTTCCGGGATTTATTATTCCGGCGGCATAACGGGAGTCAGGGTGATTTTTAAGGACATAACTTTTATACTTTTCAGCTTCGGCCAAATCCTCTTCTTCAGTATAAATTTGATAGAGGTAGTATGAAGCTAAGCAAAACAAGTCTTTCTTCGGAAGTATAATCTAAAAGTCCTTCCAGCCTTTCTGCAGCCAGCCTGTTTTCTTTAAATTTTTCTTTGTAGATAAGTCCAAGCCTATAGTAGGAATTGTTTCGTTGTGCCTGAAGGCTGTCAACAACTCTTTTATCCTGCGGAATTCTTTCCAGATAAGTTTGCGGATTAAACTGAGGGTTATTGGCAATAATTAATTCTGAAACCTCATCAATTCCCCCTTCTACTCCACGAGCTATATTGCCCGATTCTATCCTCCAGTTATCCTGAAGTTCCCTTGGCCCCCAAATAGCCAGAAATTCTCTCATTCCCGTAGCTACTCTTGCGGGGTTGTAAAAGTAAAAGGTGTTGCTTACAGGAGCGCCAAGAGCGGGCGGAGCACCTGCATTCCCCAGTCTGGGAGGGCCAGCTGGTCGTCGAGCAATTGGCATTTCCGCAACAGGTTCTGCCATTGCACCCAGTTTCGCCTCTTCTATGGCTACTTCTCTAAGCCCATTGGTATATTCGGTGAAATATTCGAGTCTTTCAGGTTCAGTCATTTCCACTAATCTTAGAATACTATCGTTCTTCTCAACGATCTCTTCATACATAATAACTTCCTGGAGGTTATCTCTTTTTCGCCTAATCACAAAATAATCCCGGGTAGTATTGGGTATTTTAGTGAGGGTGCTATCATAGTAAGCACTTAAGCAACCCGATATTCAGCATTGTCAAAGTAGATGTTCCCGAGGGTCTCGTAATTCACCGATTGCAGGAAATTATCTCCTGAAGGAATTCTGAGAGACGTTATAAAAATCTATTGCCAGTGCAGTAGAATCAACGTGGCTGTAGTATTCCGCGAGCTGAAAATAGATCTTGTCCAGAAACGGCCTGTTTTCCCTGTCTTCAGCCAATTCCAGCAAATAATCTTCTAACAGCTTTGGATCACCTTCAGAAAAATTGAAGTTTCTAACTTTGGCAAGGCGGGCGTTAATCAAATATTCTCTGGGAGTTTTACGGTTTAGTTCAATAACCTTGTCAAAGGCCATATTTGCACTGTCCCGCTTTTGGAGGTAATTGTATAACTGCCCCTGGATATAAAAATACCTGCCTTTTTCGTCTTCATCTTTTGTAGTAACAGCAGCAGTTTTAATAGGTGCCACCGCACTATCAAGAGAACCGATGTTTATATAAGCCTGGGCAAGGATGGCATTGGCATCAGCCACATCCTTCCGATCCATTTCTCCGTTCTTAATCAGTTTTTTCAGGTTTTTGATCGCCAATTGATCATTTTCCAGCCTCATATGAGTCTTCTCGCGCCAGATTTGAGCGTGATTGATCGTGTTGCTTGCAGGATATTTATGGAGGATGTAATTAAAAGCTTCCAGTGCCGGAATAAAACGCTGATCATAATACCTTGCTTTTCCCAGGAGGAGGTAAGCCTCATCAATTTGAGGATTCTTTTCGCGTCCTTCTTTAAGCATGGAATGTCTCTGGATTGCTTTGGTGGCTTTCTCTTCAGCAACTTTAAAAAATTCATTTGTTTCAGCACCCGGTAAACGGATTTCTTCAGAAATCTGCATCCTCTCAACAGGTAGCAATTGCCAGAAATTATCCAGGTAAGTCTGTGCGATTTGCTCTTTTCCCTGCTGCAGGGCAAGTCCTCCATTGTAGAGGGTATTGTATTCGGTAGTAACTGCGTGCCAGCTCCTGTTGACGAATTTATCTTTCTTTCGGGAACAACCCGAAAAGATTATCAACAAAAGAATGCAGGAGATCCCAATGGTATTTTTATTCAAAATCAATAAGTTCCGGATAAAATAAATAACTCTGATACGGCTGATTTAGTATGCTAAAGTACATTTCTTTTTGATTTTCTACCGTATTAGACAAGAGAGAAGATTAAACCTCCATCTGCGTTTCCCCTGAAAAGTAAGTCTCCAGTTCTTTAAGTGTAGCTTCAGAAGTAATAATATCTTTTACCACTTCCCCTTTATTAAGCACCACTATACGCTCACAGACTTCAGTAACGTGAATAAGGTCATGGCTGGAGATTAGAAAAGTTGTGTCTTTTGCAGCCGCCATGTCTTTAATTATTTTTTTTAATCTTATTTGTGTGGTAGGATCAAGGTTTGCAAATGGCTCGTCCAGAATTACAACTTTTGGATTACCTATGAGAGCAGCAACTATTCCTACTTTTTTCTGATTTCCCTTTGACAGGTCCCTGAGATATTTTTTCCGACCAATGATCTCACCGTTAAAGAAATCTTCAAAAGTACTAAGGAGAGCGTCCACATCGGCTTTATTCTCCTTTCTTATTTCTCCAATGAAATAAAAGTATTCTTCGGGAGTAAGATACCCTATTAAAAAACTTTCATCGATAAAGGAGGAGGTGAAGGTTTTCCACTCCTCACTTTGGTTTACGGTAATTTCATTGTTGAAAATGCTTCCGGTGGTGGGTTGGATAAGGTCCAGCAAAAGGCTAAAAAAAGTTGTTTTTCCTGCTCCATTATTTCCCACCAAACCAAAACTCTGGCCTTCAGGAATATCAAGATGTTCTATATTAAGAACTTTTGCTCCACTATAAGCCTTTGATAAATTAGTAGCCGTAATCATTTTTGTACAATCAATTTTATTCTCCTTTTTCTTTAAATCCTTGAATCATTACATATTTGTTCCTCTTGTAAACCTGTGCAATAAAATTTATAATGTGGCTACGAAAAATTAATCCCAGAAGTCCTAACATAAATAAAAATGCCACCCCACTTTCATAGGATATAAATCTATTAAAGAGCCAGAAAAGGAGGACAGGGATAACTATAAGCGGTAATGCCACCAGCCACTGTATAGCTCCCATTCCCTGGTAATTCATAAAGGGACTTCTATCCAAATCTATACGTTTTCTGTTAAAAGAGCCTAAGCATATAAAAGTATAGGAATATTAACTCCAATATTATAAACTGCACAAACCAGATTAATTACAAATATGCGCCATCCAAAGTAAATATAAGGAGTTGCCAGTATTGTAAGTGCGATTATGCTAAAGGTGATAAGAGAGGCTTTAGCAGTTAAATATTTATTAAGCGGAATATTTTGGGAGATGATCATAGGATAATGAGATGCGTCCCAGGCAGGAATGAACTGGCCGAAGTTGATCATAAAAACTCCCGAAATAAAAATTCCTACAAATATCAGGAATGCTTAGGTGTATCGTGGTAGGCTTCATTGGGATAGAAAATTAGACCATATCCTAAAAAGAGCAAGGATAAATAAAGTGTCGCCTTTGGACGTTTATTCCTCCAAAGCATTTTTAGATCCTGCTGCAGGTAAGGAGCCAAATCACCAAATTTTCTGGTCCATAAAAATTCATTAGTATCTACGCCTCTTGAACGTTCCTGGAGGGTTCCATCCAGATAGAACCTGGTTTCCAGATTTTTTCTGTTCCAATAGAATAGTGATATAAGAATAGCCAGAGGAACTAAAGCCAAATAGGGATATATAAAAATAAGATTAAGTAAATTTCCAAACCAGGATGTAATTCCAAAGATCTGCAGATAATCCAGTAGAGCCATTACTATTACTACAGTAACTACGGGAATTAATGCCTTTAAATTTTCAGTAAATTGTTTTTTGATAATGAAATTAGCGTAGTTAATTGATAACGTCAGCCCCAGCATTGCTATCATCCAAACGACTATTAATTCTGTTGAATAATCGCTCTTATAAATATTAAATATTCCGAAGGGAAGAATTATTAAAAGCGGCAGAAAATTGAAGAAGGAAAAAAGAGACTTCAGCAAAACAAAATTGACAATTTTTCTTTTTCGTACAGGCAAAATAAGCAGCGGCTTCACATCCAGAACAGTAAGGTCTGCAGAAAAAACCTTAGGGAAAGCTCAAGGCATAGCCATACGAGAACAAACCTGTTAGCGACCAGTAAAGGATCCTCATTGGGGAAATAATTCTTTAAAAAAGGGTAAAGTCCAATTCCCGCCAAAAGAAAGATAGTAGCGAAGTACACCGCCAGTAATGCCATCAAAATTTTTAGTCCGATGCTTTTTCCTACACTGGCCGATCTAAAAAATGACTTCCACTCCAGCGAAATAAAACGCTTGATCATACCTCTGTCTTTATTAACGAGTGTTGAAATTTACCAATTTGTTACATTCTAAAAAGCGGAGACTTTGTATTTTTGTGCCTAAATTTTAGAACATGAGTCAATTTTATGCTTTAAAGATAAAAGAAGTTATTCGGGAGACACCGGAAGCTGTAAGTTTATCTTTTGAAATTCCTGAAAACCTACAGGATACCTTCAACTACAAAGCGGGCCAATATATCACTATTAAAACCAACGTAAAAGGTGAGGAAATTAGAAGAGCCTACTCCCTTTGCTCCTCTCCGGGATCTGGTGAATTTAAAGTAACTGTTAAAGAAGTAGAAGGCGGAACTTTTTCTGTTGTTGCAAATAATGTACTTAAAGCCGGAGATACTTTGGAAGTGCATCCTCCGGAGGGTAAATTTATTTTTGAACCGGGAAAAGGAGGCAAAACTTATGCTGCTTTTGCTGCTGGAAGTGGTATTACCCCTGTGCTTTCAATATTAAAAACTGTTTTAACTGAAGAACCGGAAAGTAATTTCATCCTGGTCTATGGAAACAAAACAGTAGAAAACACCATCTTTTTTAAAGAACTTCTTCAGCTTCAGAGTAAATATTCAGAGAGACTATTTATAGAATTCGTATACAGCCGTAGCAGGGAAGAAAATGCCCACTTCGGAAGGATTGAAACCAGCACGGTTAATTATGTTCTCAAGAACAAGTTTAAGGAATCTACTATAGATAAGTTTTATTTGTGCGGTCCTGAAGAAATGATCAACACGGTTAAAAGTATTCTTCAGCAGAATGGAGTTGCAGCAGAAAACATCCTGTTTGAACTTTTCACCACTGAAGATTCAGGACCTGTAGAAACTGAGATTAAAGGAGGAGTACAACTCACTATTATTGTAGATGATGAAGAAAGCACATTTACCATGGATAGTGAAGAAACGGTATTGGAAACAGCACTAGAAAATGATCTTGATGTACCGTATTCCTGCCAGGGTGGTATTTGCAGCAGCTGTGTCGCAAGAATTGAAGAAGGAAAAGCCACAATGCGAAAAAACCAGGTTTTAACCGATAGTGAAATTGAAGAGGGTCTCATTCTTACCTGCCAGGCACAGGCTACAACCCCTACGTTAAGAGTAAACTACGACGACGTATAGGCTTTTTGCAAAGAAGAATATTGGGATTGATAGGATTTCTAAAAGCATCAAAAAGTCCTTGTTCTATTGAGGACAATCTGATATTGAAATGGATTTACTAAAGAAATCTTCTCTATAGCTGCGGAAGACATCCCGCTCCTACGGGGCTCATTATTTGGTAGGTTACATTTTTCCTATAATATTCCGCTCCTACGGAGCTGAAATAATTCTTTTCTGAACTTCATTTCTTACTCAGCCTCAGAGAGGCGGCATATTTATAGAAATTATGACGCCGATGATTTGAAGCTCCGTAGGAGCGGCGTAATGTGCTACATAGAAAATCTGGTGCGTAAAAATTTCCATGGTTTATTTTAAGGCTAATTTTAGGAAAAATAGACGCAGATTTACTTGTTATAAAAACGGAAATCAGCCTGTCTAGTCACAGTAGGCTGAGATAATCGAAAAACAGGTTATTCCCTAATCCTTTGCGGCTAAAATCACTTTAATCCTATTCACAACTCTCCCGGGCGGGATTGTACGCATCACATCTTCGTAACCTTCAGGAAATTTATTTCCATAAATAGAAGTGGGAATGGCAGGATATTTATGAAGGTCCGGCAAAAGGCAATTCTCTATTGGCTGATTGAAAGGTTTAAATCCGGCAAAGGGATGGGTAACACCCCATATTGTTATTACTGGGACACCATACATCGCGGCAAGATGAGCATTCCCACTATCCATGGAAAGCATAACATCCAGATTGGAGATGAGTTCCAGCTCCTCCTCAAACTTTAGCTTTCCTGCAACAGAGACAACATTTTCAAATTTGGTTGCGTACAGCTCCAGTTTTTCTTCTTCTGCCTTACCTCCTCCAAAGAGAAATATTTTAGTTTTTGCTTCCCTGTTCAGTTCTTTAAGGACCTCTTCCAGTAGATCGGCAGGATAGACTTTAGAATCGTGTTTCGCAAAAGGTGCCACTCCTATCCATTTATGAGGAGCATTACCTGTAAGGGTAAGAACACCCGGTGATAATTTCTGCTTTGGTGGAAATTTGTGGTTCTTGAGATCAATGGGATATCCTAATTGTCTGAAAACATCGGCATATCGTTGGTGAGTCGTCTTAAGTTGTTTAAAAACTTTATTATGGGCTGTTGTTAGTTCTTTCTTCTCTTTTCTCCCTTTATCGAGTTGCTTTACCGGAATTCCATAGAAGCAAAAAATTGTTTTCAGCACGTTACTCCTTAATACATCGTGCATGTCTGCAACCGCGTCCACTCCAATGTCCCGTAGTTCTCTCCCGAGCCTGCTCAGACCCATTACTCCCGCATGAAGGCCTTTGACATCGGCAGGGTAAACCTGCACATTTTGAATATCTTTAAAAAGCGGGGAAAAAAATTTCCTGGTTAATACGGTAATTTTAATAGCCGGATAAGTAGAAGTCACTACCCGCAGCACAGGCACCAGCATGGCCACATCTCCCATAGCCGAAAGGCGTATGACCAGAATATGCCGGAAATGTTTTTTTCCACCAGCTTCCCGGTCAAATTGCGTTTTTAATTTAGAAGAACCTAAGCATCCATTTCAAATCTTAATTACTGCTTGCTTCTTAGAACAGGGTTGAGTTCATCATCATTGTACATCTTCATTTGCCTGTACACCTTCATATATTTATCTCCAATTGATATATCCTCCAGAAGCTGATTAATAGCGGTGGAAAGATCAACTCTTTGCTCCAGCAGTACGTCCAGCTTTGCCTGGCATTTCATCTGGTGTTCCTGAGTCGCGTCAGTTCTATTGGCTTCCTCATTCATATGGAAAATCTTAAGTGCCAGTATTGACAATCAGTCTACTCCCCAGGCCGGGCTTTCAGTATTTATAGTAGCATCTTCTTTAGGAGTTACATCTTTATATTTTTCCAGAAAATAACTGTCAATGTATTCTACAGTATCTGTCCTGTCCTGATTGGAAGCATCAATTTGTCTTTTCAGTTTCAGCGCAGCTGCGGGATCAATATTAGGATCACGAATGATATCTTCATAATGCCACTGCACAGTATCAATCCAGCATTTGCGGTACAACAGGTGCTCCAGCAACTGCGAATCCCGGTCATACGGATTATGAAAAGGCTGATCTACAGTATCTAATTCGTGGTATTTTTCAATTACTTCCTGAAATATTTGATTGGCTTTATCTGAAAACATGCTTATTGATTTTTTTCTAAAATGTGTAAATATTCGGTGGTGGCAGTCGCAGTGTGATTTCGGCTCTCTGTTTTATCGGCTTTAAATCTTTGGTACTCTGTAGTGGCCAGATCGTATTTTCCAAATTGCTCCATCAGTTTCCTTATCTCCTCTGCTTAAGCATTAAACCCTCATTATTATAACTGAGAAAAATGTACTGAAACTTTGCCTCTCGCAGGAGAGCTTCAAAACTTTCCCTGACTTCTCCTGTCTTGCAGTAAGACGAGCGGTAGTAGTCTCTCAGTCCCGTTTTTCCCTGAGGTACAAAGGTATCATATTTTGCAATAGTATTAAGTAGATGGTAATTCGCTCCGTACTGCCGGGCATTGTATGGCGGATCAAGGTACAGGATATCGCCTTCAATTTTTGAGATCAGGCTATTCGCATCTTCCCTATGAACCTCGTGGGGATTTTGCGTAATATCAAAACTGGCGGGCTGGATTTCAAGTTCCTTTTTTGCTGATGCTTTTAAATTTTTCAGGAAAGCCCCGTAGACCGATGCTGTATTAGCAACTTTATCTGCACTCTCAATAATTGAGGCTAACAAAAAGTAATAGAGATTCATAATGATGATCCCATTCTCCCTCCAGGTTTCCAGCTGAATCCTCGCCGCATCTATTTTCTGCCCGTTTTCAGAAGAAAAATAGAGCCTATTTTCTTTCCCCCCTTCAGAATAAAACTCATAGATAAACCCTTTCTTGCCCTGAAGATTATTCAGCTCATCCAAATATTGCTGATAATCCAGCTGTTGATGGTTTCCAATATAATTTTGCAACAGCACATAGCTGTAGAATTCGATATCATTTGCGATAACAGTTTTTACATCCGGCTTAAAACTTCGCCCAATAATTCCGGTTCCCGCAAAAAGATCACAAAATATCTTTGCTGAAAGATCTCCCGGAACGACAGCCTTTACGTTGGATTTTATGAAATCGGTTAATCTATTTTTAGAACCTATATAATTCATCTTATTGCCCAGATTATATCTGAAAAAGTGGTTTTTTGATTATCAAAATTAAATTTATGTAACCGGGAGTGATCAAACCTATGCAACATATTCAGTCACGATTTGTTTTAACCAGGAGATCTCAGCCTTCAGCTTCCAGTGATTACCCGCTTCAGAAAAAACTATAAGAAACAAACGGTTGGCATAATGCTGTCTTTGTTGAGCACTCTGATTTTTGTAAAGCCATAGAATCAGTTCTTCCGGATGCTCCCTGCAATATGTAAGATCTCTCCCAAAGCCTTTCGGAAAAACAGAAGTTTTCAAGTCAAAATCCTTTCCGAAGAAATTAAAGTCAACAAGTCTGTTCGTTTTATTAAACTCAGGGACAATTCCGGGAAGAGTAGTAAAAATTTTTTCCACGGCTACAGCACTCCAGTAGTTATACCAGCGGTTGAAAGCGTAATTTAGAAATTCTCTCCTGTTGAGTCCATTGCTTTTTACAGCATCTTCACATTTTTGACGAAGTATATCCCAACTTGAAGTACTGTAGATGAAAGAAGAATGCCTGTCCCAAACATCATTTTGAATTCGTCCCCATTCATATGGGAAATCCCAGCGCTTTTTTAGTTCATTTTCAATCTTATCCAGCTCTTCCTGCTTCAAAACAAAATTGGAATTAAAATTGGCATCAGCACCAAACCTATTAACAGGATCTCTTTAAATAATTTTTCTCCTTTTCCTTCAAAATAATTTGAAGCGATAATAGATAAGGGAACAAAAAAGAAGAGGAATTCGCTCCCATCTTTTACAGGAGAAAACAAAGCTACTCCAACCGATAAGACCAAAGTTATCAATACCAGGATATAAGTAGGACGTGAATTTATACTTGCCTTTTGAAGCAACCCAAAGTAGTAAAATATAGTCCAAATCATTAAGGCTAGTATAACACTTAACGGAATGAGAATTTCTGCATCATTGTAATGCTTAAAATCAAAATTGCTGGGTTGAAACCAATCGTAAAAAGTATAGTAGTTGCCATAGACAATAATATCAAAGGATGTTACCAGGGCCAGAACTGCAAAAAATGAAATTGGAGGCACTAACCAATTCTTGAAATAGCTTCCCACGTGTAGCAGTATTCCTGTATACACGATAATCAGAAAGAGAATTGACCAGAAATAAAATAAAGACGCAATACAAATCCAGAAGGTGGCGTCAAAAATCTTCTTTTGAATATCTTTTTGCGACCGCAGGCTTATTATTCTTCTCAAAGCCAGTAGAATACATAAATTTGCTACTATTACAGGCCCGTTCCGCAGAATTTCGGGAAAGGAAACGGCAAAAACCGCAAATATGATGATCTTATAGGCACTGCGCTTGGTAAGTTCATTTTTCTTGGCAATAAAATTAAGAACTGAAATGCTTATAATAAAAAGAATTAAAACCCCCACCCGGGAAGCAATAGTATAAAAACTAAAAGAAGAAAACATTGCCTGAGCGTTGGCGAGCAAGTAAAAAATCGCCATAAAAAAAGCGACAGCAAGAAAATTAATAGGTTTTGATTTGCTAAAAAAGCTTGTTAGCATTGCCGTTTTTTATATTTTTGTGGAATAATTTTCAAACTGAAAAAATGAGAGATTTATTTGAGGGGATCGCATATGTTTTTGAGGAAATTTTATTTCTGCCTCTAAACTGGTTATATGATCTGGAACAGAACTCCTGGTTTTTAGCCAATATAATTAACTTCCTTTTTGTAATTATTGCTTTTGCTGCTTTCCTTTTTTGGATGAAGCAACTTAAGAAATTTAATGACAACGACGAGGAAGACAGAGATCCTACCGCCCACTCATTCCTGGGATAAATCAAATCCAAGATCTTTTCTATAATACATCCTGTCAAAATGAAGTTTTTCGATATTTTGATAGGATTTTTTTAGTGCCTCTTTGTAATTTGCCCCAAAGGAAGTAACAGCAAGGACTCTTCCTCCACTGGTTACTACCTTTCCATCCTTTTGCGTTGTACCTGCGTGAAATACAATTGAACCCTCTATATTATTCAAGCCTGTAATTTCCTTGCTTTTCTCGTAATCCTCTGGGTATCCTCCCGAAACGAGCACTACAGTCACTGCAGATTCCTCACTTATACTCACCTCAACCTCATTAAGCTTTTTTTCAGCGGTTTTTTTCAATAGCTCTACCAGATCTGTCTGAATTCTTGGTAAAACAACTTCTGTCTCAGGATCTCCCATTCTTACGTTATACTCAATTACATAAGGCTCATCACCCACCTTCATCAATCCGATAAAGACAAATCCTTTGTAATCCATATTTTCATCCTTAAAACCTTTTATAGTAGGCTTAATTATCCTTTCCTCTACCTTCTGCATAAATTCTTTGTCTGCAAAAGGAACAGGGGAAATAGCGCCCATTCCGCCCGTATTAAGGCTGTATCCCCTTCGCCTATTCGCTTGTAATCTTTTGCAGTGGGTAAGATCTTATAATTTTCTCCATCTGTAAGTACAAACACACTAAGCTCTATTCCCTTAAGAAATTCTTCAATTACAACTTTTGATCCCGCACTCCCGAATTTACTATCGATAAGCATTTTCTCAAGCTCCTGCTTTGCTTCATCCAGATCATCCAGAATTAGTACACCTTTCCCTGCCGCCAGGCCATCAGCTTTTAAAACGTATGGAGCCTGAAGAGATTCGAGAAAGGATTTTCCGGCGTCAAGACTTTCGGCAGTAAAACTTTGATAAGCGGCAGTAGGTATCCCGTGAATCAGCATAAATTCTTTTGCCCTTTCTTTACTGCCTTCCAGCAAAGCTCCTCTTTTTGAAGGACCAACTACTAAGACTTCCTTTAAGGAATCGTCTTCTTTAAAGAAATCAGTAATTCCTTCAACCAGGGGATCTTCGGGGCCCACAACCACCATCTCTACATTTTCGGTAAGTACAAAATCCTTTATTGCATCAAAATTGTTTAACTTCAAATCAACATTTTTAGCGATTTGGGCAGTCCCTGCATTTCCGGGAGCTACAAAGAGATTTGAACAATTTTTACTCTCTTTAATTTTTGTTGCAAAAGCATGTTCGCGACCACCTGCACCCAATATCAAAATATTCATCCGGAAGTTGTTTTAATTTTCTTGTGCCAAAATTAAATGTTTGTAAATTGAAGCACTAATAATTTCGAATAAAATAAAACTAATTTCCCCTTGAACTGGTTTAAGATCTCCCTTCAGCTTAACAGGTTCCCTATTAACAGGGCACAACAAAAGTTGTGGGAAATACAGAATATTCCAGAGGAAAATTACGAACAGTACGTGCAGGAAAGCTGCCAAAGTATTGTAGAATATCATTTAGAACACAACTTATTTTACCGGGATTTCTTTGGTGATGCCCAGTTTACCTCCTGGGAAAAGGTGCCTGTGATGCAAAAAAAACATTTACAAAGACCTTTAGACCAACGTCTCAGTAACTCTTGTAGTAAAAATAATAGTTATATAGGAAAGACTTCAGGTTCCAGCGGTCACCCTTTTATTTTTGCAAAAGACCGCTTTTGTCATGCGTTAACCTGGGCAGAATTTATTGACCGTTATCACTGGATTGATATTAATTTAAATCAATCTCTGCAGGCAAGGTTTTACGGAATTCCTTTAGACTTCTATGGAAATGCTTTTGAACGCTTTAAAGATAGAGTGAGTCTTCGACGAAGGTTTAACGTCTTTGACCTAAGTGAGAAGAAAATGTTGGGTTTTCTGGAAAGGTTTAAAAAGTCCAACTTTGACTATGTTAATGGTTATACCAGCGCAATTGTACTCTTCGCCAAATACCTCAAAAAGAAGGAAATTATACTGAAGGATCTGTGCCCTTCCCTTAAGGTTTGTATAGTTACTTCAGAAAAACTTTTTGAGGATGATAAGGAGCTTATAGAAAAGTCTTTTGGAGTACTAGTAGTAAATGAATATGGAGCCAGCGAAGTGGGCTTAATAGCTTTTGAAAATGCAGCCGGGGAATGGATAGTTAATTCTGAAAGTTTATTTATTGAAATCCTGGATGAAAACAACCGGATTCTTCCACATGGAGAAGAGGGACGCATTGTTATTACATCTCTCTACAACAAGGCTCATCCCATGATTCGCTATGATATTGGAGATACAGGTACTCTTACCCCAAACAGCACCTGTAAAAGACCTATTTTAAAAAAACTCACTAAGCCGCACAAATGACGTGGCAAGACTTGCCAATGGAAAAGTAGTTCCCGGTCTTACTTTTTATTATGTCACAAAGTCAATTATAGAAGACGCAGGGAGTATAAAGGAATTCATTATTATTCAAACGGGTATGGATACTTTTAAAATTGAGTACGTGAGCGACTATGAATTCTCCCCTGCACAAATTCAAAAAATCCTTGAGGCTATAGAAACTTTTGTGGGAAAAGATTTAAAAGTACAATTTGAGAGGAAACTCATTCTTCAAAGAAATATCAGTGGTAAATTGAAGCAATTCACTTCCCTGGTTTAAAGCTATAATAATAAATCGGGAAAAATTTAAAAACCCTTTCTTTAAAAAAGTCAGAACTCTAAACTTCCCCCGATTCTATTCAGGGTAGATTTAAAAAGCATAGATAGCTGCGAGTACAAAAGAGGACAAGTTGTCTATAGGAGCAAGATCTTTATCAAGGAAAACATCTTCAGAAACTGAATCCAATCTTAATTCCGGTTTAATTATCAGGTTACCTACTGTATAGCTTCCGGTTAGCGTAAAATCAAGAGCTCTCACATCGGCTCCATACACATATCCTTCTCCATCTTCCAATTCTTTAAAATATTCAGCTCTTAAGCCTAAAGCGAAATTTTCTGAAGTTTTTACTTGAGGATACAAAGCTACCCCGTAAAAACCTTCACCGTCTGTAGTGTTGTATGTGGTATTCAATCCAAGGTAGAAAGAATCGGAAAGGTCCCATCCAGTCGTAAGATCTATTTGAAAGGTCGCATCAAGACCCGGAGCCTGTTCTCCATAGATAAGGTTTAAAAAAGCGCTTCCTGCATCATTAGTGTATCCCAGTTGTCCTCCAAACGTATATAGACCAAATGGATTAAATTCAGTAAAATCTGTAGGATTCATTACTGCCAGCATTGCACTCCAATTATCGGTCAATGCAAAGTCAGCCTTCAATCCTGTGTGAGAGAAGGGACCGTAGGAAAACATGTACGATGTTGAATAGTGGAAATTTGCAGCCGGGGAAATGACCTCGTAACCTAAAAAGGTGTTGAAATTTCCGAGGGTCAACCTAAACTTATCGGTAACATTGTAAAAGGCGTAAAGTTGATTTACAATATTAGAAGAACCTTCTGATAAGAATACCGCATCCTCTCCCCGGGGACCAAAGACCATATCAGCTACAAAACCTGCCTTTTCACCCTCATAACTCAGGATTACATTGGCCATTCCCAAAGCAAAACCCGGGTCATTGGCAAAAGACGTAGCCGGAGCCTGAGGTGATCCTTCCTCCTCATCGTATTTATTATATCCGTTAAAATTGGTTCGGAAGTAAGCATCTACAGATCCACTAATGCTTAAATTGGAAAGAAATCCTTCCACAGCAGCAGGAGTCTCTGTTTCCTGTGAAAAAAGTTGATTATTAGCAGAACCAAGAAAGGCTATAAGTAAAAAAAATCTGATATTTGTAAATGTAATTCGTTTCATATAGAAGTCTT
Source organism: Antarcticibacterium sp. 1MA-6-2 (assembly GCF_021535135.1). Taxonomy (NCBI): domain Bacteria; kingdom Pseudomonadati; phylum Bacteroidota; class Flavobacteriia; order Flavobacteriales; family Flavobacteriaceae; genus Antarcticibacterium; species Antarcticibacterium sp. 1MA-6-2. Next base: position 2,980,401 of record NZ_CP091036.1, on the reverse strand, counting down.
ATTTAATTGAACTTAACTAGGATTTTTTGAAAGGATTATGTTTAGGAGCACTCCGCCAAGTGCTCCTTTTTCCTTTAATAATGATTTACAGGAGTTTCCTCTATCCCAAATTCGGCATAGGCATCCATACCATGTTCGTGGATATCAAGACCTTCAGTTTCTTCCCGCATTCCCATTCTAAGTCCCATGGTAGATTTTATCACGTATAGAATGATGAATGCTGAAATACAACAGAAAGCGCCTATAATCCCAACACCTGCCAGTTGATAAAGGAATTGATCGATTCCTGCCAGACTTCCGAAGATACCTACAGCCAGGGTTCCCCACATTCCGCAGATAAGGTGCACGGGAACAGCTCCTACAGGATCATCAAGTTTTAATTTGTCGATTAATGCAACTCCAAAAACAATGAGAACACCTGCTATAAGCCCTATGATTACAGCATCTAAAGGCGCCATTACGTCGGCTCCAGCAGTAATCCCCACAAGGCCACCAAGAATACCATTTAGGAACATTGTAAGATCGTAATTTTTATATTTGAGGGTAGAGACAACAAAGGCAGAAATTCCACCTGCTGCTGCTGCGAGGCATGTGGTAACCAGAGTTATGGAAGTGAGGGAGGGATCGGCCGAAAGAACAGAACCTCCATTGAAGCCAAACCAGCCTAACCATAGTATGAACACACCCGCAGTGGCTAAAGGAATATTATGTCCAGGAATGGCGTGAGAGCTTCCATCTTTTCCAAATTTGCCAAGTCTTGCTCCTAAAAGGGAAATAGCTATTAATGCAGCCCATCCTCCTACAGAGTGTACCAGTGTGGAACCTGCAAAATCATAAAAGCCTAACTCGTCCAGAAAACCGCCGCCCCACTTCCAGGATCCGGCAATTGGGTAGACAATGGCTATATATATTAACGAAAACAACATAAAACTTCCCAGTTTGATCCTCTCGGCTACTGCTCCAGATACAATAGTGGCGGCAGTGGCGGCAAACATACCCTGAAAAAGGAAGTCTGTCCAGTAAGTGTATCCTTCATTATAGGCCAAATCTAAAGAACCATCCACCATTGGAGGGTGTAACCCAAAAAGACCGAAAAAATAATCAGGAACTATCCCTGCTATAAAGGTGCCGGGATACATAAGATTAAATCCTATTATGCAATAGACGAGAAGCCCTGTGCATATAATAAAGACATTTTTAAAGAGAATATTAATGGCGTTTTTTTGACGGGTAAGTCCCACTTCAAGTAGTGAAAAACCAAGGTGCATGAAAAATACCAGGGCGGTACATATCATCATCCAAACATTATTAGTAGTAAGTAATTCCATTTAAATTATTTTAAATATTTATAGATTATTTTAAAGAATCGTTCCCTCTTTCTTTCGTCCTTATCCTGTATGTTTCCTCTATGGGCGATATAAATATTTTCCCATCGCCTACCGATCCTGTGTAGGCGGTTTGAAGAATAATTTCAACAGTTTTCTCAACAAAAGCATCCGATACTACAATGGAGATCATCCTACGTTGAATTTCACTGGTACTATAGGAGACCCCCCCTATACACATGTCCTTCCTTTTCATTCCCAATTCCAATGACATCCCAGTAACTAAAGAAATTCACCTCGGTCTCGTGAAGAGCATTTTTCACCTCCTCAAATTTTGCTTTCCGAATAATGGCTTCAATTTTTTTCATAAAATATTAAGATTTGAACTCGAGTAAAAATATAATAAAAAGTTAAATGCTACATAATTTTGGGGGTTAATCTTCAAATTTTATATAATAAATAAAATATACCCCCTAATTTTATAGGGGTCATTATAAATAATATCAATTTATACGATGTTTCTATAAAAATGCCAGGTGGAAAAGGATAATAAGGGCTTTATAGGAGAGGATTTTGGCTCTTTCTTATTAAAAAGAGTTTAAAAATCGCAATTATTAAAAAATAATTAGCAATAAAAATAAACCACCAACAATCTCTCATCGAAAATTTAGAATCGATGAGAATTATTGATTATCTGTGAATTATTAAATTTTGGAGCAGGATTTTACCTGCGAATTTTTTATAAAGAAGTGCTCCCAAAGAAATACTGCTAAATACCTACAGCTTTTAAGGAAGCTGAATTGAAGAAATTCATGATAAATATTAAAATTATAAGATACCAAAGCAGTTTTATTACGGGAAAGAGAATTGCTCCTTTTTCTATATACTGCGAGAGGCTTTAAAATTCCCTCTACTGGACCCGCTTTTTTCATCAAATTAAGCCACAATGCCCAATCCTGTCTTTTTCTGAAAACGGGAGAGTACATTTTACCCGTTTTACGGGCATTGTATATTCCGGTGAGGTTCCCTACATAATTTGATTTAAGAAGTTTCCCATAGGTAAGGACAGGTAGCGCTTCTACATAATTTCTGAGTCTTTTTCCATCCTCAGCCATTAAATAGTAGCTGGAATAGGTCATTACCAAATCTTTTTCCAACATTAAATTCACCTGGATCTCCAGCTTTTCCGGTAGCCAAAGGTCATCGGCATCCAAAAAGGCAATAAAAGTCCCTGTTGCTGCTTCAATGCCTTTATTACGGGCAGCTCCTGTACCCTGGTTTTGATTTAGCCGAAGAAGAGTAATCTGTGGATTTGTTTCCTCCAAATTTTGAACTATGGACACAGTTCCATCTGTCGAGGCATCATCAATAACAAAAAGTTCCCAGTGAGTATAAGTCTGACTGATAACTGACGCAATAGAATCTTTAATAAACCAGGCCGCATTGTACGCTAAGCATAATAACTGAAACCTTTGGCGTAAGTTGCATTCGGGAATTTATCTTTTTATGTGTTTTGAGAAATCTTTGTGTTCACTTTTATGCAATTCCTCTTCTGTCAAACCTTTGAAGTATTCATAAGTGATCTTCATCCCTTCCTGGCGGGATACCTTCGGCTCCCAACCTAATACTTCACGAGCACGGGTAATATCCGGCTGGCGTTGCATTGGATCATCCTCAGGTAGAGGTTGGTAAATAATCTTTTGATCGGTATTGGTAAGTTTAATGATTTCTTCAGCAAAATCTTTAATAGTAATCTCATCAGGATTCCCAATATTAACGGGATTGGTATAATCACTCAAAAGCAGCCTGTATATACCTTCAACCTGATCATCTACATAACAAAAGGAGCGGGTTTGGGAACCGTCTCCAAAAACTGTAAGATCCTGTCCTCTTAAAGCCTGTCCAATGAAAGCGGGAATTACCCTCCCGTCGTTAAGCCGCATCCTGGGACCATAAGTATTAAATATCCTGGCTATCCTGGTATCTACTCCGTGAAAGCGGTGGTAAGCCATTGTCATTGACTCCTGAAACCGTTTTGCCTCATCATAAACCCCTCTTGGGCCAATGGTATTTACATTTCCGTAGTATTCTTCGGTTTGAGGATGCACCAGAGGATCTCCATATACTTCAGAAGTAGATGCAATAAGAATTCTCGCGTCTTTTTCCTTTGCCAGTCCCAGTAAATGCCATATCCCAAGAGAACCTACCTTTAAGGTTTGAATTGGTATTTTAAGGTAATCTATTGGGCTTGCAGGAGATGCGAAGTGGAGAATGTAATCAAGATCTCCTCTTACATGGACAAACTGAGTAACATCGTAATTGAAAAATTCAAAATTTTCATTATTAAGAAGGTGAGCTATGTTTTTCATGTCTCCGGTTATAAGATTGTCCATGCCTATAACCTCAAAACCTTCTTTTATGAAACGATCACACAAATGAGAACCTAAAAATCCGGCTGCTCCCGTGATTAGTATTCTTTTTGCCATTTAAAATAATTTACATCGACTAAAAATAGCCAAAATATTATAGGATCAATTTTTATTAACTTCACTTTGATATAATTCCTCCAGTGCCATTTGCCAGGAAGCAACCGGATAATTAAAAGTATTTTTTAATTTGGTTTTATCCAGGACACTATAGGCGGGCCTTGTAGCTATAGTCTTATATGAATTATCCTCTATAAGACTTACCTCATCCAGGTTCCCGGATGCTCTTAAGATCTCTCTCGCAAATCCATACCAGGTAGTCTCCCCTGCATTACTGTAATGATATAAACCATACCTGGAGTTATTTTCTATAATTAGATTTACAACAAATTGAGCAAGATGATTGGCATTCGTGGGCGAACTAGTTTGAGAGGTGGTAATATTAAGCTGTGCTCCTTCTTTTACTTTTTTAAGGATAGTATTATAGAAGTTATGGCCATATTGTGAATATAACCAGGAGGTTCTAAAAATAAAAAAAGAATCCAGAATTTTCTTAATGTGCTCTTCTCCTTTTAATTTGGAATCACCATAAACGTTCAGTGGCTGTGTTTTATCCTCTTCAGTATAGGGCATTTGAGCGGTTCCTTTGAAAACATAGTCGGTAGAAAAGTGGTAAAGAACAGCTTCGTTTCTTCTACAGATTTCTGCAATATTTTTTACAGCTTCAGAATTTATTAGATAAGCTGTTTCTGTATCAGATTCGGCCTTTTCCACATTAGTATAGGCGGCACAATTAATACATACATCTATACTTTTACTATTAAATACCTGCTGAAGGTTATATTGTAAAGTAATATCAACTTCAGAAGAATCCATAAACAGCCAGTCAATGGTTTTTTCTTCCTTAACTGCATCCTGAATGCATCTGCCTAATTGTCCTCCGGCACTAAGTTACCAAAACAGTTCTCATGAAAATAGGGATTTTAATGTGGGAAGCTTTTTATCCTTATCAGATAATATAAATTCACTCTCCGGCATTCCCCAGTCTATTGCAAGATCAGGATCATTGTATACTATCCCAGATTCAGCTCCTGAAGAATAATACCTGTCACATTTATAGGAAAATACGGAAACTTCAGATAAAGTAAGAAAACCATGTGCAAATCCCTGAGGGATGAACAACTGGTGGTGATTTTTATCATCCAGTAAGATCTTAAAAGCCGACTTAAAAGTAGGAGAATCAGGTCGCAGATCAACAACAACATCCAAAACCTGCCCGTAAATTACTCTCACCAACTTAGCCTGCGCGTGATCGCCTTCCTGAAAATGAAGCCCTCGCAAGACCCCTCTTGTGGAAACCGACTGATTGTCCTGCACAAAATCAATTTCAAGCCCTGTGCCTTCTTTAAATCTATTCTTGCGGTAACTCTCCAGAAAAATTCCTCTATGATCTCTGAATACATCAGGAGCTATATAGAAGCAATCTTTTAAAGGAGTTGAATGAAATTGCATAACTATGTATTAAAAATTTGTTCCAGTATTTTTTCGGTAATGAGGTATGTAGGTTTGACTCCGGATGTTCCAAGTCCTCCCGATGCAAGCGTGCTACCAGTTTCCAGAGGATTATCTGATGCATAATAGGCATATCTCACCTTAACATCTTCCCTTATGTTGCCCCTAAGCCTTGACGCAGCCTGTATTGCTTTTTGATAATGTGCACCTTCCATTTCCAGCCCCACCACATTCCAGGTAGATTCCTGGAAGAACTTTAAAATATCCTTATTTTGAAGTGATGTACCTAAAACGGTTATCATCGTACCGTCTACCACATTGATTCCCTGGTCATCAAGATCAGATTTCTTTAGTTCATTGAAAAATGGATAGTTATCTGCAGTACCCTCAAACAAATGGGCAGAAGGAATCATAATATCTCCTTTTCCGCCTTCCAGAATTCCGGCCTTTCCCATAATTGAAATGGAAACCACGTTCAGGTGTATTTCATCATTTTCATAAACGTAAGGCTTCAGCAATTCGTCCATAGTTTCATATGCCTGCTCTCCAAAGGCGTAATCCATTACTAAAATAACAGGCTTATCATCCTTATCTCTTGATTGAAATTCCGAATTCCGGAAACCATCTTTGAGGAGGGCAGTGTCAAAAATCTGTACGTCAATATTTGTCCCGCTGGCATCTTCAATAAATTGCATTCCATTGTCAAGGGCCATTTTCATCACCTTGTTTCTAAGCTGTCCGTTACCTTTATCACTTAAAGCTTCATACATTTCCATAATGGACTTGTCTCCCATCTCCTCTTCCAGTGCTTCCGGAGTAAATAAGGTATTCATTACACTGTGCATATTAGCACTAATGATATGGATTGGCCTATGCATTAAGTTCTTTTCCAGGAGCTGAGTTTTAATTTTGTCTGCCCATACTTCCCCATGAATATGATGGCCAAGCCTCTCTCTTAGAACAGGGCTAAAAGTGACTATACGTTTGTTGTTATTAAGAGGTTCCTCAAGGGCTAATTTTCCCAGCCAATAAATAATATTGAGGAATCTTTCTTCATTTTCAGGGACCATGAACTTAGGGTAGATATTTGTGACTTCCTTAAAGGTCCTACCCAAAATATTAGCGGTATGAGTGAGGGCAATTTCTCTCTCTATTTGTGACAATTCTTTCTTTTGAACTGCAGCTTCAAGTTTTTGCCAGTCCCGGGAAACGCTGCCATCTTCATGAATGATCACCCTTCGCATAACCTTATGTGACTCCAGAAAAAGAAAAGTAAGGTGCGTGAGAATATCATATATTTCAGAACGGCCACGCGTAATTTCTATGTTTATTTGCTCTTCATCTATCCTGTAACAATTCCTGCGTCGCTTGGGGGGAACAATTGGCTTAAAGTGGGAATTGGCATAACCTTCATCACTGGTCAGGTTAATGTACTAGCATTCCTCTATTCCCTTGGGAAGACGATCCATAACGTATAACAACCCGTGAAGTTCAACTTTTTCATCGGCAATAGTTCCATAAATTTCAGGTCTTAAAGTCATTAATGCTTCTCTCAGGGTTTCTCCCGATACGCCCATTGGTTTATAGAAACCCCTGTTGAACAAATGCCTCATCGTAATATACATTCGTTCTATTGCATTTGTACTTTCCTGCGCCCGGGTCCTGCCCATCAAATTCAGGTTTGCCATATTTTATTTCTGATTTTTTATGATAATTTCCAGTTGATCGGCTATTTTCCTGTCGTTAGAAAGCCGTGGAAGTTTATTTTGTCCACCCAGTTTTCCTATGGATTTCATATACTGCTGAAAGCCATCCCTGGGGATTTTACTGATTTTTAACTGCTGAAGAATTTTTCCTTCAATAAGATCTAAATAATAAGAGTTTTGCTTCTGAAGGCTTTTATCAAGAATTAAATTAAATTTTTTCAAATCTGAAGGTTCTTTTTCAAACTCTATGAACCATTCATGATAAGGCAGTTCCTCTCCGGGAGGTGTTATTTGAGGTGCCACGGTAAATTCTGAAATTTGAGCTCCTGTTGCCTCTGTGGCCTCCTGCATCGCCTCCTCAACCTCTTTTGCGATTACATGTTCCCCAAAAGCCGAAATAAAATGTTTTATTCTGCCTGAAACTACCACCTTGTAAGGCTTAATGGATGTAAATTGAATAGTATCACCAATATTGTAAGCCCATAGACCTGCGGTAGTAGAAATGATCATTACATAATTCACACCCTTTTCTACCTCTCCTATTGATAAACGTCGTGGGTTTTCTTCGAAAAATTCTTCTGCTTTAACAAATTCGTAAAAAATCCCTGATTTTAACTGAAGCAACATTCCCTTATCCTCCTGCTTATCCTGAAAAGCAAAAAAACCTTCCGAAGCAGGGTATAATTCTATACTGTCTACTTTTCTGCCAATGAGATTCTCAAATTTTGCCCTGTATGGCTCATAATTTACTCCCCCGTAGATAAAGAGATTAAAATTTGGAAAAAGATCTCCTATTTTTTTTCCTGTTTTTTCCTTTAGACGCTCAAAATACATCTGCACCCAGGAAGGAATCCCGCTAATTACAGTCATATTCTCATTCCTGGTCTCTTCTACAATTGCATCTACTTTTGTTTCCCAATCCTCAATACAATTAGTTTCCCAGCTGGGGAGTCTGTTCTTTTGAAGATACGCTTACGTAATGCGCCACTATCCCCGAAAGTCGACCTAGTTTTACCCCATTTTTCTCAGTCATTTCAGGACTTCCCTGCAAAAAGATCATTTTGCCATCCACAAATCCTGCTTTGCCAGTCTCGGCAATGTAGCAGAGTATAGCATTCCGCGCCGCGTTAATATGGGTTGGCATTGAATCTTTTGTAAGGGGAATATACTTGGCACCACTGGTAGTTCCGCTGGTTTTGGCATAGTACAATGGCTTTCCCGGCCAGAGAATATTTTCTTCTCCGGCCACCACCCTGTCCACATAGGGCTTTAATTCCTCATAATCTCTAATAGGAACTCTTTTTCTATAGTCTTCGTAACTCTTAATATTCTCAAAATCGTGGTCCTTGCCAAAGACTGTGGACGCTCCTTTTCTAATTAACTCCTTGAATGTTTCTTCCTGCACTTCCACAGGCCGTGATGCCCAGCTGTCAATTTGTTTTCGGATGTATCGCGCAAAAATTTTTGCTGAAAAGGACTTTATCGACATAGATAATTATTCAAAATCAATATAATCTTTAGGGTTTACCGGGTTTCCTTCATTCCACAATTCAAAATGAAGATGTGGACTAGTACTTAATTCTCCTGTTGAACCGCCTGCAGCTATTACCTCCCCTGCCCTCACAAGATCCCCTTGCTCTTTGGTAAGGGAAGAGTTGTGCTTGTAAACTGATAATAAGCCGTAATCATGTTCAATAATTATAACAAATCCCGTGGCCGCGCTCCATTCAGCAAAAATTACTCTGCCATCTGCAACTGCCTTAACAGGAGCGTTTTTGGCAACAACAATATCTACTGCATAATGCTTAGCTTCTTAGATCGTATCCTTCTGTAATAGAGCCTTTAACAGGAGGGAATAGTGCAAACTCAATAGATGATCCCGCAGTCTCCAGGAGGTTGTATTTATCTTCCTGGGCTACTTCTTCTCTTAATAAAGAATCTGCCCTGGAGGGTGCGACATTCAGCAAAGAAGGGTCTGTTTGATATTCCCGGGCCAGGGAGTCCCTGTTCAAAGCTGTAGGTTCCAAATCTCCGGTTAAAACTCTTTTTATTGATTCGTAATACTGATTGTTAAGTAAAAGTTCCGTTTGGAGAGAATCGGTTTTATAAGCCAGCTCTGTCGCCTGTCGTTTTAATGCTGCGGAAGAATATCCCGGAATATATTCTCTTAAACCTGTGAAAGCAATTAGATAAGTTGTGCCTGCAATAAGTAAAATTGCACTGAGAGTGACCACTACAAACACATTTAATTTTGTGAGTTTAAAGGAAAGCCTCTCTTCAAAAGTATCTTCATTTAAAATTACCAGGCGGTATTTATGTAATAACTTCCTGGTGAATTTCTTCTTATTTCTCTTCTTTTCTGCCATGATAATTGCTGCACTCGCAAAGATAGTACAAAGTTAAATTTATACTATTTAATACGACTAAAGGTTTAAATTGATGAATTCTTAGTAAGTTTGTATTCTAAATATTTTGTTATGGAATTATTTATTTTACCCCTTGCTATAGGTGCTCCACAGATTATACTGATTGTGGTGGTAATATTGTTGTTGTTTGGAGGTCGTAAAATACCTGAATTGATGAGAGGTTTGGGTAGCGGTATTAAGGAATTTAAGGATGCTTCTAAAGAAGATACAGACGAGACCAAAAAAGTCTCAGAAGAGAAACATTAAATAAAATCAAGTTATATTTAAAAAGCCCAATGAAAATTGGGCTTTTTTTTATTCAAATTCGGCAGATCTTAAAATAGCCTCCAGTTCAAACATATTATCTCTTTTCGCTGTTGCAGGAGAAAAGGCGAAACCTTCCAGGATCACATACCTGTTATTCACGGAATCCCGTACTGCATAGTTTAGAAACGGGCCAGCCATAAATGCATTCTTCACTTCCCAGGTACCTCTGGTTTCATACGCGAATTTTCCATCCAGTTGAGAATGGAATAAATAGGGCGCATAAGCTTCCTCTGTAATCATATAACTTCCCTCTACAGGACCCGGAATGTGAGCTTCTCCTATAGAATCTCTCATTCTTATGATATTACCGATTATGTTAGTGTCTTTTTCAATAACGTTCATTGGAACTTCATATACCATTATTTCCATCATTCCTTTTGGAATATCTTTTCTAATCCAGAAGAAATCATCATCCTCAACTGCATATCTATAGGCCGTGGGAAATTTCATTGATATACCCATTTGTTCCTTAAGCCGGGAGTCATCTTTTAAGGATTTCCTTATCCTCCTTTGTTTTTCTTCAATCTCTGTATTTTTAAAAGCTTTAATAAGTTCTTCAGAATTTTGGTTTATCTGTTCAACTATCTCCTGGGAATTTTGTCCTGTGATCAATACACCTCGCTGTGGTTGTGCAAATGGATCATTAAAAACCTTAAAACCTGCATTTTTTCCTTCTTCAATTTTTACGAATAGGCGGTTTTTACGAACAAATCCTTTAAAAGATTCAGGTGGCATTTGGTTTAAAGAGAATAGCGGCTCATCCTGAGGTAAACCATCTACAGGGGCCGCTAAATTGTTTCTTAAGGCTTCACCAATCGAACCTTCCCAATTTTCATTGTCTACCACGACCGAAATATTGTTAATGTTTCCTGATGAGCTCGTTAAAACAAGTTTTTCTTCTTCACCGGAGCCTTTACAGCTCAGCATTAAGACAAATAGAGCAGCTAAGAATATTATATTCTTCATAAATAAAATTTTTCCAATTTTGGTTTAGCCCCTTGAAAGTTTCAGGACCATCCCAGGTTTGAGATTATTATCTGATATACTATTCCAACTCTTCAAATTTTGTACCGTAATTCCCGGAAACTTCTTTGAAATGCTCCAAAGGGAATCTCCTCTCTTGACGGTATATACATTTGATGAAGAACCTTTGGTAGTACTTTCTGATGCGGTTTCTGCCAGAGAGACAGAAGTTCTTGGGTAAATTGTTAAGTACTGTCCTACCCTCAGGCTATTTCCTCGCAGGTTATTCCAGCTTTTAATACTACTTATTCCCACGCCATATTTCTGAGCAATTTTACCCAGATAATCCCCGTTTTTTACCTTGTACCTTACCTTCTCTTCTGCTGCTATATATTTTGGAAGTTCCTTTTCCTTTTCAGCTAACTCTGCTTTTGTGAAATTATAGATTTCATCTTCATTGTTAACAAATATGCCGACACTGGATCTGGGTAAACGCAAAGCGTAAGCTTCATCTTTTATATAAGGAATTATATCAAGTTTGTAACTGGGGTTAAGAAACTGAAGCATTTCTTTTTCGACTCCGGTTACTTTGGTGATCTGCTCAAAATTAAGCAGTTGTTTCACGTGGATCGTATCTGTCTCAAAAAAAGCAATTTCCGGTAAGTTGGGCTGGAAATCATGCTCTTCTGCATATTCAAATAAATAAAGAGTGGCTAGAAAAGTAAGCACATAACCTGCTGTTTCCCGGGGTAAATACGGTCTTAGATCCCAGTAGTTCGTGGATCCACCACTTCTTCGCATAGCTTTCGAAACATTTCCCGGGCCTGAATTGTAGCTGGCCAGCACAAGATCCCAGTCACCAAATGTTCGATACAAAGCTGCAAGATAATCTGCAGCAGCCTTGGTGGATTTTGCAGGATCCATTCGCTCGTCTACATAAGAACTTACATCAAGCCCGTGCATCTTGCTTAGTGGTAAACATAAACTGCCATAATCCAGTAGCCCCCATGTGAGATTTTGCACGGGGATTAAGCGCAGATTCCACAATAGCAAGATATTTTATTTCCAGAGGTACGTCCTGCCTGTCCAGGTGCTGCTCAAATAATGGGAAATAATATTCACTTAACGCCATCAAGCGCTCCATGGATTTTTTATTGCGCTTTAAGTAGGATTTGATCACACTCTCCAGGATCGGGTTATATTCCACGTTAAAAGGAGTGCGGGCGTTAAGCCTTGCCAGCCTTGCCTTAAGAGTATCTGTAGGTAATTCTTTATAAACAACTTCAGAATAGTCCTGCTCCAGGATCTGTGACTGCATCTTTTCAAAAAGATCTGAATTTAAAAGCTCCGCCTTCCAAACCGAATCTATATCGGCAGCACGGGGAAGATCTTTTAGATCTACAAGTTCTGCCTTTTCAACTTTAGCCGATATTGGTAGCCTCTTCTTAAATTCAGGATCTGCCTCCTGAAGTTTTATCTCTTCTTCTCCCGATTTTTTGAAAACCTGAACTCTAAAATTGGCTTTTTTAGCCTCCGACTTACTGGCTTCCTTTTTTTCTCCGAGGTTTGTCCACAAACTCCGAAAGCCACAAGGAAAATAAGGAAAGAGAGTATTTTTTTCATAGACTCATCATAAAATACAAAAAAAGAAATTAAACGTATTTTCCGGTTTATTGTTGTGAAATAGCATCTATTCCAGGTAAAGATTTTCCTTCCAGCATTTCAAGCATAGCACCTCCGCCAGTAGAGACATAACTCATTTGATCTTCAAGATTAAATTTCTTCACGGCAGATACTGAGTCTCCACCACCAACAAGTGAAAAAGCACCGTTTTTAGTCGCTTTTCCTATGGCTTCCCCAATTTTAATTGTTCCATTTGAGAAGGCATCCATTTCAAACACTCCAACCGGACCATTCCATAAAATGGTTTTTGATTCAGCAATTACCCCGGAGAAATTTTCTATTGTTCTGGGTCCTGCGTCAAGCCCCATCCATCCCGCAGGAATAGCATTGGTAGGAGTAACATCTTTTTTTGCATTTTCTGAAAAATCATCAGCAATAACAGAATCCTGCGGAAGATGGATCTTCACCCCTTTTTCTTCAGCAGATCTTAAAATTTCCAGAGCCAATTCCTGCTTATCTTCCTCAACAAGGGAGTCACCTACATTCCCCCCTTTAGCTTTAATAAATGTAAAGGCCATTCCGCCTCCAATTATTAAATGATCCACCTTATCCAATATATTTTCAATCACCGTAATTTTAGAAGAAACTTTGGCACCTCCCAGGATTGCGGTGACAGGTTTCTCTGCAGATCTTAGAACTTTATTAAGGCTTTCAATCTCTTTTTGAAGAAGATAGCCAAAACATTTATCATCAAAATACTTTGCCACAATCGTTGTGGAAGCATGAGCCCGGTGTGCGGTTCCAAAGGCATCATTTATATAAATGTCACCTAACTTTGAAAGATTTTCAGAAAAAGTTTTGTCTCCTTCTGTTTCTTCATCGTAGAATCTAAGATTTTCCAGAAGAAGCACTTCCCCTGGTTGAAGACTTTCTGCTGCTTTTTCAGCTTCTTCGCCTACACAATCATTTACGAATTTGGTCTTTACACCTAAAACCTGTGAGACAGTATCAACAATTTGTTCCAAAGAATATTTTGCTTCCTTCCCTTCAGGTCTTCCAAGGTGAGACATAAGTATTACACTTCCCCCATCCTCAAGAACTTTTAAAATCGTAGGTTTTGCAGCTTCAATACGGGTAGTATCTCCAACTTCCCCGTTGCTTACTAAGCACATTAAAATCTACTCTAATTAGTGCTTTTTTATTCTTGAAATTAAAATCGTCTATTGTCTTCATAGTTCAGTTTAAAATTTATGCGTTCCTAAATTTCTGCCGGAACAATTGCAGATTATTTCATTAATATGTGTCTAATACAAATATAATTTTTTCTGAAGATATAAAGTGTAGATATATTTTATCTTTGCTTATGCTTTTTTCTGAAGTCCTTGGTTTACCTCATATAAAAAACCATTTAACCACTACGGCCGATAGAGGAAGAATCCCACATGCCCAGCTATTTATTGGTAATCACGGCAGCGGTTTACTTCCTATGGCAATTGCATATGCACAATATATTTTGTGCGGAAACACAGGGCAGGAAAATAATTTCGGGAATTCTGCGTGTAATTTACGCTTTAATAACCTCGCTCATCCCGATTTACATTTTGCATTCCCAGTTGCAACAAACGATCAAATTAAATCTCACCCTGTTTCTAACAACTTCCTTGACTCCTGGAGAAAATTTATTAAGGAAGATCCTTATGGAAGTTTATTTGACTGGTATCAAAGAATTGGAATAGAAAATAAGCAGGGACAAATTGGGGTGGATGAAGCCCAGGAGATCTTAAAATCTCTTTCCTTAAAATCTTATGAAGGTGGCTTTAAGGTGATGCTGATTTGGATGGCTGATAAAATGAATACATCCAGTTCCAATAAACTTTTGAAGCTTATTGAAGAACCGCCTGATAAAACTTTATTCCTTCTCATTGCTGAAGACGAAGAACAAATTATCCAAACCATCAAAAGCTAGGTGCCAGATCCTTCGTTTTCCTCCCCTGGCTGAAGCCATAATTGCGGAAGAATTAAGAGAAAAACACGGTTTGGATGCATCTACTTCTAAAAATATTGCAGTACAGGCAAATGGTAGTTTTGCAAAGGCTTTGCATTTACTTCACAAAGATGCTGGGGATGAGCAGTTTGAAACTTTATTTATTAATTGGGTGAGAACGGCATTTAAAGCCCGGGGAAATAAAGCTTCTATTCTTGATTTAATTAGTTGGAGTGATGAAATTGCTTCTATGGGAAGAGAAACTCAAAAGAGTTTTCTTCTCTATTGCCTTGGATTTTTTCGCCAGGCTTTGCTGGCAAATTATAATTCCAGGGACCTAATTTATATGCAATTACATTCTAAAGATTTTAAATTAGAGAAATTTGCTCCTTTTGTAAACAGCCTGAATATAAAAGGAATTACAGGAGAAATTGAAGACGCCATTTACCATATTGAGCGAAATGGAAATTCAAAAATAATTCTCACAGATCTTTCAATTAAACTAACGCGTCTACTTCATAAAAAAGCGGCTTAACGATTTTCTAATGGAACAACTACAAGTTCATATAACCGAAGTCCTTATCCTTCTTTTTATTGCGATCACTTTTCTACAATCGGGAATAGACAAACTCACAGATTGGAAAGGCAACCTTGGTTGGCTAAAAGGTCATTTTTCAAAAACTTTTCTAGCGGGACAGGTTCCCCTTATGCTGGGAATAATTTTGGTTCTAGAAGTCCTTTCCGGAATTCTAGCGCTGGTAGGAATTGGACAGCTCCTGCTTTACAACCTTATAGACATTGCTCTTTATGCTTAAGCATCCTTGCCGGGATTACGCTGTTGATGCTGCTGTTTGGGCAAAGAGTTGCAAAAGATTATGCAGGTGCTTTTACAATTGTGGGTTATTTTATCGTGGTGATCTTCGGAGTATACATAATGTCTTAATTTAAAAAAGCCCCATAAATGGAGCTTTTTTAAAATACTTAAAGCTTATTATTCAGGCTTCTTGTAGCTGTCGTTCAATTTTTGAAGTACTTCTTCTGTAATATCAAGTCCTTCTTCAGCGTACATTATGTTTGCAGATTCATTGGATCCAAAAATATAGGTGTAGTTGTTTTCCTTACCATAGTCCTGCACGTAATCTTTTACTTTGGTTACAATAGAATCTATAACCACATCGCTTTCCTGGCGTAGTTGATTCCCCATTCTTTGCTGCTGTTGTTGAATGGTTTGCTGCTTACGCATAAGTTCTTCTTCTTTTTCCTGTCTTTGAGTAGTAGACATACTATTCATATTCTGTTGGTATTCCTGAACTTCCATTTGAAAAGTTCTTGCTAGGGAATCCAGTTCGGTCTTAACCTGATCAGAGCGGGTGTTGAATTTTGCTTCCACCTCCTGCATTTCAGAATATTCTTTAATTAATCTTGTTGTGTCAACGTAAGCGGTTTTTTGTTCGTTACAACTTACCATTCCGGCTGCAACTAAAAGAACCAAAATTATTTTTTTCATGTTGTTAAAATTTATTTTACAGCAAAAGTAATAAAGTATGTGTGGATTAGATTATATTTTTAATTTTTCCTTTTCATAAGAAAAATCTATGGTGCCGATTGTATTAATAAAGTTTCAGAATAAAATTCTATTGATTTAGAAAGGATTTAAGGGTGAAATTTTAAATGGAACTATAGTTTACCTGTTTCAAGTAGATAACTCTCCTTAAAAACGCTTATTTGGACTTTTAACCTAATTTCCTGAAGAAATATGCAATGGAGGAGTAGTCCGAAGAGAACCGGGCTCGATAATTTGATTTCAAGCCAGTGTATAGGGCCCGTAAAAAGTTTGTGTTACCAGTTTTATATTTTTCAGAAAGCAGGCTTACATAAAACGAATCAAAAATAAGAGGTTTTAAATCGGTTTGTTTCAAACTTGTTCCAGCTAAAAGATGTCTAAAGCTATTTTGAGAAAAATGCCAAAGGTGACGGGGAACATCAAAGGCGGCCCAATATTCTTTGTAGTACCTCGCATCATAACTTTGAAAATTTGGGACGGCAATAACGAGCAAACCATTTTTTTTAAGTAGATGTTCAATTTCTATAATTTGACTTCTCAGATCTGGGACATGTTCCAGAACATGCCAAAGTGTAATAACATCAAATTTTTCCGACTTAAAATTTGTGGCATCAAGAGAAAGTTTCACATTTTTTTCAGAGGCTTTTTTTCTCGCCGCCTCACTCGGCTCAATTCCATTTATCCTCCACCCTCTGCTCCTGGCTTCAAAAAGAAAATCACCCGTTCCTGCTCCAATATCCAAGATTCTCCCCTTCTTAGGAACCTTCTTTTCAATCCACCTCAATTTCTTAACGAGCATGTATTTTTTTACTTTCTGATATAGTTTATCAGTCAAGGTTTTCCTGGAATCTGTATGTGAAATGTATTTCGGACTTTCGTAATAAGCAGGAAGCTCATCTGCCTGCGGACGCGGATGAGTTACCAACATCTCTGTTTGTGGATCAAAAATCAACTTGAATTTTTCACCAGAAACTGTGTGATCTTTACAAACGTAATATACCTCGTTGAGGGAAGGAGAAGATTTTTCTTTCACTATTGGAGTGTAGAGTTTAGAAAACAATTTACAAAAAATTGATAATGTTCCACGTGAAACATTATCTACCCATATAAACTAAAAGGACCGATATGTCACTGGGACTAACCCCGCTAATTCGGGAAGCCTGGGAAACGGTTACAGGTTGAATTTTGTTGAGCTTTTCTCTTGCTTCAAAAGACATTGATTTAATTTTTGAATAATCAAAGTTACCGGGAATTTTTACTTCCTCGAGCCTGTGAAGTTTATCGGCGTTGTTTTTTTCCTTATCAATATAACCGGAATATTTTACCTGAATTTCAGTTTGCTCAAGCATCTCCTCATTAAGATCATTTTCAGCAATAAACTCTCTAACACCAGGAAAAGATTTGACGTCTTCCATTGTAATATTAGGACGGGAAAATATTTTGAAGATTTTATCGCTCTGTTTCATTGGAGAAGAATCCTTCCCCTCAAGAACTGGATTTGAATATTCAGGTACCACGCTGGTCTCCTTTAAATATTCAACAAATTTAAAAGACTTCTCCTTCTTCTCTTCCATTTTTCTCATCCGCTTCTCCCCTGCTAATCCTAAATTGTAGGATTGCTCAGTAAGCCTGAAATCTGCATTATCCTGTCGAAGTAATGTCCTGTATTCTGCCCGGGAAGTAAACATTCTGTATGGTTCTTCTGTTCCTTTTGTAATAAGATCGTCTACAAGAACACCAATGTAAGCTTCATCTCTTTTAAGGATAAATGGATCTCTCTCCTGCACTTTTAAAGCTGCATTTATACCAGCCATTAGTCCTTGTGAAGCTGCTTCTTCGTAACCTGTAGTACCATTTATTTGTCCGGCAAAATAAAGGCCGTTTACCAATTTGGTTTCAAGGGTATGTTTTAATTGTGTAGGCGGGAAGTAATCATATTCTATTGCATAACCAGGCCTAAAGAATTTTACTTTCTCAAATCCTTCTACAGATCGTAAAGCTTTAAACTGAACATCCTCGGGTAAAGATGTAGAAAATCCATTTACATAAACCTCTACTGTATTCCAACCTTCGGG
The DNA here is from genome assembly GCF_021535135.1 of Antarcticibacterium sp. 1MA-6-2. Classification (NCBI taxonomy): domain Bacteria; kingdom Pseudomonadati; phylum Bacteroidota; class Flavobacteriia; order Flavobacteriales; family Flavobacteriaceae; genus Antarcticibacterium; species Antarcticibacterium sp. 1MA-6-2. The sequence continues at coordinate 2,962,491 of NZ_CP091036.1, read as the reverse complement.
TTCTACAAAAAGTTGATGCCTGTCTTTATCTGCAAAACGGTTAATCTTATCTTCTATAGAAGGACAATACCTGGGGCCAATACTTTTTATTCTGCCATTGAACATTGGGGAGCGATCAAAACCTTCTTTTAGTAAATCATGAACCTGAGGTGAAGTGTATGTCATATAACATGACCTCTGTTTTGATAAAGGTTTCGTCACATCTAAATATGAAAATTTTCCTGGCACATCATCACCGGGTTGCTCAACCATTTTTGAATAATCCAAAGATCTCCCATCTACTCTAGGAGGAGTTCCGGTTTTCATTCTTCCTGATTCAAAACCTAACTGAACAAGTTCTTCGGTTATTCCTGTAGCCGCTCTTTCTCCAGATCTTCCACCACCAAAGTTTTTATCTCCAATATGTATCAACCCATTTAGAAAAGTACCGTTAGTAAGAACTACAGCTTTACTTCTAATTTCTATTCCAAGAGAAGTTTTAACTCCTTTAATTTCGTCTCCCTCTACTATTAAGCCTGCAACCATCTCCTGATAAAAATCGAGATTTTTGGTTTGTTCCAAACGCAGTCTCCAGTGTTCAGCAAACATCATTCTGTCGCTCTGCACTCTGGGACTCCACATAGCAGGTCCTTTTGATTTATTAAGCATTTTAAATTGTATTGCACTTGTGTCACTCACCAATCCGCTGTAACCACCAAGAGCATCAATCTCCCTTACAATTTGCCCTTTTGCAATTCCGCCCATAGCAGGATTACAACTCATTTGGGCTATATTCTGAAGGTTCATAGTAATTAATAATGTAGAACATCCCATATTAGCCGAAGCCGCAGCGGCCTCACTTCCTGCATGTCCTGCACCAACAACTATAACATCATATACTTTGTCAAACATAAAATCATTTTTCTTGTTATTGTTCCACGTGGAACAATTGCATTTTCTCCTCTTCTTTTTTTCTCATTAAAGAAGATTCTTCGTCAGTTTTATCCTTGTATCCGCACAAGTGAAGAACTCCATGTACTATTACCCGTCGTAACTCATCATCAAAACTAACATTGTAGATTTCAGAATTCTCCTTTACTCTTTCCGTGCTTATGTAAATATCTCCCTGAAGAATTCTTCCCACAGAGTAATCAAAAGTTATGATATCGGTGTATGTGTCGTGCTTAAGATACTCCTCATTAAGACTAAAGAAGATATTCATCATCACAAAAAATATAGCTTATCTCCTCCAGCTTCTTCTCCTCAGTAGAAATGACATTTTCAATCCAGGAGGAATATTTTTCCTGATTCTGGAGCTCAAAGGAATTTTCGGAATAGAAATTAATTTTCGAAGGCTTCAAAATATTGCTTTACTTTAGCTTTATAAATTTGCCGCAAAGGTAAGGTTTGTCTGTTTAAAATTTCGGTTGAATTGAAATATTCTTTAGCCTTAAGATTTTGATCCTGAGCATTATTTTGAAACTCCTGTAGGTTGGTTTTAGCCGTTCTTCGCTCTTCCTCTTCCTGCTCAAAAGAAGCATTCTCCAGCTCCAGCATCCTGTGTGAGATTCTGTTCATTCTATCAAGAGTTCTCTGGTTAAAACCATTTTCAAGTATCTCCCTTTCCACCTGTTCCATTTCTCTAAGTAATCCTGAATTCTGCGGCTCCTCTCCGGCTTCACGAAGCTTGTTTTGGAGTTGCTGTTTTAATAGCTGTTGTTGTTTAAAGATCTCAAAAAGTTTTCCGCTCATTTCCTCCTGTTGCCTTTCTTCATTTTCACCTTCTCCGCCTGTTCCCTTTTCCTGACCTGAAGAACCCTTCTCCTGACCTTTCTCTCCTTCTCCGCCTTCCCCTTGCTCACCGGGTTTCTCCCCTGTAGTTTGACCTAAACCTTCTTTCATCATTTCATTAAGCTCATCCTGGGACATAATGATATCCTTTAACTGTTTGCCACCCTTGCCTCCCTGACCCGGTCCTTCACCGGGCGAACTACTGGCATTCATCATTTGCTGCATATTGTCAAAAACCTCACTTAACATAAGTGCAAGATCATTGGTCCCGGTCATGACATATTGTTGGCTCGCGGTACCTTGCGGTATTTCATTTTGAGCAAGCCTTTCCAGGGATTTATCAATATCAAATTCGATGTCCGTCAACTTAGAGGTTATCTTTTCCGAGATCATCGGGTTGTTAACCGCAAGTGCGAATAAACTGTCGTCTACGTGCCGAAAATGTTCTTTTAATACCTGTTGTTTCTTAAGTTCATTTGCATAAGTAGGCGCATTAGGCCTGAGACCTCTAAACGTGAGTAAAAGCTCTTCCTGTTCAAAAGAAAAAACCATGAGGTTATCCAAAATTTGCCGAAGACTTTCCATGTTTGCCTCAAGTTGTTCTCCCTGACCCATTGCTTGCTGGGCTTTCATCTTCTGGCCCATTTCCTTCATTTTCTGTCCGGCCTCCTTTTGTTTCTGTTTAGCCCCCGATTTATCATTCTGTTCTAATTTCTCATAAGCTTCTTTTTGTTTGTCAGAAATTTCTGATTCATCTTCCTCTTCCCTTCCAAGTTTCATAGGTTTCTTTAATCCCTCATTTTCCTTTTCGAGTTCATCTAATTCTTCCTTAGTGTCTTCAAATTCCTTTGTAATTTCTTCCTGCTTCGTGGGAGTATTAGCCGAATCCTTTTCTGATATCGCCTCCTGCTTTTCACCCAACTCTAAAAGATCATTTGCTATTTTAAAGGTTTTCTCCTGCACATAATAACGCTTCATCAACTCTAAAATTTGCTCCAGGCTCTTTTGTTCATTTGTGTTCTGCTTGGCAAGTTTTTCCAGCTTTTCAGTTAATTCTTCCCGGCTTAATTTATCTGCATATTTCTGAAGTTCCTCCAAAAGGTTTTCATTCTCTTCCAGGCGTTCCTCTTTTCTAGCTAACCTCTGTTCCAGCTCTTTCTTGAATTCATTCTCCTTCTGTGGACTTTCACTCTGTAGGCTTTTCTTCAGCTTTTCAGAATAATTTTTCATCATTTCTGTTTGCTGTTTTTGCCTCTCGAGGAAATTTTCCATCTTCTTTCTGTCATTGAAATTTAATTGCTCCTTCTCCTTTTGAAGACGTGATAATTCTTCCAGTTCCTTTTCTGAAAGTTTTGTCTTCTCCAGGCTTTCAGAAAGATTTCTTATAGACTCCCCCTGTTTCTGAAGGTTTTCTTCCTGAACTTCATTATCAGATTTTTCCCTGTAACTGAATAGTTCACTCTCACTTCTTTTTGCCCCATGTACTCCATCATTATCAAATACCTCAAAATACATGTTGTAATTTGTTCCTTTTTCCAGCTTCACATTCCCGGGAAACGTTTGAAAGAATTCATTGAATACTTCCCTGTTCACAGGAATGGAAACTTTTTCAGAAGCTTCCTCGCCTTCTTCGGTGTTGTAGTAAACCAGGTTAAGTTTAGAGATTCCGTGATCATCAGAAACTTTTCCGAAGAAATACAACTCCTCCCCGTCTATACTGTCTCTCTTATGCTGAACATTAATTTCCGGAAATTGATCTTTTATCACAGCAACAGAATAACGCAGCGATTCATACTTCTCTACTTCGGAGTTGGAAGTAGTGATTTGGTAGTCCACATCAAAATAAAGAATTGTCGAAAAATTGAAAGATTCAGCCTTATTTTCAAACTGTCTTATAGTGTCTCTTGTTGAAAATAGCACCTCCCCTGTAGCTTTTGTCTGCAAGTTCCAGGAGACTTCAGTTCCTTCGGGCACAGTAATATTTCCAGTACCTTTAATTGCTTCTGAAGGCTTGTTAAGGTAACGCGGATAATTAAGAGACATTTGAAAGTCTAAGATTTTTGGCACTTCGACCACCTCAACAACATAACTCCTGGAAGTCACCCCATTGGCACTTAAATAAAACTGAATATCCTCCTTAATCCCCTGAAAAACATACTCATAAGTGGCAGGACCTGTGTTTCGCAGAAAATAGCTCTCATCATTAAAATGTATTGCAACCGTCTCTGGTGCAATAGAACCCGTGGTGTTTACACGAAGCGGAAAGGAGCTTCCCTCTTCTACCTTTAAATTTTCAGCTTCAAGGTGAAACGAAAAAGGTGCAGGAGGTTCATAAGCGGTTTTGTAATGTACGACCCTCTCATAACTATCCGAAAAAACATTTTGATTTCCGGTTATGAAAATAGCCAGTACAATTAGGATTGGAAAAGCTGCATATTTTAAGTACCTGAGACTGCTATTAAAATTGACAGCAAGCTTGAAAGGTACAGGTTTTAATTCCTTTGACTTTTGCGCAATACCTGCCATTAAAAGATCAGACTGTTGTGCGTTATTTTTTAGCTGCAGGACATTCAGCAGTTTATCATTCACCTCTGGAAAGTGTTTTCCAATAATCCTGGAAGCTTCTATTTCATCAATTCCTTTTGATAGTTTAAAGAGCCGGGCCAGGGGAATAAGAATAAACCGAAATAACAGTGCGGCCGAAACTGCTATAAACAACCAGAAAAGTATACTTCGGTTGGGCGGGGAAAGCCAGAAGAAATGTTCAATAAATAATATCAGAAGAAAATACAGCAGCCAGATGGAGAAGAACAGGATACTTCCCTTAAGTAATTCATTAAGATAATATCTCCTGATAAATTCTTCAAGCTGCTTTTTTATGTAATTAAATTCTTCCATTCCAGTCCCCTTCTAATCTATTTTTAAAACTACAAATTTCTTTTAATTTGATGAGCTTTACAAGAGGTAAAATATTCTGTATTAATCTCCTGCGTCATTTTGCCTCTTCTCTCTTTTGCTTAAGTGGCATTTCCTCCTAATATCTCTTACCTTTGCGTCTAAAATTAAATTTATGCCAGCTAAAGTAAGGGTAAGATTTGCGCCCAGCCCTACAGGTCCGTTACATATTGGTGGAGTGAGAACAGCTCTTTACAATTACCTGTTTGCAAAAAAACATAACGGAGATTTTCTGTTAAGAATTGAGGATACAGATCAAAATCGCTTTGTAGAAGGAGCCGAAGAATATATAATTGAATCGTTAAACTGGTGCGGGATCCCTTATGATGAAGGCCCCGGAAAAGAAGCAGGATACGGGCCCTACAAACAAAGTGAGCGGGCGCATTTGTATAAAAAATACGCCGATGAACTAATTGAAAGTGGTAATGCTTATTACGCTTTTGATACTGCCGAAGCCCTTGATGCCCACAGGAAAGATCACGAAGAAAAAGGTAAAACTTTTATTTACAACTGGCATAATCGGCAGAAACTGCAAAATTCCCTGTCTCTTCCAAAAGAGGAGGTAGAGAAAAAACTTACTGCAGGTGAAGAATATGTCATCCGCTTTAAGTCTCCCGAAGGAGAAACGCTGCATTTGGAAGATGAGATAAGAGGAGGAATGGAAATAGACACTAACATTCTTGACGATAAAGTTTTGTTCAAAAGCGACGGAATGCCCACCTATCATCTCGCCAATATAGTGGATGACCACCTTATGGAAATCACCCACGTAATTAGAGGTGAAGAATGGCTGCCTTCTCTTGCCCTACATGTTCTACTATATCGTGCCTTTGGCTGGGATGCTCCTAAATTTGCGCATTTACCTTTAATACTAAAGCCTCAGGGAAAAGGCAAATTAAGCAAACGTGACGGAGATAAAATGGGCTTTCCTGTGTTTCCACTTGAATGGAAAGATCCTAAAACAGGAGAAATTTCCTCAGGATACCGGGAAGAAAATTATCTTCCGGAAGCTGTGGTCAATATGCTTAGTTTTTTGGGATGGAATCCCGGGACGGAACAGGAGTTCTTCAAACTGGACGAGCTAGTACAGGCTTTTGAACTTTCCAGGGTACACAAATCAGGAGCTAAATTTGATCCTGAAAAAACGAAATGGTTTCAGCAGCACTATTTACAACTGCAGTCTGATGAAAAATTAGCCGAAGATTTTCAGAAAATCCTTGACAAAAAAAGCATTAATTCAGAAAAAAAATATACCACTACAGTTGTGAGTTTATTAAAAGAACGCGCAGTTTTTGTAAATGATATCTGGGAACTTGGAAGTTATTTTTTCCAGGCACCGGAGTCTTTTGATGAAAAAGCCGCTAGAAAAGTCTGGAAGGATGATACTGCTGAAATTATAGAGAAGCTTTCACAAATTGTTGAAAAAGTTGAGCCCTATAATGTTGAGAATCTCCAGAATCAAATTAAAACCTGGATCACAGATAATAACATTGGTTTTGGAAAAGTAATGCAACCCTTCAGATTATCCCTTGTAGGTGCAATGCAGGGACCCGATGTTTTTGAGATCGCAGCGCTTATTGGGAAGGAAGAAACTGTAAAAAGACTGAACTACGCTAAGGAAAATTTGTAATTAGAGATAAAAGACAAGTCCTAACGTAGCAAGAGTTAGTTTGCCATTAAGATCTGTCACACGATTTCCTGTATCACCTAGTTTCTACGGGTTCCAAATTTCCGAACATATTGGAAAGTCCATACTGGTACTGAGCAAATACTTTAAATCTGCGAAGGCTAAGCAGAAATTTCTCCGGCAACTGCAAAATTTAGTTTCGAAATATCTTCAAGATCCCCGGCAACCAGGTTGTAACCGGGGATCTTTGCATTTTCCAGACCTTCTTCAGGAGTAAACTTGCTGTTTATTTGAAGGACAGGACCTGCTTCTATACTCAGGTAATCCCCAATGATCTTATGACCCACAAAGAAATTTATCTGTACCCCATTGGTTTCAAAAAATGTTTCTGTAAGTCGGCCACTCCCCTGCTCCATCACTTCCATGCCTGAATTGTACTGGAAATAATTAAGGCCATATAGGAAAATAAATTTATTGTAGATATTGGCACGTGTGGATAAACCAGCTGAAAAACCAATTTGCCTGGTGAAGCTTAGATCATCACTGGTTAATCCTCCATAGTTTACTCCTGCCTGTATCCCGAGACTATTGTAGGTGTCTTTAGGGTATCGCTGGGAAAAAGACTGCCATGAAAAAAACAGCAGGACCAGCATCAAAAAATATCCTTTTAAACCCATTCCTTTAAGATTTGTTCACGATAAATGTAGTTTTTTTATCACTATCTTGAACTAATAAATTATTCAGGACTATGATAGGATATGTTTTAATCCCGTTAATAATCGTTTTTGCTCTGGTAATAGTTTTTTCCGGAATATTTACGGTTAGGCAACAAAAATCTGCTGTGGTGGAAAGGTTTGGGAAATTCCATAGCATACGCAATTCGGGTTTGCACTTTAAAGTTCCCATTATTGATCAAATAGCAGGAAGAATTAGTTTAAAAGTACAACAACTGGATGTTTTGGTGGAAACCAAGACAAAAGACGATGTATTTGTAAAACTGAAAATTTCTGTTCAGTTTCAGGTGATCAAGGCAAATGTTTATGATGCTTTCTATAAATTGGAGAATCCCAACGACCAGATAACCTCTTATGTATTTGACGTTGTAAGAGCAGAAGTTCCAAAAATGAAACTGGATGATGTTTTTGAGCGGAAAGATGACATTGCTATTGCTGTAAAACGAGAACTTAACCAGGCAATGTCAGATTACGGCTATGACATCATTAAAACGCTTGTAACAGACATTGATCCTGATGCACAGGTAAAGAGTGCCATGAACAGAATAAACGCCGCAGAACGCGAGAAAGTGGCTGCAGAATACATTGCAGAGGCTGAAAGAATAAAAATCGTTGCGAAAGCCCGTGCAGAAGCTGAGAGTAAAAGGCTACAAGGACAGGGAATCGCTGATCAACGAAGGGAAATAGCAAGAGGTTTAGAGGAAAGTGTTGATGTGCTGAATAAGGTGGGAATTAATTCCCAGGAAGCATCAGCTCTTATAGTAGTTACCCAACACTATGATACTCTCCAGGCAATAGGGGAAGAAACAAACACAAATCTTATTTTACTTCCTAATTCTCCTCAGGCAGGAAGTGACATGCTCAATAATATGATTGCTTCTTTTTCAGCTTCTAATCAAATAGGTGAAGCAATGAAAGAGAAAAACATAAGGGATGGTATTGTAAACGTAAAAGAACAAAAAAGAGCCAAAGAATCAGGGGAAGAAAAGGAATAAGAATAGCCGGATCTATTTAATAACACTTCAATATACAAAAGAATGTATTATTAATGAGATCCAGCTTTTACTGTTAAATATAAATTTTAAGGATTAAAAGGTTTATCCCTGTTCACTTCGTCTGTCCCGGCGTCTATAATAACTTTTTCCACTATTATTTCTGTTTCAACAGGACCTGCCATTTCATTGTCAATTGGTTCCACTCTTAAATCAGCACCAACACGAGGGGGATTGTTATCCTTATACTCTTCAATAAAACCTTTAGCTGCACCCTCAACCATCGCTTTAGCTTCTAAAGCTTTACGCTTAACCAGGTCAGATAGATTTCCCAATAAAACTTTAGGAGAAATCTCCCTTTTCACGTGTTTTATGTTCAATTTCAGCTCCTCCTTTTCTATTTCATTCTGCAACTTAAGGATCTTAAGATCGCGGTCAACTTCTTCAAATGATCTGTATTCTTTCATAATTTAGTTATTAAAGAATTTACGTGAAGATTTGACTAAAACAGTTTTCTCGATATATTTCTTACCGACAACAAACAGAAGAATGAGGAACAGTATATAAATTCCTCCCACAATAAAGAAACCTGCACTGGGAGAATCTAAAACATTACTAAGATAAATAGCAAGAGCCACTGAAAGGAACATAAGGGCTACAATAGCAAAAAAAGCTGCTAAAACCCCTACAATAATAGAGACAACTCCCTTCGTTGCACCCTTATATGCGCTAAGTTTATAGTATTCTTTACTGCTTTGTTTTACAGCTTGAATACTTTCCTTAAGGCTACTAATGCTATAACTTAGATTTTCAAAAGCCATGTTTAAATAACTGCTTGTCCAGTAGTTTGTGGTCCTGATTTACCACCACCAGTTGTTCCGGTTTTACTACCTGTTGTATCTCCTATAGTGCCAGAAGAACTTGTAGAACCAGATCCTGTTGAACCAGAAGCTGTGTCTTTCTGGAACTTAGAATTCTGCTTTCTAAGATCTTCAAGCTTGGATTCCATAGCAGACAGTATTTCATCAGCCTTATAACTGGCAGAAGATAAAGTTTCTTCTAAACGACGTTCAAAATCCACTCTGGCCTGTTTTGCCTTAGTGCCTAGATTAGATGAAGTTTCCTGATATCTTTTATTGAATTCATCCTGAGCTCTTCTGGCGTCCTCGCCAAGCTTCTGACGAGTTTTCTCACCACTGTCAGGTGCATATAAAATACCCGCAACAGCTCCAATAGCTGCGCCTGTTACTAAAGCCAGAAAAGTACTTCCAGTATTTGCCATAATTGTCTTTTTTAGTTAATATTCTTTCAAATATACTCTAAACAGTAACCTATGGCTGTTAATAACCTAAGTTAATATGTAAAAATTCAATGCTAAAGTATTCTTAACACATCACTCTCATTGGCCCTGCTTACCCCAGGAGTCCCTAAGTGTAACAGTCCTGTTGAAGATCAGGTTTTCAGCTGAGCTTTCTTTATCTACACAAAAATATCCAATTCTCTGAAACTGGAATTTTTCGGCCACTCCAGCATTCTTAAGTCCGGGCTCTACATATCCCTTAATTACTTTTAAAGATTCGGGATTAATGAACTCCAGAAAATCTTTCTCCTTATCAGTATCTGGTGTTTCTTCAGTGAACAATCGGTCATATAAGCGTATTTCAGCTTCAAGAGCGTGAGGTACAGATACCCAGTGGAGCGTTCCCTTTACTTTTCTCAATGATTCTTCGGTCCCACTTCCACTTTTGCTTTTGGGATCATAAGTACAATGAATTTCTGTAATTTCCCCGTTTTCATCCTTAACTACTCCTTCTCCTTTAATAATATAAGCACTCTTAAGCCTCACTTCCTTACCAAGGCTTAATCGGAAAAACTTTCGGTTAGCCTCTTCCTTAAAGTCTTCCCGCTCAATGTAAATTTCTCTTGAAAAAGGAATCTCTCTTGTACCCGCCTCTTCATCTTCAGGATTATTCTCAGTCTCCAGCCATTCTTCTTTCCCTTCAGGATAATTAGTAATAACCAATTTCACAGCGTCTAAAACTCCCATGACACGTTGAGTTGTTTTGTTAAGATCCTCACGTATGCAAAATTCTAAAAGAGAAACATCTATTACATTCTCCCTTTTAGCTATTCCTATAGTTTCAGCAAATTTTTTAATTGACGCAGGAGTATATCCCCTTCTTCTAAGCCCTGAGATAGTAGGCATCCTTGGATCATCCCAGGAAGCTACAATTCCTTTTTGTACTAAATGAAAGAGTTTTCTTTTACTTACAATGGTGTGGCTTAAATTGCGACGTGCGAATTCCCTTTGTTTAGGAAGAAAATCTTCAGAAGAGCTTACCTTTTCCAAAAACCAGTTATACAACTCCCGGTGCGGCAAAAATTCCAGGGTACAAAAGGAATGCGACACACCTTCAATAAAATCGCTCTCACCATGCGCCCAGTCATACATTGGATAAATATTCCAGTCATTCCCGGTTCTATGGTGTTTTTTATGTAAGCTCCTGTACATAATAGGATCTCTCATCAACATATTTGAAGAAGACATATCGATTTTGGCACGTAACACGTGAGCTCCTTCGGTAGTTTCCCCATTCTTCATTTTCTCAAACAACTCCAGGTTCTCCTCTACTCTTCTATCACGGAAAGGGCTATTTGTACTACTTGGGTTGGAGTTCCTTTTTGTTCGGCAATGACTGCTGAAGTTTGACTATCAACATACGCATACCCTCTCTTAATAAGTTCTACAGCCCAGTCGTACAGTTGCTGAAAATAATCGGAAGCATAACATTCATTAGCCCATTTAAAGCCAAGCCAAACGACATCTTCTTTTATAGCATCAACAAATTCCTGTTCTTCCTTTATAGGATTGGTATCGTCAAACCGAAGGTTAACTAAGTGCATTGTACTTCTCTCCTAACCCAAAGTTAAGACAGATTGAGGATGCGTGTCCAATATGTAAATATCCATTAGGTTCCGGGGGAAAACGGAATTTCAAATCCTGCTGAGAATACCCATTTTTAAGGTCTTCTTCTATAATTTGCTCAATGAAATTGAGAGATCTTTTTACTTCAGCCATAATCGTGCTTCTTATATAAAATAGATGGCAAAGTTACCAAAAATAAAATCGCTTTTTGTACAGGCATCTATCAGAAAAAACATCATTTCCATCATTTCTTCAAGAGGCTATTTTTACCGTAAAATCGAAAAAAATTAATTTATGGGAATAAAACAATGAAGCTCTTTAACTTTGTAAAAAAATAAATAGTGGGAAAAATTAAATTGCGCAACATCAAGGTCTTTTCTTACCATGGTTGCCTTGATGAAGAAGGAAAAATTGGAAGTGATTACCGGGTAGATCTTACTGTAAAAGGTGATCTTTCTCACTCAGCTAAAACTGATTCTTTAGCAGATACCATTGATTATGTTCACCTGAACAAAATAGTAAAAGAGGAAATGGCTATAAGGGCAAAACTCCTTGAAACTGTGGCAGAAAGGATTCTTAACCGGGTCCTGGATGAATTACTACTGGTACAAAAAGTAAAGGTGGGGGTCTCAAAAATAAATCCGCCTTTAGGAGGAGATGTGGGAATGGTTACGGTATACCGAAGTAAATCCCGTTAGTTTTTTCTTCTGTTACTGGAAAATTTTATTACATTTGCCAACCAATTTTAATGGCATCGTGGCCGAGTGGCTAGGCAGAGCTCTGCAAAAGCTCGTACAGCGGTTCGAATCCGCTCGATGCCTCAAAAGCTTCCTTTTATAGGAGGCTTTTTTTATTCTTTAAAATTACCTCCCCGGTTTCTTTGGTAAACTTAATGTTTAATGGAATTTTTTTTGCTCAAGGCAACATTCTCCGGCTGGATGATCTCTATTTGATCTTGAAGTCTTTCAATTTTTTTTGGAAAAACACCTCTCCCAATTAGGATGCCTCCAAACACTATCATTACAATACTTATCCCTCTTTTCATCATATAGATTCTTTCAGGGGTTAATTTACTGTTCAATTTCTTTGCGAGAAGAATTTTAAAGATATCAAGTACAAGATAGGTAGTTAGAACTGTAGCAAAAAAGACTGTAATTCTGTTAGTATCCATCTCGAGAGTTGGACCAAAGACTATGATAAGACCCAACCAAAATCCTAAAACTCCAATGTTTATAAAGTTTAGCAAAAAGCCTTTGGCCGCCAATCCCAGGTAATCATTTCGGTTCAATTTGCGAACTTCAGGAGTTTCATCTTCAAGAGGTAAGGATTTTTTGGCCTGGATGAAGCTCATGACCCCATATGTTGAAAGTATAACTCCTCCAAAGATGTAAAGGGCTGGATCATCCTTTAATCTCGCCAGTAATTTGGAGGTACTTAAATAGGCTATAAAAAGAAAAACAACATCAGCCAGAATAACTCCCAGATCAAAAAAAAATGCCGCTCTAAATCCCTTTATAGCGGCTGTTTCAAGTAAAACAAAAAATACCGGACCAAGTAAGAATGCCAGAAAAAATCCGAGGGGAATGGCTGCAAGGATGTCATGAATCATACGCTAACTCGATTTTCACAAAGGTAAACTTATTAGTTTATCTTTTTAATAACACCTCCAAAGCTGGTGTGTTCATCTACTCTTTCGGGATCACCATAAATATAAACATGACCTCCAGCTCTTACAGTTGCGTCTACATAATTTTCAGCAAAAACATATACACTACCTCCACCATTTAAATTTATTCGAATATTCTCTCCTTTAAGATTTTCACCTCTAAATCCTCCTGCAGCATTCACATCGATCTCCTGCTTTTCTGCTTTTCCACGAATTCGAAGGTTTCCGCCTGTGCTGGCATTGGCTACAAGATTTTCAACCTCTATAAAGGCAATGATCTCTGCTCCTTCTGTAGCTTTAAATTTTATCAAAGGTTGGGAAATCTTAGAACAAAATTCAACTGCAGCATTTTGCCTGGCCTTAATATCCTGTAATTGCTTATAATAAACGTTTACAACTGTATTATCTGATTTTAAGAGCTGAGTAAGACTGGTTTTAATAATCAAAACCCCTTTATCAACTTTCAAATTAATTTTATCCCTGCTATTGCCTGTAATAACAGCGGTATTTTCTTCAGCCGGAGTAAAATTCACTGTTAAACCTCTTGAAACTTCCACTTCATTAAAGTTATCAAGATCAATATTTATTTCCTGTCCAAACACACCTGTTGCAGGGATGAACAACAGTAAAAACAATAATTTTTTCATGATTAAATAGTCTTCTGCCTGTATAGATTTTTAATTTTTAAAACAGGAGTTAAGAATTCCCGCCTTCCTGATTATCACCAACGAGATTAAAATCCAGATGTCTTTTAACAAGATCTGCATTTTTTACAGTTACATATACTTCATCTCCAAGGGTATACTTTTTTCCAGTCCTTTTACCAACTATAGCATACTGTTCTTCATCAAACTCGTAATGATCATCCTTAATATCCCGTAATCTCACCATTCCCTCACATTTATTATCAATGATCTCAACATAGATACCCCATTCAGTCACTCCTGAAATAACGCCTAAAAATTTCTCATCCTGGTGATCTATCATAAATTTCACCTCCATGTACTTAATAGAATCTCTTTCGGCATTAGTCGCAAGACTTTCCATTTCACTACTGTGATGACATTTTTCTTCGTATTCTTCTTCTTTTGCTGAAGGTTGTTGATCCAGGTAACGCTGTAAAAGTCTATGAGTCATTACATCCGGATATCTTCGGATAGGTGAAGTAAAATGAGAATAATAATCAAATGCAAGACCATAGTGACCAATGTTCTCTGTACTGTAATAAGCTTTACTCATCGTGCGGATGGCGAGAGTATCTACAAGGTTCTGCTCTTTTTTCCCCTGAACATCACTCAATAAGCTATTTAGAGAGGTTGTAATAGATTTTCTGTCCTTAAGGTTTATCTTGTAACCAAATTTAGAGACAACAGTTTGTAATGAAGCTAATTTTGATTCATCTGGTTCATCATGACAACGGTATACAAAAGTTTTCTTTGGAGTTTGTTTACCTATGAACTCGGCTACTTTCCTATTGGCAAGTAACATAAACTCTTCAATTAATTTATTGGCTTCTTTAGTTGTTTTAAAGTAGACACCTGTAGGTTCATTCTCCTCGTTCAACTGAAACTTTACCTCTACTTTATCAAAAGATATGGCTCCTTCTTTCATACGCCGGGCCCGCATTTTCTTTGCAAGTGTATCCAGAGTAATTACTGCTTTTACAATATCATCACCCACAGTATACTCCTTATCCTGAATGGATATTTCTAAAGGAATATTTCCTTTTCCTGTTTCTATAATATGCTGTGCTTCTTCGTAGGCAAATCTTGCATCAGATAAAGTTACGGTTCGCCCAAACCATTGTTTTTTCACATGCCCGTGACTATCCATATTAAATATTGCAGAGAAAGTATATTTTTCCTCATTTGGTCTTAAAGAACAGGCATTGTTAGATAGTACTTCCGGTAGCATAGGCACAACCCTGTCTACCAGATATATAGATGTAGCCCGTTGATAAGCCTCTTCATCCAGTATAGTATCGGGTTGCAAATAATGAGAAACATCTGCTATATGAATCCCTATTTCAAAGTCGCCATCTTCTAATTCTCTAAAACTTAAAGCATCATCAAAATCCTTTGCATCTATAGGATCTATTGTAAAGGTTAGAACGTCCCGAAGATCTTTTCTTTTAGAAATTTCTTCTTCTTTTATTGAAGTATCAATGCCATTGGCGTATTCTTCAACTTCTTCAGGAAATTCATGAGGTAACCCATATTGGGCAAGTATGGAATGGATTTCAGTATTATGTTCCCCTGGTTTTCCCAACACCTGAGTAACCCTACCAAAGGGGGAATCAGCTTTTTCAGGCCATTCTTCCATGGTGACTACCACTTTATCACCATCCTGGGCATCCATTATCTTGTTCTTTTGAACAAAAATATCGGTGTACATTTTTGGATCCTGTATAGAAACAAATCCAAAATTCTTTTGAAGTTGAAGAACACCAACAAATTCAGTTCGCTTACGATTTATTACTCTTACAACTTCAGCTTCAGACTTTCTTTTTCTTCTGCGGTTGTAAATATAAATTTCAACCTCGTCACCATCAAAAGCTTTATTTAGAGCATTGGCAGGAACAAAAACATCATCTTCCAGTTCCGCTACCACTACATAACCAAATCCTTTAGCAGTCATATCGAGAATTCCGGTATAGTAATCAAGATTGGCTACTATGCTAAATTTTCCCCGTTCCTTTTCCTCAATTTCTTTTTTAGCTGCCAGTTGGGCCAGGGCCCTTATAATTTTATTTCTCGTATTAGCGTCATCAACGCCGAGTTTAGCTGCGATTTGTTTATAATTAAAAGTAGTCTCCGGTGCTTTTCTTAAAATGTCCTTAATAGATTTGGAGAGATTATCTGTATTGCCTCCGGAACTCTTATTCTTCTTCTTCTTTTGACTCATATATTTAATTAAAGGATAAAATTACGGCTAAAAACTGACTTAGAAATTATCTGCATCTAAAGTTTTGTTAAGGCATAGTTGCTATTTGATTTTCCCGGAAATCCAGGATCCATTGGTTAACAAACAGTTAAGAAATAATAAATTAAATTTTTATTAGGAAAATATTAAAGTTTTCTTAAATTTGGTGCTAATTTCTCCCCCACAGAATTCTCCCCGTTAACAAAATTTTTAAAGTGATAGGTATGAGCAAATCAACTAAAATATCGCTCTTATTTTTTATTATTTTTCTGGCAGGAGTACTGGGAATATTTTCGTTTGTAAATGAATCCCTTAATAAAAAATCTACTACACACTTTCATGTGAGTGGTACTTCTGTAGTAGTATTAAGTTCTGAAAATTAAACTTCTACAGAAAATTCAATAATTTATTTTTATTATTTCATAATTTAAATACTGGTATATCTGGTTGATATATAGTTATTTATAATAATTAAAAAAATAATACAAAAAATTACGTTTATTCCTGCACATCTTTTTTCTTCTAAAAATTATTTGTTCTTTTTCTCGCCAGACTTCATTGTTATCAACAGTTATTATATTATTTACTTTTTCTTCTTTTTAAAAATTTATAAAACTGATGCTTATGATGGGTTGTTAATTTGTAGAATAACTTTTTGAAGAAAAAATTGGAATTCTCGCTACCAACACATCCTATTGAGATGTTAACAAAACCCTAATAAGACAAAGTGCTGATTACTATGGTATTTTAAGAACTACTTAACAAAAGTTAATAATTATGTGTTAATAGAATCTCTTGATAAAACATTTAAATTTTGCTGTTCACAACAGAAATTTTGATGCTCATAAGTTGACGAAAAATACAGGAGTTATAATTTGAAATCCTCACATAATTTTTTCTATTCTTTATTTCAGCCATATATCCAAATAAGCTTGTAAGATTCTGCCTAAATCTTATTCACAATTATAGGTGAATATCAACACCTTTGAAATAAAGGTTTTATGAATAGTAATTAACAACTGAAATAATATTAGTTAACAAGCCATTTTTTACCTTTGTTTAAACTTATAAATCAACATTATGAAAATTGCAATTGGGAACGATCACGCAGGTACAGAGTATAAAAAAGCTATCGTAGCCTTTCTGGAATCAAAGGGTATTGAAGTTATTAACCATGGAACAAACTCTGAAGATAGTGTTGACTATGCTGACTTTGTACATCCCGTAGCTAATGATGTGGAGAATAAAACTGTGGATTTTGGTATAATTATTTGTGGAAGTGGTAACGGGGCTTCAATGACTGCTAATAAACACAGTGGAATTAGATGTGCCCTTTGTTGGACAAAAGAGATCGCTGCACTTGCAAGGGAGCATAACAATGCTAACATCTTAAGTATTCCGGCCAGATATGTTTCTCAAACTCAAGCTGTGGATATGGTCCAGGTTTTTTTGGATACAAAATTTGAAGGAGGAAGGCACCAAAAAAGAATTGAAAAAATACTGGTGTAGTTTTTAAATATTTATATTTCAAGAGGTTTTTCTTTAATTCATCTACATCAGTTTATGTTCTTATCCATCAGAGTATGTTCGGGTTAAGTTTTAGTTAGCTATTTTATATATAGAAATGAATATTATTATAAAATCTTTTTCTCAATTAAACCTTGAGGAGCTTTATAAAATCCTTCAGCTAAGAAGTGAAGTTTTTGTTGTAGAACAAAATTGTGTTTATCAGGATGTTGATGGGAAAGATATGGATGCCATTCACGTTTTAGGTTTTGAGGATACTGATCTTGTAGCTTACACCCGTTGTTTTGACGCTGGAAATTATTTTGATAAAGCTTCTATAGGACGGGTAATAGTAAAGGAGAATTTTAGAAAGTACGGCTATGGCCATCAAATAATGGAAGCTTCTGTAAATGAAATAAAAAAGAGATTTAATACAGGGAGCATTAAGCTTTCAGCACAACAATATCTTATTAGGTTTTATGAATCCCACGGGTTTCAACAAACAGGGGAAGGTTATCTTGAAGACGGCATTCCCCATGTTGCTATGATTAAAGAAAAATTTATTTAAGAATTTCTGAATACTTATTAGGATTATTAAGTACTTCCCGGGCCTGCACTATTTCCGGATTATTTTGTACATAATACTCATACAGGCCCTCCTGGTAAAAATATCTTTTTATTATTTCGTCTGTTAATAAGCTGGAAATTTCGGCTTTTTTGCTTTCTAATTCGGCTTGCTTTTTTTGAGCAATATCATTGATCATTTTTTTGTAATTATCCAGGATTTGCTGTTCAAAACCTTCCTTACGGGCAGTTACTAAAGCTTCATTTAGTTCTGCTTCAGTACGGGTTTCATAACTAAAGTTTTCTCGCTTCAAATAATCTTTAAAATCTGAAAAATCTGCATCAGTAAATTTGAAATTTTCTGCTTTCTCAAGGGAGTGGGAATAATAATATTCAGTAGCATAATCAAAAATGGCATTATTAGCCAATAAAGCGTTGGTTATGGTATTAAATTCAGAAGTTTTCAGCCTTATATCAGGAAGTATACCACCTCCATCATAGACAGATCTTCCACTCCTGGTTTTAAATTCATTGTAATCTTCTGTTCCAATTCTCATCGCATTTCCTTCTTCATCACGCTCACGATAATTAAGAGCCTGGATACACCTGCCACTGGGGGTATAATACCTGGAAATGGTTAGTTTTAACTGAGTGCCGTAAACAAGCTCCTTGGGACGCTGAACAAGTCCTTTCCCAAAACTCCTTGCTCCCACCACAACTCCCCTATCCAGATCCTGGATCGCACCTACAACGATTTCACTGGCTGAGGCACTCCTGCCATCGATTAAGACAGCAAGAGGTATTTTTGTATTAATGGGTTCATTGGGAGTAAAATACTGCTGATTATATTTTTCAATTACAGATTTGGTTGAAGTGATTAACTGTCCTTTTTCTATAAAAATATTGCTTACTAAAATAGCTTCACTTAAAAGCCCGCCGGGATTCCCGCGAAGATCCAGGATTATCTTATCTGCTCCCTTGCCTTGAAGTTCTTTTAATGCTTTAATGGTTTCAGAAGAGGCATTACTGTTAAACCTGGAAAGAACAATATATCCTGTATTATTTTCAAGTAACCTGTAAAACGGAACTGCTTTAAGTTCTATAGTTCCCCGGGTTAATACAGTATTTGTAGTCTTGCCCTGTCTCACATAAGTTATTTCTACCTGGGAATTTGGAGCGCCATTAAGAAGTTCTCCTGCATCTTCTTTAAAATCAGCAACAGAGAGTCCACCTATCTTTATTATTTCGTCTCCGGGCTTTAATCCTGCTTTATCTGCAGGAAAATCTTTATATGCTTCAAGAATGGTAAATTTGTCTTTGCTAATTTTGACTGCAGCCCCAATCCCGTGGTATTCCCCCGCAGTATTCATCCTTGCAGCTTCTACGTCCTGTTCATTCCAGTAATTGGTATAAGGATCTAAATCGTTGAGCATTGCTTTTATGGCAGTATCCATTAGCTCTGCAGGATTAGTTTCATCCACATAGTTCATGTTTAATTCCTTAAAAAGGGTGGTGAAGATCTCCAGTTGTTTGGCAATGGCAAAAAAATCTGATTTTACAAAACCCGTCGTTCCTACCAATAACACAAGGCAAATAAGGATTACTGATATTCGGTTACTTACATTCTTTTTCATTTGCTCCTTCTTTTTCATGTAATTGTTTTAAAACTGCCGTTATTCCCGAATTCACCTGTTGATAATCAACTATTTTTTTTCCTGTAAAAATAAATATGAACGCAAATTTATGGGATAAGTTGTTGTCTACAAGATACTTATTTTTTCTAAAAGCTTCTCTCATTAACCTTTTCAAAAAATTACGGTCAACAGCTTTTTTAAAACTTCTTTTTGGTACTGATACTCCGGTTTTGTGAGAGGACATTTCTTCATCCTTTAGTGGGAGATAAATAAGCTTTACCGGGAATTTATAAATGGATTTCCCATCGGAAAACAGCTAGTCTATAAGGATCTTACTCTTCAGTTTTTCAGTAGAAGGAAATTTCTCGTTCATCGTTAGTTACTACCCGGCTAAATTAAAAAAATCCGCTTTGGAATTCCCAAAACGGATTTTCTTCTTTTTTGTTTTTAATATTTAGTTAGAGGAATCTGTGTCCTTTTGGTAAATATTATCCTGTCTGTTTACATCGGCCATTAATTCCTTTTCATCAATAACAATTCTGGAAACATCGGCTTTTGGTCTTGTGAGACTGAGATCATAGGTAGGGTTTGTCCAGGCCCAATCATCAGCAATCCTTCTGTTTTGTTCTGCCTGAGCTGGTTTTTCCCAACGCATCATCTGTAGCGGAATATAAATATTCTCAACAGTTCCATCATTGTACTCCACTTTTAAATCTATAGGCATAGCAATTCCACCCTTTCTTTCAAGAACCACTGTGGCACCTCCAGGAGCATCATTAAGGTTGGTTACAGCGTAATCGATAGATTTTGTCGTCTGCGTCCAGTCCATTAAATACCAATCAAGTTCTGCTCCTGATACTTTTTCAGCAATGCGAATGAAATCATTGGGAGTGGGGTGTTTAAATTTCCACTCGTCGTAGTAACGTTTTATGGTATTTTTCAAATTTTCTTCCCCAATTATATATCCTAACTGACTTAGAAAGACAGCTCCTTTTGAATAGGCACTTCTACCATAAGCACCATTCAAACTGTACCTGTCTGCGTGGGTTGATTGTGGCTCTTCAACTCCGGAATTTGCCAGTTGAATATAACCTCTGTAACTCCCGGTTTGAGGATTTTCTTTGCCCTCCTCCATAACCTCATTCATAGCCACGGAAGAAATATAGGAAGTGAAGCCTTCATCCATCCATTCGTGTTTAGCTTCATTAGTAGCCATTAAATGCTGAAACCAGGCGTGGGCAAGTTCATGAGCCGTCACTCCTACCAGGCTACCAAACTTTCTTTCTCCTGTGATAAGAGTAGCCATAGCATACTCCATTCCACCATCTCCACCTTGAATTACAGTGTACTGATCCCAGGGATATGGGCCTATGTGTTCATTAAAAAATAACAGTAATTCTTCGGTTTTTGGCTGAAGATTTTTCCAGTTTTCTGCAATCTCAGGTTTGTTCTTATAAAGAAAATGAAGCACTGTACCATCTGCTGCTGTTCTTTTATCGTGGATATATTCGGGATCTGCAGCCCAGGCGAAATCATGTACTTGCGGCGCTACAAAGTGCCAGGTAAGTTTATCACCCTTTTTTCTGTTTACTTTAGTTCCTTCCTTTTCATATCCATATCCAATTTCCTGAGGATTCTGAAGATATCCTGTTCCACCAATAATATAAGATTTATCAAGGCTAATTTTTACATCAAAATCTCCCCATACTCCGTGGAATTCACGGCCTATATAAGGATCTGCATGCCAGCCTTCGAAATCATATTCGGCTAACTTTGGATACCATTGGGTCATGGAGAGTGCAACTCCTTCTTCGCTGTTCCTGCCAGATCTTCTGATTTGTTCCGGTACCTGGCCTTTAAATTCCATTTTAAAGGTGGTCTTTTCACCTGGTAAAATGGGAGAATCAAGCTCCACTTCCAATACTGTTCCTACTTCTTCATATTTTAAATTTTTTCCATTTTTTGTAAGGGAAGAAACCTTTAAATATCCCTGTTGTGCAGGTGTTAAAGATGAAATTCTGCTTCCTACCCTTGGATCGGGATCTGCAATTGTTCTGGATCTTACATCCATTTCGCTTCCTGGCTGGAAGGCATTAAAATATAAGTGATAAAAAACCCTGTTTAAAGTATCGGGAGAATTGTTAGTATAAACAAGTTCCTGGGTTCCTGTATATTGGTAATTATTTACATTCATATCTACCTCCATCGTATAATCTACGTGCTGTTGCCAGTAAGAGGTATTGTTTTGGGCTGAAATAAAACAGCTCATTAAGAGGGAGATTCCTAATAAAATATTCTTCATAATTTGTATTTCACTATTTAACTTTATCGGCTAAGATAAGCGCATTATATAAGTTTACCATCTTCCCTGAAGTTGACAGTTCTTTGAATCTTTTTGAACTCTGCTCCTCACCCACTACAACAGAAGCATTGGTTGTAAGGCCACTATCCATGATAACCTGTTTTACCTGTGTTGCGGTTAATTTTGGATAATATGAACGAATAATTGCTGCAACCCCCGCAACTGCTGGGGCAGCCATTGAAGTTCCCTGTAAATATTCATAGCTGTTATTCGGAGTGGTAGACCATATTTTAGTACCGGGAGCAAATACATCTACGTTAGATTTCCCATAGTTAGAGAAACTTGCTACCAAACCAGATCCATATTCGTAATTAAGAGCTCCAACAGTAAGGAAATTATTAGCAATCTCCTGTGGTTGAGATGGAGATTGATCGTTAGGATAAACCATTTTGTTGTCAAGATTTATTCCTTCGTTCCCGGCGGCATTTACTATTAAAACATCATTTTGAGCGGCATATTTAATAGCGTCTGTTACAAATTCAGGATTAGGAGAAAAATATTTACCAAAGCTGGTATTTATAACTTTTGCACCGTTGTCTACTGCATATCTTATAGCCAGGGCAATATCTTTATCATATTCATCCCCATCGGGAACAGCTCTAAGAACCATTATTTCAACGTTATTCGCTACTCCTTTTATGCCAATATTATTATTTCTTTGCGCAGCAATGATCCCTGCAACGTGGGTACCATGTTCTACATCCTCTTTGTCTGCAGTAGGCCCCGAAACTTTATTATTTCCATAGTTCGTGTCGTTGATGTTGTATGGATCATCTCCTACTATCGCTCTTGCATTAAGGTCTAAATTAAAATGTGACTTAAGCCTGTCACTGTAGTACTTAATTTGTTCATCAAGAATTTTTAATGCCTTCGGAATATTTTCATCAACATTACTTTGGATTTGAGATAACCACATCTTGTACTGCCTCATTTGATCTGTAGTTGCAGTCATTGCAGCAAGTTCTTCCCCGGTATAATCTTCTTTACCTAACTGGCCAGAAACTGCAGCATGAGCCGCTACCAACTGTTTCTGAATATTTCTGTATTGATCCCGGTTCTGAAGATTTTCAGTATACTCCTTTTCATATTCCGCTTTAGCAGCCTGGTATAATGCGAATTCTTCTCTTTGAGCCTCACTTAAGGTACTTGCCGATTTTCCTTCATATTGAGGTTTTAATCTTTTGTAAATCCTCGCATACTCCATGTTTTCCTTAACAGCGTCACCAAGAAAATTCCATCCGTGGATATCATCTACATAACCGTTATTATCATCATCTTTTCCGTTATTTCTTACCTCGTCCCGGTTTACCCAAATAACACTTTTAAGGTCTTCGTGAGCGATATCTACACCACTGTCTATAACCGCTACTATAACTTTTTGACCAGTATTAGTTTTAATTATTTCCTCGTAAGCCTTATTAACGCTCATTCCCGGTATGGTATCTTTAGTAAGATCTGCTCCACCCCAGCCCTTTAATTCTACATCGGTCAAACTGGTTACCTTTAATGGGATCTCATCTATATTCTCTATAGGAGTTGAAATAATAGATGGGGAGGTGCTGCCGCATCCTGCAAACACTAAGGCCATTCCTGCAATTAGAAAAGGCTTAAAAACTGGTATTCTCATATTTCTCATTAATTAAATAGTTCATTAAAAGTATAAACTTCATCCAGGCGAATTCCTTTTTCTGTTCGTTTTACAGTTACGATTTCGTTGTGGGCATCGTGTTCCAAAAAGAGGTAATAACCCTCATCTGCAGCTTTAGATAAAAAAACTTCCTTTTCTGAAAGTGTTAAAAGCGGCCTGGTGTCATAACCCATTACGTAAGGCAAAGGAATATGTCCTGCTGTTGGCAAAAGATCTGCCATAAAGACCAGGGTTTTGCTTTTATACTGTATATGAGGTATCATTTGTTTATCTGTATGGCCATCTGCAAAAAATACACCAAAATTAAAATACTCAGATTCCAGGAAAGCTTCTGATGAAGTTCTTTCCAGAAAATGCAACTTTCCACTTTGCTCCATGGGAAGTATATTTTCTTTTAAAAATGAAGCTTTTTCCCTTGCGTTTGGTTCAGTTGCCCACTTCCAGTGATCTTTGTTGCTCCAAAATCTGGCGTTCCTGAAAGCAGGTTCATAGCCTGTTCTATCTTTGTTCCATTGAATAGAGCCGCCGCAGTGGTCAAAGTGCAGGTGCGTCATAAAGACATCTGTAACATCATTCCGGCTAAAACCGTGTTTTTTTAAAGACTTATCAATAGAATTGTCACCCCAAAGATTATAGTAGCCAAAAAATTTATCACTTTGTTTATCACCCATTCCTGTGTCAATAAGTATGAGTTTATCTCCCTCTTCGATAAGAAGGCAACGTGCCGCCATATCTATAAGATTGTTTTCATCTGCAGGATTTGTCTTATTCCAGAGTGTTTTAGGAACAACTCCAAACATAGCACCACCATCGAGTTTAAAGTTTCCCGCTTCAATTGGGTATAAAGTCATAAAAGAAAAAATTTAGCCTGATTATTTGAATAATCTGCAAAATAAGAAATGCCTAAAACATTTGACAGGCTGTTAAGAGAGTTATAAGTATTTATCATCTTTTACTGGAGGAAAACTACTTTTTCACCCGGTGAAATAATCTCCTTATAGTGGAATGCTCTCAATTCCTCTTCAGTATTCAGGATAAAAACTGCCAGTATCGGGTTTTGCTCGTCCCTGTTCTCTTTGATCCATTCTCTTGCTGTCAGTTCAGTTTCTACCCCTACTATTTTTTCCTGGAATTGATTAGAAGAAATCTTTTGAAACCAGGGGGTTAGATTTGTTTTATCGGCAAACATGGAAGAAGCGTTTATAGGATCAAGAAGATCAACATCTGCTCCTGCTTCATTGGGAGATACTGTAACTATTTTTTTGGGAATGTAAAATAGGTCTCCCGCCAGTTGTGCAGCCAGAAGATTAATTTCGCTGTTCCCGGTAAGAGCAATAAATGTCCCCAGTTCCAGGGCATTTGCTTCTTCCATAGTCTCTTCCTTGAGAATATTACCATAAACAGTATTAAAACCTTTTTTTCGTGCTATTGCCACAAGTTCCCGGTTGGAATCAACCAAAGTAAGTTTGTTGGCAGCTTTTAGTTTTTCTGCCATATAAATACCTAAAGGATTAGCTCCTAAAATTAAATATCCATCCCGGGTTTCCTGATGTACTAGCTCCCCTCTCTTCTTCAGCCAATTCGTTGTCCAGGTAAGTAAGACCGGGACGGTAAGTGTTGTGAAGATAGCCATGAAAACGAGGATTGAAAATATTTCAGCAGTTATAATTCCCATTTGCAAACCTATTCCTGCGATAATAATTTCAACTGCTCCCCTCCCATTCATTCCTGTTCCCACTGCCAGTCCTTCTCTCCAGCCAAATCCACTGGGAAGATAAAAAAGAGCTGTTCCGGCAATTTTTCCTATCATAGCCACAAGAGTTACAGCTATAAGAAGATTCAGGTCGGTTTGAAAGACATCCAGAGTGACATTAAATCCCGCTGAGACAAAGAAAATTGGTGCAAGGAATCCAATGGAGACATCGTGAAAAACTTCATTAACTTCTTTGGATACCTGCTTAGTTAAATACGCCTTCCCTCACAAACAATCCCGCCATAAAAGCTCCCAAAATACTATGGAGACCAGCAATTTCAGCAAGTTCGGCAAATCCAAAAACAATTATGAGCATAAGGGTAAAATGTAACGTGCGGCTTTTTACCTTTTCTCTCGTTAACCATTTTCCAAGAAGAGGCAGCAAGTAAATTCCCGCCAGGGCAGTAGTTATAAAAAATAAAATTGCTTTTCCTGCTACCCATATAAGACCTATTGTATCAATACTTCCCGCATCAACAAAACTTGTAATTCCAGCAAAAAATATAAGTGCGAGAGTATCTGAAATTAAAGCTCCGGCCATTAATACATAGGCAATCCTGGTGTTTAGTAGCTTGAGATCTACCAGGATACGGCTCTTCGTAGCCAGGGAAGTGACTCCTACTGCTATTGCTACAAAAAGAGCTCCCATATTTGTACCCCCGAAATATATAATGGTGTAGTATCCCAGAATAAAAGGTACGATAAATCCACCAGCGGCTGCTAATAATCCCGGCCAGGAAGCTTTTCCAAGATCTTTAAAATTAATCTCGATACCGATATATACCATCAAAAGTATGATTCCTACTTCGGCAAGAACATTCAGTATCTCAGAAGGTTCAAGAATGCCAACAAGTGCAGGACCCAAAATAATTCCTACTACCAACTCACCCAGAATGGGGGATACCCCATTCTTTTCGATAAAGACCCACCCACCCAGGCAGCCACCAGAATTATAAGAATATTTAAAATATTTAATTCTTCCATGGATTACTGTTTTCCCGGGAAGGTAATTCCCAAAGGATAAGTTACAAAAAGGTTTTAAAACCCTGATAATCAAATTTTAAATATCGGCTGTGCTTCACCTCTTATGTGAAGACTTCCTTTTAACTGCGGAATTAATTATTAGCTATCTTTACCTGTGCTGATTATACAAGAATCCTGAATAGAAACTATATGAATGAATTCCTTGAAATTCTCCACCACGAATTTGAATTGCCTTTAAGCAATCCCGTACTGGTCTTCTCAATTATCCTTCTGATAATCCTTGTATCTCCTATACTTTTTAGGAAAATTAATATTCCGGGGATTATTGTTTTAATTATCTCCGGTATAATAATAGGACCTTTTGGAGTGGGCCTCCTGGAACAAAATTCTGCAATAGATCTTTTTTCAAAAATTGGTCTGTTATACATCATGTTTATTGTTAGTCTTGAACTGGATATGAACCAGTTCAAGGTTAACCGAAATAAAAGTTTTGCATTTGGGTTTTTCACCTTTGCGTTACCTTTATTAATTGGATTTCCGGTATGTTTTTACCTGTTAGGCTATGACTTCAACGCCAGCTTCTTAACTGCAAGTATGTTTGCTACCCACACCCTAATATCCTATCCTATAGTGAGTAAAATGGGGGTATCTAAAAATGAAGCCGTGGCAATAACAGTTGGAGGAACTATCCTTACTGATACTGCTGTGTTAATTATTTTGGCGGTGATCCTGGGAAATGCCCAGGAGGGCGGTTTAACATCAGATTTTTGGATCCGGCTGATAATTTCCCTTACAATATTTTGTGCCATAATGTTCTACCTGGTGCCAAAGATTGCCCGATGGTTCTTTACTAAAATGGAAAAGGAAAAGCATTCTCACTATATTTTTGTGCTTACAGTAGTTTTTCTTTCAGCTTTCCTTGCAGAGCTTGCGGGTGTGGAGGACATTATAGGTGCCTTTCTTGCGGGACTTGCCTTGAACAGGCTAATACCTCATACTTCCGCATTAATGAACCGAATAGAATTTATGGGCAATTCTTTGTTCATTCCCTTCTTTCTTATAAGTGTAGGTATGTTGGTGGATGTAAGAGTGATCTTTAGTGGTTATATGGCCATTGTTGTTGCTCTAACCTTATCTATAGTAGCAATTTCTGGTAAATGGCTTGCTGCTTTTTTAACCCAGCAGGTTTATAAATATTCAGCTTCACAAAGAAGAGTGATCTTTGGATTAAGCAGTGGACATGCGGCGGCTACTTTGGCCGTTATTATTGTTGGATTTAACGCTGATGTTATTGATGTAAATATCCTTAATGGAACAATCATACTTATTCTTATTACCTCCATAGTTGCAACTTTGGCTACTGAAAATGCTGCGAAAATAATGGTTGTGGAATCCAGGGAAGTAGATCCTGAAGAAATAAAAAAATCAGAAAGTTTTAAGATGGAAAGTATTTTGCTTCCTTTAGCAAACATTACTAATCTTGAAAAACTTCTTGAATTTGCTGTTCTTATTAAGGATAAAAGTTCTGAAAATCCTGTGTCTATTCTTTCAGTGGTTCCCAATGATGAACAGGCCGAACTTAATATAGCCCAGGCTAAGACGAAACTGGAGGATTTTGTTAAACAGGCATCTGCCACAGAAACTTCAGTAGATGTAACTGCCACAATTGATCACGACGTCGCCAGTGGAATATCCCGAAAATCGAAAGAGTTAATTGCAGATCTTATAGTAATGGGATGGCCAACAAGTTCAGGTAAAGGTGAGGTTATTGGTGAGAAGATGGCGGCCATTATTGACCAGACTTTAAAGACAGTTTTTCTTTGTGAAAGCGGAAAACCCTGGGCTACCCACACCAAATTAATTATTGCAGTACCCGCTCATTCAGAAAAGATGGAAGGTTTTGAACTATGGGTGAAAAAAGTTATAAAAATAGCTGAAGAGCTGAGTGTTCCAATCCTGGTATATTGTACCAATAAAACTCAAAGGGCAATTGAAAATTTAATAACTAAATTAAATCTTCGTGCACCCTTTGATTTTAACGAATTTAATAACCTGGAAGATTTTCTAATTATTGCAAAAGACCTGGAGCCAGAGAATATTATTATGTTCATAACTGCGAGAAAAGGAAGCGTTGCTTATGATCCAATTCTTGAAAAAATTCCTGTAAAACTGGAACAGCATTTCCCCGATAACACCAAAATAATGGTTTTTCCACAGTAGCAGCCTCAATTTTATTGATGTTGACATTTAGAAGCTTGATAAGCAGGAGAGCCTATGTCCTGAAAAAACCTTATTTTACCATCTTATCAATATTACACTAATTGAATGTTAGAGCTAGCAGGTTTAGTTATTCTTGGAATACTGGCGCAATGGATGGCATGGAAATTAAAAATTCCTGCGATCTTGCCTCTCATCCTAATTGGGCTCTTTGTAGGTCCTGTTTCAACTTTACTTTCTCAAGATGGTACAAAGTGGCTTGAACCAATATGGAACGGGGAGGAGGGATTATTTCCCGGGGAAAGTCTTTTCTATTTTGTCTCACTTGCAATTGCGGTTGTACTGTTTGAGGGTGGGTTAACTCTAAGAAAGAAGGATGTCTCCACAGTAGGCCCCGTCATTGTAAAATTAATTACTGTTGCTGTAATTATTACCTTTATTGGTGCGGGATTATCTGCGCACTTTATCTTTAATTTAACCTGGCAAATCTCTTTTTTATTTGCAGCCCTGGTCATAGTTACTGGCCCCACAGTTATTGCCCCAATCCTAAGGAATATTCCTTTAAAAAAAGATATTTCTTCTATCCTTAGATGGGAAGGAATTCTAATTGATCCTATTGGAGCCCTGGTTGCAGTTTTGGTCTATGAATTTATAAGGATTGAGGATGGACAGGAATACACAATGCGGGCCCTTATAGAATTTGGAAAGATTGTTTTATTTGGATTCACCTTCGGTTTTGCTTTTGCACATGCACTGGTTTATGCAATCAAGAAAAATTTTATACCGCATTACCTTCTAAACGTTTTCACCTTAGCGGTGGTAATTGGAGTGTTTGTACTGGCTGATACTTTCGCACACGAGAGCGGCCTTTTAGCCGTGGTGGTTATGGGAATGGTCATGGGGAATATCAACCTTCCAAATTTAAAAGAGCTGCTATATTTCAAAGAATCGCTGAGCATTTTGCTGGTCTCTATTCTGTTTATCCTCCTTGCTGCCAATATTCAAATGGAGGAAATGCTGCTGGTTTTTAATCAAAAGGCATTATTCTTATTTGCAATGGTGGTATTCGTCCTGAGGCCTTTTGGGGTTTTTCTTAGTTCCATAAAATCAGGACTCAATTACAGGGAGAAATTGTTTATAAGTTGGGTTGGACCCCGGGGGATTGTAGCTGCAGGTATTGCATCTCTTTTTGGCTTAAAATTGGCAAGACAGGGTGTCCCGGGAGCCGAATATATCACACCCCTGGTATTTATGATCGTACTGGGCACAGTATTATTAAATGCCACCACAGCAAGGCTTGTAGCAAAATTATTAGGTGTTTTTCTTAAGGATTCTAAAGGTATTTTGATAATTGGAGCATCTTCGGTTTCAAGATTAATAGCAAAATTCCTGCAGGATAATAATAGGCATGTGGTGCTGGTGGATAGTAACCCTGATAATATTAGACGTTCCAAAGAATTAGGGCTCGAAGCCCTTGAAGAGAGTGTTTATTCTGATGATCTTTTCAACAATATCGAGTTAAATGATGTGGGATACCTAATGGCTATAACAGGAAACAGCGATATCAACAAAACCGGAATAGCTAAATTTTCGAAACAATTTGGGGAAAGAGGCTCTTATCGCATTATTTCTACTGATGAAATGAATGACCCTGAAACCAATCCTGCGGAAGGTTTATTTTCCCATACAGATGATTTTATTAAACTAACAGAGGTAGCCAGAAAATATCCTGCTATTCATGAGTTGGTTTTAAACAGCAGGTCACACTACGAGGGACTTATAGAAATTTCGAAGACAGATCCCGATATTATTCCTTTGTTTGTAAAAACAAGTACAGGAGAACTGGAAATCATACCTTCCCATAGTTCTGAAGTTGATATTAGTGAAGGTTATCACCTGGTCTACCTGGGTAAAAAAATTCAAAAGGAGCAAGAGCAGGAGGATTTGAATTATGAAGAAGCGCTAGAACCTGAAAAACAGGAAAAAAGGTAGGATTCGTTCCAACTAAGAACCTCCCGTTGGATACAACGGGAGGTTCTTAGTTTTAGGTTTAGAAAGGAATAAAATTGAGGTAAAATCAGCTGCAACTACTCAGAAAATCTCAATACTCAATTCTAACATCTCAAATCTATTAATCATTAAGCTTTAATACAGCCATAAATGCTTCCTGTGGGATTTCTACGTTTCCAACCTGTCGCATACGCTTCTTACCTTTTTTCTGCTTTTCAAGAAGCTTTCTCTTACGCGAGATATCTCCTCCATAACATTTTGCAGTAACGTCTTTACGTAAGGCTTTTACAGTTTCCCTCGCGATTATTTTTGCTCCAATAGCTGCCTGGATTGGAATATCAAATTGTTGTCTTGGTATCAATTCCTTCAGCTTCTCACACATTTTCTTTCCAATATCATAAGCATTGTCAACGTGAAGCAGGGCAGAGAGGGCATCTACGACGCTGGCATTCAGTAGAACATCAACTTTAACCAGTTTTGATGCACGCATTCCAATAGGGGAGTAGTCAAAAGAGGCATAGCCTTTAGAGACCGTTTTTAGCCTGTCATAGAAATCAAAAACGATTTCAGCTAACGGCATATCAAAATTGAGTTCAACTCTTTCAGGAGTAAGATATGTTTGATTGGTGATCTGTCCGCGTTTTTCAATACACAGAGACATCACAGAACCCACAAAGTCTGATTTTGTAATAATACTTGCTTTTATAAAAGGTTCTTCAACTCTTTCTAAACGTGAAGGCTCTGGTAAGTCCGACGGATTGTTCACGAGAATTGCTTCTGAAGGATTTTTATGGGTGTAAGCGTGATAGGAAACGTTTGGTACTGTTGTAATAACAGTCATATCAAATTCCCTCTCCAGCCTTTCCTGAATAATCTCCAGGTGCAACATTCCAAGGAATCCACAACGGAAACCAAATCCAAGAGCTGCGGAACTTTCCGGAGTGAATACCAGCGAAGCATCGTTAAGCTGAAGTTTTTCCATAGAAGACCTTAGATCCTCATAATCTTCAGTATCTACTGGATAAATCCCTGCAAATACCATGGGTTTTACATCTTCAAAACCTGCCACTGCTTCTGTAGTTGGATTTTTGGCATCTGTAATTGTATCACCAACTTTTACTTCCCGGGCATCTTTTATACCTATTATAAGATATCCTACATCTCCGGTTTTAATTTCCTGCCTGGGGAATTGTTTAAGTCTTAAAGTTCCTACTTCATCTGCAAAATAATCTTTATCTGTAGCAACAAATTTAATATTCTGGCCTTTTTTAATAGAACCGTTGATCACTCTAAAATAAGTTTCAACTCCTCTAAAAGGATTATAAACTGAATCAAATACCAGGGCCCTTAATGGAGCATCTACTTTTCCTGTTGGAGGTGGAATATTTTCTATAATAGCGGCTAAAATTTCCTCAATTCCTAATCCTGTTTTTGCACTGGCAGGAATTATTTCTTCGTAATCACAACCCAAGAGATCTACTATGTCATCCTTTACAACTTCTGGATTCGCACTTGGAAGGTCTACTTTATTTAGCACAGGGATAATATGAAGATCATTTTCCAGTGCCAGGTATAGGTTTGAAATCGTTTGGGCCTGTATACTTTGGGCGGCATCTACAACCAATAAAGCTCCCTCACAGGCAGCAATAGATCGTGAAACTTCGTATGAGAAATCCACGTGGCCGGGAGTATCAATAAGATTTAATATGTATTGTTCACCTTTGTAAGTGTAATCCATCTGGATTGCGTGGCTTTTTATTGTAATTCCACGTTCCCGCTCAAGGTCCATACTGTCCAGTAACTGTTCCTGTTTCTCACGTTCAGTCACTGAGCCTGTAAAGTCTAAAAGCCTATCGGCAAGAGTACTTTTTCCGTGGTCAATGTGAGCGATTATACAAAAGTTACGTATGTTCTTCATCTGTCAATTTCAAAGTAAATGGAATTTGTTTCCCACCTGATTAAAAGATACAAATATAGGTGATTTAATAGCGATTAAGGAAAAATATTAGTTGTTCTACAAAGTGTTGAAAGTATCTAAAGACCCTATCCGGCTTTTTCTGACAATATTGGATTTTGATTAGCACTTTTATTTTAATTGAACTATTTTTAAGTAAACACCAAAAAGTATTTCGTAAATCTTCTTAAGATAAGCTACACATGAGCAATACAAAGAAAAATTTAAAAATTTCTACAGCGCAATTTGAACATCAGAGCGGTAATAAAGCTTACAATTTATCAGTAATTGAAAAATTGGCTGGAGAAGCAGCGAGGTGTGGGGCAGAGGCTATTGCTTTTCACGAATGCTCAGTGACGGGATACACTTTCGCCCGCGATTGCTCACAGAATGAGTTACTGGCAATAGCAGAAGAAATACCAGGAGGAGACAGTATAATGAAATTAATTGAAATTTCTGCAAAACATAATATTGCTATTCTGGTAGGCCTTTTTGAAAAAGATAAAGAAAACAATATTTACAATTCCTACGTCTGTGTATATGAGAATAGGGTAGTAGCTAAATACAGGAAACTGCACCCTTTTATAAATCCTCATCTTGTACCTGGAGAGAATTACTGCGTCTTTGAACTTTTCAATTGGAAGTTTGGAATATTATTATGCTACGATAATAATATTGTTGAAAATGTTCGTGCAACAAGACTTTTAGGTGCCGAAGTAATTTTTATGCCTCATGTTACTATGTGTACTCCCTCAACCCGTCCGGGTGCTGGTTTTGTGGATCCTAAATTATGGGAAAAAAGGGTAGAGGATCCTACCTCCCTTAGAATAGAATTCGAAGGATTAAAGGGGAGGAGATGGTTAATGAAGTGGTTACCTGCAAGGGCATACGATAACGCAATATATATTGTTTTCTCCAATCCTATTGGTATGGATCAGGATCAATTAAAAAATGGCTGTTCCATGATTTTAGATCCCTTTGGAGATATTCTTTGCGAAGCGAGGATCTTAGGAAATGAAGTAATAACCGCGACCCTTTCTCCAGGAAAACTTAAAGAAGCCGGAGGATGGAGATATATCGAGGCGAGAAGACCGGAATTGTATAAGAGTATTCTCAGCCAGGATCATACCTCTGAACAAAAGGTGGCGTGGCTTTCACGGGAAAGGGATCAAATTAAGAGCTAAATATAGCCGCTGCCTTAACTTCGCCCTTTTAAAACCCATATTTAAGGTAACTTAAATAAACAATTTAAAATTTTACCTGATGGTATTGGAAGTTCTTTTAATTAGAGATCAATAATTTTAATAGGTAGACCTGGTTAATCTGCAATAAGAACTTCTACATTATTTTTTTCAAGCATTCTAAGGCTTTCTTCAGGAATGTTAGCATCAGTTATAATTTTATGAACCCTTTCGAAACCTTCTATAAAAGCCAAACCAGTTTTGGCAAATTTCGAAGAATCAGCCACAACTATTACTTCTTCAGCAATTGAAATCATGATTTGGTTAAGATATGCCTCTTCCATATGATGAGTGAAAACTCCAACGTTTGCTTTTATTCCGTCAATTCCAAGGAAAAGTTTCCTGCAATTTAATTGTCTAAAATTTCTTTCTGCCATTGGACCCACAAGGGACATAGAAAACTCCTTTAAAAATCCTCCCGGCATAAAGACTTGCAGGTTGCTATACTGAGAAAGGTTATTAACTATATCCAGGGCATTACTAATTACCGTTAATCTTTTGAAGTGGCCAAGGTTATTGGAGATCTCAAAAGTTGTAGTTCCGGAATCAAGAATTATTGAATCATCTTCTTCGATTAATGAAACTGCTTTTTTACCTATTAACCTCTTGGATTCTAAGTTAATACTTTTTTTTCACTCACCGCGAGTGCAATATTACTGGTTTTAAAGGCACCTCCATGAGCTCTGATCAAGAGGTTATTTTTTTCCAGCTTATCCAGGTCATTTCGAATGGTAACTTCGCTTACCTTAAATAAATCACTAAGTTCAGTGACAAAAATTTGACCCTCTTCATCCAGTCTTTGCAAAATTAAGTTTCTCCGTTCTGCAGCTTTCTTCATACTTACATTTGATAAATTAGGGTCAAATATAATTGTTCACATAATATATACAATCTTTTGGAAGAAAATATTCTTTATAAGCCTCTATTCCAAAACCACTTTCGTTGTTCCACCACCTAAGTCAAAGTTATGTCTATAGGTTTATTAGTTTTCCAGGCACCGCGTGTAAAGTCAGGTATATCAACAGACTGGGCCCTGTTATTCACAGACTGTACTGATAGTGGAGTAACAGAACTCCATAGAGCGGCATCATATACGTCCTGATCTAATGGTAAACCGTTGCGCAGGCAATCAATAAGTCTCCAATCCATTAAAAAGTCCATTCCTCCGTGGCCACCTATTTGTTTAGCCAGGTCACCAACTTTTTTAACAATTTCGGGAGTATATTTTTCTTCAACAGCTTTCATTTCGGCTTCAGATAGCCAGTCATGGCCCGTCGAGATCTTTTCCGATGGATATTGTCTGGCGAAAGCTTTAGTACCACTAATGAGATGAATACGGGAATAAGGGCGTGGCGAGGTTACATCATGTTGTACCATAATACTTCTTCCCTTTTTAGTTTTAATGGCAGTGGTATTCATGTTTCCACGGTAACTTTGTCCCACAAAAGGTTTATAAAAGTCATCTTCGGCAGCTAGTTCTTTAGCCATTTTTCCCATATGAAAATCGTCACTCGAGAGGGAGGTGAGATAATCCAGTTGGTCCCCCCTGTTAATATTCATTACCTGGCAAATAGGACCTAACCCGTGAGATGGGTACAAACTTCCATTTCGTTCTATATTTTCTTTAAGACGCCACATATCCTGGTAACCATCCTTACTAAAATTAAGATCTCTTAAATCGTGAATATAAGCTCCTTCTCCATGAATTATTTCGCCAAAGAAACCCTGGCGTGCCATGTTGAGCGTAAGAAGCTCAAAAAATCCGTAGCACACGTTTTCGAGCATCATGCAATGCTTCTTTGTGCGCTCTGAAGTTTCAACTAATTGCCAAAGTTCATCTATAGTCTTACCAGCTGGCTGTTCAGTAGCGGCATGCTTTCCTGCTTCCATAGCATAAATAGCCATAGGAGCGTGCCAATTCCACGGAGTTGCAATGTATATAAGGTCCAAATCATCTCTATCAACCATTTCTTTCCAAACTTCTT
The DNA here is from genome assembly GCF_021535135.1 of Antarcticibacterium sp. 1MA-6-2. Lineage (NCBI taxonomy): Bacteria > Pseudomonadati > Bacteroidota > Flavobacteriia > Flavobacteriales > Flavobacteriaceae > Antarcticibacterium > Antarcticibacterium sp. 1MA-6-2. Next base: position 2,927,041 of record NZ_CP091036.1, on the reverse strand, counting down.
GACCTCCGGAATAAGTTTCGGGCTTATGAGCTGTGCCTTCAAGCATTTTACTCACTTTATCCACCTCCTTAGGTAAAAGATCACATATAGCTTTTATTTCCACCCCTTCGATTTTGCTCATCCGGCTAACTGCACCAGGCCCTCTGGAACCTAAGCCAATAAAACCAATGCGAACCGTCTCAATTTTTGGGGCAGCATATCCTGCCATATTGAAACGCTGGTTTCCCGTTGGGATGGTGGCACTTAAAATTTCATTACTGGTCTTACAGCCAATTAAATTGCTGCTTACCAGCCCAAGGCCTCCAAGTCCTGTGATTCGAAGAAAATCTCGTCTGTTGTTTTTCATAATATGTGAGTTTGGAATGAACTAAATTGAAAAATTATATGTCTTTTTTGCATTGTAATAAAAAATCTTTTCGATGACTTCATCCGGAAGATCTAATCCAAAGAATTCACCTTCAAATTCTGGTGCTTTCATTTTTTGCCCGGTACTAAAAAAGGCATAGTGAAAATCCCAGAGGTGCTCAAATCGGTCTGCTACTTCTATTCCTGAAAGACTTCCATCATCTATAACATCTGTGCCGTAAATGATCTTATCCTGATATTTGATACAAAACTCGCGAACCGCTTCCCTATTATTTTTTGCCTGAAGTTGAAGATGAACCACTCGTTCTGCTAAGTCCGTAAGAGTATTAGGATACCTTTCGAGACGCTTCGCCACTTCCTCGATACTATACTCCATGCTAAACAGGTGAAGTCCCACATATCTTAAAGTTGGAAATTTTTCCAGCATATGATCTCTTGCCTGCATTTGCTGCTCATAAGTTGGATATTCCTTCTGAAGAAACATATGATACTCGGGATGTTCCAGAAAATAATTTCTATCGGAATCTACAGTCATTTCTTCAAGAGGTAGCCAGCAATTTCGTGGTTCTCCCTGATGGCCGATAAGAAGAATATCATTATCTACCAAAAATTGAAAAATTGGATCAAAAACAGGATTATCTATCATCACAAAATTTCCCTCTTCATCATGCAATTCAAAACCCACATCTTTCCAAATTTTTACACCTACCGCTCCATTTGAAAGACCTTTTTTAATTTGAGTAATGGCATCCTGTGCAAAATTATCTTTTCCCCAGTTCTCAAAATTAAAACTGGTAATGTACTGGATCCTTCCCGGATATTTTTCCTGAAGTTCTAATATTACTTTCTCCTGATCTTCTATAGATTCAAAAAACGGTATGTTGGTGTTTATAGAAAGGAATGCAGCATTTCTTTTTACCGCCAGTTCCATTTTTTCAATCGAAGTAGTGTTCAAATGAGCGTGTGCATCAATAAATTTAGATATCATTACTTAAGGTTTTTCACTATTTCTAATTTTCCTTTAACCAGCTGTGTAATTTGAGCTGTGGCTTTTGGAAAAACTTTCCTCAAATCTATTTCCTCATTGTTGCCAAGCTCTTGCTGCAGGGTTTTCATAAAAATATTCTTAATCTCGGTCGCAAGATTGACCTTACAAATACCCCTTGAAATTGCAGCTCTTAATTGTTCTGCTTAAGCACTCCTGAACCCCCATGAAGAACTAAGGTCGCAGAGGTTGATCTGGCTATTTCTTCAAGCAACTCTAGTTGTAGCTCCGGGTCTTGTTTATAAAATCCATGTGCCGTGCCTACTGCAACCGCCAGGGCATCAATTCCCGTTTCTTCTACAAATTGATGAGCCTCCCGTGGCTGGGTGAACCCCTGCTGATCGTGAGACTGTCCAAGTTTTGCCACATATCCTAATTCAGCTTCCACATGTGCGCCATAAGATTTGGCACGCTCCACAACTTCCCTGGTAATCTTAACATTCTCTTCAAAGGAAAGTTCACTACCATCTATCATTACTGAATCAAATCCGGCATCCAGACATCTTTGTGCCAGCTCGACTGAGCCTCCATGATCCAGATGGATCCATCCTTCAACACCAAATTGTTTTAAGCCTGTCCGTCCCAGCGTTACAGCAGTTTCTAATCCCATGTAATCAATAGAACTTTGTGTGAGTTGGAGGATTAGTGGTTCATTTAGATCTGCAGCTGCCTGCAAAACTCCATGTAGAGTCTCTAAGTTATAGAAGTTAGTGGCTAATAAACCTCTTCCCTCACTAGTAAACTGTCGTAACTTATCTTTAATTTTCATACTTTTCCTGTTGATTTAAAATTTGCTTTATTCCTTCTTCCATAGCTTCTCGGGAAGAAAAAGCATTAGTGCCACCAGAACATGTGGTACTAAGAGACCCCATTAAATTGGCATTTTTTAAGCATTCTTCAAGGGGGCTTCTTCTAAGAACCGGGCAATAAAGCCGGAATTAAAAGAATCGCCTGCTCCAATTGCATCTTTAAAATGTTTGTTTTTAAAAGGGAGCGATGGAAAGTCCATTTCTTTACTAATTAAACGACTTCCATTTTCGCCCATTTTTAAAGCTATTATATTAGCATAGGGTTTAAGCTCTGTTATAGCAGTGTCCATTGTTTCCTTTCCCGTTAACCCCAGTATTTCAGACTCATTTGGTAAGAAAACATCAACAAAGGGGAGGCAATTCTTGTAATCAAAATCCCAGGTGCCATTAGGGTCAAATTGTAGATCCAATGATGTAGTTAAACCTGCATCTTTTGCTTTTTTAAAGACAGCGGTAATATCTTTTTTAATACCATCCTGAAGGAAGTAATTGGAAAAATGGAAATGATCAAAACTCCTGATATCGTCCCATGGAATATCATTTATTGTAAGAGCATTCATTGCTCCGCAATAAGTAACATTTGCACGGTCCTGGTCGTAATTCATAATTACGGTTATACCTGTAGAATGTTCATTTGTTTTATTTATATACCTGGTATTTACACCTTTTTCTTTAAGTTGTCTCAGTACGAAATCCCCAAAATCATCAATTCCTACCATTCCACAAAAAGAAGTGTCAACCCCTAATGCTGAAATATTCGAAGCCATAATTGCAGAGGAACTTCCAAGGGTGAAATTCATATTATCGGCAACGATTTCAGTACCTATTTTTGGAAAACCCTGAATTCCATTTAATATTAGATCTATATTTAATTCCCCTACAACGAGGAGTTTTTTAGAACTCATTTTCTAATATTTTTAATTTTACTTTGGGGAATAATGTCTCTACATCATTCTTTCTTAACATTCCCAATTCTTCATTTTGACAATTGGCTGCTCCACAGGCTACTCCATATGCCGCCATATCTTCAGGAGGTAAACCCTTTTCATATGCCCAGGAAATTCCGGCAGTAAGACAGTCTCCACTTCCAACTGTGCTAAGGACATTTTCAATCTCAACATTTGCACAATATATTTTTCCTTTATACCACATCATTAAACCTTCCTTCCCTTTGGTCATCGCTACTAAATCAACCCTGTTATCAAGTTTTTCAAGAAGAACTTTAAAATTAGTACTGCCGCAAAATTGATGTGCTTCGTGTTCATTAATGTGAAGAGCAAAAAAGGATGATTTTAAAGCTTCTAAAAGTTGCGGGCCACTACAATCGAGGAATATTTTTTTATTATTCTCATTTGCAATCTTTACAAGCTGTGCATATGCATCCCCGGGTGCTCCCTTTGGCCATGATCCTGAAAGGCAAACAAGACTTGAATTGGAAATTTCCTTTTTAAACAAGCTTTTGAATTCCTGCCACTTATCATAGTTGATCTCCGGCCCCGGCTCCAAAATTTCAGTGTTACTGTGAGCAGGGTTTGAGGATCTTAAGGTGTAGCATTTTCGGTTATTTCCCTCTACGCTTACTCCTAATATTTCAATGCCTCTTGTAATGCTAAGGGCTCTTATCCATTCACCTGTTCCTCCTGCCCAGGTTCCAAAAAGTGTAGTCTTTCCACCCAATTCTTTAATTGCAAAAGCTATGTGAACACCTTTTCCTCCAGGATATTCCTGAATTCTTTCAATTCGGTTTACCTCTCCCGGCTTAATTTCCTCCAGCCACGCATAGCAATCAATTGATGGATTTGGACAGACTGATAATATCATCTATTTTTTAATTATAGGATGATTATAAATCGTAACTCCCTTGACCACCCTGCTTATTGCTCCCGAAACCGAAGGATTATCTGGATCCAGACCAAGGCTTAAGGATTTATAAAGACCTAACAGTTGGCCAACCAAACTTGTGGGTATAATATTCAACTGATGGTTTGGATTCAATTGTAGATCAATATTTAAAGACGAATTGAGTTCTTTATTCTCAGGACGGCCAATACTTAAACATTTGATGTCTCTTGGTTCATTTGCAATTGCAAGAGCTAAATCCAATTCATATTGGTACACAAAATCATTTGCAGAGAATAAATAAACTAATAAGGTATTCTCGTTGGTTACAGCTCTGGGCCCATGACGAAAACCTAAAAAGGAATCGTGTTTACATACGATTTGGCCATCGGTTAATTCTTGTAGTTTCAAGTGACATTCTCTGGCAATTCCCAACATTGAACCCGAACCCAAAAAAACAACCCTTTGAAATTTTTCTGATGCCAGTTTTTTAAATTCATTGGCATTTTGTAAAAGGAGATTACCCTGTTTTATGATTTGTTGAATTTCCGGTTGAATATTTTTAATTGCGGGTAAATCACTAATTAGTAATACACTTAGTAGCATAGAGGTAAAACTACTGTACTATCGCCAGGCTTTTATCGTTGGAAGCCTTTGGAAGTAATAAAGCCATTGATTTACCAGCATTCCCAAGAGCGTATTTTAATAATTTTCCATTTTGGTTACAGGTTATTATTAAATGGTAGACGTTCTTTACAAAATTGTCTGCTATTCTTAATGTTTCCAGACTTTCCGGACTGTTTCCTGAACGAGCAAAGGAAATTAGCAAGGTGGGAAGTTCCTGTTGGAAATAAAGATCGGGATGAGTCACCAAATCTGTGGTGGCAATGGCTCTGGTATTGCGACCCGTATTCTTTTGGACAAGGCCTTGTGCAGCTTCGCCAATAAAGGCAGAAGAGCCTGCCCCTGTTAGGATGATGTGAAGGTTTTCTTGTTGAAGTATAGGAGACAGAAAATTGCTTAGTTCTTCAGATTTTGATGTAAGCAATTCATGTACTTTCTCCCAGAGTTTTGGTTGACCCTCAATTTCCGTGGCCGTATAAGATATAGATCTTTTAATGGATTGTGTTGCCATTTTATATGTTTTCAATTTATCAATTACTCCAAATCCTGTGGATTTTGAATTTGTAGTTTAAAACTGACATCCTTCAAGAATAGGCATGACCAGTTTTCAAATTAAAGCAAATTTTTCGTAACTAAAAAATTTTCGTTTCAATTTTAATATGCTCCTCTAAATTTTATTAAAATTTCATTTCTCTTCTATAATTCTATGGATGATGGGGTTACATTGGAACTGTAAAGAACACAGCGTTGTTTATGCTCTTCTTTATTTGTGTGAACAACAATAAAAACTTATAAAAAAGAAAAAATTATCAAAAAATTTAGTTAATTAAGAATCAATTTTTATCTTAGCAAAGAATTTGAAAGTAATTGTTGTGGTTTATTTTGCTTTTCGTTGCTATTGATAAGCTATATCGATTTCGAAAATTTTCATTTTGTTTTATTACTAACTAATTAAATATGAAGAAAAAATTACTCTTATTTTTCGCTTGTTTAGGATTACCCATTATTGCGCTGGCACAGCAGGACATCCTTATAACAGGAACAGTGCTGGACTTAGAAACAGGCATTCCCATTCCCAGTGCGAATGTTATCGAAAAAGGCACTTCTAATGGAGTGCTTACTGATTTTGATGGAAAATTTACTATTGAAGTCCCTCCCGGTGCCGTTTTGGAAATCTCTTATTTAGGTTATGCGACCCGGGAAATCAAAATTGAGGGAGAGGCAGAACTTCAAATTGAGATGGAACCTAGCCACCTCTGGTCTGGAAGAAGTTCTTATCGTTGGTTACGGAACTCAGAAAAAACAAAGTGTGGTAGGGTCTCAATCAACTATTGAGGCTGAAAAATTAAAAGTTCCTGTTAGAGATCTTTCTACTGCAATTGCTTAAGCCGATCGTAGCTTGTTGTTGCTACTCAAAGAGGGGGTGGACCTGGAGCTGATGGGGCTAATCTCTTTATAAGGGGTATTGGCACCTTTGCTTCTAGTCCCCAGGGACCATTATTAGTAGTGGATGGTGTACCAGACAGGGAAATTAATAATATTGACCCGGAAGATATTGAAAGCTTTACGGTATTAAAAGATGCAACTGCAACAGCGGTTTACGGTACCCGCGGTGCCAATGGAGTTATCTTAATTAACACCAAGAGTGGAAAGATAGGTAAAGCAACAATTAATGCAGAAGTCAATAGCGCGGTAACAGAATTCACATACTTACCTGAATTTTTAGATGCTCCTAACTTTATGACACTTTATAATGAAGCTCTGCAGGTACGGGGGAGAGAGCCATTATACACTCAGGAAAGGATTGATTTACACAGTTCTGGAGAAGATCCTGATTTATACCCCAATGTCAATTGGTACGATGAACTGTTTAACAGGTTTGGGAGTAATAAAAGAGTAAATGTAAATGTTAGCGGAGGTACAGAAAAAGCAAGATATTATTTATCTGCTGGATATTTCAACGAAGTAGGTCAGTTCAAACGTGATAACATTCAAAACTTTAATTCTACCCTAAAACTGGACTTAGTTCAATTTCACCAGTAATTTAGATATTGATGTCACAAATACATCTCGCCTAGAGTTTGGTATTAATGGTTATATAACCAATCTAAACACTCCTGCTTATGGTGTGAATAGTATATTTAGTTTAGCTACAGCTTCTGCTCCTCATATTATACCTACTCAATATAGTAATGGAGAATGGCCGCAATTGCCAGGTACTTTACAAAGTCCATATATGGCTCTCACCCAATCTGGGGTTACTAATAGCTATAACAACACCGTGCGTTCAAATTTGAGATTAACTCAGGACCTTGATTTTTTTACTCAGGGTTTAAGTGTTACTGCAATGTTCGCATTTGATGTTAACGTGACCAACAGTTTAAGCCGTTCCAGAACCCTTCAAACTTATATTGCAAGCGGTAGGGATGAAGAAGGTAATTTACTTACTGAAATTTCCTCTCCTGGATCCAATGAACTTGGGTTTAATTTAAGCCGGTATGGTGACAGAAGGTTTTATGTTGAATCAGCCTTGAACTATAATAGAAGATTTGGTGATCACGATGTTTCCGGATTATTTTTATTTAATCAATCGGACTATAGTGACGCTACGGAAAGAGTTGGTAGCTATAAAGCAGCCATACCTTACCGACAACGGAACTTTGTAGGGAGAGCTACTTATGGGTATAAAGACAAATATTTTACAGAGGCGAATTTCTCCTACTCGGGTTCTGATAATTTCGTAGCAGAAGAAAGATATGGTTTTTTCCCTTCAGTAGGAGCAGGTTGGATAGTTTCAGAAGAAAACTTTTTCAAGCCACTAAAAAATATAGTGCCCTATTTTAAACTGCGTTATTCTTACGGATTGTCAGGTAATGCTGCAGTTAACAATCCGAATTTACGCTTCTTATACCTTACAACTATTGGAGATTCCGGAGGATATACATTCGGTGCTCCCGGTTCTCAACGTTCCTTTACGGGTTTCAATGAATCCAGGATTGGAGGGAATGTTCGTTGGGAGACTTCTTATAGACAAAACTTTGGTATAGAATTCGGTTTCCTGGATAATGATCTTGATATAATCGTGGAAATCTTTAAAGAAAACAGGGAAGATATTTTATTGCCAGATTATACAATCCCTTACATTTCAGGTTTCACAACAGGTAATATTCCCTATAATAATGTTGGAGAAACTGAAAATAAAGGTATTGATGTAACTCTTGATTATAGTAAGAACTGGACAAATGAAAACTTCTTTTCTTTCAGGGGTACCTTTAATTACAACCAAAACCTTGCGGTTAATGACGGCTTACCAGAGTGGAGATATCCTTATTTGAACAGGATAGGTCAACCTATTAGTCAGCGCTTTGGATATATTGCAACAGGTTTATTTGAAAATGAAGAACAAATAGAGAACGCAGCAGTACAAGCAGGAGATGTTCGCCCGGGAGATATTCGATATAAGGATCTAAATGGGGATGGGGTAATAAACAGCAATGACCAGTCTGCCATAGGATACGGTAGCACTCCAAGAATAGTATATGGATTATCTTTTGGTGGAGGATTCAAAGGATTTGATCTCAGCTTATTTTTTCAGGGTGTGGGGCAGGTAGATTTTAATTACTCCAGTGGATTTGGAACACAACCTTTTTCACAAGGAGCTGCTTATGGAAATATGTACAATAGGGTTCTGGACCGCTGGACTCCTGAAGATCCAGATCCAAATTCTTTCTATCCACGCTTGTCTACCAACCAGGATGCAACTACAAATTATTACACAAGCACCTGGTGGATAAAGAAAGCTGATTACCTCAGGTTAAAACAAGCCGAGTTAGGGTATAATTTCACAGATAATAACTTTCTGGACAGAATTGCTGTCAGGAAACTTCGACTTTATGCTAGTGGTACCAACCTATTGACGATATCTCCCTGGGATTTCTGGGATCCGGAATTAGGAGACGGGACTGGTGCCGTATATCCAAATATTGCGACATATAACCTGGGAATACGTGTTAACTTTCAATAATAAATCATGAAAAATTTGAAATTATATAATATACGTCTCGCTAGCTTCTTTTTGCTCGCGACTATACTTGTGGGATGCGAAAAAGATTATTTTGACACGCAGCCAGATAATATTGTAACTACTGAAGAAATTTTTGAAAACAGAGGCCAAACAGAAAGGTGGTGGGGTGGCTTGTTTTCTAATATTCCAGACATTTGGGATCAACCCTATAGCTATCAATTCGGGATACTTACCGATGAAATGGATGCGAGTAATTGGACTAATCCTGGCTTGAACAGTGGTGCTATTAATGCAGATAATTCAGCTTAGTTAATACTAACGGCCTGTATGAAAGAATTAGACTGGCCAGTATATTTCTACAGCGGGTTGAAGACAATGATGAAATCCGGGAAATGGATAATGGGGAAGAAATCATTGCACACTATAAAGGAGAAGCAAGATTCCTTAGAGCCTATTACTATTGGTTGTTAATGAAGGAGTTAGGTCCCGTTGCCATCGCTCCTCTAGAACCTTCAGGTCCAAATGATAATTTCCAGATTCCAAGAAGTACCTGGGATGAAAGCGTTGCTTTTGTACTATCTGAATTAAATTTAGCGAAGCAGGATCTCCCTACAGAATATTACGTGGAGGGAACTATAACTCCAGATGGAACTCAGGTTGGGAGAATAAATGATATAATTGTCGAAGCCTTAGAGTCGAGAATTTTATTATATCATGCAAGCCCGCTCTTTAATGGAAATACAGATCTAGCAAATTTTCAAAATCACGATGGCACCGTTTTATTTAATCAAACCTATGACGCTAGTAGATGGACTATAGCTGCCCAGGCAGCAAAGGAGGCTATAAATCTTGCCGAAGCTAACGGGAAATCCTTATTTAGAGTTGAAGGGTCAGATCCTTTTACGTCCGGTTTTCTTTCAGCCCGCAATCTTTACTGGGATGGCTGGAGTACTGAAGGTATATGGCTAAGACCAAGTTCAAATACTTATCAATGGCAGGTTCACGCCGCTCCCAGGTCTACGGCCGGAGGCTCCTATAATGGACTGGCAGTAGTTCAAAGGCTTGTGGACGACTATAGGATGGAGGACGGAAAGTCTATAGACGAAAGTACAGAGTATCACACAGAATCCTATTCCGCAGAAACAACAAATTATTATGTAGAAGGGACCAATAGCATGTATTTTAATCGTGAACCGCGATTTTATGCACATATAACTTTCAATGGAGCTCATAATCCCGGAACATCAAAACCCGGCTTACATAATTCCAGGGTGGAGTTCTTTAATACAGGAACTTCCGGAAAAGCAGGATCCCCAAGGGATTGGCCTAAAACCTAAGTTACACTGTAAGAAAAAATATTCATCCCACCTGGAGTTTAAATCCTTATATAAACGTCTCTCGACCTGCCATGTTAATAAGGCTTGCCGAATTGTACTTAAATTATGCCGAAGCCTTAAATGAAGCTGAACCTGGAAATCCGGAGATCCTGGAATATCTAAATAGACTTCGTACAAGATCCGGACTGCCGGAGTTGGAACCGGGATTGTCACAGTCTCAAATGAGAGATGAGATAAGACTGGAACGTAGAATTGAATTAAGCTTTGAAGGACATCGTTATTTTGACGTAAGAAGATGGAAGATTCCTGATGAACAGGGATCAAACCAGGGTGGACCCTTCTACGGTATGAATATGGACAAGGGTACGTACCTGTCTGATCCTGAATTTCATTCCCTTACAATAAGCTTTACAAGAACTCCCTGGAGGAACAGGTATTATTTTATGCCTTATCCACAGCGGGAAATGGACAGAAACAGAGAGCTCGTTCAGTTTCCAGGATATTAATTCTCTTTTTTATTCGAAAACACATGAAAATTATGAAAAAAATATTAACGCTAAGGTTATTGCTGGGAACCCTTATAATTTTAACAGGATTGTCCTGTGAGGAGACTCCCGTATATGAGGAGCTTACTACCTCGACAGATGGTGTACAGCTTTATATTGCTAAAGCAGATAGGGTACACACCCTTAAAACATTTTCTCTTGAGGAGATGGAACCACTGGAACATGATACTATTGCCCTTAATGTGGGCTACGGTGGTCTTGGCTTACCCGCCAGCCCTATAGACGTAAACTTTAAAATTAACAATGAAGTAATAGACAGTTTAAATCTTGCCCGTCAAATAAATGGCGAGAAAGAATACGTTCCTTTCCCGGAAGATGCATATGATTTTTCTACTACCAACGTAAGTATAGAAAAAGGAGAAGCCTATTCTAATTTTACTCATTTCACTTATTATCCGGAAAAATTTGAAATGGATAAAAATTATTTATTGGCCGTAGAAATAGAATCCCCGTCAGGTTACGCAATTAATCCAGACAGAAAGATCCTTCTGTTTGAAGTTCAGGAAGTAATTATTCCTGAACCGGAACCAAAATATTACGAAAAGGATTCCTGGGAAGTAATTGATCTAAGTTCTGAAGAAGCTGGAGGTGAGGGTCCAACAAATGGGTATGCATCTGCAATAATTGATGGGAATATTGAAACCTTTTGGCATTCCTGTTGGTCTTCCTGTACTGCAGAAGGATCTTCATATCCACATCATATTACCATAGATATGAAGGAAGAACTCGAGGTCAGTGGTCTGGGATTTGCCCAACGCCAAAGTGGAACACGTGGAATTGAGCTTATAGAAATTCAGGTAAGTAATGACAATGTTGAGTGGCGTAGCTTAGGAGACTTTAATCTACAGGACATAACCGCACTTCAATTAATTGAATTTGAGGAATTGCAAAGCTTTAAATACTTAAAGATCATTGTGAAATCGGGATACAATGATGGAGGGGCGGCTTTTACTGCTTTAGGAGAAGTGAGTCCTTATATCCTGGAGTGATGGAAAAGGGGAATAGTTAATACAGATCCCGGAAGAAAATTACGGGATCTGTATTCTCTTTAAGGGAATTAAAATTTCAATACTCAATATGCAATATTACAAACCTCAGCAATATTTTGGATTTCTGATTATTTTGGGTCTTTTTCTTGCTTGTTCGGATGATAAAATTGAAGAAATTGTAGACCCGCCTGAAGATCCGCCCACTGTATTAGAACCAAATCCTTATCAACCCGGGGATACAGATAAAATACAATCAAATACCAAAGTGCTTAGTAAAGGACGTGCTCACTAACCAATTTCAACCTGGCGGCGAAATAGAAAAATCTATTGATGGTGACTATAGCACAATATATCACAGCCCCTGGAATGGTGAGACATCCTTTCCTGTTACATTAGAATATTTTTTTGGAACGGATGAAAAAACCATAGATTATGCTGTTTTATATCCGCGCCGGGACGGTGGAACAAATGGTATAATTTTAAACTTTACCGTCTATTTTAAGACGGAAGGAGATGTGGATTATCGGGTAATGAATACCTATGAATATTCAGAAAGTACGGCTCCCAGGATCATTTCATTTCCTGAAGGAATTGAAGATCCCACAGCAATTAAACTGGTAGTTACAAAAGGGATGGGGGACTTTGCTAGCCTCGCAGAAATAGAATTCTATAACGAAGAAAATTTAAGTGAAGACCTGGATATTTTTAGAGATAAGTCTGCAACAGAACTGAAGCCGGAGGTGACCATAAATGATATTGAAAATATTGAGAATATTTTTATAAAAAATATGGCCGAAGCAATGTTTAACCATACCTACAGTGAATTCCGGACAGGAACTTTTCAAAGTTATCCTAACCCGAACATTATAGCAACCAGGAATAAAACGGGAACTTACGGCATATATGATAATGTTACTGGTATTTATGTGAAATCCTACGCAGACATGGTAGTATTTGCCGGGGATTTTGATGGAGAAATTTTTTTAAGAGTGGTAGATCATACGAAAGGATTTACTGGTGTTGATTTTCCAATAAGACCAGGAATTAACAAATTCCCTACAAATGGGGAAGAAGGTTTAGCTTACCTTATTTTTCAGGACGACCAGGAGAAAGAAGTCAGTTTAAATTTTGCCACTGGAGAAGTGAATGGGTATTTTGATATTGAAAAACATACAGAGGCTGATTGGCAGGATCTTTTAGATAACACTACATATCAATTTTTTGACGTCCTGGGGAAATATTCTCACCTGACTTTTACAACTCCGGCATTTCAACAGTACACAGATAAACCAATTGAATTAATTGAGTTATACGATGAAATAGTAGAACTCGAACAGGAGTTCTTAGGTTTATATAAGTACAACCGGGAAAATACCAGCAGGATGTACTTTCGGGTAAATGTACATCAGGACATGTATATGTTTGCGACCAGTTACCGTACGGAATATAGTAAAAGCACTCTTTCATCAATTGCGAATTCAGCAATTTTAAGATCTTCTCCCTGGGGGCCTGCACACGAGGTGGGCCACATTAACCAAACCCGTCCTGGTTTAAAATGGTTAGGGTTAACAGAAGTAACTACTAATATATATTCCCTGTATGTCCAAAAAGCTCTGGGTAATGAATCCAGAATTGATATAGAAGAGTTGGAAAATTACACTAACCGATATGAAAAAGCTTTTACAGAAATTCTGGCTGCTTAGTAAGGATCATCCCTCTCATAATGATGTCTTTGTAAAACTCGTACCTTTTTGGCAACTAGAGCTTTATGTCTCTAACGTTCTGGGTCAAAAAGATTTTTATAAAGATCTTCATGAAGTAATTAGAAATTCAGAAAATGAACCTACTAATGGACATCATCAACTAGAATTTGTAAAAATTGCCTCTGATGTAGCTTAGTTTAGATCTCACGGAATTCTTTGAGGCCTGGGGCTTTCTTACTCCGGTGAATGTGGAAATTAACGATTATGGAGATGGCAATCTTACCGTTACTCAAAGTATGATTGACGAGGTGAAAGCATACATAACCGGGAAAGCTTATGCAAAGCCGGATGATGCCATGAAATACATTACAGACTCAAACCTGGATTTATATAAATCAGGAAGTAGTGTTGTAGGAGGGTCAGCGATTGTTTCAGGACTATCCGTTACCATTTTAAACACCCAAAATGCGGTGGTGTACGAGCAGGAGCGGGAGGGAAAAGTGATTTTCGTATCTCCCAGAGCTAATTTTAAAGTCCATTCCGCTGAGGCGGGAGACAAGTTCTTTGCAGTAGGATATGATGGTCAAAGGAGGGAAGTTCAGGTAAATTAAAGTTCAGTAAAAAATATTATTGCTAGTAAGATTCTCGTTTTGTTGGGCCTCCACGTAATTCAGAAACAGGAGGTATTTGGATAGCCACTCTATCTCCCAGTTGGAAAGTACAACTGGGTTTCCGGTTAATTCAGTAAATAAATAAAAGGGAACATTTTAAACAATCAAGATAAGTGCCGGAAGACGGGAGAAAAGAACATAAGATTTTTAGCTCTCTTTACCTTCCTGGAAATTAGTAAATAACTGTAATTTTTCATCGAAATTTTATTCTCTCTGTTGATCTTTCTATTCTCTAAGAATTGGACCTCATTTTCAAGTAAATACTTATGAAGATTTTTTTGAAATCCTGACCTAAGAATAGTATTTGACAATGGATTTGATATGGCCGCATATGGTCAAACTCTCAATTTAAAAAATGAAATATGAATTTAATTAAAAAGTACCTCCTGTTTTTTCTAATGTTTCTGGCCCTGGTTTCCTGTAAGAACAATAATCTTCCTTTTGAAGGTGCAACTGAAGAGAAAATGGAAATTGCCTACCGTATTCCCGCCGGGGAGAACAGTTGGGCTTCTCAGGAGAGCGGTCGACGTTCCGGACCCATAACCCAGGAGGGAGTTAAAAACTGGAGCAATCTGGAAAACAAAATCACCTCCTTTTTCAGGACTGAAAATTCAGGAAAACTGCAACTGGGATTGAAAATTAAGGCGGCCTCAGGGCCAGCTACTCTAAAGATCATCTTTGCTGAAGAAACTAAGGAAATAAGTATTGATAACTCACAATTTGAAGATATCACCATAGGAACCTACGCTCTTGAGAAGCCCGGATATCATTCCGTAGAGATAATACCCGTCGATAAAACGGGGAAAACCATTGTGGATATTGAAGAGATCCTGGTAGGAGGGCCAGCCACACAGGCAGGGGTTAATTTTGTAGAAGATAACTTCCATTTTGGAAGGCGTGGTCCCTCAGTACATCTCAGGTATGAATATCCTGAAGAAAAGGAGGTCTTATACTTCTATAATGAAATAGAAGTTCCCGAAGGCGAAGATGTTATTGGTTCCTATTTTATGGCTAATGGATTTTCCCATGGATATTTTGGGATACAGGTAAATTCTCTTGAGGAGAGAAGGATCCTATTCTCCGTCTGGAGTCCCTACGAAACACAGGATCCAAATGAAATTCCTGAAGATTACAGGATAAACCTTCTTAAAAAGGGAGAAGACGTATATACAGGAGAGTTTGGAAATGAAGGATCTGGCGGGCAAAGTTATTTAAAGTACATGTGGAAGCCCGATACAACCTACAAATTCTTGCTAAAAGGAGAACCTGCAGGCAACAATAGTACCGACTACACCGCTTATTTCTATGCTCCTGAAAAGAAAGCTTGGGAGTTAATAGCCAGTTTTAAGAGACCCCATACCGATAGTTACCTTGGAAATTTCTACTCTTTCCTTGAGAACTTTGTGCCGTCCACAGGAGATATTTCAAGGAAAGCTTTTTATAAAAACCAGTGGGTTTATACAAAAAACGGAAAATGGATTGAATCTACTAAAGCCCGCTTTACTGCCGATGCCACTGCAGGGCAGAAACATAGGCTGGATTATGCCGGGGGTGTAGAAGGCAATTCTTATTTTATGAAGAATTGCGGTTTTTTTGATGATTACACTAAAGTCAACACCATTTTAGAACGGGAGCCAAATAATCAGGAGCCGATCATAGATTTTCAGAGCCTGCCTTAATGTAAAAAATTCCACTTATAACTTTTAAATAATGCAAAAAATTCTGATCACCGGGGCCGCAGGGCAATTGGGAATAGAACTTATCAATGCCCTTATTCCTGTTTATGGGGCCGAGAATATCCTGGCAACCGATATTAATCCCGATGCTGCGAGTAAATTCTCAGACACCAACTTTTTATCTGTAAACGCAATGGATGCCGATTACCTGGACAAAATTGTAAATGAATATAAGATTGATCAGGTATATCATTTGGCAGCAATTCTATCAGCCAATGGTGAACAAAACCCGCTCGCTACCTGGGAAGTAAATATGAAAAGCCTTCTAATTGTCCTTGAACTTGCCAGGAAGTATAAATTGAAGGTTTTCTGGCCTTCTTCCATTGCAGTCTTTGGAAGGGGTACACAGCGACAAAACACTCCACAAAATCCGGGAACAATACCTAATACGGTTTATGGGATCTCCAAGCAGGCCGGAGAACAATGGTGTAATTATTATGCTGAAAAATTTAATGTGGATGTGAGAAGTATACGGTATCCAGGTTTAATTTCTTATTCCTCACCCCCAGGGGGTGGCACCACAGATTATGCTGTAGATATTTTTCACAAAGCAGTTTGCAATCAAAATTACGAGTGCTTTTTAAGTGAAGAAACGCGACTTCCTATGATGTATATGCCAGATGCTGTGAGGGCTACTCTCGAATTAATGCAGTCAGATTTTAAAAAGATAAAGACCCGAACTTCTTATAATATTTCAGGAATAAGTTTTACTCCAGCCGAACTCTTTAGGGAGATCAAAAAACACCTGCCAGAATTCCAAATCTCTTACCGTCCTGATTTTCGACAAAATATAGCAAATACATGGCCTGAAAGTATTGATGATAGTATTGCTCGTATAGAGTGGGGATGGAAGCCGAAGTACGATCTTTCTAAAATGACCTTAAATATGCTGAAGAATATTAATAAAAAAAGAAATCGACAGGGCTCATCAAATTTATTAATATCCATTTTATAATACATGTTATGAAGGAATAGGAATTCAATGCGGGGTACGAGAGAAAATGGAATTTATAAGGATGTTCTTATTCAGGTATGAAATTAGTTTTCTGAAGATGTTTAGCATATTCAGAAAAATTAAAAAGAATCCAGGTTTTAAGAAAAAATATCCTAAGGTCCAATATTAAGAATTGGAGACCAAACGGTGAGTAGATGAATTACAGGAATTCAAATTTGGGCCTATTGAGTTTTACTACAAATTATAAGTACAGCAGAAATTGAACATAAAAAAAGAGGAATGGGTAATAAAATAAATACTAAAGTGCTTATTATTATATCAATGGCTCTATGTATTTTCTCATGTGAAGCTCCTGATGTTCACGTAAGTTTCGTAAGTCCAGACGATCTTTATTCACCTCAAGATAAACCACCTGAAAGTAATAATGTTGAATGGACTTTTAAGGCATGGAAAGGTGAGAAAGTAAATACTCAAATTCTGCTATGGTCTGAAGTTCCACTCAAAGAAATTGAAATAGAAAAAGGAGAATTGGTAGGTCCTAATGCTAAGTTGGGGAAGCAAAATATTGATATCAGCTTTTTAGGCTATGTCTGGTCAGATAGTGGAGCTGCCCGGAAAAAAGGTTGTGCAGTAGAACAGGGGCAGGATTCCATCCTGGTTGCTGATGTTATTGAGAACATAAAGTATAAGAATGTTTCGGCTAATACTCTGCAACCAATTTGGCTAAGTATTGATATTCCTAAAGACACTCCAGCAGGCCTTTATCAGGGTTCTATTCGTTTTCTATCTAAAGGCGATCAAAGTGGACCCACTTTAAAATATTCTGTAGAGGTTGGAAACCGTGTCCTACCCGATCCTAAGGAATGGAGTTTCTATCTTAATCTTTGGCAGAATCCAGACGCTATTGCTAGAGTTCACGATGTGGAGAAATGGTCTCCAGAGCATTTGGAAGCTATGAAACCATACATGAGAAAATTGATGGAGGCGGGACAAAAAGTCATAACAACAACATTAATTCATGATCCCTGGAACAGTCAAACTAAGGACGTCTATGATACGATGATCAAATGGACAAAAGAGATAGATGGCTCGTGGAGATATGATTATTCAGTTTTTGATAGATATGTTACTTCTATGTTAGAGAATAACCAGGACGGGCTAATTGAAAGTTTTAGTATGATACCCTGGAATTTAAAATTTTATTACCACGATGAAAATCTTGGAAAAGATACTGTCTTAGTGGCCGAACCTGGAAGCTTTGAGTACAGAGATCATTGGAAACCAATGTTATCAGATTTTGCCAGGCACCTTAAAGATAAAGGATGGTTTGATCAAACGGCTATTGCCATGGATGAAAGGCCCATGGAAGCAATGCAGGAAGCAATAAAAATTATTAAAGCTGCTGATAAAGATTTTAAAATATCGCTGGCGGGCAATTATCATCCGGAAATTGAAAGCTCTATTTTTGACTATAGTGTGTTTCTGGGGGAATCTATTGCCAATGAAAAGTTAGCGGAAAGAAGGAGTAAGGGCTTAAAGACTACTATTTATACTTCCTGCTCGCATGAATACCCAAACACCTTCACGGGATTCCCGCCTGCCGAATCGGCATGGTTGGGTTGGTTTGTGGCAAGTGAAGGTTATGACGGCTATTTGAGGTGGGCATATAATAGCTGGCCTAAAGATCCTTTGTTTGACAGTCGTTTTGGGTCCTGGCCTTCCGGAGACACTTATTTAATATATCCGGGAGCATTGTCTTCAGTTCGTTTTGAGCGCTTGATCGAAGGAATAGAGGATTATGAAAAGATCAGGATATTGAAAGAGGATTTTCAGAAAAATAACCAGGAGGAAAAATTAGCAGCTCTTGAAGAGATTTTAAATGAATTCACGGTTAAGGCATTAGACCATAATCAGACAGGGGAGATGGTTAAAAGAGCTAATAAGGCTATAAACGACTTTTGAGAATACAATTATGAATCTTAGTAACTCTTAGGAAATGGAGAAGTTATACATAAAAAAATCTTCCGATTTTGAAATAAATGGAGAAGGTACTCATCAGTATTGGGAAAAGACAGAATGGCTGAAACTCCCTCAACGTAAACAATCTGGTAGAGAGTTGGCTACAGCATTAAAAATCCTTTATTCCGGTACTAAGCATCTACTTCTTATTTGATTGCGAAGATTTAAAGCTGACTGCAACGATGGATGAAGATTTCCTGGATTTATGGCTGGAGGATGTTGTAGAAGTGTTTCTTTGGCCGGACGAAACCCGGCTTAGTATATTTTGAATACGAATTATCACCATTGAATCATGAATTACCTATCTTAGTTTCAAATGAAAATGGTGATCTGGTGAGGTGGCAACCTTTTCATTATGATGAAGACAGGAAAACCCGTCACGCAACTAGTGTCAAGGGGGGAGAAAAGCAAAAGCTTGCAACCATTTCTGGTTGGACTGCCGAATTCTTTATCCCGTACAAATTACTAAGACCGCTAAACAACATTCCTCCTGTGCCGGGGACAAGATGGAGGGCAAACTTTTATAGAGTAGACTATGACCATCCATCGACAGATGTTTGGTCGTGGCAAGAGACAGGGGAATCTTTTCATGAATATAAGGAATTTGGTCTTCTGTTATTTGAATAGTCTATAGGCTTTAAAGATCGAAGGTCCTATGAAAAAAATCCGCGGTTCCTATTTTGGATTTTTTTGAAGAAAATCAATAATATTTTTAATTTCTGAAGCTGCGAGGGTTGTGCAGACATATAATTGCTTGCTTTTTCTTCATCTCTCTGGAATTCTTATTTGGTCAACACCAATGGCAGGATTTCTTTATTGAAGTTTCTACCGCCTTTCTTTATTGTCATTGCTGGTACAGAGACGATCTTCTTGTTTTCAAAGCCAGCTTCTGCTTTTATAAGAAATTACCAGAATTATAAGCTGGGAGTCATTTACAAATTTTCCTTTAATATAGATTCTCTTAAGACGTGGTGAGGATACTTTTCCTTAAGGTTATGTAATAGGACGGCGTACATTATTACAATTTTGAGTCTTCCTTATTTTCCATTGAAATAAGATATTAATATTATTAGACTCCGTTTAATTCAATCCAATCAGGTTTTTTAGGGGTTTACCAGATTTCAGGTTTTGACAATTCTTTTAAAGATCAACAGAATATTCAATTATATATCTGGTTTTTCCTAAATGAATTCAGTGTTTGATGTTAGGTAAGGAGATTTGTTTTCCCAGATTATAGTGAATAGTTAAAAGATTGGAGTTTCCCTTCTTGCCCGAACTACATAATTTATTCAGGTATAAGTGAATAGGAGAGGGAGAACTTTCCGTGTAAAAAAGGAAAAGATTCCATTAAAAAGTTTAGATTATTAAAATTTTTAGTAAATAGATAATCCTTTGTGTAAAAATTTTAAACTTCTCTTTGTTTTTTGCAATAATTTCACTTAATTCACTTTTAATTAAAGTATTCATTGTAAACTGGTATTTTAAGAAGATCAATTGTTGTATTTGGAGGGATAAGTTGTAGATCATTATTTTTTTATTTTAATATTTTTTACAGTGAAGCCAAAACGAGGGACTGGAGTAAATACATAAACAAATCATATGAAAAAGACAATTCTATGCATGGTACTGGGAATTTTAGCCCTGTCGTGTAAAAATCAGGACAACAGCGATAAGCAAGTTGAAAAGGAAATAGTACAGGAAGATAAAACAGATCAATCTACTGCCGGGGAATGGCAATTTTTGTTTGACGGGACCAGTTTAGATGGATGGAGAGGCTATGGTGAAGAAGAACTACCTCCTGGCTGGGTAATAAAAGATGAGGTGCTTACTTATGATACTGAACTTGGATTAGAAGAAGATTATAAAGGAGGGCGTGACATTATTTATGGAGCCGAAGAATTTGAGAATTTTGAACTTTACCTGGAGTGGAAACTTCCCGAAGGAGGAAACAGTGGAATATTTTACCATGTTAAAGAAGGTTACGAGAATCCTTCAAAAGTGGCACCGGAATATCAACTTATAGACGATGACAATTACGCAAAGATCCACGACCTAACCTCTTACAACAAAAGCCTTGGTCATACAGAAAACCTTTCAGAATTAAAACCACTTAACAAAACAGCTGCAGATTATTCCATGTACGCACCAAATCCCGATAAGAAATCTTTAAATCCAATTGGGGAATGGAATAGCAGTAGAATTATTTTCACCCCTGAGAAAGTTGAATACTGGCTAAATGGGGAAAAGGTAGTTTCTTTTGAACCCTGGTCAGATGAGTGGTATGAGAAAAGGAATTCAGGAAAATGGAAAGATAGCCCGGACTACGGAAAATTCAAGACAGGTTATATTGCCCTACAGGATCATGCCAGTCCCATATGGTTTAGAAATATCAAAATTAGAAAACTATAAATAGTTATCGCCCCAGGCATTATCCCGTTAAATTAATAAATGAGTAGAAAATAATTCTTTAATAAATAAAAATTTTTTCGCAAATGAAACTTATGCCAGTGTTATCTTAAATTCTATATGAGAATATACGGGCAGGTAAAAATTGTCATAGAACATTCGTTTCTATTAGGGAAAGAGTGTAAAAATGAATAATAGGAGGCAAAATTTTATCAAACTTATACCTATAATTTCATAATAAATTGATGTATTTTTCAGGACATGTTGAAAAGGTTTTACCTTACGAAGCTAGGATGTCTATGCTTTGTTTAAAGTTTCGGAAATAATTTTCAGATTTAAAAGCTGAGGATTCGTGGTGTGGAGAAAATGGTTATAAAATACTGTAGCAGGTTTTTGTGGCTCATTTTATAAATCCATTTTAAAAACAGCGTAAGTTCTGAAATTCTTTTTTCTAAACGGACTAAGTGCTTTAAAATTCCTTAGATTTTATGAGTTGCCGAGTAGACAAGTTTCATTTCCTTTCTATATTATAAGAGATAATACAGGATAATTATTATTCGTAATAAAACAGAATTTACTTTTTTTCCCATTTTTATAATAAATTAGCAAAATATTACCCAAATTAGGGTTTTATATAAAATTCCCATAAACGGAATAAGCGTGATATACACCTTTATTAGAAGCATATAGAACTGTCGTCTGCAAAATTTAACTTCTCCATATATAGATTTTTTTAAGATTTATTTTTGTTACTTAACTTTTTTTATTTTATTTACTATTATATTTTGTTTTATTACTTTTAGAAATAAATAAATAGAAAATGAAAAATTATTAATCACAAACCAAAAGACCAAGTATGAAATTATCTTTTTTATTATTTACGAGTTTATTTCTCTTCCAGATTGGTGCTTTTGCACAGGGAGGGGACATTACTGTGACTGGTACTGTTACTGATGCAAACGGCATGCCTCTTCCCAGTGTTACCATCCAGGAAGAAGGAACGAATAACGGTGTTCTAACAGATTTTGACGGTAATTTCTCAATTGCTGTGGAATCTCCCCAATCAGTATTGATCTTTACTTATGTAGGTATGCAGACCATACGTAGAACAGTTGGAGGGGATACTACTATAAACGTTAGTTTGCAGGAGGATGCACAAGCTTTGGAAGAGGTTCTGGTTGTGGGTTATGGTACCCAGGAAAGGGCTAATGTTACAGGTGCTATTAGTTCTGTTAATGGGGAGGAACTTACGCAAAGGCCTGTTACAAGTACAGCTGTAGCTTTACAGGGCCAGTCCCCGGGTTTAACTATAATGAACCAGGGAGGAGCACCAGGGGTTGAAGATGTGGGAATCCGTATTCGTGGTATAGGAACCCTGAACAACGCAAACCCTTTGGTATTAGTAGATGGGGTTGAACAATCATTAAGTTCTGTAGAACCTCAGAATATTGAATCTATTTCTGTATTAAAAGATGCCGCTTCTGCCGCGATCTACGGGTCCAGGGCTGCAAACGGGGTTATTCTTGTAACCACTAAACGCGGTGCTGTTCAGTACAACTATTTCTTACAATACCTTCGTAGGGATTCAAAATCCTAGTTTTTTCCCTGAAGCGGCCGATACGGAGTCATGGATGAGGTTAGAAAATGAAGCTCAGGTAAATGCAGGAGGTACTCCTACTTACAGTGAAGAATATATACAAAACGTGCTTGCAGGTACTAATCCTTATGAATTTCCCTGGGCACTTTGGGAAGAGGGGATCTTTAATGAAGATGCTCTTATGCAACAGCATTCCTTCTCTATCTCCAGTGGTGGGGAAGTAGGAAAGGTCTTTGCTTCCTTAAATTATAATGATTCAGATGGTATTCTTCAAAACTTTAACAACAAGAGAGCTACAATGCGTATAAATGCCGATTTATATGCAAATGATAAGTTGACATTTAATTTGGGCCTCATGTATAGAAATGGAAATTTCAGTGGGCCGGGTCATGCTATAAACGGGGCCGGAATAGCAGGTCAACAAATTGTTCAGGGTCTTTTGCACATTAACAGAAATGTGGTGATGAGGTATCCAGATGGAACTTATGATCTTGTATCTGGTTATTGGAATCCTCATGCAATGGCAAATGAGGGTGAGACAAAAAGGCTTAAAGATGATGCTTTTGCTCAGGTAGGTTTTGATTATGATATTTTCCCTACACTTTCCCTACAGGGAAATGTTACTTACAATTTTGAAAACCAGGGTACATCTCAATTTATGAATAGTCTTGCGGGAATGAGACATTATGTAACAGGGGAACCTGTTGCAGTATCAGGCTGGTTTGCGACAAATCAAATGACCGAAACCGGAAATACTGAAAGAGAATTGAGTCAAAGGCTGTATTTAAATTATGATGAAGATTTTGGTGTGCACGAAGTGGAAGCTCTAGCAGGATATGAAGAAATTTATAACCAGTTTAAAAATGTAGTGGCGCGTCGTCAAAATTTCTTTAACAACGATCTTCGGGATTTAATGCTTAGTGGTGTGGATAATCAGGGAATTAGTGGATATAATCAGGAATGGCGTCTTAGATCCTTTTTTGGTAGAGTTAATTATTCCTTTGACGATAGATATTTACTTCAGGCCAACTTAAGATATGATGGTTCCTCACGATTTGGTGAAGGGAACAGATGGGGATTATTCCCTTCTCTTTCTGCCGGATGGAATATTACCAACGAAGCCTTCATGCAGGATGTTGTTGATAATTCTGTAATCAGCAATATAAAATTGAGAGGATCCTGGGGTCAATTAGGTAACCAGAATATTGGGCTTAATAGATTTAGAAGTACCTATAATTTAAATCAGGGCTACCAGTTCGGAGGTAATGTGGTTCCTGGTGCTGCCATAACACAGGCTGGTAATCCAGACATAACCTGGGAGACATCTACTATGACGAATGTTGGATTGGATGCTACTTTCCTTAATGGAAGAATAGGTTTTATTGCGGAATACTTTTGGAAATATACTGACGATATTTTAATTGAACTACCTATCTCAAGAACCATAGGTGTGAATCCTCCTGTTCAAAATGCAGCAGCGGTATCAAATAATGGTTATGAACTTAGTCTTAATTATCAGAGTCCGTTCCGGTCTGATGATGGATTCAATTATTCTGTAGGAGTTAATTTTTCAGATGTTATAAACAAAATAGAGGATTTGAACGGGGCGGGTCCATTTTTCCCGGATAATTTCTCAATATGGACTGAGGGTGAATCTATGAATGCCTTAAGAGGATTGTCTTCCCCGGGCCTTTATCGTACTGATGCAGATTTACAGCAATATCCTGCAACTATTCACCCTGCTGTGGGAATTGGAGATATAATTTATAGAGATGTTAATGGGGATGGAGCAATTACACAATCTTTTGCTCCCGGAGGAGATCAGGTAATAATTGGTAATGAAGATCCGCGATATGAGTTTGGTCTTAGATTTAACGCTTCGTATAAAGGCTTTGATTTTTCAATGTTTTGGCAGGGTGTGTTGAAGAAGCAACATTTATTGGATGGAGCAATTCCCGAAGGGCCTGCTTTTCAAAACTTTGTACATAAGGAAATGGTGGAGAGAGCTTATCATCCCACAAGAAATCCAAATGGTGACTGGCCATTAGTGACATCGGGTAATTCCTGGAATATCGTAAAATCAGATTTTTGGCTTATTGACAGTAAATATGCCAGATTAAAAAACTTTCAATTGGGTTATACTGTAAATCAGGACATCGTATCAAATTTTAGAATTTATGTATCAGGGGAGAACATGTTGACATTCACTCCTCAAGATCTTTTTGATCCTGAAACTCCTAGGGGAAGGAGCCAATTCTTTCCACAAACCAAAACTATGAGTGTCGGTTTAAATGTGGTTTTTTAGAAATAAAATGTAAAGAATAGTATTATGAGAAAATTTAATATAACAAAAAGTGTATTATTTATAGCGATCGCCTTTTTCTTTAGTTGTGAAGATGGTTTAGACAGTGGATTGGATCTGGAGCCTACCGGGGCAGTTTCTGAAACTGTTTATTGGTCAACTGAAAGAGATGCAAGATTGGCTGTAAATGCAGTATATAATGAACTGGACAACACCCAGTCGGTAATTGAACTTGATGGTATAACAGATATTGGATTTCGTTCTGCATCAAACGTACCAACATTCAACGACGTACGTTTGGGTGAAATAGATCCTTCGAATGGAACCATTACAGGAATTTGGAACAGATATTACAGAGGTATTCGAAAAGCAAATGATGTACTTGCCAATATAGACAGGATAGAAGGAGGAGATCAGGAAGTGCTTGATAGATTGGAGGCTGAGGCACGTTTCCTGCGAGCCTTTTATTACACTCAACTTTCGAGCTTATGGTGTAATGTGCCATTAATTACAGAGCCTATAGATGTAAATGATCAAAGACCTACTACCAGTAGAGAAGAGATAGTAGATTTTATTATTGATGAATTGGATATGATAATCAATTCAAATGCTCTTCCTCTAAGTTATACGGGTGATAATTTAGGTCGGGCAACCCATGGGGCTGCATTAACCTTAAAAGCAAGAGCAGCATTACGAAACGATAGATTTGAAGTGGTGCGTGATGCTACACAGGCTGTTATGGATTTAGGTATTTATAGCCTGTATCCGGATTATGAAGAACTATTTCAAGTGGAAGGGCAAAATTCCCAGGAAGTAATTTTTGACCTAGCAGTATGCAGTAGGAGGAGACACTTATAATAACTTTGGATATTCCGCAGCTTCTATTGGTGGAAATTCCACTGTTGAACCAATGATGGGTTTATATGAGAAGTATGAACATGTAGGTCCTGTTGATCCCAATGATCCATATGCAAATTTAGATCCTAGATGGGATTATAATGTTTATTACACCGGGCAACCTATTGGAAACAACATCTATAATTCCTGGCCCACAAGTGATACTCCTGATAGGGTGAGTGGAAGTGAATGGTCAACCCTGTATGGTTTTAACCTTAAGAAGTGGGTAGATTATGACGCGTATGCTGCTAATCCTGACCTTGGTGAAACTAATATGATCCTGATGAGATATGCTGATGTTCTTTTAATGTATGCTGAAGCAAAAATAGAATTGGGTGAAATAGACCAGTCTGTATATGACGCCATAAACCAGGTTAGGCAACGTCCCACAGTAGAGATGCCTCCCGTATCAGAAAGTTTAGGTCAGGAAGAGCTAAGGCAATTTGTGAGAGATGAACGTGCGCGGGAGCTGGCTTTTGAAGGATTACGCCTGTTTGATATAAACCGATGGGAAATTGGTGAAGAAAAGGCAGGTCTGCTTCAGGGTATGTATTATTTAAATGCGGCTTAGTCAATGGGAAATAATGGACTATGGACAGATAGCAAGCTTTAGACCAAGAGATTATTGCTGGCCTATTCCTGCAAGTGAAATGGATATAAACGATGTAATTACGCAGAACCCCGGCTATTAATTGATTAAAATGGAGGTAGTTCAGGCCTAAGGTCTTAGACTGGAATTTACCCCGGAAAAAATACCTGATTAGTCGTTGCTGTAACATGGGATTTTTTTAAAATCCCGTGTTTCGGCTTTAAAACCCAAAGGCTAATTATTTGTTTGATCGTCGAGGAGGTGTATAAAAAAAAGAATTATGACAAATAATAAAAAATTATTAATAAATGATCGAAGGAGCTTTATCAAATCTACAGGTGCGGCTCTTCTTTACGGTACAGCGGCCTTAAACCTGGGCTTTCCAACTCCTATGTTTGCCGCAAAGAAAGATACCCTAAGAGTTGGTTTAATAGGTTGTGGAGGAAGAGGTACAGGAGCTGCTGTACAGGCATTAAATGCTGATCCTGATGTAGTTCTTTACGCTATGGCAGATGCTTTTGAAGACCGCCTGAAGAGCTCTCTTGAATTAATGAAAAAAGCCCATGGAGGAAGAGTTCAGGTTGAGAAACAACGACAATTTGTAGGTTTTGATGCTTATCAAAAGCTTATTGATTCTGGAGTTGATGTGGTATTGCTGGCCGCTCCTCCCGGGTTTCGACCCAATCATTTGGCTGCTGCAGTGGAGGCCAGGTAAACATGTATTTTATGAAAAACCTGTGGCCGTAGATGGTCCTGGCGTTCGAAAGGTTTTAGATGCAGCAAAGGTTGCAAAGGAAAAGAACCTTTCTTTAGTATCGGGATTCTGCTTTCGATACCATTTCCCTAAGCAAGCCCTCTACCAAAGAGTATTGGATGGACAAATAGGAGACGTAAAAATCCTAACCTCTACCAGGAATGGTGGTGGATTATGGTACAAGCCAAGACAGCCGGAATGGAGTGATATGGAATACCACATGCGCAACTGGTACTACTACAATTGGCTTTCAGGAGATTTTATTGTTGAAATGTTTGTGCATAGCCTTGATATGATCTCGTGGGCAATGGGAGATAAAGTACCTGTTAGGGCTACTGGATCTGGAGGAAGACAAGCCCGGGTCGAGCCAAAATTTGGGAATATTTATGATCATTTTGCTACGGAATATGAATATGAGAATGGAGCCAAAGCATATACTTTTACCCGGCAGCAGGATGGAGCTTCAACTGAGAATTCTCTGGAAATATTTGGAACGAAGGGAAATGCTTTTTATGAAGGCAATAAACATTTGATTACTGGAGAGAATAGTTGGCAATATGATGGTGAAAGTAATGATATGTACCAAACTGAGCATGACGTTTTATTTTCGTCCATTCGTGAGGGGAAAGCAATTAATGATGGGGAACGTGCTGCAAATAGTTCAATGATGGGCATTTTGGGCAGAATGGTTGCTTATAGTGGCCAAACGATAACCTGGGAAGAGGCAATGAATTCTGAGAAATCTCTTGGTCCGCAAAAGTATAACTGGGATCTAAATTTTAAAGGGCCGGATATTGCTGTGCCTGGTGTTACAAAGGTTCTGGTATAGGAAGCGATATAGAAAAGTAAGGCTACCAGTGGTAATTTAATTAATAAAAGAAACCTAATGAAAATTCTGCAAAAATATTATTTAGCTCAATTCCAATTAATGATTGGACTGTTATTTACTTGTTATTCGTATGGACAGAACAGTAACTTTGAGTTTCAATTTGGTGAAATTGAAAATTTTGGAAAGCTCCTTTCTGACCAAACTAATATGGAGGAGCCATTAAAATGGATCAATGTAAATACAGAGAATGGTACCTGGTCTGTTAATGAGGAAGGCATCTTAGTATGCTCGGGGGAACCTATTGGTGTGGTTCGATCTGAGAAGCAGTACGAAAACTTTATCCTTCATGTGGAATGGAAACATGTAGAACCAGGAGGAAATTCTGGTGTCTTTGTTTGGAGTAACGCCACTCCGGGTGATAACAGGCTGCCAGATGGTGTTGAAGTACAAATGCTTGAACTGGATTGGGTTAAGCTCAATACACGGGATGGAGTTGTACCACCAATTGCTTACGTACATGGTGAATTATTTGGAGTTGGTGGAGTAGAAACGATTCCTGACAATCCAAGGGGAACAAGGAGTAAATCTATTGAAAACAGGGCAAAGGGAAAAGGTGAATGGAATACCTATGATGTAATTTGCGTTGATGGTGTTATAAAACTCGCGGTCAATGGAAAATTTGTAAATGGACTTAATAAATCTTCCCAAAAAAAGGGATACCTCTGCCTGGAATCGGAAGGTGCAGAAATTCATTTTAGGAATTTAAAAATTATAGAACTGCCTTCTGGAATTACCAGCCCCGATCAAATTGCTCCGGTAATTCCTTAGGAAAATTATCTGAGATTTTCGTTTATATAAGGTATAGGGAATTGGTAAAATACTTTTCTATAAGGGTGGCTTACCTCTAATTTGAAAATTTCTGAGGTAAAAAAATTCATTTCCATTTCAAATAAAATAATTAGATATGAAAGATTTTAAATTCTGCTATATTCTTGCGATTATCTTCTTGTGTTTTTCTGGATATGCACAGCAAAAGGCAATAAAGCCTCTAAAAATCATCGCATTTGGGGCACATCCTGATGATGCTGAACTTAAAGCTGGTGGCGTTGCAGCTTTGTGGGCGGAACAGGGCCATAAAGTAAAATTTGTGGCTATGACAAATGGAGATGTGGGTCATTTTAAAGAAGGCGGCGGTCCTTTAGCTCAAAGAAGGCAGGCCGAAGTTCAGGAATGTGCAAAGCTGCTGGGCATTGAGACAGAAGTTTTAGACATTCATGATGGAGAACTTATGCCTTCATTAGAGAAACATAGCGTACAGTAGCTAAATTGATTAGGGAATGGGAGGCAGATATTGTTTTGTTTCACCGCCCGTATGATTACCACCCGGATCATAGATATACCGGAGTTTTGGTTCAGGATGCTGCGGTTTTAGTCGCGGCGCCTTTTTTCCTGCCTCTAACTCCTCCAACCGAACAGAATCCAATTTTTATATACTATTCTGATAATTTTGAAAAACCCTACCCTACAGATCCTACTATTGTCGTAAGTATTGACGAGGTTTCTGAAGAAAAATGGAACTGCATCAGGGCAATGCCTTCGCAATTTAAAGATGCCGATTCCTGGGGCGGGAGATATCTTCCAAATGTACCGAAAGATGCCCAGAAGCGACAGGAATATATATTAGGAGTTCACCAAAACAGGATTGCTTCTGTTGCAGATAAATATAGAGATCGTCTGGTAGAATTATACGGATCAGAAAAAGGACAAAAAATTAAATATGCAGAAGCATTTGAATTGTGCCAGTATGGAAGACAGGTCTCTGTTGAAGAGTTAAAGTTGCTTTTTCCAACTTTTGAGAATGGCAGATAAAATTTAAGTTTTTAAGGTCTAAAATTTTAATCAAATTGGCGAATTATTGCGATTTATGAAAAAGTGTTTTAATAGAATGAATTTGAGGACTGGAGCTACACGAAGTAGCCTGTTAATAGTAATCCTACTCTTGAGTTGTAGTTATTATGTAGGACCCCGGCAGGAATTGGAGAAGGAAAGTAATGTTTTTATTCCCTATGTCCAGGACATTCCGGAATCTGATGCCAAAATAAAAATGGTCCCTGTGCCCGGAGGAACCTTTATGATGGGGAGTCCCGAAACTGAAGCTGGAAGGAACGACAACGAAGGTCCTCAGCGTTTAGTAAAGGTAGATTCTTTTTGGATGGGAGCCTATGAACTGTCCTGGGATCAATACGACCCTTTTCTTGAAGAGAAGGAACCCAATAGGCAAAATGTAAAGATCCTGGTGGATGGTAAAGAAATTGAGGTAGATGCTATTTCTACGGCTACGCCAATGTACATGGATATGAGTTTTGGGATGGGAAGAGGAGGTTTTCCCGCTGTAAATATGACTCAGTACGCGGCAATAATGTATGCTAAATGGCTGTTCGCAAAAACGGGTGTATTTTACCTGTTACCCACAGAGGCCGAGTGGGAATATGCCTGCCGTGCCGGAACAAATTCTGCATATAATTTTGGAGAAAATTCAAAGGATCTTGATAAGTATGCCTGGTTTAAAGAAAATAGTGGACAGGCCTATAGAAAAGTTGGGACAAAAGAACCCAACAGCCTTGGCTTATATGATATGCACGGGAATGTTGCAGAATGGACGATGGATCAATACCTAGAAGATTATCATGAGCAGTTAGAGGGAAACCCTTCAAATAATCCTTATTTTAAACCTACCACTCTATATCCCCGGTCTGTAAGAGGCGGTTCCTGGATGGATGATGGTAGTGGTTTACGATGTGCAAGTCGTGCAGCCTCTTCCAAAAAATGGAAACAACGGGATCCTCAAATGCCCAAAAGCCTTTGGTGGCTAACCGATGCGCCTTTCGTAGGATTTAGACTGGTAAGACCAAAAGAAACTCCTACAAGGGAGGAAATGGAAAAATATTGGATTGAGGTAATGGAGGATTTTTAATCGTTCTATCCATAGAAGAATAACATCACTAATAATACACAAAACTATGAAACATTTATTTTTTGTTTTTGCTTTTACCTTATTTTCAGGAACTATTTTTTCTCAGGAAATACAGAGTTTGTTTAATGGTGAAAATTTAAATGGCTGGACTAAGCACGGTACTGAATACTGGTATGTTGAAGATGGGGAACTCGTTTGTGAAAGTGGTCCTGAGGCAAAGTATGGGTATCTTTCTACTAATAAACCTTACAAAGATTTTATCTTAAATCTTGATTTCAAGCTGGAATCTAATGGGAATAGTGGTGTGTTTATTCGATCGCACGTTGGGGGTGAAGATGGTACAACAATTCGAGGCTGGCAAGTTGAGGTAGCACCACCAAATTTGCACACTGGTGGGATATATGAATCCACGGTAGGAGGAAGAGGATGGATAATTAAGCCTGAACCCGAAGATGAAAAAAATCTAAATCCAACTGACTGGAACCACATGAAAATTGAGGCAAGAGGAAATGAAGTTACCACCTGGCTAAATGGTAAAAAAATGGTACACCTGAATGATGAAAAAATTGGAGCGGCAAGAGGGTCAATAGCACTTCAAATTCATAGTGGAGGTGGTATAAAAGTGAGATGGAAGAATATAGAGATACAGGAGCTTGAGTAAAGTTTTTCCTTTGTTTCTGAAAGAAACGTTCTAACATATAAAACTCGCTGTTACACCTTAAGGAATTATAGCTACATAGTGGAATTTCAATAAAGTATAACTAAAAACATTGAAGGAGGGCCCGTGTTACCTACTTGATAATTTAAAGTTCCGGGATTAAAAGATCATGAAAAACTCAATTAGGTTACGCTTATCCCTCCTAATGTTCCTGGAGTATTTTAGTTGGGGTGCCTGGTATGTAACTATGGGTACGTATCTCCTTACATCTTTGGAAGTCGATGCAGTTCAGGTAGGGACAGCCTATGCAAATCTTTCAATTGCCGCAATTTTTTTCTCCCTTTTTTATCGGATTAATTGCCGATCGTTTCTTTTCTGCACAAAAGGTCCTGGGAATATTACATTTTCTTGGAGCTATAACGTTGTTTTACATAAGTACCATTCAGAATTTTGAAGAATTTTGGTGGCTTATACTGTTGAACACTCTATTATATATGCCAACAATATCCCTGGCAAATTCAGTGTCTTTTGCACAAATGAAAGATCCCGGAAAAGAGTTTCCCCGGGTAAGGGTCATAGGTACTTTGGGATGGATAGCAGCTATTTGTTAATTGGTTTTATGGATGTAGAATCTTCATATTTGACGTTTCGCATTGCTGCAGGTAGCTCTCTTATTTTAGCAATTTTCAGTTTTTTCCTGCCTGATACTCCTAAATCAACCAGAGGTACCAGTTTGACGTCAATTCTAGGTTTAGATGCTTTGTCGTTGTTTAAAGACAGGTCCTTTATAATCTTTTTTTTAAGTTCAATTTTAATTTGTATTCCCCTTGCTTTTTACTACAGTTTTGCAAACCCTTTTCTTAACAATATAGGAATAGAGAATGCGGCAGGTAAAATGACTCTAGGTCAGGTCTCAGAGCTTCTCTTCCTACTATTAATGCCTTTCGCTTTTGCCAAATTAGGACTTAAAAAAGTAATGCTGGCTGGTATGATCGCCTGGGTGGTGAGGTACTTATTTTTTGCTTTTGGAGATGCAGGTTCAGGAGCCTGGATGCTTTATATGGGTATTATTTTACATGGAATATGTTATGACTTCTTTTTTGTTTCAGGTCAAATTTATATTGATAAAAAATCAGATCCTTCCTTTAGAAATTCTGCACAGGGAATGATAACCTTCGCTACTTATGGTATGGGAATGCTTATTGGGTCTCTGTTCTCAGGCTATATAACAGAATCTTTTGTTACAACGTTTAATGACTCTATCACCTATCAATGGCAAATAATTTGGTTAATTCCCGGGGGGATCGCTGTGGTTGTAAGTTTGCTTTTCATGATTTTTTTCCGCGACAAACCGTATAGAAAAACTAAGGTGTTAAAGGAAGTGTTTAGGTAAATCAGGAACAATTTCTTCCAGTGCGGGAAGCGATTGTTTTTGCTATATAAAGTGTTGAATAATTTAAAATACAGGATTTATGAACAATAAAATAAGAGTTCTAATAGTAGGGTGTGGTAACATGGGAGCATCCCACGCAAAAGCTTACCACTCTATAGAAGATTTTAGCATTTGTGGTCTTGTTTCTACAGGTAAAAGTAAAGAGTTGTTAAACCAGGAATTAGGAGGCTCCTATGAACTGTTCGATAATTTTGAAGAGGGAATGAGGATGACAAAACCAGATGCCGTATGTATATCCACATATCCCGATACTCATGAAGCCATTGCCTTGGAAGCTTTTAAACGCGGATGCCATGTATTCGTTGAAAAGCCAGTTGCCGACACTGTTGAAGGTGCATTAAGAGTAGCAAAAGCGGCAAAAGAGGCCGATAAAAAATTGGTCGTGGGATATATTCTCCGGCACCATCCTTCCTGGGAGCGATTTGTAGAGTTAAGTAAAACATTAGGAAAACCCCTGGTGATGCGAATGAATCTTAATCAACAAAGTAAGGGAGATAAATGGAAGGTCCATCAAAACCTTATGAAAAGTTTAAGCCCTATTGTAGACTGTGGCGTACATTATATAGATGTAATGTGCCAAATGACTGGTGCAAAACCTTTACAGGTAAGCGCCATAGGAGCAAGATTAACCGAGGATATTCCTAAGGGAAATTATAATTATGGCCAGTTACAAATAAGGTTCGATGATGGATCTGTTGGGTGGTATGAAGCAGGATGGGGACCAATGGTTAGTGAAACCGCATTTTTTGTAAAAGATGTTTTTGGGCCAAAAGGTTCAGTGTCCATTGTCGCTAAAGAAGCGGGTGGAACTGGAAAATCTGATTCTATTGAAGCTCATACAAAAACAGAATCCTTAAGAGTCCATCATGCCGATCTTGATGAAAATGGTCAATTTGTAAAAGAAGATTCCTGGATAAATTTAGAAGATGAACCCGATCATCAGGAACTTTGTACCAGGGAACAAAAATATTTTTTAAAAGCCATTAAAGAAAATATAGATCTATCTGCCCACGTCGGGGATGCAGTAAACAGTTTACGGGTGGCCTTTGCCTGCGACGAGTCTGTACGTACGGGAAAAATGGTAGAATTAGATTAATATTAAATATCCCACCTGTCAGTTTTCAAAATAAATTTTATACACTTTTAAACCGTATTCCGGATTATCTCTACCTGCTTAATAGTTTGAGTCAGCAGACTTAACTTAAATTTTTCAAGAAGTTTACAATACACTAACAAAATATTTGGAAAGATTGTATTTATTTTAAGAAAAGTTTTTATATTGCTGAAGCAAAAATTTGCTTATCAGGAAATTGCTGATTTTTCTGTTCATAAATTAACCCTGTGTAATTTTATTATTATGGACATTTTTCTAGTATAAATCAATACAAGCATCATTATATCTTTTCATTATGGCAATAAAAAATATTAATTCAAGACGGGATTTTATAAAAAAGACAGCAGCTACTGCAGCAGCTTTTACTATTGTTCCCCGTTTTGTACTTGGAGGCACGGGCTACATACCTCCCAGTGATCAACTCACGAAGGCGGTAGTAGGAACAGGGGCTATGGGTAGAAATCATTTTCCTTATGAAGGAACTAGAGTTGTTGCTCTTTGTGACGTAGATAAGAATCACCTTAAGAAAGCAGCAGAGATGGTGGGAGGTGGAGTAAAGACTTTTGGGGATTATCGCGAATTGATTCAGCTCCCGGAAGTAGATATAGTACACGTTGCCACTCCACCGCATTGGCACGGGATTATAGCGGCAGATGCTGCCCGGGCCGGAAAGGATATATGGTGTGAAAAACCTATGACCAGAACAATAGGAGAGGGTAAGCGTCTTCAGGAAGCGGTTCAACAACATGGACGTATTTTCCGACTTAACACCTGGTTCAGGTTTAAAGATAACTTTTACGGAATGGCCACGCCTGTAAAACCTATAAAAAAATTAGTTGAGAGCGGCCTTTTAGGATGGCCTCTTAAGGTTACTGTGGGCAAAGGCACAGGCTTCGACTGGAAATTCTACTGGGTGGGTAAGACAGATCTTGATCCCATCTTGGTTCCTCCAGAATTAGATTACGACATGTGGCTCGGCCCTGCACCTTATAAACCTTACAATCCACACAGGGTACATCAAACTTTCCGGGGATATTGGGATTATGACGGTGGTGGTCTTGGAGATATGGGTCAGCATTACCTCGATCCCGTTCAATATTTTCTAGGTAAGGATAATACAAGTCCTGTTTCAGTAGAAATAGATGCACCACAACAACACCCCGATGCAGTACGTACATGGCGCAGAATCACCTACACTTATGCAGATGGATGCCAGATCGTGTTAGATGGAGAAGGAACACAGGAAAACATACCTTATATAGAAGGTCCAAAAGGAAAACTGTATCCTGGCTTCAGGTCAGATATTCCTAATCTTGAGAAAAAATTAGCTGCATTTCCCGATCCTGAGCCGCAAGTAACAAATTTTGTTGAAGCAGTGAAGGAGCGAAAAAAGTTTGCGCTTAATGAAGAAAATGGTCACAGGTCCTGCACCCTGGTTAATTTAGGATTAGCTGCCCTTCGTCTTGGGCGATCTTTAAAATTTGATCCGGAAAAGCAGGTTTTTATTAATGATGAAGGGGCTAATCGCCTTATTGATCAACCTATGCGGGCAGATTGGACTATGGTCCAATAATCACTCTTTGTAACCTTTAAAGAATTTAAAAACTTACTATCGTGCAAAAAATTATAAAATCCTTTCTTATTCTCACCGCACTTTTTTCCGGTACTATAGTATTGGCTCAAAGAGACAAAGATCAACGTACCTTATCCACAAAAATCGCAGATGTGCTGGCCGAACTACTGACTGAAAGTCCTGAAGAATTTAGTTCCACCATGGCCAATATAGGTGCCATGGGCGAGGAAGGCATTCTTGCATTGACAAAAATGCTTGTAGATCCTGAAACAGGTGACAATACAAATCTGGAGTATGCTTTAGGAGGCTTTTCCTTTTATGTGACGCAGCCAGAGATGGAGACTCTAAGGCAAATGAGTGTTAGTGCGTACTGCAGTGCTCTACCGCAGCTAAAGAATGTTCAAAATAAATCTTTCATTATACGTCAGCTTAAGATGGTTGGCGGGAATGATGCAATTTCCTGTTTGGAACCCTATCTTAATGATAGTTCTCTTTGTGCTCCTGCTGCAGAGGCTTTGATTAATATAAATTCTTCTGCTGCGAATGAAGCTTTATTGAAAGCATTAGAAAATTCACAGGGAGACTGTCAACTGTCATTAGTGCAGGCGATAGGAGATGTGAAATATGCCAAAGCTGGTTCTGCTATTATAAAACTGGCTGGTAGTGACAATGAGAAATTAAGAAAGCTTTCGTTGTATGCACTCGCGAATATAGGTGACCCTGCTTCAGAAAAAGTTTTAAGAAAAGCAGCAGAGGATGATGGTTTTAGCTTTGATAATGACAATGCAATTTCTGCATACCTGCTATACGGAAGACGCTTGCTTGAACAAGGAGATTCCAGGGCAGCAGAAAAAGTAGCCAAAAGAATTTCTAAAAGAGCAAAAGATGAAAGTCGCCTCTATAGCCGTACTGCTTCGTTAAAATTATTGACAGATATTCATGGGGAAGGCAGTGTGGCATTATTACGTAAAGCTACTGAGGATAAAAATGCCGAATATCGTGCAGCGGCCTTAAAATATGCTTCTAATTACATTACCCCGGAAAACTCTGATCTATGGATCAAAAAAGCTAAAAAATCTAATCCGCAGGTAGAAGCTGAGATTATAAAGATGCTGGGAGATAATAACGCAAACTCTGTTGCTCCGGAAGTTATTAAAGCTCTTGACAGCAAAAATACAGGTGTTCAAATGGCAGCCATCAATGCACTTGGGAAAATTGGTGATGATGCAGCAGTATCCCATTTGCTAAATGTGGCGAGGAATGGGGACAAACAAAAAGCAATCGCAGTGCGGGACGCTTTATTTATTATAGATGCAAAAAATTTAACTAATGCCGTAGCTGATGCTCTTCCACAAATGAGTAACGAAGCCCGCGCTGCTCTGCTTCCTGTGTTAGGAAAACGTGCTGCCAGTGACAGGATCAAAGATGTAATAAATTATGCAGAAGATCCAAACGATGAGGTACGTACTGCAGCTTTGGCTGCACTGGTACCCATGGCAAGAAAAGAAGACTTACCTCAATTATTTTCTCTATTGAAGAAAGCTGATAAGGCTGAAGACATTAAAATGCTTCAAAAAGCGGTCATAGCAGGAATAAATGAATACGACGATCAAACACAAAAATCAAAACTGGTACTGGAGCAAATGAATACTGTTTCAGAAGAGAAAAAAGCGCTTTATTTTCCAGTTCTTGCCAGTATTGGTGGGACTGAAGCTTTAAACGCTGTTGCATCTGAATTTGATAACACAAATTATGCTGCCACAAAGGCCGCTGCTATTAACGCACTTTCAGCCTGGAGTGATAACGCTGCCGCGACGGAACTGTTTAGGGTAAGCCAGGACGAGGCTAACAAAGAATATAAGGATAAGGCAGTGAACGGGTATATTAGTTCAGTTAGCCGATCAAATTATCCCGATGTACAAAAGTTGTTATTGCTACGTAAGGCCTTTGATGCTTCGGGGATACAACATAAAAAACTCATTCTGCAGGAAATAGGTAAGTTGGGAGATTTGCATTCTTTAACTTTTGCAGGAGAATATCTTGAGGAACCTTTACTGCAACAGGAGGCGGCTCGTGCAGTTATGGAGGTGGCACTTAATAATAATTACGATGGACAAATAGTAAAACAGCTGCTTAATAAAACTATTGAAGTGCTGGAAGGTGCAGAAAGTGAATACTTAAAACAGTCTATCGTCAAACATCTGGAAAGCATGCCGGAGGGTGAAGGTTTTGTTCCGCTGTTTAATGGAAAAGATTTGAGCGGTTGGAAAGGTTTGGTTGCCAATCCAGTGGAAAGAGCTAAAATGAGCAAAAATACGCTGAATAAAAAACAACAGGCTGCAGATGAGGAAATGAGGGGAAGCTGGAAGGTTGAAAATGGGGAACTGGTTTTTACCGGGAAGGGGAATAACATTGCTACTACCAAAAACTATGGAGACTTTGAACTCATTTTGGATTGGAAAATTTATGACGACGGACATAAAAATGGCGATGCAGGTATTTATTTGAGAGGAACACCTCAGGTGCAAATGTGGGACATCTCACGTGTTGAGGATGGAGCTCAGGTGGGTTCAGGAGGCTTATATAACAATCAAACCAATGAAAGTGATCCTCTGGAAGTCGCCGATAATCCCCTGGGAGAATGGAACCACTTTAAAATACTCATGAAAGGAGATCGTGTAACGGTACACCTTAATGGAAAGTTGGTGACTGATAATGTTACTCTGGAAAATTACTGGGATCGCAAGTCACCTATTTTTTCTGAAGAACAAATTGAACTACAAGCTCACGGTTCGCGGGTAGCTTATAGAGATATTTATATTCGGGAGATCGCAGAAACCGAAACTTTTGAATTGAGTGAAGCTGAGAAAAAGGAAGGTTTTAAAATCTTATTTGATGGTACCAACATGGACGAATGGCAGGGAAACACCAGAGATTATGTTATTGAGGATGGAAATATGGTAGTTCGCAAACCTGAATTTGGTAGTGGTGGTAACCTTTTTACCAGGAAAGAGTATGATAACTTCATATATAGATTTGAGTTCAAACTTACTCCGGGAGCAAATAACGGATTGGGAATTCGCGCACCTCTTGAAGGAGACGTGGCTTATCACGGTATGGAATTGCAAATACTTGATAATACAGCCGAGATCTATAAGGATTTGAAAGAATATCAATACCATGGATCATTGTATGGAGTTGCCGCAGCACAAAAAAGACATCTTAAGCAGGTAGGAGAGTGGAATTATGAAGAAGTGATTGTTGAAGGGAATAAGATCAAGGTAAACCTTAATGGACATACTATTTTAGAAACTGATATCTCTGAAGCAATAAAAAATGGTACTCTTGATGGAAAAGAGCACCCGGGACTTCTCCGTAAAAAAGGACATATTGGATTTTTGGGTCACGGTTCAGAAGTGTATTTCCGAAACATTCGTATCAAAGAATTATAGAATTTTAAAAATCTAGATTTCATATTAAAATTTAAGTGTTAATCAGTGCTTTTTAGGTTTCTGGTCGGGAATTTTAATTTCCTGACCAGGCCTTAAAAGTAAAAGCACCGTTTAGAGATGGAGGGATAGTAATTATGCCAGGTTTGAATATGGAAAGGATTAGATGTAGTATATATTACCAGGTTGTGGGAACAATATCTTTTAAAATATGAATAGGTAAAGTTTTAATCCCCTTTAGTCGGGTGGAAGCTGTGGGAAAATTATAAAAAGAAATAAATAAGGAAGCATTTGAGACTTTAAAAAAGTCAGGAAATGCAATAAAAATTAATCTTTTTAATATTAACTAAATCTAAAACCCAGAAAGAATGAAGGAAAAAATTACTAATAAATTACTATTAATTTTATTAACCTGTTCTACACTCATTCCCACCTACGGCCAGCAACAACAGACGACTGTTCAGGGTACAGTAATGGATGCTGAGACAGATGTCCCTATTCCCGGAGCAACAGTTGTAGAAAAAGGAAAGCCCAATGGGGCTCTTACAGACTTCGATGGAAAATTTATCCTTGGAGTAACCCGGGGAGCTGTTCTTCAAATTAGCTTTATGGGTTATGCAACAGCCGAAATTGAGGTGGGGGATCAAAAAGAATTTGTCATACCTCTAATGCCTCAGGCTGCTCAGTTGGATGAAGTAGTTCTGGTGGGTTACAATACCGTGCAACGAGAACATATAGCATCATCTGTAGCAGAGCTTGATATGGACCTAATAAACCAAAGGCCAATTTCAAAGCTACAGGAAGCTTTTAGTGGTACCATCCCTGGTGTCACAATGTTACAGGGGAGTAACTTACCTGGATCAGTTCCCGGTGATATAAATATTCGTGGAATAGCCACCTTACAAAATTCCTCTCCTCTTGTTATTATAGATGGAATGGAGCAGTCCTTAACTGATGTAGATCCAAATCAGGTGGCAAGTATAACCGTTTTAAAAGATGCTGCTTCTGCCTCTATGTATGGCTCAAGGGGAGCGAACGGTGTAATTATTATTGAAACAAAAAGAGGAGGCGCAGGAGAATTCAATGTCAATATTCATTCGTGGGCTGCTGTTAATGATCCCATAGATCTACCGGACTTTGTAAATTCTGCTGATTATATGCGGCTCAATAATGAAGCCCGTTATGTACAGGGCGAAACCTTGCTTTTTAGTCAGGAAGATATTAATCTGGCCCAAAGCGGAGAATATACTAATACAAACTGGTTAGAAGAAATAACTCAAAGAACCTCTTTCTCGCATAACACCAGTGCAAGTATATCAGGTGGTGGTGGTATAGGTACCTTTAATCTAATGGTTGGTTATATGGAAGAAGCCGGGCTTAATGAAGGCGAAGGCTCTCAAAAGTTTAGTGCCCGCTTTAATACCAATATCCAAATAAGTGAAGATTTTGTATTATTAGCCGATTTCTATGCTCACCAATTGCAGGTGGACCGCCTTTGGGCTGCCACTAATGGTCATGGTTTGTATAATGAGGCCTGGAGGATGAACCCTACTCAGGCAGTTACATATGAATCTGATATTGAGGATCATTATATTTTACATAATAACCTGAATCCTGTAGCAAGGATGAATCAGGGAGGATATTGGAACGCCTTACACGACAGAAGTACTGTTAACCTTAGACCAACTTACACTATTAATGATAAACTCAGTGTGCAGGGAAATGTGTCTTACTTGCTAAACAAGTCTGCCAACAAATGGGAACGGGAGACCTTTAGATTCTTTGATGGGGACGGTAGACTAGTAGATGTTTGGGGGAATGCTGTAGGTGCTGAACAAGGTGTGAGTTCTAGTCAAATTACTGCCCGTGGACTTATTAATTTTGAAAGTGGATTGAGAGATGGTAAGGACAGAATTTACCTTGTAGGAGGAGCAGAAATGATGAATTACAATTATACCGATTTCCGGGAGGTAGCCAAAGCTTCTTTTTTTGGAAAACTAAACTACTCCTTTGATAATCGATATATTCTTGAGGCCACTGTTCGAAAAGATGGAAGCAGTAAGTTTGCTCCCGGATATCAATGGGGCTTTTTTCCCTCCGGCGCAGTGAGCTGGAACCTTCATAATGAAGGCTTTTTGTCTGGAATGGTAGAGAGCGGTGTTATAAACCGTTTGAGGTTGAGAGGCTCCTTTGGTTTGATTGGAAACGAAGATGTGGACCCCTACTTGTGGGAAGAGTCTGTAAATACCTGGGGATGGACCATGCGAGTCCCTAATCCCCAATTCAGCTGGGAAAAGCAGGAGCAATGGAACGTAGGACTTAACGCCAGCATCCTGGATAATAAGCTAAGTGTTACTGCTGATGTCTATAACAAACGTTCTTATGATCTAATTTATGGAGCCTTTCCGGTACCGCCATTAACAGGATCTTATTACTTAACCACTTCTGTAAATATTGGAGAGGTTGAGAATAGGGGTTGGGAAGTAGGCGCAACCTGGAGTGATCAAATAGGTGAGTTTTCTTACACAGTAGGAGGAATGATGTTTGACAATCAAAATGAGGTGCTAAAGGCCGGATATTCAAAATCTGATACTCTTATTTTTAGAGATAACACCGACAAAATTTGGTATCAGGGAATTGGAATAGATAATTTTTACGGCTATGAAAGTGATGGTTTTTTCCAGACTGCGGAAGAGATAGAATCGAGTGCAAGTTTACCAAACACCCGCCAGGGTGATATTAAGTATGTAGATCAAAATGAAGATGGGATAATAAACGATAAGGACCGGGTAAACCTGGGAGATCCCTTTCCACATTTGAATTATTCTATAAATCTTACCATGAATTATAGAAGATGGGAGTTTAGGTTCCTTGGTCAAGGTGTGGGAGAAAGGTTAGGAAGGCTAAATGGATTAGAAGGATATCCTGTAGTAATGGATGGTTCGGCCAACAATTTAGGAACCCCACGGCAATATTACGCTGCAAATCGTTGGACCCCGGAAACACCAAATAGTCGCTTCCCGCGAATGTGGACAGGTAATAGTTCCAATGCAGTGCTTAGTGATGTTTGGTTAAGTGATGCCTCATTTTTCAGGATCAAAACCCTTCGCTTAGGTTACACTATTCCCAGTATTGGTACCCAAATAAACAATCTTAATATTTATGTCAATGCTCAGGATGCCTTCACCTTTAGTAACTGGGAAGGTCTGGAGCCGGAAAGAGATGGTGGAAATGGTGGATATCCAAGGATGGCTAGCTATAGCTTAGGCTTTAGAGCTACTTTATTTTAATAAAAATTATAAAACTAAAATCATGAAAAATATAATAATAATCTGCCTCATTTCCTTCAGTCTAATGAGCTGTGATGATTTTTTGGATAGGCCAGATCCTACAGCTACTTCTTTTGATGAGTTTTTTAATGATGAAGAAGATTTGAGACGGGTAGTGTATAGTAGTTATTTAGATGTTTTTACTCATACAGGTAACCGCAGGACATTGTTCTATATGTTGGATGGTAGGTCTGATAATGCTTATTCCCGAATTGAGGGGGATCATCATCAGGCTATAGCAAATGGGCGTTTAAACAGCAGTACACCGGGAATGGCGTATTATTGGGATCTCCATATGAAACATTTAGGAAGATTAAACACCTTTATTGCCAATGTAGATCAACCTTATGTGGAGAATGAAGCGATTAGGACAAAGTATAAAAGTATACTGGAAGCCTTGCGAATCTGGCATTATTTTAAACTGACCTTTCAATGGGGCGATGTTCCCTTTTATTTGGAACCTAAGCAAATTTAGCCGACGCGACACAACCTACCACTCCTAAAGAGGAAATACTGGCTACTATTTTTCCTTTGGCTGAAGAAATTGCCAACAGGTTGCCCGAAGAGGAGTACACCTCAGATCGTTACATGTTCAACAAATATTCTCTTAAAGCTTTGACCATGAGATATGCTCTTTACAATGAGCGTTATGAATTGGCGGCAAGACTTGCAAAGGAGATTATGGACAGTGGAAATTACTCTTTATATCCAGATTACGAAGCTTTGTTCATGTATGAAGGAACAGATAGTAATAATGAATTTATAATGTGGCAGGATATG
This sequence comes from Antarcticibacterium sp. 1MA-6-2, assembly GCF_021535135.1. Classification (NCBI taxonomy): domain Bacteria; kingdom Pseudomonadati; phylum Bacteroidota; class Flavobacteriia; order Flavobacteriales; family Flavobacteriaceae; genus Antarcticibacterium; species Antarcticibacterium sp. 1MA-6-2. Next base: position 2,883,654 of record NZ_CP091036.1, on the reverse strand, counting down.
GCTAGCCATTCCGGGGGTACTTATTCCTTTAGCCATCTCGGTCCACATTATAGAACAGGTCCCGGTGAATCATTCGTAGTTCCTTTAAAAAATCTGGTGGACTCGTATTGGACCCTGCAGGGAAATAAAATTGATGAAGATACGCGCCATACGAGAGAAGAATATGTATTAAATCCCGATTTAAACCGTGATCCAAGATTTGAAGCTACAATTATTGGTCATGGTGATATCTTCTATGAAGATACCATTAATATTTACAATCCTAATAGCCCAATGTTTTACGAAAACACAAGAGCCAGTGCTTCGGGATACTGGTGGAAAAAGTTCGTAGATGAAGCTGATGCTTTTAGAGGTGCTTGTAGTGGTGACATGAATTTTCCTTTACTAAGATACGCTGAGGTTCTCTTAACTTATGCTGAAGCAAAAATCATGATGGGGGAACCAGATCAATTGTCCAAGAATGCAATTAACCTGATTAGGGAAAGAGCTGGTTTGGACATGACCGAAGCTGATGTTACTCTGCCTCGTTACTCCTCCTACTCCCAGCAGGATTGGATCGATCTAATATGGAATGAAAGAAGAATTGAATTTGCCGGGGAAGGTTTGAGATATGATGATATAATAAGATGGAGAATTGCCGAAGATGTTTTAAACAAGCCTGCTCTTGGACACACCAGAAAAGTAAATGGTGAATTACAGTCCTTATTTATAGAAGAACGACGTTTTGAACCTCATATGTATTTATGGCCATTTCATGAAAGTAATTTAAAGGTAGAACCGGGTTTAAGTCAAAATCCTGGCTATTAGACTAACAAAAACCCATCTGTAATAATCGATTATGCTATAGTTCTAACCGTAAGGGAATATCCCGGGACTGGATATATAGGTAATCAAATTTTAATTGATAAAATCCTGAATATTATGTCGTGCTTGTCGAATTGACTTAGCGAAATAGAAATATTCGGTAGAGTATTCAGGAAATAATCTTATTAACCAGATAAAAACTAATTCTTTATAATGAAAAAAGGAAAAATATTAATATATGGTCTTTTGTTGTTTTTAGGTGTGACAGCATGCGAAAATGATGATTCCTCCGAAATTTTTTGGCCTGCCCGTGCCGATTTTAATTATTCTCCATCTGCTCCTTTGGCAGGTGATGAGATTGTTTTTGATGCCGAGCCAAGACCGGGATCGGGAGAGATCACTTCCTGGAGTTGGAATTTTGGAGATGAAAACTCCACGACTTCTACGGTTATGGATCCCACTTTCGTATTTGAAAATTCCGGAACCTATGAAGTCGTCCTCACAATTAATGATGCTTCTCAAAATGAGTATCAGGTTACCAAAACAGTAACAGTTCTTCCCCAACCTACAGATGTTTTTGAATCAAGAATTGTTTGGGATTTTACTACTGGTTCTGAAATTTCTGGAATAAATGATGGTTCAAGTTCTCCCGTTATTGGTGATGACGGTACTATTTATTATACCCAATCCAGAGCAGGTCTGGAAAGTAAAATCGTCGCTGTTAAAGATAATGGAGAGACAGCAGAGTTAAAATGGCTATCTTCTTACATGGGAGGAGATATTCCTAACGCTCCTTCAATTGGACCAGACGGAAACATTTTTATAAACGCCTGGGTTGATGAACAAGCCATTTCCAAAATTGATGCAACTGACGGGTCAATAATGTGGAGCGGAGGAATTGGAACTGACGTCTCTAATAATACAGCTGCCGTGGATTCTGAAGGTAATACTTATCACGGTTCAAGATCGCAGGGTGCTAATGGAGGAGTTTTCTCATGGAGCCCCACCTAGTGAAAAACGTTGGGAAATTACAGGTGTTGGTGCTTTTTATGCCTCTCCGGTAATTAGTTCAGACGAAAGTACCGTCTACTTCCTCAATACCAGCCAGGGTAAGATCTGGGCAGTTAATACTGAAGATGGTACAGAAAAATGGGAATCACCTGTAGGATTGGACGCAGGGGTTCATGGATCCTCATTATCAATGGATACTGACGGAACTATTTACTTTACTACAAAGACACATGTAGTGGCAATTTCAGATGAGGGTGGAACAGGATCAGTAAAATGGCAGACAGCAGTTAATGATGCTTCAAATTCAGGAGTCGTGATAGGGCCTGAAGGAGATTTATATGTAGGTTCAATAGGAGGACTTTTGGCTCTTGACCCATCAAGCGGTGAGATTAAATGGACTTTCGAGGCTGAGATTGCCGAAAGCGTTCCTGCAGTTGATGTAAATGGGTACATCTATGTGGGTGCCACTAATGGAAATTTCTTTGTGGTTAATCCTGAGGGTGAACAAATAAAAAGTTGGACTCTTGGAGATAGCGTTGTGAACTCTCCAACTATTACTGAAAATGGAACCGTGTACGTTGAAGCTACAGAGATGTTACAAATAAAGCTGTATAAAATTGTTGTTGAGAATAGTGGACCTGCAGTCTCCCCATGGCCTATGAAAGGGCAGAATGTAAAGAATACAGGTGTTGCTCAATAAAAAGAAATATTAATAATCTAAACTATCGCTTTGGCAAATTTTTTAAAAGGTATTGTAGCCGGAATGGCAGTTATTTTTGCTGTTGCCTGTTCCTCTTCATCATCTACTGCAGATTCTTCAGAAATGGACGGATCTAATCAGGAAAAAGTTGGAGAAGAATTGCGTGTAATGGCTTATAACATTCATCACGCTAATCCTCCCTCTAAACCGGAATTTATAGATCTTAATGCAATTGTGGAAACCATTCGCAATGAAGATCCAGATCTTGTAGCTCTTCAGGAGGTAGACTTTAACACAGAAAGATCGGGAGCTGGCAACCAGGCAGAGCAAATAGCCAGTCTATTAAATATGAACTATTTTTTTGGAAAGGCCATAGACTATGAAGGAGGAGAATATGGAGTGGCGATTCTTTCTAAGTTTCCTTTAGCAGAGGAAAAGGTGGAAAGGCTTCCCACACAGGCTGGTACCAATGGTGAACCCCGGGTACTTGTCACAGCTAAAATTGTAACTCCTAAAGGTAATACGATTCGCTTTGGCAGTACACATTTGGACGCCCAGAGAGAACCAACGAACAGGTTATTACAAATTAAGAAAATAGTCGAGTTGGCCCAGGATGAAGAGCTACCCTTTATTATAGCGGGGGATTTTAACGCGGTTCAGGATTCAGAGGTGATGAACATTTTTACAAATGATTTTGGATTAACCTGTACAGATTGTCCCTTCACCATCTCAACAGATAATCCTGTAAAGACAATTGACTTTATTGGTTTCAATCCTGCCTCGGGAAAATTTAAAGTGAAAAATCATCACGTTGTAAAGCAAGATTATGCGTCAGATCATTTTCCAATTGTTTCCAACCTGGTAATTGTACAATAACATATTTATTCTGCAATTATGAATTAGTACTTAACAAAAATGATAGTAACTGTTTATGGTTTGTAAGAAATGCTGGTGAGAAACTGCCGGAAAGCCATAGGCTTGTTTGATTTAGGAAGAAGCTTCACCTGTACCTATTTAGGGTACAGGTGAACCATTCTTCTTATTTAGTCCTCTAGAATTCACATATGATTAATTAATATTTAAATATTTAAAAATGAAAAAAGGAATTATAGGTATTTTATTGTTCGCTTCCATCGTTGCCTGCAAAGATAAGAAGGAGGAAGTGCAAGCATCTTCGGCTGTAGAGAGTCAGCAGAGTTCGAAAACTGACCTTTTCAATGGTGAGAATTTAGAAAACTGGACAGTACATGGCACTGAGAAATGGTATGTAGAAGATGGGGAATTGATTTGTGAAAGTGGTCCTGATAAGGAATATGGATATCTTGCCACAAAGCAATCTTTTAAAGACTTTGAATTAGATCTGGATTTTAAACAGGAAGCAGATGGGAATAGTGGAGTTTTTATTCGATCATCTGTAGACGGTACAAAGGTGTCTGGCTGGCAGGTAGAAGTAGCGCCTCCCGGTAATGATACAGGAGGAATATATGAATCTTATGGCAGGGAATGGCTGGTACAAATCCCTGATGAAAAGGAGGATATACTAAAACCAGGAAAGTGGAATCACCTAAAAATTAGAGCTGTTGGAGATAGTGTAACAACCTGGTTGAACGGGGAAAAGATGGTGGAATTGAAAGATGAAAAAATTGGTGCGGCTGAGGGTTCCATTGCTTTGCAAATCCACAGTGGTGGCGGAATAAAGGTTCGTTGGAAGAATATTAAAATCCGCGAAATAGAAGAAAATAATTAGTGATTAGGAAAACTCCTCCTGTACCAGGGTATAGGAGGTTTATATGATTTTTAGTTTGCAAATAACCACGCTTCCCCATCCAGTAAATTAACATATAGCAACATTACATATGAAAAAGGCAATTTTCCTTACGATTTTTTTTAGCCTGGTGATGTATTCATCTTTCCTCATTTTCGCTCAAAAACAGAGATCACCGATAGTTCCTGCTGCACAAGAGAATCGGGAAGATCTTTCTTCAAGGAAAGGAGCCCCAAGAATTGCCATTGCAGGTATTGGAACAGAATCCAGTACTTTTTCTCCGGCACTTGCTGAAGAGGATGCTTTTAGGGTAAGGAAAGGGGAAGATGTTATGGAATCCTACCCTTTTATGAGTAAAGATGCATTTCGTAAACGGGCAGAGTGGTTTCCGGCAATGGTATCAATGGCATCTCCGGGAGGTGCTGTAACAAGAAAAGCTTATGAATCCCTTGTGGAGCAAACCCTCGAATTGCTTAAAAAAAATGCGCCTTATGATGGTCTCTATTTTGATTTACATGGTGCTATGAGTGTGGTAGGTTTAGATGATCCTGAAGGTGATTTTATTGCCAGGATTCGGGAAGTAGTGGGAAAAGAAACTATTATTTCAACCTCTATGGATTTACACGGAAATGTTTCCTGGCGCCTGGCTTACAACAGCGATTTGCTCACCTGCTTTAGAATGGCACCTCATGAGGATCGGTATGAGACCAAGGAACGAGCGGTGGAGAATCTCCTTTCCCGTATAGAAAGTGGAAAAGGAAAACCTGCGTACAAAGCTTGGATACCTGTTCCAATATTACTGCCGGGGGAAAAAACGAGTACCCGTGTAGAACCTGCCAAAAGTTTGTATGCAAAACTTCCTGACGCAACTGCGCAGGAGGGGGTTATTGATGCAGCTATCTGGATTGGATATGCCTGGGCAGACGAACCCAGAAATAGTGCAGTTGTTATGGTTACGGGAGATGATAAGAGCAAAGTCAAAAGTACAGCTGAACAATTAGCGAATAGTTTATGGGAAGTAAGATCAAAATTTGATTTTGTCGCCCCTACAGACTCTTTACATGGAAGTCTGGATAAAGCATTGGCAAGTAATAAACGCCCCTTCTTCATTAGTGACTCGGGCGATAACCCTACTGCTGGAGGAGCTGGAGATGTTACCTGGACCTTGAAGGAAATTTTAGAACGTCCTGAATTTCAATCTAATAATGGACCTTCTTTAATTTATGCATCTATACCTGGACCGGAACTGGCAGCAAAAGCCACTGCGGCAGGGGTTGGTGCAAAAGTAGATGGATATGTGGGAGCTTTAATTGATTCCCGCTTTGCACCCCCGGTAAGATTAAAAGGTACAGTGGAATCTATTAATGACAGGGCAGTAGTAGTAAGAGTGGGTAGCATCAGGGTAATTGTAACTAAGGATCGAAATCGTAATACAAATTTCGATAAATTAAATCTTGATCCTAAATTAACAGATATTATTGTAGTTAAAATGGGCTATTTAGTACCTGAGCTTTATGATATGAGAGCAGATTGGATCATGGCACTTACTCCTGGTGGTGTAGACCAGGATCTGGAAAGTCTTGAATATAATAGGATTAACAGGCCTATGTTTCCCTTAGATAAAAAAATGAAAAGTCCTGACTTAACCGCCAAATTAATTCCTTCCTCAGAAGAATATATTCCGGAAAATTAGAGCTCATAAAGATTTACAATATTCTTTTGAAGATCTACAACAGATAAAATTTTTAATCCTGATAGTAAAGGATTTAATGAGAAAATTTATGGAAATATATAAAACGCTATTTACTCCACGATCGTAAATGAAAACAGTAAATGTGGCACTTGTGGGATTTGGTTCTGGCGCTAGATTTTTTAATGCTCCAATCATTTCCAGTATAGAAGGCTTTGATATCAAAAAAATTTTGACATCAACACCTGACAATGTAAAAAATGCCGAAACAGATTTTCCTAAGGCTATAATTTTAACCGATTATAAGGAAATTCTGGAGGATTCGTCTATTGGACTGGTGGTGATTGCAACGCCAAATCACACTCATACAGATTATGCAGCAAGAGCATTAAAAGCGGGTAAACATGTGATCGTTGAAAAACCTCTTGCCACGTCATCTCAGGACGCTGAATATCTAATAGACCTCTCCAAAAGCCACAACAAACTTCTTACTGTAAATCACAATAGGCGTTGGGCAAGTGATTTCCTAACTGTCAAAAAGCTTCTTGAACAAAAAAGACTGGGAAGGCTTGTTGAATATGAAGCGCATCTGGACAGGTTCCGGAAGGAAATTAAAACGGGTTGGAAGCAGGAAAAGGAAAATGCAGGAAATGGGCTTCTTTATGATCTTGGAAGCCATCTTATCGATCAGGCACTTTTGTTATTTGGACATCCCCTGGAGGTTTTTGCCAGTCTTCAAATACAGCGGGATGAGGCACAAGTGGTAGATAATTTTGAGCTAATACTTTTTTATTCAGGATTAAAAGTTACTCTGAAGGCCGGAATGCTGGTAAGAGAAAAAGGTCCTGTATTCACCCTATACGGAACCGATGGTACTTTTTTAAAATCAGGATATGATGTGCAGGAGGAGGCTTTAAAAAGAGGTGAAAAACCTCAGAATGTTTTGCAGTGGGGTGAAGAACCTAAAGATTCTTGGGGTAAGTTAACCACTGTGGCTGGAACGGAAATGATAAAAAGTGAAAGGGGAAATTATAAAAAAGTATATCAGAACCTTTATGATGCGATCCTTGGTAAGGAAGATCTGGAAATAACAGGTGAACAGGCTAAAGCTGTGGTTAAAGTTATTGAACTGGCAATGAAGAGCCATGCCGAAAAAAGGATAATTCCTTTTGCAGACTAAAGAAGCATTAGTTCCATCGATAAGAAAAAACTAAATCTATAGCCTTTACAATTGTTGGCCTGGAACTTTTAAATATTAGGAATTTTCATTAATCTGAAATTCGTCAAAAGATAAAATATTAAATGTGAGGGAAGGACAAATTTTACGCTGTTAAATTTTTTAAGAAATGACAGTTAATATAAGTTTTTTCCTAAATTGAGACGCGATAAGTAAAATTTTTACAAAAGTTTAGTAACTGATTGTTTTCCAAGAAGGACCGGAATTAATTTTAAAGTTTTGGTTTATCTTATGTCTAAGGATCTTCAGAAGTAGAAAGAATTGATTGCATAATAGGGCAGTAATTAAACTACTATTATCCTTTCTTAAGTGCTTTAGGAAAAGGTGAAACAAACAAGAAGTATAATCCTGAAAAAGGATTTTTAAATAAAGTTTATAATTAATAATTAAAAAAATGCAGCTTTCATGGGCTCCAAAATAGTAGGAATTGACATAGGTGCAACAAAAATACACATTGGTCTTGTACAGGACTCAACGGTGGTTAGGGAATTAAAATTTTCCACGACGGCCGGAGGTTCAAAGGAAGAAATAATGTCTACTCTTGTTCAAAAAATTGAAGAAATAAGTGAACCCGGGATAGAAGGTATAGGTATAGGTGTTCCTGGATTAGTAGATAGCAAAAAAGGAATTATATACGATCTTGAAAATATACCCTCCTGGAAAGAAGTACATTTAAAGGATTATCTTGAGGATCATTTTCAAAAGCCTGTAAAAATCACCAACGATGCCAACGTCTTTGTAATGGGTGAGAAGATTTTTGGAAAGGGAAGACCATACGAAAATCTCGTGGGTATAACTTTGGGTTCGGGATTTGGTACAGGGATTATTATAGACCACAAACTTTATTCCGGTGCTTTTTCAAGTGCAGGGGAACTGGGAAATATCCCTTATCGTGATAAAACTATAGAAGAGTATTGTAGTGGAAAATTTTTCCGTGATATACATGGTACTACAGGTAATGAAGTATACAATTTAGCTTTAAAAAATGATGAGGGGGCTTTAAAGATTTTTCAGGAATTTGGAGAACATTTGGGAGAAGCTTTAAAGTTAATTCTCTACGTTCTCTCTCCTCAGGCAATATTACTGGGAGGTTCGGTAAGTAATTCCTTCAGGTTTTTTGAAGAACCTCTTGTTGAAACTGTTAGTAGCTTTCCTTTTAAAAAGGTGCGGGATCAATTAAAGATTATGCATTCCAATATTCCCAATATTTCTATTCTTGGATCAGCCGCCCTAATTCTTTCAGAAGAAAAATCACCTAAATTTTAAACTTATACCAATTACTATGTCAATTGTAGCCAATTCAGAACAACCTAAAGCATCGCCTTCAAATACCAATCGCGCAATTATCATTATAGGAGCGCTATTCTTTATTTTTGGATTTGTCACCTGGTTAAATTCCTTACTAATTCCTTACCTGGAGATAGCTTGTGAATTAACAAAATTTCAATCATTTTTTGTCACTTTTGCTTTTTACATCGCTTATGTTGTAATGGCTCCGGTTTCAACCCGTACCCTTAACTACTTTGGATTTAAGAAAGGAATGTCTGTAGCCCTGGGAGTCATGGCAATAGGTGCTTTACTATTTATTCCAGCTGCGATGAGCAGGACTTATATAATATTCTTAATAGGGCTATTTATAATGGGAAGCGGTTTAGCAATTCTACAAACGGCGTCTAATCCTTATATTACAATAGTTGGTCCTGCAGAGAGTGCTGCAAAGCGTATAAGTATTATGGGTATTTGTAATAAACTTGCAGGTGCTATTGCTCCAATTCTTATTGGTTTTTTCCTGCAATTAGATAAAGCAGATCAACTTCAGGCAGAATTAGCAGATCTTTCACCTGCACTTAGAAATGCTGAACTGGATGAAATGGCGCTAAGGGTTATTCCACCATATATAGGAATTGTGGTGGTGCTATTGTTGCTTGGGCTTTGGGTGTATAAGTCAAGCCTTCCGGAGGTTGATGAAGAAGAGGAAGAGGAAGTGACAACTTCTTATGCGGCCGGAAAAACAAGTGTTTTCCAGTTTCCGCATGTAATGCTTGGTGTCTTTACACTTTTTCTTTACGTGGGAGTTGAGGTAATCGCCGGAGATAGTATTATAAGTTATGGCTCATCTCAGGGAATACCTCTTACAACGGCTAAATTCTTTGCAACCGGAACTATGGTTGCTATGGTGATAGGTTATATAATAGGAATATTTTCAATTCCGAAGTTCATTAAGCAGGAGAATGCGCTAAGGGTTTCAGCCATTTTAGGTGTTGTGTTTTCTATAATAGCCATTTTTACAGAAGGATATGTTTCTCTTGTATTTATAGCTTTGTTAGGTTTAGCAAACGCTCTTATGTGGCCTGCAATCTGGCCTTTAGTACTTGCAGATGTAGGTAAATTTACTAAGGCAGCATCTTCTTTGTTGGTAATGGGAATCGCGGGGGGAGCCATCGTTCCACTAATGTATGGAGCACTGGCTGAAGAGTGGAATCCCCGGGATGCATATTGGATTATGGTTCCTTGCTACCTGTTCATTTTATATTATTCAATCAAAGGTTATAAAATAAGAAATTAATGCGACCATATATTTTAGCCGAATCCAACTGGAGCGAAGTAAAAAAGAATAAAGCAGAAGTAGCCGTCCTGCCGTGGGGAGCTACAGAGGCACATAACTATCATCTGCCTTATGCTACAGACAATTTTCAAATAGAGGCATTTGCTACAGAGGCGGGAAAACAAGCCTGGGAAAATGGAGCTAAAGTTATAATTTTGCCCAATATACCTTTTGGTGTAAATACAGGGCAAACAGATATCGATCTGTGCATTAATTTATATCCGTCTACACAATTGGCAATTCTTAACGATATTGCAGAGGTTTTAAACAATCACGGCATTTATAAACTTATATTGTTAAACGGTCACGGGGGAAATAATTTTAAGGCCTTGCTAAGAGAAGTGGGAGCGAGGTTTCCCAAAATATTATTTGTTACCACTAGCTTTTTTCAGACGGTAGATAGGAACCAATTTTTTGAAGAATCCGGAGATCACGCCGATGAAATGGAAACCAGCCTCATGCTGCACTTGCGGCCAGATCTTGTATCGGGATTAGAAAAGGCAGGAAGCGGAGAGGAGAAAAAGTCCAGGATCACTGGGATCAAAGAAGGATGGGCCTGGTCTGAACGTAAATGGAATATGGTATCAGAAGATACCGGAATTGGAAATCCTAAAAAAGCCACTAAAGAAAAAGGCGAAAAGTTTTTTAATGCCGTAAGCGAGAAACTTGCGGGGCTTTTTACAGAAGTAGCAGGGATAGATATACAACAGCGTTACGAGGAATAGTAATGATTTAAATTTTTATGAAGATGAAAAGAAAAACTAAATTCTATATTATCAGCATCCTGGTTGCAGCGTTTTTTTCGTCCTGTGCGAATATTCAAAAGTCTGAGAATATCGCAGCTGAAGGTAACCCTCCGTCTCTAATTCCTGCTCCCCAATCGCTGGAGTGGGGAGATAATATGTTTCGTGTCCCACAGGAGAATATTATTTGCTTTAATACAGGTAGTGAAACAGCAGCAGCCTGGCTTCAGGAACTTCTGGACAGCGCCAATAAAGAAGTGACAATAACTTCAGGAGACGCCTGCGGAAATTGGAATCTGACTTTAGATTCGCAATTGGAGGACGAATTGGGAGAGGAAGGTTATACTCTTAATATCACCAATGAAATTGTAGAAATTAAAGGTGCTACTGAAGCTGGTCTTTTTTACGCCGTTCAAACCCTAAGACAACTCTTTCCATCTGAAATGGAACAGGGGCAATATACAGGAGAGGATATTTTTCTTCGACAGGTAAGCATAACAGATTATCCTGAATATCCCTGGAGAGGAACTATGGTAGATGTAGCCCGCAGTTTCTTTGGTTTGGAGTACCTTAAAAAGCATGTGGACAGGATGGCTCTGTATAAATTGAACAGGCTCCATTTACACCTTTCCGATGATCAGGGTTGGAGGATTGAAATAAAGAGCTGGCCAAAATTAACAGAGGTGGGTTCTAAAGGATCTGTTACAGGTGGAAGATCAGGTTTTTTATCACAGGAAGAATACAAGGAATTACAGGACTATGCCCTTTCCCGCAATATTATTATTGTACCTGAAGTGGATATGCCGGGCCATATTTACGCCGCATTAGTTTCTTATCCCGAACTAAACTGCCCGGAGAATTCTAATATTGAACCTAAACTTGCAACTCCTCCCGGATTGTATTCTGGTTACGAGGTGGGTTGGAGCAGGTTTTGCCTGGCGCAGCCTGAAACTTATGATTTTGTTTCTGATGTAATAGGTGAACTGGCCGAGATTACTAAAGGACCATGGATACATATAGGTGGTGATGAAATTGAAGATCCTTTATATGAAACTTTCGTCGTAAAGGCAGATTCTATCGTACAACATCACGGTAAAACTGCTATAGGCTGGGAAGAAGTCACAAAAGCTCCTGTGAGCTCCAGTATGATTAGCCAGGAGTGGACCGGAAAAACCGAAAGCGTTGTTGATGTTAAGAAGATCGTATCTATTTGCACAAATTTCTATTTTGATCACGCTAATTTCCCGGGACAGGAAGGCACCTTAAACTGGTGTAAAGAAGATGGTGTTTCTTTGGAAAATGCTTACAGCTTTATGAATGATGATCCTAATGTATTAGGAGTTGAAGCAATTGGTATGGACAGAGCACGTCTTAAATGATGAGATGCTGGATGATCGCTTTTGGCCACGAACATTAGCTGTGGCTGAAATTGGATGGTCTCCTGATGAAAAACGCAATTTTGAGGATTTTACCCTCCGCGTGGCTCAACAGGGCGAACGTCTTAATAATATGGGAATACATTTTCATCCAAGTCCCGAAGTTGAGTGGATAGAATCTGAAAAGTCAAATAAACCTGGTTCTGTTTTTTCTGATTTTGAACCGGGTGAGGTAAATTAAGTTGTTCTAAGAGGTTTTTTCCATACACTTCGCGAAAGTGAATAATGTAAAAAACCTGAAGCAGGCTAAGCATCTAAGAGCTTTGGACTGGAGCCATAAGAATTGATAAGCAAAAACCAATAGATTTTCATTTGAATGCACCTTCTTTATGAAGGCTGAGTAAGGCAGATGAAGATGTTGTGAAACTAAAAAGAGAAAGAGGTTGTTCCAAAGTATTTTTGGAGACAACCTCTTTTTTTTAACCCAATTTTTATAGATGACTAATAAGGAATTTTTATAAAAACACTCCGGTATAGCCTGCTGAATTTAATTCACAATTTTCTTAAAGTAGTTTACACTTTGTTCTATTTCAGGAAGAGAGGTGTCCCAGTTGTGCTCATATTCAACAGAAATAACTCCCTCAAATCCCTGACGTTTTAATTCTTCTACCAATGAATCCACATCACTTATTCCTGTCCCCCAGGGTACATCGTGTGCTTCTTTTGTCTTTTCATTTAGATCTTTAAAGTGAAGACTGGCAATATGGCCTTCCAGCTTTTTCAAATTTTCCACAGGATTCATTCCAGATCGAATCCAGTGGCCAACATCTGCACAAGCCTTTATATTTTCCCGTCCTTTTACAGCTTCAAGGACAGTATCAGGATTCCAGTATGTACTGGGCTCAGGATGATTATGGAGAGCCACGGTAATACCATATTCACTTAGCTAATCTATTCACCATATCCAGGTCTTCCGGCGCAGGTTCAGAATTGATGATTTTGATTTGCATTTCCCGGGCAAATTCAAATAATTTTTTCCAGTCTTCCTCATTTTTCCCGGAAACCACTCCATAAGCCGCCAGTTTGATTCCTTTTGAGTCCAGTAACTGTTTTACCTTATTCCTGGTTTGAGCGTCCATATCATAGTGCATAGTGCCTTCTATACCACCTCCTATTTTTTGTCCTGGATAAGCTTCTACAAATTTTAAATCAATACTTTTTATTTTATCGAGCGCTTCTGAAAAAGTAAAATTTTTGAAAGTATATGCCTGAACTCCTAATTTCCAGTCCAGATCTTTACCCTCTGAATTTTGTTGTGCTGAAACTGGCTGCATTACCAGCATCATAAAAACCACCATTAGTGAAATATTTTTCATATTCTTAAGTGTTTAATAATAATTTCTTCTGTCTATAAATTCCCTTTGTTTATTTCCTTTACCGCATAATCTACTGCTCTTGCAGTTAACGCCATATATGTGAGGGATGGGTTCTGTGTTCCTGTAGAGGTCATACAGGCTCCATCTGTTACGAAAACATTTTTTGAATGGTGCATCTGGTTCCATTCATTAAGTAGGGAAGTAGCGGGATCTTTTCCCATGCGAACCCCACCCATTTCATGAATATCAAGGCCAGGTGCCTGGTGACTATCTGTTGTCCGTATATTGGTAAATCCTGCGCTTTCAAACATTTGGGTCATTTCATCAAAGTAATCCTGTATCATTTTTTCGTCGTTTTCATCATAATCTACAGAAAAATTGATTAGAGGAATACCCCATACATCAGTTCCCGAATCGTGAAGTTTTACGTAATTGGATTCCTTTGGAATTGTCTCTCCCATCATATGACTACCTACTTTCCAGGGTCCTAATTTGAGAGTTAGTAAATTTTCTTTTAGAGTAGATCCCATGCCTCCCGAGTTAGTAATGGTATTCCTATAGGAAACCAAACCTGCGGCATAGCCCCTTAGAAACTCTGTTTCTTGCTTTCTAACATTTCTAAATCTTGGAATATAACCACTTGTTGGTCTTTTTCCCTCGGTTGTAAATTCGGGAAAACCGTCGTATTCCGCCTGAACATTTGCCCGATAATTATGAAAGGCTAAATATTTGCCTAAGAGTCCATTATCATTCCCGAGTCCATTTGGAAATCGGCTGGACTTAGAATTCAAAAGAATAGCATTAGTATTAATTGCAGATGCATTTACAAAAATAATCCTGGCGAAATATTCGGAGGTTTCTTTAGTTATTGCATCGATGACCCGTACCCCCGTTACTTTTTCTTTTTGTTCATCATAAATAAGAGACGCCACTACAGAGTTAGGTTGAAGGCTTAAGTTCCCGGTTTTCATCGCCCAGGGGATAGTGGAAGAATTACTGCTGAAATAGCCACCATAAGGGCAACCTCTTTCGCAGATAATTCTATTCTGGCAGGTCGCACGACCTTGTTCTCTGTGAATATCTTTTGGCTCAGAAAGATGAGCGCACCGGGCAATGATCACGTGCCTGTCTTTGTAATTTTCAGCAACATGATCTTTAAAATAATTCTCTACTTTCGTTAAAGGGTAGGGGCGCAGGAACTCACCGTCAGGAAGTTCTTCCAGTCCATCAGCATTTCCCGATACTCCTGCGAATTTTTCCACATAACTGTACCATGGAGCCAGATCTTTGTAACGAATTGGCCAGTCTACAGCAAATCCATCCCGGGCAGGTCCTTCAAAATCGAAATCGCTCCAGCGTTGTACCTGTCTTGCCCACAAAAGGGATTTTCCGCCCACCTGGTATCCTCTTATCCAGTCGAAAGGTTTTTCCTGAACATAAGGGTGTTCCTTGTCCTTAACAAAAAAATGATCGGCTCCGTCTTTAAATGCGTAACACTTGCTTACAATGGGATTTTCTCTTATTACCTCCAGCGGCATTCTTCCATGAAACTCAAATTCCCAGGGGCGCATATGAGTGGTTGGATAGTCCTTTATGTGTTCCACGTTCCTTCCCCTTTCAAGAACCAGGGTCTTTAAACCTTTTTCTGTCAATTCTTTTGCAGCCCAACCTCCACTAATTCCGGAGCCTATTACTATTGCGTCATAGGTTCGTTCCTTCGCTGCATCTATATTAAAATTTGCCATGTCTATGTGGTGCTGTAAATAGTTTTTTCCACAGGGAAACTTCCATCAAATCGCCCGGGTATAAACTCGTAATCTCTCAGGTTTTCCATTACGTACTGTGAATTCATATATCCCGTAATGGTAAGTTCTTTTACAAATTCTACAAAATTTATTTCCTTTCCTTCATTTTTATTGGCAGCCATTTTCTCCAGAATAATGAGACGTTCTTTATTTGGAATTTCTTTAAAAGATTTGTCATACATCTCTTTTGCTACAGATTCCAGTTCATCGAATCCAGCCAGGAATTCCCTTTGAATGTCTTCTTCCAAACAATTGGCCACAATTACCCTTACAAACTTATCGACCTCAAGATCTTTTGCTCCCGGGATTTCGCCCGGGGGGATGAGGGTATCCACAATTTCTGATAGGAGCAGTTTTTTGTCTTCGTTTAGTTCTAAAGAATCTTCAGGAAGATCATCTGTAGTCCAGGCATCCAACCATAAAGGAACAGTAGCTACCCCTACTGCCGAAATTCCCAGTATTTTTAAAAGATTTCGTCTGTTCATTTTTAGTATATAATCGAATTGTTAAAAATCAAAAATCAAATTTTGATTGAATTTTTTATTCCCAATCAAAGGGATTAAAGCTTATCCCGCTATAATCCCTTCTGGTTATAAATAAAATTCTGAATGGTTTTTACTTACACAAAGTAAAACTTCAAAAGAAGTTGTGGAAATAAAACTGTAAAATAAAATCAGCACGACGATCTTCAGGACAATATGAATCAGAATTAATGCATAGCCTGATCTAATTAAGAAGAGAGTGAAGAAGTCTTTTTGGACCTAATCTTCAAATTTCCATCTCACAAACGCTTCCATCGCTTCATAATTCGCCAGTCCTAAGTTGTGATAATTAATGGCAGTTTCACGATTTCTTTCTTCAGCACGTTGCCAAAACTCTCTTTCATCGTCTCCGGGAAAAACAGGTCGGTCTTTTTGTGACTGATGCTCAAATATTGCGTTTCTTTTTTTCGCCACTTCTTTTGGAGAAAGTGGTACGGCCATTTCGATCTCGTGTGTCTCAAATTCGTGCCAGGCACCGCGATACATCCATAGCCAGGTTTCTTTTGCCCAGTCTTCAGTTTTGCGCAGTTGGTTCATTGCTTCGATAATAATATTAAAACATACTAAATGCGTCCCATGGGGATCAGCAAAATCTCCAGCGGCAAAAACCTGGTGTGGTTTGATCTGTTGGAGCAGCTCCTTTGTAAGTTCTACATCTTTATCGGTTATAGGGTTTTTAACGGTCTTTCCCGTCTCGTAGAAGGGAAGGGCCATAAAATGGATGTTTTCATCACTAAGACCCGCGTATCGTGCTCCTGCTATAGCTTCAGATTTTCTTATAAAGCCTTTTACATTCCTTATTTCCGGAAGATCAATCTCATTGGGTTCTTTGCGGTTAATAAATTCGCGCATCTTTTCATAAATCCTTTCCAGTTTATCTACATCATCACCAATGCTGTTATTAAAATCAATAGCAAATTCCATGTACCGCAATACATCTGTGTCCCAAACGGCGGTGTTTCCGGAGGTTTGATAAGCTACGTGCACCTCGTGCCCCTGGTCAACAAGTCTTATGAATGTTCCTCCCATAGAAATTACATCATCATCAGGATGGGGAGAGAAAATAAGAGATCGTTTTCTCGCAGGATTGGCTCTCTCTGGACGCTGGCTGTCATCAGCGTTTGGTTTTCCTCCCGGCCAGCTGTAATACTGTGCTGGAGTTTATTAAAGACGTGAATATTTATATTATAAGTAAGTCCTTTCTCGGTAGCCAGCTGGGCCATTCCATGATTGTTGTAATCATCGTCTGTCAATTTTAGAATTGGCTTGTTAATTTCATTAGAAAGCCAGATTACTGCTTTTTTAATGAGATAATCATCCCAAACGCAATCTTTTACGAGCCATGGAGTATTAAAACGTGTTAATTCTGAAGCCGCATCTTCATCCAGAACAAATTCTGTATTTTCTGATAATTGCAGGTAAGTGGCAGGAACTTCTCCTGAAATCTCTCCTTCCACCGCCTTTTTTATAATCGAGGCTTTCTTGGTGTTCCAGGCCATGAGAATAATTTCCTTGGCTTTAAAAATGGTACCAATTCCCATCGTAATGGCCTTGGTAGGTACATTTCCTTTTCCTCCAAAGTCCCTGGAAGCATCCCTTCTCGTTAGATCATCGAGGGTAACCAGTCTCGTACCGGAATTTGGTGCAGAACCTGGCTCATTAAAGCCAATGTGTCCCGTTCTACCAATTCCTAATATTTGTAGATCTAATCCTCCCAACGCACCTATTCTGTTTTCGTAGGCAATGCAATATTCAGCTATATCTTCCTTATCAAGAGTCCCATCGGGAATGTGAATATTTTCTTTTTTGATATCTACATGATCAAAAAGGTTTTCATACATAAAAGTAACGTAACTCTGTCTGGAAGTAGGAGACATGGGATAGTATTCATCCAGGTTGAACGTAATTACATTGCTAAAACTTAAACCTTCTTCTTTGTGAAGACGTACTAGTTCAGAATAAACTCCTACGGGAGTTGCTCCGGTTGCCAATCCCAGAATAGCATTTTCTCCCAGGTCATTTTTAGTCCTGATGAGTGCGGCTATCCTGGCTGCCACTTTTTGCGAAGCAACTTGTTGATTTTTATAGATGGTTACCGGAACTTTTTCAAAACGTGTTTCTTCAAGTAGATTTAATCTGGCCATAGTAGAAAATTGAGATGTTAGAGGGTTTTAGTTAAAGGTTATGTGTTATTTTTATTTGGTTCTCAAATACTTTTTCCATTACTGTGGCGACAGACCCCAGTAGTATTGAGTCTTTTCCAATATTAGAAAGAGAAATAACTGTTTTCTCTCTAAGCTGGACCATACAGTATTTATTGATGGATTGCTGAATAGGAGTAGTAATAAGTTGTTTTGCATCAGCAAACTTTCCTTCCAGTATGATAAGCTCAGGATTGAAAAGCTGAATAATTATTGCAATAGCTTTACCCAGATTTATTCCTGCTTCAGAAAGCACTTTTATAGCGAATTGGTCTCCTTTGTTTGCAGCGTCTATTATAGATTCCGGCTGAAGCCTTTCAATTTCTTTTTTAGATAAATTACTTAAAATTGAGCTTTCCCCGGCACTAATTCCTTCTTTAGCAATTCGTACAATAGCCATTCCCGACGCTACAGTTTCCAGGCAACCGCGTTTTCCGCAGTAGCAGAGTATACCGTCGTCTATAAGCGGAATATGCCCAAATTCTCCTGCAAAACCTGATGAGCCCTGGTACGTTTTTCCGTCTATTATTATTCCCAGCCCAATACCCCAGTCCATGGAGATTACAAGTACATCTTTTTTATGTTTAGCCAGTCCAAAATTGGATTCGGCTAAACAGGCACTTTTTGCATCATTTAAGATATAAACGGGTTTTTTAAATTTTTGTCTTAAGAGGTGCTCCAGGGATTCTGATTCTTCTTCTTTTAGAAAGTATGTAAAGTTTTTCCCTTCTTCAGAAGATACTAAACCGGGCATACTTATCCCTATTCCCAAAAGCTTATCCTGGTCTATTCCTGAACTTTGTAGTAATTCGTTGGCTTTCTCATAAAGATGCTCTACTACACTTACTTCTTCATCAATACTAAATGGAATATCGGTAATCTCCAGCTTCTTGTTGTTGTGATTATCAAATAAGGCCATTTTAATATTAAACCTTTCAACCTGTATTCCCAGCATAAAGAAACAATCCTGACCTAATCTATAAAGATCTGGTTTTCTTCCACCTAAGCAGATTTACCCCGGCCTTCCTTAAGGATCCAGCCCTCCTTTATAAGTTGATTTAGAAGTCTTATTGAGGTTGGGGAGCTAATATTAAAAGCTTCACAGAGTTCAGAATTTGTCTTGGCTCCCTGGAAATAGAGGTATTGAAGAATACTAATCTTTTGAAGAGTTTTCTTACGTTGAACATTACTTAGACCTGTCTGTTGAGATTGTTGTACTAGAAAATTCTGGTCCTCCACGGGCTTGGGAATTATAAGGTGATGATAAAATCTTATTAAAATTACTAAAAAAAATTATAACAAAAGCATAACTTTACAAAAAAATTTATAAAAGTCCCGTGGCTTATTGTAAGTGAAAACAAATTTGAACTATATTGTAAATTTGGAAAAAGGATAAAAACTATGGGAAAAACAACTGAACAGGGTTCATTATATGCACATCTTGAGAAGATGAGCACCAAAGAACTTCTTACTAATATTAATAATGAAGATAAGAAAGTAGCCGATGCAATAGAAAAAGTTCTGCCTATGATCGAACAGGTTGTTGATGTTATTGTTACTCAAATTAGGGAGCATAATGGCAGATTATTTTATATTGGTGCAGGTACGAGTGGTAGATTGGGTGTTTTGGATGCCTCTGAATGTCCACCCACCTTTGGTGTTCCCGATAATATTATTATAGGTCTTATAGCCGGAGGAGATAGCGCATTAAGAAAAGCAGTGGAAAAAGCTGAAGATGATCCAAATCAGGCCTGGGAAGATCTTAAGAAATTTGAGATTAATAAAAATGATGTCCTGCTGGGCATAGCCGCCTCTGGATCTACACCTTACGTAGTAGGCGGAGTAAAAGAAGCTCGTAAAAACGGCCTTTTTACGGCTTGCATTACAAATAACGAAAATTCTTCTTTAGCCGGGGCGGTTGAATACCCTATAGAAGTCGTTGTAGGACCGGAATTTGTGACTGGAAGTACGCGAATGAAAGCAGGAACAGCTCAAAAACTGGTTTTGAATATGATCTCAACATCAGTTATGATTAAGCTTGGGAGAGTAAAGGGCAATAAAATGGTAGATATGCAACTCTCAAATAGTAAGCTGGTTGACCGCGGCATAAAAATGATTATGGAGGAGCTAAACCTGGACAGAACTACTGCAGAAAAACTTCTGAAGGAACATGGAAATGTTAGGAAAGTGTTGAATAATTTAAATAATTAATTCAACTTCTAATTAGTAGATAAGTCAGTACCGAAAAGAAGGTAAGGAAGAAACCTATGGCAGTCTCGTAGGGTATGACTTTAATCCTGTTATTTATACTTACATTGGTTACTCCTCCTGTAGCGTGGAAGAAAGAGCCGTGAGGCAGGTGATCGAGCACTGTCGCACCTAGCATTTATCATGGCAGCTCCCCAAATGCCGCTAATGCCGGCATTTAGAATAATTTCGGCAAATGAGGCAGAAGCAACAGTAGCTCCCGCTGTAGATGAAGCTGTCGCGGCACCCATTAATATTCCGGAAAGAGGTGCGATCAAAACTTCTCCCAAACCTGTATTTGCAAGCGAATCGAGGAGCACATCTTTAATTGTAGAAGCTTTAATAATTCCGGCAATTGTACCCGTTCCCACCAGAAGAATAGCTACAACAGACATTCTTGCAAGGCCATAACTCATTCCTTCCCGCAGGGTATTCACTTTTCTCATTGCAAAAACCCCGGCTATTCCTCCCACTGGCAGGGCGATTAGAGGATCAATGCCATAACCCAGTAAAGGCCGCATAGCAAGAAGGAGAATTGTCACAATTGGTGCTACCATACTTGTAAAAAAGGAAGGCAGATTTTCCAGCTCCTTTTCAACATCTTCCTCCTGCACAAGGTCCCCCTTTACCTAAGCATAAATCTCGCTACTACGTAAACAGTAAATAATAGACCGAGAAGTGCTGGTAGTATGTTCGCGTACATTACCGAAAATAAGTCAGCTTCAAAATTTTCTGCGGCAATTATGGTGTTTGGATTGGGTGAAATTATATTTCCGCATTTCCCTCCTCCAATCATCACCAGCAGGAGAATGGCTTTAGGTATGGATAATTTTTTGCCAATGTTAAGTGCTATAGGGGCAACCGTAATAACAGCTACGTCAATAAAAACACCAATGGCGGTGAGAAAAAAGGTAGCGAGGGCTAAGGCCATATAGACGTGGGTAACCCCCAATTTCCTGATAATCGTATTTGAGATTGAGGCTGCAGCTCCTGTTTTTATTAATACTCCTGAAAGTATTCCCGCTGTGAGTATTATTATAATGGCAGGAGTAATGTCTTTGACTCCTAAGATCATATATTCAACTGTTTCAGCTAAACTAAAACCTCCCAGTAATCCACCAACAACAGCACCGAGAATAAGACTGTAGGCCGGGGAGACCTTTCTGATGATGAGAACAATTGATAAAATCAAGCCGACTAAAGCGCCTATTGCACTCATATGTTTTGGGAGTTAAAGTAATGTATTACCCTAAGCTGTTGTTCAAGGGTTCGGGTTATGTTGTTGCTGGTAAATTCTTTCTGCATCGCCTGTTCCAGAGTGGCAGGAAACGGAAGTATAGGAAGTACAGCAAGAAATCCCATCGCATTTAATTCTGAAACCTCTTCAACATAACCTCCAATAGCTATAACGGGAATATCTTGTTTTCCGGCAGCTTTTAGTACTCCTCCCGGGGCTTTTCCCATTCCTGTTTGCTTATCCATTTTTCCTTCGCTTAGTGATAACCAGGTCAGCATTTTTTATGAGTTTGTTGAAGTTGATAATATCAAGCACCATTTCTACTCCGGGTTTAAGTTCCGCATTTAAGAATGCAAGGAATCCTCCTCCAAGTCCTCCGGCCGCACCTAAGCTCCCGGAACTTTTTCAATATCCTTACCTTCTCTTTCTGCTATTACCTGTGCAAAATGTTTCATTCCCTCTTCCAAAACGGCGATCATTTCATCATCAGCTCCTTTTTGTTTTGCATACACGTGAGCCGCTCCATTTGGTCCTGTGAGGGGGTTTTCTACATCACAAGCAATAGTAAAATTGGAATTAAAGACTTCAGGTATAACTTCGGAACGGTCAATGGCTGAAATATTTTTCAATATCTGACCGCCGTTTTTTAATTCTCTGTTTTCTTTATTCAAAAATTTGAAGCCCAGTGCCTGCAACATTCCTGTACCTGCATCATTTGTGGCACTACCACCTATACCAATCAGAAATTTTCGGCAGCCGCGCTCAAGCGCATCTTTAATTAGTTCTCCTGTTCCGAATGTAGAGGTAAGGAGTGGATTTCTTTGTTCTTCCGGAATTAAAGTTAAGCCGCTTGCCGAGGCCATTTCTATTACCGCAGTGGTGTTATCTCCAAGGATTCCGTAGTGCGCAGTTACTGGCTCCATTAAAGGACCCTTAATTGTGCAGTTTATAATTGTGCCGTTTAAGGAACCTACCAAAGCCTCTATAGTGCCTTCCCCGCCATCTGCCACCGCTGTTTTTACCACTTCACACCCGGGAAATATTCTTTTAATCGCTGTCTCGGCTGCATCGGCTACTTCCATTGAGGTTACCGATCCTTTGAACGAATCAGAGGCTATGACAATTTTTTTCATAAGTGGAATTCTTCCGGAAAGGCTTTAGAATTAAAAAACTGAGCAGTAATCATATTCTTACAGAAATATAGAAATTATTTCCCATTTCACCTGCTCCTGCCGGAATTAAAAGCAGATAAAATAATCTTGATTATTTCTTCACTATTTCCTTTTCTGAATCGTTCATCCATATAACTTTGTGAAAATTAAAATTTTACTTTACCCCATGTTGCACCCCAGATTATATATCACCCTTTTCATCGCTATCACACTTGTATTAAGTGGATGTTCCTCATCTAAGTCTGTTCCACGAAAACCTAAACCTGCTCCTGTTGAAGTTCCTGCAAAGGCCGAGAAACCTGTGCCTTCTGTGATAGAGGAGCCTGCTCCGGTAGAAATACTGGAAGAGGCTATTGAAGAAGAAGAAACTCCTGCGGTGCAGATAGTAAAAAAGTCGCCGCACGTAATGAGAGAATTTCGTGCAGCGTGGATTGCAACCGTAGCAAATATCAACTGGCCGAGCAAATCAGGACTTTCAGTCGCGGAACAACAAAAAGAAGCTATCGCCCTTCTGGATTTTCTTCAGAAGCACAATTATAATGCAGCTATTTTCCAGGTAAGACCACAGGCCGATGCTCTTTATGAAAGCAATCTCGAATCCTGGTCTTTTTTCCTTACCGGAACTCAGGGGAAAGCACCGGAGCCTTATTATGATCCGTTACAATTTTGGATCGAGGCGGCTCATGACCGTGGCCTGGAGCTTCACGTTTGGCTGAATCCTTACCGCGCTCACCATTCCACCTATGGTCCAATAACACCTGCTTCAATTGTGAAAACTCATCCGGAACTTGTAGTGGCACTCAAAAACGGGATGTACTGGCTGGACCCTTCTAAAAAGGGAACCCAGGATCATACTGCTGCAGTTGTAATGGACATAGTAAACCGGTACGACATCGACGGAGTTCATTTTGATGATTATTTTTATCCATATGCTTCCTATAATAAAGGAGCCGACTTTCCCGATGCTGCGAGTTATGCTGCTTATTTAAAGGAAGGTGGAAAACTTACTAAAGATGACTGGAGAAGGGATGGGGTAAACAAGTTTGTGGAGCGGATCTATAAAGAAATTAAAGCCGTAAAACCCAAAGTGAAATTTGGGATTAGTCCCTTCGGAATTTACAGACCGGGATATCCCAAATCTATAGCCGGAATGGACCAGTTTGCTGAATTATATGCCGATGCAAAATTGTGGTTAAACGAAGGCTGGATAGATTACTATTCCCCGCAGTTATACTGGAAGATAAATCAGACAAAGCAGAGTTTTCCTGTGCTTCTTGGCTGGTGGGAAAGTGAAAATCATCATCGACGCCATCTTTGGCCCGGGATAAATATTGATTTTGGAGGGGATGCATTAAATCTTGATGAAACAGTAAACCAGATAATGCTCACCCGGGGAATGGTGCCGGATAGTAAGGGAACTATTCACTGGAGCATAGGACCTCTTTTGAAGTATCCCAATATCTCAAAAGGAATCGTTGATGGACCCTATAAAACCCAGGCTTTGGTGCCTGAAAGCCCCTGGATAAACCCAATTCTTCCTGCTGCTCCAAAGGTTAATATGGAGATTGTTGATAATAAGGTTAACTTAAACTGGCATCTGCCGGAAGGCGAAGCCTTTAAGTGG
Source organism: Antarcticibacterium sp. 1MA-6-2 (assembly GCF_021535135.1). Taxonomy (NCBI): domain Bacteria; kingdom Pseudomonadati; phylum Bacteroidota; class Flavobacteriia; order Flavobacteriales; family Flavobacteriaceae; genus Antarcticibacterium; species Antarcticibacterium sp. 1MA-6-2. The sequence goes on along the minus strand of NZ_CP091036.1, from coordinate 2,859,519 downwards.
GTGGTTTACTATAAGTACAATGACGTCTGGAATTATAAAATTCTTAATCGAAATGAACGTAATACAGAACTTAACCGTTTATCAAACGGCAAAACTCCTCTTACTCATGTTGGAGTGACCGCGGTAGACAGAACAGGGAATCAAAGTAGTTTCAATGAAATAGAGGTTTCACCCAAAGACCTTTAAATAGTTATATTTACTATTAATATAAATAAGCAGTTGATGGAAATCACTTATCATAGCTTTGATCTTGAACTAAGGAACACCTTTACAATTAGCCATGGCTCAAGAGATTTCCAGCCCAGCCTGATCGTGGAATTGAACGATCAGGGCTATTCAGGATATGGCGAAGCGGCAGCTGTTTTCTATTATGGAATAACAGTTGAAAAAATGATTTCTGATTTAAAGCAGCTGGAACCACTTATCAAAGAAAACATTAATCTTCCTCCCGAAGAACTTTGGGACATTACAAACATATATTTAAAAGATAATTCTTTCGCCCAATGCGCGCTTGATATAGCCGCTAACGATTTGTTTGGTAAGAAGAAAGGACTTCCGCTTTACAGGTTATGGAAATTGGATCCTGAAAAAATGCCTTTGACTAATTACACAATCGGTATTGACACAGTAGAGAAAATGGTTCAAAAGTTGAAGGACTTCCCCTGGCCACTCTACAAGATCAAATTGGGAACAGATGATGATGTTGCCATTGTAAGGGAACTTAGGAAACATACAGATGCCCCTTTTAGAGTTGATGCAAACGCAGGATGGACTGTAGAGGAAGCCATAGAGAACTCAAAAATTCTGAAGGACTTAAATGTGGAATTCCTGGAACAACCACTTCCTAAAGATGACTGGGAGGGGATCAAGGAAGTCTATAAACATTCAGCCTTACCTTTAATTGCTGACGAAAGTTGTATAAAAGAAAGCGATGTAGCAAGATGTGAGGGGTATTTTCATGGGATCAACATCAAACTTACCAAGTGTGGCGGTTTGACTCCCGCCCGCCGGATGATCAAAGAAGCCTCACAAAAAGGAATGAAAACCATGGTAGGCTGTATGATGGAATCAACAGTAGGAATTTCGGCTATTGCCCAATTGTTGCCGTTGTTGGATTATGTAGATATGGACGGGGCCCTGCTTTTAAAAAATGACATAGCCGAAGGTGTAAAACTAGTAGAAGGAAAAGCTATCCTGCCAAATGAAAACGGCACCGGAGTAAGACTGATAAAAAATTAATACTAACATTATGATAAAGAAGCTCGTTTTTTTAACTCTTAGCACGCTGGTAATAGCTTAGCTGTGAGAACAAGGAAAAGGAAAATGAATCTTTCCTGCAGGCACAGGATGTGATTGCTGAGGTTTCCAATGAATTTGCGCCTGATCGCAGGGTAGCGATGTTCAACGTGGAAGCTGAAGAAAAAGGAGAAGAGGTCTTTTTACGTGGGGAATCAAATCTTCCTGCCGCGGTAGACAGCCTTAGAGCAAGGCTAAAGAAAAAAGAAATTTCTTTTACTGATAGCATTCTTGTTTTACCTTCTGAAGATGTAAGGGAAATCTCAAAGGCAGTTGTAAAAATTTCTGTAGCCAATCTTAGAGGAGAACCTGGACATTCATCTGAACTTGTAACTCAGGCAACTTTAGGAATGCTTAGGTGAACGTATACAAAAAGAGTGACAATTGGTATTTAATTCAAACCCCCGATGATTACCTGGCCTGGGTGGATTCCGGCGGAGTTGAACTTCTTTCCGATTCAGAATATAAAAATTGGAAAGCTGCTGAAAAACTGATCTACCTGGAGCCATTCGGATTTTCATATAAAGAGGCAAACAGGGATTCTGAAAGAATTTCTGATGTTGTTGCAGGGAATATTTTTGAGCTTCAGGGAGAGCAGAATAATTTTTACCAAATCAAATATCCTGACGGTCGTGTTGCCTTTGTAGAAAAGCAGAATGCAAAGCCTTACGACGAATGGCTGGAGAATGTTGAACTAAATGGAGAAAGTCTAGTGGATACCTCCAAAGATCTAATGGGATTACCTTACTTATGGGGAGGTACTTCCTCTAAAGGAGTGGACTGCAGCGGTTATACCAAAACAGTATTTTTTCTCAATGGGTTAATTATTCCAAGGGATGCATCTCAACAAATAGCAACAGGAGAACAGGTAGACTCCACCCGTAATTTTGAAAATCTTATTCCGGGAGACCTTTTGTTCTTTGGCCGTCCTGCGACTGATTCAACTTCAGAAAGGGTGATTCACGTTGGAATGTGGATTGGAGATAATAAATTTATCCATTCTATGGGAGATGTCCACATTAGTAACATGGATCAAAAGGCAGAGGATTTTGACGAGTATAACTACAACAGATATTTGCGTTCCAAGCGTGTTGCCGGGGAAGTTCACGACAGGCTTATCTACCTTAAGAAAAATGACATCTTCAACGAACCTGCCGCAGAAAAGGCTGAAGAAATTAAAGGATAGTTAAAGGTATTTGCGGTAGAGGTTATTCAGGATCATGAGATCTCTTTCCGTTAGTTCCGGGGTGATCTCTCCCTGTACAAAATGCAGTTTAAATGCCTGAATGGCTGCTGAAAGATTGCTGGTATCATAACCAATGATCCTCAATGCCACCTCCGGTTCTACGTCCAGTATTTTTTCCTGCCCTAGTATGAAGGTTTGAGTACTGTCAACAGTCTCTGCACTGTCTTCGGCAGGAACGGGAATAGAATTCATTTGTTCTTCAATTCCTGCTGCGGTTTCAAAAATATCCTCGTCATACCACAGTCCGAAGCCTTCTTCAGCTAGAAGTTTCCAGGGAAAAAAGATATTGGGATCCACTTTTCGGGCCGGAGCAATATCTGAATGGCCTATAAAATTAGCTGCGGGAATATTGTATTTTTCTTTCAACACCTTCAGCAACTGCAATAAACTTTCAATTTGAACCGGAGAGAATGGTTCCACTCCATTGTTGTCCAGTTCTATTCCCAGGGAAGTAGAATTAAGATCAGTATTATTTCCCCATTTTCCTGCCCCTGCGTGCCAGGCCCGGTAATAGTCGTTGAGCATATGATAGATCTTTCCGTTTTTGCCAATCACGTAATGGGAACTCACCTGGGTTCTGGTTAGTGTAAAAGTGGATAGCGTCTGCTCTAGTGAATCCTGGGCCGTGTGATGCAGGATGACGAAATTAGGCTTGCGCAAGCTAAAATTGGTAGTTCCTACCCAATCTTCTCCGTAAGGAAGAAGAGCTTCTTCCGGGGATCTTTCAGGAGGAAAAATATTAAGCTGCTTTGTCAGTTCTTTAGACTGCTCCCTGTGCATTTTATTGGTTTTAGAGTAAGGATTGCTTCCGCAGGAAATAATTGTAAGAGTAATGAACGCAAAGGCAAATGTCCTGAAGTAGTATCTCATAGGTGTGTTTGTTGATGAACCTTTCTTTTATAAGGTAATTAACAGGAACAAATTCTAATAGCTCTATTCCTGCCGACTTAAAAGTAGAAAAAAAGACTTAAATTCCCTGCAGGTTAACAGATGTCAAAATATATGCTTATCAACTTTCTCAGGTTCTTCAAAACTATCTTTTCCAATTCCCGTATTTTAATGCTAATGATTTTTGCCGGATGCTTATTCAGCAACAATCTTTCTGCCCAGGAAGCCGAAGGGGTGGCTCCGGAATTTCTTAAATATGAAAACAGCAAATGGGTAGATTCCATTATGTCTACCTTATCTCCCGATGAACGTGTTGCACAACTTATTATGATTGCTGCATACTCTAACCGGGACGAAAAGCATAAGGAGGAAACCCTGAAACTTATTAAAGAACAAAAAGTTGGGGGAGTACTTTTTTTCCAGGGAGACCCGGTAAGGCAGGTGAAATTGATGAATGAATATCAGGCCGCTTCCAAAGTTCCTCTTCTGGGAGCAATAGATGCAGAATGGGGAGTGGGAATGCGACTGGACAGTACCGTTAGTTTTCCATTCCAAATGGCGCTGGGAGCTGTTAAAGATGATAGCCTGATCTACAATATGGGAGCACAAATCGCCCGGGATGTAAAAAGGGTTGGACTGCATATGAATTTTGCGCTTATGGTTGACGTCAATAACAATGCAGGGAATCCTGTGATTAATTATCGTTCTTTTGGAGAAGATAAATATAATGTAGCAAAAAAAGGGGTGGCTTATGTAAAAGGCTCCCAGGGAGAAAATGTTTTAACTACAGCAAAGCATTTTCCCGGGCATGGGGATACTGATGTTGATTCTCATTATTCCCTGCCGCAAATAAACCATTCTTTTGGCCGTCTTGATTCTCTGGAGCTTTATCCTTTTAAGGAGTTGCTAAAGGCAGGGGCAAGTGGGGTCATGGTTGCGCATCTCAATATTCCCTCCCTGGATTCTACTGGCGTTCCTTCCACGCTTTCCTATCCTACCATTACAGATCTACTTAAAAAGAAACTGAAATTTAAAGGACTCGTGGTGACTGATGCTATGAATATGAAAGGAGTGACCGAAGGAAATACTCCCGGAATTGTCGATAAAGATGCGCTTTTAGCAGGAAATGATCTTCTCGAATTTACGGAAGATGTTCCCAAAGCCATTGAAGAAATAAGAAAAGCCATAAACGCAGGATTGATTTCCCAGGCCGAAATTGACAGGAGAGCCAGAAAGATTCTGGCGGTGAAACAGTGGGTGGGGCTGGATAACTATAAACCGACTCCTTTATATAATATCATCGAAGAACTCAATTCTCCCGAAGTAGCTTTGATGAACCGAAAGCTTACTGAAGCCTCTTTAACAGTCTTAAAAAATGAAGGAGATATTCTGCCTGTTAAAGAATTAAATAAACATTCTATTGCAAGCCTTTCTTTCGGAAAGGAAGAAGAAACCACTTTCCAGAGATCTGTAGGTTTATATGCGGGTACTGCGAATTTTAATCTTCCGTTTGAAGCTTCAGAAGAAGAGGTGGATAGCATAAGAGCTTTGCTTCAGCCTTACAATATGGTGATTGCGGGAGTTCACGATTCGAGCAAATATCCGCGGAATAATCTCAACCTGGCAGGACTTAGCTTTATCTCTTCTGAAAGAACTTTCAGCAAAAGAAAATACAATAATTGCCTTTTTTAAGAATCCTTATCTGCTCAATCAAATTGATGAAATAGAAGCCGCACCGGGGCTAATCCTTACCTATCAGGATAATCTTAATTCTGAAGATCTTGCAGCGCAACTCATCTTTGGTGGGGTTGGTGCAAACGGAAAACTTCCTGTAACTGTAGGTGAAAAATTTAAAGCAGGAGCTGGACTGGAACTTGAAGGCGGACTAAGATTCAAATATACCCTTCCTGAAGAAGCAGGAATGGATTCAAAAATACTCGGTACGAAGATAAATTCGTTGATGCAGGAAGCAATAAACGCAAGGGCAATTCCGGGAGGACAGGTGCTCGTGGCGAAGGATCAGAAAGTTATTTTTCATAAAGCCTACGGCCACCACAGTTATACCGATACTATAAAAGTCAAACTCACAGATCTTTATGATCTGGCCTCCATTACAAAAGTTACTTCAGCACTTCCTGCCCTTATGAAGTTAAGAGATGAGGGAAAATTTGATCTGGAAGCAGGAATAGATACTTATCTGCCAAAATTCAGAAGATCCAATAAATCAGGAATATCCTTCCGGGAAATTCTGGCTCATCAGGCAGGATTCCAGGCATGGATCCCTTACTGGAGGAACACCATCCGCAGGAACGGCAGTTACAAATGGAATACTTTTAAGAAGGACTCTTCCGCAAGGTACCCTATAAAAGTGGCGGAAGATATGTGGTTGCACAGGAACTACAAAAAGAAGATCTATAGAGAAATAAAAAAATCACTTAGTGAGTGAGCAAAAGAAATATCTTTATTCGGGCCTCACCTTTTATCTGCTTCCGGAAATCGTGGAAAAACTTTCAGGAGAGAATTATACTGAATATCTGGATGAGGAATTTTACGGGCCTCTTGGTGCTAATTCCCTTACTTACCGCCCGCTTGAGAAGTTCATGCTGAGTGATATAACGCCTACAGAACATGATTTTTTATTCAGGAACAGTCCTATTCACGGAGTAGTTCATGACGAAGGTGCTATTATGATGAACGGAATTTCAGCCAATGCGGGATTATTTTCTAATGCCAATGATCTTGCAAAATTGATGCAGATGTATCTCAACAAAGGCAGCTATGCTGGCAAAAGATACATTTCTGAAGCAACCGTGGAAGAATTTACCCGCTACCAGTTTCCGGAAAATAAGAATCGACGCGGCCTGGGATTTGACAAGCTAGCTTTTGGAGAAAGAACTGTTGACAGTAATGCTGCTCCCGGGGCTTCAGCTTTAAGCTATGGTCATACAGGCTTTACGGGAACTATGGTATGGATGGATCCTGAAACCAAACTTTTGTATGTTTTTCTATCTAACCGGGTGTTGCCAACCAGGGAAAATACCAGGTTATACCAGCTAAATACCCGCACCAAAATCCAGCAGGCGCTTTACGATTCGATGGAGCAGAACCATTAAAAGAAAGAGGTTTCTTCAGGTAAAAATGCACTTCCTTAAGGTTTTTTTCAACTTTATTCAGAATAACTTTTATGTTTTTAAAGAAATAGTATATTTGTCTCAGCCCTACATATTTTAGAAATATTTACTCATCATTAAGAATGAAGAATTTCTCCTTCAGTTGTTTCATACTGATAGTATTATCGGGCTCCTTCTCTTCCTATTCACAACATACCCTAAAGGGCAATTTACAGGATAACAACCAAAACCCGGTAGCATTTGCAAATGTGGTTTTGTTTAAAAATGATACTGTCACCGTTTACAGGGGTGTGGTTTCTGATGAGGATGGGAACTATCTTTTTGAGGATATAGCTTAGTGACGAGTATGTCCTCGCCGTGAGTTTTGTGGGTTTTGAAAGATATCTTCAAAAAGTGGAAGTGAGAAGCGACATGGATCTTGACCAGATTACCTTAAATGAGGACGCAGGAGCACTGGAGGAGGTCACGGTAACGGGAAAAAGACCTACTGTAAGCAGGAGCATAGACTTGCTGGTATTTAATGTAGAAAATTCTATTCTTTCCACAGGGAATACGTATGAAATCCTTAAACGCACCCCGGGTGTAATTGAAAGCCAGGGGCAGTTGCTGGTGAAGAACTTACTTAGCGGTAGTTTACATCAACGACAGGCGTGTATATCTTACCAGCCAGGAACTGCAGCAGTTACTGGAAGGTTACTCCGCAGAAAATGTGCGATCTATTGAAGTTATTACCAATCCTCCAGCGAAATATGACGCAGAAGGTGGAGCTATTCTAAATATACAAACCAGCACAAATCCATCTATTGGCTACAAAGGAAGCTTAAATGCAACTTATGCCATTGGGGTTGTACCCAAATATCTTGTTGGTACTAGCCAGTATTATAAAAATAACTGGCTTAATTTCTTTGCCAGCTATAATCTTAGTACAAAAAGAGATTATAAGGAGGACGAGGGAATGATAGAATTTTATGAACCTAATGGAAGCGTAAATTCTCTGTGGCTCAATAATTTTAAAAGGAATACCCGTACCCTTTCCCATAGCTTCAACTCCATCCTCGATTTTACCCTTAGTGAAAAGAGCGAGTTGAGCCTTAGTGCAAATATACAGCTCACGCCGAAAGCAGATTCGGATATTAGTGGTCTAACTGAAATTTTTGATGCTCAAAATCAGCCGGAATTCTCTTATACCACGAACAGCTTTTTAGCCAACAATCAGGATAACATTCTTTTGGATGCAACTTTTACGACCAGTCTTGGAGAAAACGGCGCTTCTTTAATTGCAGCAGCTAACTATTTAAGTTATGAGGACGGGCAGGTGCAGGATCTGCGGTCTGATTTTTTTTCTTCGGAAGGGGAGTTAGATTCTCAGAATTTATTCAAAACCGATTCAGAACAAAATACGCAGATCTATACAGGTAAGATCGACCTTGCCACTCCCTGGGGCAGCAGCAGCCTGGAGAGCGGATTAAAATTTTCAGGAATAAGGTCTCAAAGCGGGATGGACTTTTTTGATAATAATAGTTCAGCACCTGTTTTTGTCGGAGAGTTTTCTGATGATTTTAACTATGATGAAAATATTTACGCTGCTTATGCCAGTCTCTCCAAGGATTGGGAAACCTGGAGCATCAAAGGGGGATTAAGAGGTGAATATACAGATGTTGCTTAGTTTTACAGCCTCTCGTGGCCCTGTAAATGATCAGGAGTATTTGGAATTATTTCCTACTTTTTACCTGATGCATACAGTGGGAGAAGATCACTCCTTCGGTCTTGACTACAGTAGAAGAATTGTGCGTCCAAGGTTCCAAAGTTTGAATCCTTACCAGTACTTCCTAAACCAGAATAACTACAATGTTGGAAATCCTAACCTGCAACCATCGATCTCCAACAAGATCAATTTCAATTATACTTATAAGAATAAATTATCTTTTGACCTCTATTGGGATAGGGCAGATGGTGCTATGGCGAGGCTTCCGTTTCAGGATAATGAAAACAGGATATTACGATCTGCGACTGCCAATATGATCTATGATCAGCAGTATAGTCTCGATGTCATGTTCTTTGATTATATCCAGGACTGGTGGTACTTATATGCGCTGAGTTCTTTTTTCTTCATGGAAAACCAGTTTATTGCACAGGAGAGTGGCAACATAGCTGTGAAAAAAGACGTTTTAAGTACATTTCTTCTGGCCCAGAATTATTTCACCATTTCCGAAGATCGCACTTTAACCGCGGAACTCACAGGAACTTTTCTTCCGAACATCCTCGAAGGCTCGTATGAATTTGATGAACCACAAACAGTAATTTCAGCCGGGCTCAGGAAATCTTTTCTCGACAACAGGCTGGTATTTACACTTAATGTCGATGATATTTTTAACTAAGCAAAATATTCCGCTTAGCTCACAATACTTAAACCAAAACAACTCTTTTAATGTTGTTGAAGGAGAATCCCGTCGGGTGAGAGTGGGTATGATCTATAAGTTTGGAAACTTTAGATTACAGGATAATCAGCGGGCTTTAGACACCGAAGAAGCTGCACGTTTACAGGAGGAAGAGGGGCACTAGGCTCCCCTGACCCCCGAAGGGGGAACCGGAAACTCACTTATATAGATTTTATTCCCTCTTGGGGGGCTAGGGGACTTCTCTTTTTTTGTTTAATTTTGCACTCTTAAATAATTGAGTGTGTCCAAAATAGGTAACATAGATGTAGGAGAGTTTCCATTGCTGCTTGCTCCAATGGAAGATGTAAGTGATCCGCCGTTTCGCGCGTTGTGCAAGGAACAGGGGGCAGATGTTGTTTTTACTGAATTCATTTCTTCGGAAGGGCTTATTCGTGATGCCGCCAAGAGCGTAATGAAACTCGATATTTACGAGAAGGAACGCCCTGTTGGAATTCAGATCTTTGGAGCAAACCTGGATTCAATGTTAGAGTCCGTGGAAATAGTAGAAAGATCAGGCCCTGATATGATCGATATAAATTTTGGCTGCCCCGTAAAAAAGGTAGTTTCCAAAGGTGCAGGGGCGGGAATCCTGAAAGATATAGATCTTATGGTCTCTCTTACCGCAGCTATGGTAAAGCACACCAAACTTCCCATTACTATTAAGACAAGGCTAGGCTGGGATCAGGATTCAATAAAAATTGTTGAGGTTGCTGAAAGATTGCAGGATGCCGGGGCAAAAGCTATCTCCATTCATGGAAGGACCCGCGCCCAAATGTATAAAGGCGTGGCTGACTGGGCTCCTATTGCCGAAGTTAAAAACAACCCCCGGATGCATATCCCGGTTTTCGGAAACGGAAACGTTGATTCACCCGAAAAAGCTGTAGAAATGCGCGACAGGTATGGTCTCGACGGTGCAATGATAGGACGTGCAAGCATTGGATATCCCTGGTTCTTTAGGGAAGTGAAGCACTTTTTTGAAACAGGGGAACATATGGCACCTCCATCTTTGGAAGAACGTGTTACTGCTGCACGCAGGCATCTGCAAATGGCTATTGACTGGAAAGGTGAGAAATTAGGTGTTTTTGAAACCAGGAGACATTATACCAATTACTTTAAGGGAATTCCGCACTTCAAGGATTACCGACAGAAAATGGTGACCAGCGATGAGGCTGAAGATGTTTTTGCAGCCTTTGATGAGGTTGAAAGAGAATTTTCCGGCTACGAATTTGCTTAAACCTGTAATGCTTTTTTACTTCGGCTGGCAGCGATATAAGAAGCCAGGATGCCCAAAGTTCCAATGGTGGCAATAACTATAAGTACGTTCTCCAGTCTTATCTGTACCGGGTAGGGAAGAGTTGGGGTGATCATCACCAGGTCAAATTGGAGCTGCAGCCAAACTACGAGAAGTGCTATTACCAGTCCTATCGCGCCGCCCACAATTGTCATTAGTGCGCCCTGCATGAAAAAGATATTTTTAATAGTACCCGGTGCTGCTCCCAGGCTGTATAAAGTTTTGATGTTTTCCCTCTTATCCAGTATCACCATTATTATGGAACCCACTACGTTAAAAAGCGCAATTATCACCACGAGCGTAAAAATGAGATATACAGCGAGATTTTCAGTATTGAGCATTTTATAGAGCGTCTCATTAAGCTGGGCCCGGTTCTTAATCACTACCTTTTCGTCAAGGATACTGCTTATTTCAGTCCTCACCTCATCAGGTTTGGCATTGGGAGTTAATTTTAGCTCTATCGCCGTAACTTCATTTGCTTCCAGTTCCAGCAAAGTCCTGGCGTAACCTAAATTTGAAAAGATGAATTTACTATCAAGCTCTTCGTTTACACTATAAACTCCGGTAACTATAGCGCTTTCACTATTGAAGGCTTCGGTAGGATTGGTAACCTGCCCTTTTCCCGGCCGCGGCACCATAAGTCTAAGTAAGTTTTGATAGTCATTAACGCTCAGTGATAAAATCCGCGTAATACCGTTTCCTGCCACCACCTGGAATTCACTTTTGCCAAGCCAGGTCCCAAAGATCAAAGAAGAATCTATTTGGTTAACCTGCTGATAATTACTGTCTACACCTTTTATAAAAGCAGTATGGGTCTTGGCCTTATATTCCAGAAAAACCCTTTCTTCTATTACTTCGGAAAAAGCTGCAACCCCGGCAACTTTGGAAAGTCGCTCTTTTTCGTCATCGGTAAAACTGAAAGTTTTTCCTGTTTCCGGAAAGACCTTGAGATCAGGATCAAATTCGTTGGTGAAGGAAAGGCTGAATTCCTTAAGTCCTGAAAATCCTGAAAGAACTATAAAAAGCGCAAAAGCTCCTGCAAACACACCTACCGCCGCGATAAGGGTAATAATGTTGATCGCATTATTACTGCTTTTGGTAAAAAGATAGCGCCGGGCGATGTAGAGGGAAAAATTCACTTTACGATTTTTTCCTGCGTTCCAGCAAATCGGGTTGTTCAATAGGATTTTCGTCTCCCTTAATAGACTTTTCTATCTTCTCGATGTATTCCAGGGAATCATCAATGAAAAATTCAAGATCGGGCATTCTTCGCAGCTGATTCCTTGTGCGTTGAGCCAGTTCGTGCTTGATTTTTGGTTTAATAATATTCAGCTCTTTTAGAAGATCCTTCGCGTCTTTGGAAGGAAATATGCTGAGATAAGCTTTTGCAACAGAAAGGTCTGTAGTCACTTTCACTTTAGAAACCGAGATCAAAATTCCCGTCACCCCTGCATCCCTCAAATGATTCTGAAGAATCTCCGCCAGGTCCTTCTGTAATACTCCGCCTATCTTTTTTTGTCTGTTTGTTTCCATAATACAAAAGTAAGATATATTTTCATAGCGCCGCAGGCGCGGGGAGATGGAAGTTAAGGGTTAAAGGTTAATAGTTAAAGTTGTTATAAGTTATAGGTTGTCAGTTGTCGGTGGAGTAGTGGAAAGAGGAGAGAGGAGAGAGGAAAGTCAGCACGGGGAAATTTTTTTTAGTTAAAGGTTATTGTTCATTGTAGTTTCTATTTCTGCGAGAATCTGCGAATTCTGCGGGAAAAAGAAAAGATTCGTGCATTAGTGGCTAAGTGGAGAGTGGAGAGTGGACAGAGGACAGTCAGCACGGGGGAAAAGGTTAATAGTAGTTCATATTTCTGCGAGATTCTGCGAGATCTGCGGGAAAACAACAAATAACGGGTAAACAGAAAACGGAAAAAAATGAGAAACATAGAACATATAGGAATAGCAGTAAAAGACCTGGAAGCAGCAAACAAAACCTACAGAGCCATTTTAGGAAGTGAACATTACAAAACCGAAGCAGTAGAAAGCGAGGGAGTAATCACCTCCTTCTTTAAAATCGGCGAAAGTAAAATAGAACTGCTCGCTGCCACCAATGCTGATAGCCCTATTGCGAAGTTTTTGGAAAAGAGGGGAGAAGGCATCCACCATATAGCCTTCAATGTAGCCGATATAGAAAAAGAGATTTCCCGCTTACAGGGAGAAGGTTTCACCCTGCTAAACGAAACTCCCAAACCCGGAGCCGACAATAAAATAGTAGCTTTTATGCACCCAAAGAACGGTCACGGAGTGTTGGTAGAATTGTGCCAGGAAAGACCCGAGAATTAAAGAAGCTAAACAATTAAGCCTTGTCTCAAGTCTCATATCTAAAATCTCAATTCTCACTACTCAATTCTCCCTACTAAGAAAGAAACTGAAAAAAGATTTGTAGAGTAAGCGGCAATTACATAAATTTGCGCCCTCATAATACCTAATGAGCCAGTCCTATAGCTCAGCTGGTTAGAGCACCTGACTCATAATCAGGTGGTCCCTGGTTCGAGTCCAGGTGGGACCACACCAGTAAAGACAAAGCTTCCGAGAAATCGGAAGCTTTTGCTTTTTAGGGCGGGTACAACATAGGTACAACAAAATTTAAATTTACTTTAAAGGTGTAACCACCCGAAGGTTTGTCCCAGAGCATTTGTTTTATGAAAATTGAGATTGATCTAATGTTACGTCATATAAACATAGTCTTAAATACTGGAAATTATGATCGAGTTTGGATTGGTAACTATAAATTCGACCTTAAATGTAGAAAACTTTAAGATTCGAATGCTTTAATGAATAATGCTTAGGCAATTCAGAGAACAACCAGGTTCGGACGACCTGAATTTGTGAATTCAGATTTACCAAAATTCTATTAAAAGTGATTAGAAATGTATTCTTTCATTTCTTCTCCAGAAAGCTCCTTAGCACTTGCTAATCTTCTTATGAAAAAGGCATCGTAAGCTTTACCATTTTTTGGTTTTTTAGAAATTGTTATAGGTCTATGGTATCTACTCTGTACTTGCACATAACATATTGTTTTACCTTTAATGTTGTAAAATTTCATATCAGATAAATTCTTATGAAAACCGTTTCCAAAATTGGATTCAATTAAATCATCAAAAAGTAATTTGTAACTATCAATGGTATTCTGTTTTGTCCTAAAATCTGTTTCCTCTAACCCAATAATGTCACCATTATCTTTAACTCCAATTAATACAGCGCCACCGTCGGTATTTGAAAAAGCAGCTATATTTTTCAACACTTCAAATCGTAAACTCTTTTTTAAAGTTTGGCTTTTAGTGCAAAATTGAAATGATGATTTAAATTCTAAATATTTGCCTTCTCCTTTTTTGATAATAGAATCTACTTCTCTTTCTTCAAGAGTTAAAATTCTCCGAGGGAAATCTTCATAATATTCATCTAATTTGGCGAAAAGTTTGTCAATCTCGTTAGGCACCTTTTTATAGATGATTTCAGTATCCGTATTAAAAAGCATTTTAGCAGCGTCTAAAGCTTTTTCATCTCCCGTTAATATTAATCGAGGTAAATCTGGATAATCTTGATTCAAATAATTTAATGTGGCACCTATGAAATCCGGCTTCTCTATCTTTTGGTCATTTCTGATTAAACACTTAATATCTAGTATAACTGCAACAATCTCTTTGTGAATACGGGGCAGTATAGTTTTAAGTTCTTCTAAACTCTTGCCATATGCTAATGCATATCCCTTCGATTGTGCTTTTATTTTAAAATCCTCTTTGAATTCCTCTTTATCATCTATTAATAATATGCTTTTACTCATATTCTGGCTGTTTTAATGGTAATTCAATAGTCAATCTCATACCCTTTTTCAAATCTTCTTTAATATTTAAAGAACCGTGATGTGCTTCTATAATTTTATTTATATAGTATCCTCCAATACCACTACCATTACTATCTATGGATTTCGTTAAAATAGAGGTATATTCTTTTTGAGTTATATTTAATGGTTTACCATTGTTTTGATACTCTATTTCAACAATGTCTCGATTAAAATCAGGCTTTATCTTAAAAGTAATTTTATTATCATTTTTTGATTTATCAAATCCGTGCTCCCTGGCATTGTCAAGAAGAGTATTAATTAGATCTTCAAAGTGAGTTTTTGAAATTTCAATATCAACAGGTATTCCTATTACTTCAATTGTAAAACAATCATTTCGAAACTCATCTTTAATTTTTTGAAAGATTGAAAGTAGCTCGACCTGAGAATAAGTCATGTTTAGGTTTATCGCTTTTTCAACATCTAAGAGTATCACATTTAAAGTTCGAGCTTTTTTTAATGCCCTGTCAATGATTTCTTGTACGCTATTATTTTCGGGTGTTTCGAATCCTTCTTTTGTTATCAAAATTGGGTCATCTTCATCATATTCTTTGTAATTAAAGAGTTCACGTTTAGTTGAAATCCTGTTTAGCTTATCCATCATTATTTCAATACCCGAGAGATTATGTCTTAATTGATGTGTAATAGTTCTCACAACATTTAACTCTCGCTCTTCGGCTTCTTCTTTATAACCTAAACGTTTAAATCTTTCATCAATTCTTGTTTTTTCTGCAGAAATAATAGCTGCTTTTTCTACCTCAATAAATCGGCTTTGAGAATGAATATCAACATATGGAATAATTAATTCCCGTAATTTCGCTAAAGTAATGAATGGTACAATTGATCTGCTTAATCTGTTTTTTATTTGATTTTGAACAATATCACTGTAAAATTGATAGTATAGAAATTCTAGTGATAGATGTTGATTATTTTTAGGGAATATTGCGATAACATTTGGATGTAAAATTATTTCCTCCATCCCTTGCGGGTCAGGTTTAAAATAAGTAGGTTTTAAATTCTCACCAATCTTAGCTAAAAGAAGACATTCTTTATCTATAATATGCCGATTATAATAAGGTTTGTATGAAACATAATCTTTAATGGATTTTTCGGACAACTGCATATCAAGAATTTCTCTTTCTAAATTCTCTATTCTTATGAAAGGTATTCCAGATTCGGTAATTAGGTCTGTTTTATTTTGAAGTTTGGTTCCAGATTTTGTAGTAATTAATTCAGACAGATATGCAGCGTTTCCCGAAACCAACAACTTCCTTATTTCAAAGAAATCATACGTATAGTAACTAGGGTCTAACGTATTAATTTTATTAATATCTTCTAAATTAACTATTTGTGAATAGTTGTTTTCAATATTTTGATGATATATATTTAATATTTCATTAATATCTAAATTTGAAGCTTCAAATACATTTGAGGCCACAATAAATTTCACTTTTCTTTTTAAGAAATTCTCTTTATTCTTGTTTAGAACTAAAATGGAGGATTTGCCATTTGTATATGGTTTTAATGCACCATTAGGTAAACTAATTATTGCTTCGATATAGTCTAAATCTAAAAGTATTTTTCTAACTCTTTGTTCTATTCCGGTTTTAAAAAGAAAACTATCTGAAACTGTGAAAACTGCTTTTCCATTAGGGCTTAATTTAGATAAGCTAAATAACACAAATGCACCAAAACCCTTAGTCCTTCTGGGGAATTTAATGTTCCATATTTCAGAAAGTCGATCAATTTCGTCGAAATGAATTCCGCTCAAAGGTAAATCTGCAATAATCAAGTCATATGAGAGATTGTTGTTTAACTGGCTAAAACAATTTTCAGCTTTTATATTAGCATCAAAATCACCATTCATAATTTGGTTCATTTGAGCAATTTGAGCAACTTTATAATTTACTTCGGAACCATGAATTTTAAGATTACTGTTTACCCTAAAACTTTGGGATAAAAAACCTCCTGTACCACAGACAGGATCGTATAAGGATAGTGCTTCTCTTGGATTTAAAATTGAAATCATCAATTCAATTATTTCCTTAGAAGTACGTATTAAATTTGTCTTTGAATTTTCAGCTTGATGTATTTCAATTACATATTCAAAGGCTTTTCCAAATTCTTCAACCGAAAAATAGTAAGTTTTAAGTTCTTTGAAATTTCTAATTATATTTTTGAGTTCAAAGAAGCGAAGTCTGGTTAAAATATTATTTAAATTTGAGAAAATACTTGTATCGAAATTATATTCTTTTTCTATATATTTTAAATCAGATAACCAATCTTCAACATCATTTTCATTGTTAATTACTGATACGTTATCATAATTTATCTCCTCTGAAGAAAAATCAAGATTTTCAAATTTTATATCAATTAATCTTTTGTAAAAAAAAGAGCTGTTACCACAAATTCCTGCTCTGACACATTCAAAATGCCTCTTGTACTATCAATAAGACTAAAATATGTTCTTAAAAGATTATTCCATTTTGAATCTTCTTTTAATACTACATAACCATTAAAATTGGTGAAAATTGATTGCTCCTTATTTACAATGTTTTTTACTTGATAGGCTTTGAGCTCTTTAAAACTAATGGTACTGATAAGTTCACTATTATTAAATTTTCTGGCAATCTCATTGAAGGTATAAGGTTCAGGTTGTGTTTTTAAAATTTCATACAAGGCTTCGCGTAATTTCATATTTGCTATTTTACCCAAATAAAACGTTTCTAAATTTTATATTAGTTTTTTGCCTTCCTTTTTTATGATTTACTTACTTCTCTCTAAAAAAATTGCGTTGTAAACTCATTATTTTCCCTGTACAGTTTTATCGATGCCTTTAGATAATTATGGAAATGATTATTTCCATCAATAGAGTATTCAAATTAGGCCAATCTAATATAAGATATAAAATTATAATAGAAAGTTGACATATCTCGTTTGGTTCTCATGTTCTGCTGTAATTTGTCAATACGAAATCATATGCTTCTTCTTTATTTTTCTTTTAACTATATTTAATAGGTTGAAAAAGAGGAGTCCATGGATAGATTTATTCTCAATGCCGGAAAGGTACTGGCCAGATGGAGATCACAAATAAATTATTTCCTGGAGGAGAAAGTGCAGGGCAGTAAAACCAACCTTATTCTCTTCCTTCTCTCTTTTTTTATTGTCTTTATTTTAAGCTTCAGCCTTATTTTCAGAATTGGATCCCTTGCTGATAATTATCTCATTTTCCTGGCGCTGTTAATAATAACTGTCTTGGTTCTGGTTTGGGTAGCTATTTTCTACGAATCCAATAAATACCTTGAAACAAACCGTCATAATTTTCAGGTAATCCCCCTTAAAAAATTCCAGGTGAAGTTTGAATTGCTTGATCTGGACCACGAGTCTCAACAACAATTCGTTAGGCTAATGAAAGGACTAAGAGTCCGGAATAAGATCAATTTTACTATGGGGAATAAAAGTGGCGAATCTGCCAATCATCGTATCCTCTTTGTATTGTTTGATGAATTGATCGTAGGTGGAATTCAGGATCTTACCGGAGAGCGTAAGCATAGCTTCTTCACATTATTAATGGATTCCTTTTTAATGAATAGTGAACCGCTAAAAGAGAACACTTTAAAAACCAGTTTTTCCGCTTGGAAAAACGATCAGGAAAAAATTAACTCCCGGAACCAGCGCAAATTCATCAAAAAGGTCTTAGGTATAGAATAATTATAGCAAAATTTTCTTCTTATTCCAATTATCCTATTGATTTATAGGTATTTGCTTTCCTAAGTTTGCCCTGTACAAAATCGTAAAAGGCCTTTTACTTATTCCAATTTTTAATCCTTTAATTATGAATGAGCACAATCAAGTTGTGGTGCTATTGGAAGATATTAAAGTCTTGCTTTCCCACACCAAAAAAGTAATGAACGTGGATGACCTGGCACAATATACTGGGCTATCCAAGAGCAAGATCTATAAGCTTACCCATTTAAAGCTTATACCCATCAGTAATAATCCCAATATTCGTCAGAAGTTTTTTGACAAAGATAAGATTGATGCCTGGCTGTTGGGGGAACCAAATCTTTCTGATGAATTCCTTGAGCATCAATTCAACCAGAGTTTGTTGAAAAACCGTAAGTAGGTTTAGTAACCTAAAACATTTTAAGATGAAAAAACTACCCTATATCCGTGTGGGTACCAGCTACTATAAATTAGTGGCAATGCCCAGTATTGCAGGGAATTTGAATGAAACTTTAGTTCCCTGGAATCTCGAGACACTGCGCCAGGACCACGGAAAGAGTTTTATTGCAGGTATAAAAAGATATGACGGTTTTACCTGTATTCCCAGTCATAGGGATTTTAAGCAGGAACATCATGGGTTTTATAATACGTACTCTCCATTGTTATATAAACCGCAACAGGGGAAGGTCGATCGATCCTTACGGTTTCTTAAGCACATTTTTGGTCCACAATTCGAACTGGGACTGGATTACTTGCAGCTGCTGTATTTAAAACCGCTCCAAATGTTACCTATTCTATGCCTGGTATCAAAAGAAAGAGTTACCAGTAAAACAACTTTCCTCAAATGGCTTAAGGCTATTTTTGATAGTAACCTCACGTACCTTACCAATGATAATTTCAGTAGCCAGTTTAATGTAGACTGGGCAAATAAGCTACTTATCTGTATTGATGAAGTACTGTTCAATAGGGAGGAGCTTACCGAGCGAATAAAATATCTGAGCACTACAGATTTTAATAAGATGGAAGCAAAAGGGAAGGATAAGCGGGAGGTGGAATTCTTCGGAAAATTTATTCTCTGTAGCAATAATGAAGACAATTTTATTAAGATCGATAGTGAGGAAACGCGCTTTTGGGTATTGAAGGTTCCTATTTTAAAAATAGAAGACACTCACTTTTTAGAACAGTTAAAAGCTGAAATCCCAGCCTTATTGCATTTCCTGGAACAGCGGGAGTTGGCTACCTCACACAGTACCCGCATGTGGTTTACCCCGGCACAGATAAAGACAAATGCACTTGAAAATCTGATGCAGAACAATAGGAACCGAGTCGAAAAAGAATTAGCAAGTATGATTCTCGATGTAATGGAGACTTTTGAATTGGAGGAAGTAGACGTTTGTCCGCTGGATGCTTTGCAAGTTTTAAATCGCACCCGGATTAAAACGGACCTGACCCAATTGCGGCAAATATTCAAGAAGGACTGGAAATTAAACAACCAGGATAATTCGCTGAAATATCAAAAAATATTTATGTGGCAGGATGGCGGATTGGGGCTTATTGATGGAAAGGGCCGCTATTATACCGTCACCAAATCTTTCTTACTTCATCACTTTAGTGAAGATCTAAAATGATGATTTGATGACCGACTGATGTAGTAGGGAAAGCCAATGAATATGGGAATTACCGTTGGGTTACACCTCCGTATCGGCATCACAGAAAATGGAGACTTTAGAATACACTTTACTTATTTCTTTATTTTTTGATGAATGATGCCAGATAGTAAATAAGCCCTCTGATAGCAAAGGTTTTCAGCGTCATCATTCTGTCATCGTTTTGTCATCAAAATAAAAATGATGCCAGGCAAAGTGTTGATAGACTGATATTTAAGTTTTAAAGAAAACAAATGAAAAATGGAAAAAACATACTTGCGTGCTGTGAAAGAGCCCGTAATATTTGCATCGTAAAAACGCTTGCAAAATTAGGGCACTTTCCCACCAGAACATCGGAAAAAGAAGCTTGGTTTCTGAGTCCCCTTCGGTCAGAAACGCAAGCCTCTTTCAACGTCTCTGTAGTTAAAAATTTATGGTATGACTTCGGAATGGGAAAAGGAGGTTCAACTATAGACTTGATTATGGCTATAAAGTCCTGCGACCTAATAGATGCCTTAGAATTTTTAAGTGAGGATATTATTACTTATTCTCTTAAACCGCGACTAAAAGAACCTTCTATTAATGAGAAAATTAAAATTAGCACAGTAGAACCACTTAATCTTCCTGCGCTACTCAACTATTTAGAATCCCGAAAAATACCTTTAGAAATCGGGAGGAAATATTGCAGACAGATTTGGTATAGATCTAATGGAAAACAATTCTTCACCATTGGTCTCCAAAATCAGAAGGGTGGCTGGGAACTTAGAAATAAATACTATAAAAATTCCAGCAGCCCCAAAACTTATTCCCTGTTTGAAAGAGGTTCTAAACAGCTACTGATTATTGAAGGGATGTTTGATTTTCTCTCTCTGGCAGCCATCGATGAAGACTTAGTAGAGAGTTCAGATTGTATTATTCTTAATTCCCTGGCTTTTATTGATAGAATTAAAGATATGATTCCAAAGTATGAAATTGTCTTACTGTATTTAGACAATGATCCCGCTGGAAAAAAAGCAGCCAGTTCACTTTTAAGTCTTTTTGATAACATCACCGATTGTAGTGATTGCTATAGTGGATATAAAGATCTCAATGAGAAGTTGAAAAATGAAAATCCTGGAAAAAACAAACAATTGTCCGGAGTAAAAACTAAGGCAAGAAAGTGCTAAAGTTCAATAGCAGTACCAGAGAAAGTACTAAAAAATGTAATGAAAAATCAATTCTAAATCGGAAAGGGAAGCAAGATGTGTCATTGTAATGACATCTTGCTTTGCGCCCGGAGGTTGCAAAGGTTTTAAAAGAAAAAAATGAAAAGGGAATACATCCAGATCCGCTGCTCGATATACGAGAAGAAGCTGCTCCAAAGAAGAGCGGCCAGGGCAGGAATTTCCCTTTCAGAATATATCCGATCTGCGGCCTTTGAAAGAAATATTGTAGAACGGATTACTCCGGAACAACTGGAGGCCTACCAGATGCTGGTTCAATACAAGAATAATTTTACCCGTATTGGGAATATGTTTAAAAAGCGGGATCCAAAGCTGGCTGGGGTTGTGGAAGATCTGGCAAGAGAAATCAGGACACATTTAAAAAAATTTAAAAAATGATAGGGAAAGGACACGCAATAGCCAGTACCGGGGCTTCTATCGAATACGGTTGGAACCAGGAGAAAGAGGCAGAAGTTGTTTTAAAAGAATACCTGGCCGGAGACACTCCCGCTGAGATTACAGAGGAGTTTAAGATTATCCAGTCGCAAAATGAACGATGCCTCAAAAACACCTTAAGCTTTATAGTAAGCCCTACGATTGAAGACGGAAAGGATTTAAGCAAAAGAGACCTGGAAGAAATTGCTAAAAGATTTTTAAAGGAGATGAAGCTGCAAAACCACCAGGCTATTGGTTTTGTCCATCGGGATAAAGCGCATACGCACGTACATATCTATGCCAACCGCATCAGCCTTAACGGGGAAGTTTATAAAGACAGCTTTATCGGAAAAAGAAGCCAGATAGCGGCAGATAATGTAGCAAAGGAATTAGGTCTTAAGAGAGTACAGGAAGTACAAAAGGAAAAAATGCAGGAATTACAAGGAATCCGACTTGAAATCAAAAATATAAATCACCGGGTTCTTCAATCGAAGCCAAAAACCCTGGATGATTACATTAAGAAAATGAGAGCTTATAAAGTGGAAGTGATTCCCACTATTAATAAATCAAATCAATTACAAGGATTCCGTGTAGCATACAAAGGAGTAAACCTTAAAGCAAGTGAGGTAGAACGATCTATGAGTAACAAAATAATCGCCGAGATCTCACAAAACAGAAGCTTTACCAGGTTAAAAGAAGCACCGCAAAACATCAGGGTGTTAGACAAAACCGTGCAGTTAAGTACTAAACTAACCACCAAAATAACCAAAGAACTTATAAAGGGAGCTTTAAGAGCACTGGATACCGGAATAGGAATTTGATATAAATTTTTAAACGATGAAAAAGTTAGACGAAATCATGGAACTGATGGCCGATGAAATGGCTGATTTTAAAAGTAGTGTTCAGGAACTTCAAAAGCTTTGTGAGCAATTATTTAATCTAAGTATTCCCATTAGCACCGAAGCTTTGGAGAAGGAGCTGAACATATTTCTGCAAAAGCAGGAAGCAGAAAAAGAAAAAACAGATGAAATCCTGCAGGGTATCGAAAGGAAATTAAAGCACGCCAAGTTAATACCGAATAATCTGCTCATTCTTTTTGGAATATCAGGAATTCTTGCTTTAGGTTTAGTGGGGTACTTTGCCTATAACTCCCATATAAAACAGGAAGCGAATTTTGAAATCTACCGGACAATTCTGGAAACTCAAAATAAACCGCACGAAGATTATTTTGCCCAATATCCGGAAATCCAGGAGGCCTATTGCGAGTGGTTGGAGGAAAATAAACGGGATTTGTAATGACAAATGATGATGTCGCAAAAACCTTAAATTTGCGACAAATGGCCTGAAACACCCAATAAAATCGTCAAAATTTGCGGCAAAACTGTGATCAAATTGTGTGATTTTTTTTCAACCCTAGTAGTGAAAGTTTGTAAGATTTCCAGTAAATGCATTGGGAAGGCTTGAAATCAGGTAAAAATTTACTGGGCATTAAGATGTAAGTAGGATGCGCCCTATGCTGTTTTTACTTTACGCTTAACTTCCCGTATGCTATAAAAACAGCACAGGAACCTCGCGCAGGTTAGTTATGGTAGAAATGGGGCTTAATAAGTGCTTTTATTCTTTTAAAATTTAATTATCAAGAAGGGTGTAGGAAAAGCACCAGTTTTTTATCTCACCTATCTAAGAGACAGATGTATTTAAATCAACAATTAAATTTTTAGACTAAAACATATTAATTAATGTCTCTCTCACTAATTTTTATAAGCTATTTCAAATTTTTAAATTTAAGTAACAAGACATGGAACTTACAAAATGGTTATAAAAAAATTATCCCGGAAAGAACTATATAACTTGGTTTGGGCAACCTCTATTAAACAAATAACAGAAGATTACTTAGTCTCTTTCCAAAGCTTTAAAAAAATTTGCAGGAACAATAGAATTCCTCTCCCTCCCAATGGGTATTGGTCTAAGAAAAAATTCGGCAAGGCCTCACCTCCAATTCCACTGCCAAAATATGGTACGGAAAAGGAAAATATTATTCTATACAGAAGGGAAGATGAGGATAAAAGAGATTTAGGTGAGTTGTCTGATTGTGACAAACTTAAACTGGAAATAGAGAATGATCCTAAAGTGGACTTGAAGGTTTCTAAAAAACTTTCAAAAAAATTCGATCCAATAGTAAAAGCTACAAAATTCCCTGAAACAGTAAATCATCCGAAAAAAGGCGGTGTATGGGATTATACTAAGCGTTATGATTACGGAGGAATTGGTGTTTCAGTATCTGAAAATCTATTACCTAAAACTTTGCGAATCATTGACACATTAGTGAGGGCCTTAAAGGCTCGGGGCCATACCTTTTCCTTTGTGTATGAGCGTTCATATGTTATAATTAATAGTATTGAAATATCTTTAAGCTTCAGGGAAAGGCATAAACGTATTATTTATACAGATGACTATGGCCATAAAAGAAGTAGACTGGATCCCTTGGGATTATTAATTTTAATTACGGGTGAATATTCTTCCAAAAAAGAATGGAATGAAACAAATACTATTTCTCTCGAAAAAAAATTATCTCAGATAATTGCCTATTTGGAAATAACAGCAGAAGAAGAATTGGATTGGAAAATTGAAAGTGCCAAACGGGAAAAGGAAAGACAGGAGCAAGAAAAAATAGAAAGGCAAAAAGCAGAAATTCGGAACAGGGAAGTTAAAAAGTTAAAAGACCTCATTGCGCTGTCTCGTCAATGGCATGAAACCCAAAAGTTGCGAAAATTCCTATCTCACCTTGAAGAGAATACTGATTTGAATTCTATATCAAATATAGAGATTAAAGAGCTAATAAAGTTTGGGAGGGAAAAAGCGGACTGGTTGGATCCAACAATAGCAAAAAAAGATGAAATACTAGAGGGTGTTAATCCTTATGATTTCTTATGATTGGCTAAAATTATCCGTAGCCTTAAATAACCACTACTTCCTGCACTTTAACATAAACTTTGCAGTTCTGTAAAAGAAACCTATCTTTCGCCTACTACCAACCACTATGGCATTTAACGAAGACTCTAGAGTAAAACTTCCCTCAATTCTACATCTTATACAATTGGGGTATGAATATATTTCTCTTAAGGACACGGAGTGGGATGTCGGCACCAATATTTTTACTGATTTATTTCGGAGATCTATAGGTAAGATTAATCCTAAATTGACAAAAGACGAGATAGATCGGCTATATCAGGAGGTTAGTATAAAATTGGAGAATGAGGATTTAGGTAAGGCATTTTATGAAATGCTAACCGTAAAATCTGGTGTAAAGCTTATAGATTTCGAAAATTTTGAACAGAACGATTTTCACGTAGTTACTGAACTCCCCTATAAAAATGGTGAAGACGAATTTCGTCCGGATATAATTTGCCTTATCAATGGAATGCCACTTGTTTTTATAGAAGTTAAAAAACCTAACAATAAAGATGGCGTAATTGCGGAGCGGGAACGTATTGCTAGGCGTTTTCAGAATAAGAAATTTAGAAAATTTGTAAATATTACACAGTTTATGATCTTTTCTAATAATATGGAATATGATGAAAACGAAATTCAACCTTGGCAGGGTGCGTTTTATGCTTCTCCATCTTACCATAATCCCATATTTAATTACTTCAGGGAAGAAATAGGTTTTAATTATACCCGGATCCTGAATCCTTTAAAAAATGGATCTGAGGATTTCTTATTAAAGGATACAAATTATCAGGTGGTTAAAAACAGTCCTGAATTTCAGACCAATAAAGATCCAAACACACCTACTAACAGGGTAATAACTTCTTTGGTTTCAAAGGATCGATTAAAATTTATGTTGTTTTTTGCGCTGGCGTATGTAAAAGAAACTACTGAGTATCCAAAAACATATCATGCGTTACCCTCAGTTTTTTGCGACAAAAGCTATCGCAAAAAAACTAGATGAGGGTGTTCGAAAAGGAATCATTTGGCATACGCAGGGGAGTGGTAAAACCGCATTAGCCTATTACAATACCCATTACCTCAAACATTATTATCAGCAGAAAAATATCATTCCTAAGTTTTACTTTATTGTAGATCGATTGGATTTATTAGCCCAGGCTCGGGATGAATTTACCGCAAGAGGACTCAAAGTGCATACGGTAAATTCAAAAGAGGAGTTTCTCTCTGATTTAAAGAAGACCACCGCTATAAATAATGATAAAGGACAAACCGAAATAACTGTTGTTAACATCCAAAAGTTTGAGAACGATCCGAATCTAGTTCAGAAGCAAGATTACAATTTAGCTATACAAAGAGTGTATTTTTTGGATGAAGTACACCGCAGTTATAATCCCACGGGTAGCTTCTTGGCCAACTTACAAGAGAGCGATTCAAATGCTATAAAAATTGGGCTTACAGGCACCCCTTTAATAGGATCAGATTTAAAGTCAAAGCAGCTCTTTGGTGACTATATCCATAAATACTATTACAACAAGTCCATTGCAGATGGTTATACCTTGAGGCTAATACGTGAGGAGATAGCAACAGAATATCAAATTAAGCTGAAAAAAGCTTTAGATCAAATTGATATTAGAAAAGGAGATACCGACAAGAAAAAACTGTATGCACATCCATCCTTTGTTGAACCTATGCTCGATTACATTGTAGATGATTTTGAGCAATTCAGGTCCAGACATGATGATAATGACCTTGGGGGAATGGTCATTTGCGACAGCAGCGAGCAAGCAGAGGAACTATATAAAATTTTTAAGAAAAAATACGGTCGTGGTTTTGAAGACATAGAACATTCAGCTGAACAGGAAGAATTAATTTTAGCAGCTGAAGAGCCGGAATCTTATAAAGCAAAACGTAAAGAATCGTACAAGCCGAAAGTTGCCGCTTTGATCCTTTACGACTCCGGTTCAAAAGAAGATTTGGCACGTTGGCGGGATGCTTTTAAAGCAGGAAAAGTAGATTTTCTTTTTGTTTATAATATGTTGCTTACTGGTTTTGATGCCAAACGTCTGAAGAAATTATATTTGGGACGTTTAATTAGGAAGCATAATCTGTTACAGGCTTTAACTCGGGTTAATAGAACTTACAAAACCTATCGTTACGGATATGTAGTAGATTTTGCTGATATCTCTACCGAATTTGATGCTACAAACAGAGCGTATTTTGATGAGCTTCAGGAAACCTTAGGCGATGAAATGGGAAGTTATTCCAATCTTTTTATGTCCAGAGAGGAAATGTTGGCTTCAATTCAGCAGATAAAAGAGACACTGGTTGATTATGACCTGAAAAATGCCGAAATCTTTCAGCAACAGATTTCACAGATCGATGATAGAAAGACGATGCTCGAAATTAAAAAGGCACTTGAAAATTCGAGGGCTTTATATAATATTATAAGGTTGGTTGGCGAATACGAGCTGTTGGAAGAGTTAGATTTTAGACGGCTCAGCACCCTACGAAATGAGGCAGCGAATCGTCTACAATTAATTAATGCCAAACACGCTTTTGAGCACAATGAGGAAATGGGAAACCTCCTAAACGTCGCTTTAGAAGATATTCTGTTTAATTTTAAGAAAATAGGAGAGGAAGAACTTGTTCTGGCTGATAAACTCAAAGACATCCTAAAGAAAACTCGAGAAGGTTTAGCCAATAATTTTGACACCAAAGATCCCCAATGGGTAAGTTTATATGACGAACTTCGCAGACTCTTTCAAAACAAAAACTTGAATGAGATAAGTCAGGAAGAAATGCAAGAGAATTTGCAATCCTTGAGACAAATACACAACAAAGTAAAAGAGCTTAACAGGAAAAATGATTTATTAAAATCCAAGTATGATGGGGATTCTAAATATGCTAGAACTGAAAAGAGGTTGTTGGAAGCAGGAAAACCTTCAAAAATTAAATCACAGATAATGAAAGCTTTGCAACGCATAAAGGAGCAAACCGATCTTACTGTTTTACAACGTCAGGATAGTTTGAATAACGAGAACTATTTTAAACGCGAGGTAGCCCGTATGGTTATGAAAGAGTTTAATGAAACGCTTAATCAAAAGTTGGATTATGAGACTGTCCTTTTTGTCTCAGATATTATTGTAAAAGAATACTTAGATGAATACTATGAGCGACCCGCTTAGTACTTAAATATCAAGATAAGCTTGTCTAAGCTTAATAGAAATAATTGAAATAGAATATGACTCTAGAGAATACTATAAAAACCAAAACCTTGATTGATGACCTAAAGGCTGTATGTGCCGGGTATGGCTTAGGGAATAGCAGTAGTGAGTTTGATATCATTACACAGGCATTTTTGTATAAATACCTTAATGACAAGTTTACCTTTCAGCTTAAAAAAGCAAAACCCGGACTAACTAAAGGGAAGAAGTGGCAAGAGCAGCTTGCTAAAATGGATGATGATGAATATCGTTTGCTACAGTTTGAGC
The DNA here is from genome assembly GCF_021535135.1 of Antarcticibacterium sp. 1MA-6-2. Taxonomy (NCBI): domain Bacteria; kingdom Pseudomonadati; phylum Bacteroidota; class Flavobacteriia; order Flavobacteriales; family Flavobacteriaceae; genus Antarcticibacterium; species Antarcticibacterium sp. 1MA-6-2. The sequence continues at coordinate 2,831,891 of NZ_CP091036.1, read as the reverse complement.
TAGAAAGTAATGCGGCATTTTTGTTTCCCAGGCATCTAATTACGGTGCTTTTTAACCGTCAAAATGAATCTGATTTTGCACAAACTTTAGATGATACCCTTATTGATATTGGGCAAATGAACTCAGGGATATTCTCTGTTACTACAGAAGGGGGTTCAAAAATCCAATTGTTTGACCGGATTACCGAATTTGTAAAAGATGCAAGCAAGCGGGACGATTTTGCACGTGCCATCATCAACAAACTGGTACACGTAAATTTTGAAGAAATCATGGAAGAAGGCTTTGACTTCTTCTCTACAATTTTTGAATACCTCATTAAAGACTATAATAATGATTCAGGTGGTAAGTATGCCGAATATTATACCCCCCAGGCGGTATCAAAAATTATGGCCGCCATATTGGTGCCGGAACCTGAAAATAATGTTACCATTTATGACCCCAGTGCGGGTAGTGGAACTTTGCTTATGAATCTGGCGCACGCCATTGGGCCTAAAAAGTGTACAGTATATTCCCAGGATATTTCGCAAAAATCATCAAACCTGCTGAGACTTAATTTAATTCTTAATAATTTGGTTCATAGTATTGGGAATGTGATTCAGGGCAATACTATGACTGCCCCTTACCACAGAGAGAATGGTCACCTCCGTAAGTTTGATTATATCGTGAGCAATCCGCCGTTTAAGCTGGACTTTAGCGATGATATAGATGAGCTTAAGAAAAAAATAAATCAGAATCGCTTTTTTGCAGGTATCCCCAATGTACCTGAAAAGGCTAAAAATAAAATGGCCATTTACAGCTTGTTCCTGCAACATATCATGTTTTCATTAGCCGAGAAAACAGGTAAAGCAGCTGTGGTGGTACCCACCTAGTTTTATTACGGCGCAATCTGGGATCGATAGAAAGATACGACAGCAATTGGTGGAGCATAAAATGCTTGCCGGAGTGGTGAGTATGCCCTCTAATATTTTTGCCACGACGGGTACTAATGTATCAATTGTATTTTTTGACAAAGCCAATGACGATAAAGTTGTTCTAATTGATGCTAGTGGCTTGGGAACGATGGTTAAAGAAGGTAAAGCTCAAAAAACGGTACTATCACGAGAAGAGGAGCAGAAAATTATAAGCACGTTTGTGAACAAAGATGTAGTTGATGATTTTTCTGTGGTGGTAGATTATGAGAAATTAAAAACTAAAAATTATTCTCTAAATGCGGGACAATATTTTGAAGTACAAATTGAATATAGTGATATAACTGCTCAGGATTTCCAAGCAAAAATTCAGGCTTATGAAAGCAACCTAGCTTCATTATTTTCTAAAAGTAAAGAAATAGAAGATGAGATTGGAAAAAATTTGCAAGCGTTAAAATATGAATAAATTAAATTTAGTAAAATTAAATACCCTTTGTAAAAAAATTACAGATGGATCACACTATAGTCCAGTTGGAGTAGGAGAGGGCATTCCAATGCTCTCAGTAAAGAATATGAGAGAAAATGGGTTTGATTATTCGGACTCCAAATATGTATCTTTTAATGACTATTTAAAATTAGTTAAAGGTGATTGTAAACCGTTAATTAATGATGTGTTAATTGCAAAAGATGGAAGTTATCTTAAACATGTTTTTGTTATTGACAAAGAAATAAATCAGGCAGTTTTATCCTCTATTGGAATTTTGAGACCGGATCTGGACAAGGTTCATCCCCATTATTTGAAGTATTATCTTCAAACTAAATCTGTCAAAAGAACTGTATCTAAAAAATATGTTTCAGGTAGTGCATTACCAAGAATAATTTTAAAAAACTTTGGAGAAATCGATGTGATAGATAGAAGTTTGTCTGACCAAAAAAAAATATCAAAAGTCCTTTCAGATTTAGATGCCAAAATAGAACTGAATAATAAAATAAATATTGATTTAAATGAAATTGCCAAACTCATTTACGATTATTGGTTTGTGCAGTTTGATTTTCCTATGTCTTCAAACTATGCCAAAACTATCGGCCAACCCCAGTTAGCGGGCAAACCTTATAAAGCCTCTGGAGGTGCAATGTTTTATAGTGAACAATTAAAAAGGAGGATTCCTAAGGGTTGGGATGATGGTGTTCTTAGTAATATTGCTAAAATAACGATGGGCCAATCTCCAGCAGGAAGTTCATACAATGAAGAGGGGATGGGTGAGGTCTTCTTTCAAGGATCTACCGATTTTGGGGATAGATATCCAAGTATAAGGAAATATACAATACTTCCTTCAAGAATGGCTAAGGAAAATGATATTTTGCTATCAGTTAGAGCTCCAGTAGGAACTTTAAATCAAGCACTGATAGGGTGTTGTATTGGCAGGGGTTTAGCTGCATTACGTGAAAAAACAGGATCTAATACTTATCTCTGGCAGCAAATGAGTTATTTCAAACAGATTTTTGAATCAAGAAATAATTCCGGAACTACCTTTGGCTCAATCACTAAAGACGATTTGTTTAGTTTAAAAGTTATTATTCCTCCCCAGGAAATAATTAACGAGTATAAGAAAATTTCAGACCCCTTATATTTAAAATTAAAGATAAATTCTCAGCAAAACCAAGATCTCGCAGAACTCCGGGATTGGTTGTTGCCTATGTTAATGAATGGGCAGGTAACAGTCAAAGAATCTAACAATAAAATAAATGAACAGATAGATATGGCTGCGGAGGAAGAAACAGCCTATCAAAGGAATTCAGAATTTGTAGATTCACTTTTTGAGCACGTCAATCTTTATAAGGAGATAGCGGCAATTCAATTAATTGAAGAAGAAACAATCGGTATTACTCATGGTAAAACTGGTATTCAGAAGACGACAAGTAATCTTCAGCAAATATTTAAAGAAAAACGTTTTAAGAACGTGAAATTTGAAGAAAGACCTTGGGGAATGTTTTCAGAAACTATCGCTGAAAACATTGAGGCAAATCCATTCCTTTTTAAACTTGAATTAGAATCTGGAAAGAAGGTTTACAGGGTGAAACCTGAGACTAAAAAAGAATTACAAAATTGGATCAAATTAGAAGAGAATCAACAATATAACAAGTCATTAACCCAACTCCTTTCTATTTACCAGGAACCTTTTATAAAAAACGATATTTATAAAATCGAGCTTTTAAATACTGTTTATCGCTGTATGAGCAAATTACACACCGATAACCTTGACGCTATTAGAACAGCAATGCAGAACTGGCCTATGATAGAAAAAAAATATAAAAACAAGGCGGAAAAGTTTAGTGAAAGTGTAACCGCGAAAATGATTGATTTTATAAAAGATAAACAGTTGATCTAGAAATGAAGAAGAAGTAGAGGAGTAAATTCTCCATTTTGAAATAAAATAGCTGATTATTTATGAACCGAGAATCACAGAATATAGAATGGAAAGAATCCTGGCGAGAGGAATATTTTAAATGGGTTTGTGGTTTTGCCAATGCCCAAGGTGGCATCTTATTTATCGGAAAAAAGGATGATGGACAGGTAAAACATTTATCCAACGCTAGAAAATTACTGGAAGATATTCCTAACCAAGCACGAGATATATTAGGGTTGATGCTGGATGTAAATCTTCATACAGAAGGGAATAACGAGTATCTGGAAATCGTAGTAGAACCATATCCTTTTCCTATAAGTTTAAGAGGTAAATATTATTACCGTTCCGGAAGCACTTTACAGGAATTAAAGGGTGCCGCTCTAACCAAATTTTTATTGGAGCGCCAAGGTAAAAAATGGGATGGGGTGCAAGTTCCAAATATAGAAGTTAGAGATCTTAAAGATGGGACTTTTACGTTTTTTAAATCTAAAGCGGCAAAAAGCAATAGGTTAGAGCCAGAAGATTTACAGGAAAGCAATCAGGAGTTATTAGAGAGTCTGCATCTCTATCTTGAAGAGGAGAAAATGTTGAAACGTGGGGCAATACTTCTGTTTCATCCAAACCCTGAAAAATATGTCACAGGGGCTTATATTAAGATTGGCTTTTTTGAATCTGATGATGATTTAAAGTTTCAGGATGAAGTAAAAGGGAACCTTATAGAACAAGCGGAAGAGGCATTGGACTTGTTGAGAACCAAGTATGATACAGCCACTATTTCATATAAAGAAGGGAGTAGGGAAGAAAAATTCACTTTCCCGCAGGATGCAATTCGCGAAGCATTATTGAATGCTATTGCACATAAAGATTATAGTAGTGGTATCCCTATTCAAATAAGTGTTTATCGTGATAAAATCATATTCTGGAATGAAGGGCAGTTACCAGAAAATTGGACTGTAGATAGATTAATACGAAAACATCCTTCCAAACCTTTTAATCCTGATATAGCAAATGCATTATTTAGAGCTGGTTATATTGAATCCTGGGGGCGGGGGACTATTAAAATAATTAACGCTTGCAAAGAACATAAAATTGCGCCTCCGATTTTTTCCAATGATCCTCCCGATTTTCAAGTAGAACTTTTTAAATATTCTGATGAAGGCCTTAAAGAGATGGGTGTCAAAAAAGAACTTAGGCAAATAGTTCTTCATATTCAAGCAAATGAAACTATTACAAATTCACAAGTTCAAAATATTTGTAATGTTAGCAAAGCTACTGCAACCAGATATTTAAATGATTTGGAAAATAATTTTATTGAAAAAGTAGGAACCACAGGAGTAGGTACTGTTTATGTTTTAAAAGGGCTCAATGTGGGCTCATAACGAAATACCTAAAGGGCTTGATAAGGGCTTAATTAAAATATACACACTAGAACAAACTAGAACAGAATAAGACAGAGTTGAACAGATTAAAACAGACTAGAACAGACCTAGAACAGATTAAGAACAAACTAGAATAGATTAAAATTACCTTATTATTCAATCTAATGAAGGGCTCAATGTTTATAATAAGAGTATGGACAAGGGCTCATAAAGGGCTCATTAATTAGAATTAAAGAGTAGAAAAAATAGAATATGGCATTCAATCCACAATCCGAGTACATAATAACCTCTAAAGAAATCAGTATTAAAGATTTCTATGATTATAAAGAAGATTTTGTAACTCGTCCACCTTACCAGCGCAAGGTGGTATGGAATCGCAAAAAGAAACAGGCTTTAATGGATAGTTTATTCCGCCGATATTATATCCCTAAATTGGTAATTAGGGAGGTGCGATTAGGCGAAAATACTACTGTTTTTGAAATTGTTGATGGACAGCAACGTATTACCACTGTTCAGGATTTCTTTGCTAACAACTATAAATTACCGAAAAGTTTAGAAGATCTAAGTGATGACTTGGCAGGAAAATACTACAAAGACCTTGATACTGATGTACGGAAGTTTATAGATAAATCTCTTAAATATGAGGCTGATGTAATTAAAAATATTGATGAGCCTCAAAACGTAGAACATCAGATAATTGCTACGGAAATCTTCTGGAGACTCCAGCAAGGTGAGACTCTCAATTACATGGAGGTAGCTCACGCCCAGTTATCTAGCTTAAGCCGGAACTTTATAGTAAAATATGCTGATGACTTGACTTTTGATTATGAAAATTATGAGCCAATTGATTCTAATCCTGATAAAATGGATTTTTTCAGCTTATTAAATGTAGATAATGGAAGAATGAAGCATCTCCAATTTATGGCTAGGTTTATTCTAATTGAAAAAAATGGAGGATATGCCGATTTAAGCGATAAAAAAATTACCGAATTTATTGAGGAAGAAAAAATATCAAAAGGGATTGGTGATTATAGTTACGAAAATGAACATGTTGCAAAGGAGGTAATTAGAAATTTAAAAGCATTCTATTCCATTTTTATGGATGACCCAATGCTGGATCATAAAAACGGCATTAAAGAACTCTCAGTAGAATACTTTATTATTTCGGTATATATGCTCATCAGGCATCTTAGAATGTATTATGTTTTAAACGAACCTACACAGGAAGTGGTGAGAGATTTTATTTATGATTTTCATACTCGCTGGAAAACCTATGAAGATTCTGAAGACAATGATATGCTCACATTTAGTAATCGTAGACAGCAGGGGGAGCACGATTTAGAAGTTAGAGACAGGATAATGCGACAACTCTTTTTTGAATATGTAAAGGAGATTGATTTTGAATTATTAGAAAAGGACAGCAAAAGAGCTTTTTCAGAACTTGACCGGATTCTAATTTATAGAAAAGGAAAGGGACTATGTCAGCAATGCTTGAGAGATGGTAAGCCAGAGAAAGAAGCAAAAGTTAGTTGGTCACAGTACCAAGCAGATCACGTAATCCCGCACGCGAAAGGGGGTAAAACTACTTTGGATAATGGAGACCTCCTTTGCTCATATCATAACCAATCAAAAGGAGACAAATTTTTTCATAAAAATGTGGAATGAGTAAAGATTTAGATAAGATTCGTATTGACGCGGATAAAATCTTCAGAGCTTATAAAGAAGATCAGGAAATTAATAATGAAAATTATTTGATCAATTACCATTCTTTAATTACGGAGAACATCAGGTCTAATAATAAAAAAATCACCCAAAATTCATTGGGGATGATAACCGTTGTAACTATTTATTTTTTAGTCCTTTTAGAAGGTTCTGAGGTGTTGAATTTAGAATCCTTTTTTGGGATTAAGGATTCCAGTGTTATTTCGAATTTTTTGTAGTTAATTTTTTCATTTCTATATCTTCAGAATATAACCTTGTGGAATAACAATATTAACCTTATCCCATTGTTTGAAACTGTAAGTAGGAGAATGTTTAGCTTAGGTGCTACTACAGATACAATAAATATTATAAAACCTTTTTCGTTACTTCATCATATTCTTAATTACCAATATGAAAATGAAAAGGTGAGCGGACTTCTAAAAATCCCAGCGGGTATTGCTTTCTTAACTATTTTATTCTCACCTATTATTTTAAATATATTTTTTCTGATTCAAATTTATCTTATTAATGGTATAAAGATGATACCTGTAATATGTTTTTTAATAGTATTTATACTCACCATTACTACTATTGTTCAGGCATTGAACTCCCATAAAAGTTATTAATTTGTCAATCTAAAAAATCTAAATTAACTTTTTAGGAAGAGCAGAATATTTCCTTGAGACAATTTTCAAAGCTACGCCTGGCGAATATTAAAAGTAATGAGTGCAAAGATTTCATCATAGGTCTTAAATTAGAAGTTCAACGGCGTCATCCAGTACGGAACTATCAAGCTCCTTTAAATAAGCTTGGGTAACGGCCATATTTTGATGTCCCAAAGATTCGCTGATGATATCAGTTGCTACGCCTTTTTGCTTCATACAATTCGCGAAACTGTGCCTGGCTACGTAACTACTTAGTGTTTTATTAATCCCACAGATTTCAGCAATTTCCTTCAATTGAAGATTATATCTTTGAAGTACTTTATGTTTTCTGTTTGCAACCTGGGAGGGGGTAAGGTTATCGTGTAAGAGAATGGGAAAGACATACTTCGTATCTCGTTTCTGTTCTTTATAGAAGTTCAGGATGTCTTGAACTGGAGAAACAATTTTAATAATGAAGGTGCCTTTGGTTTTGGACCTGGTATAATATATCTTGTCTTCATCAATTTGTTTCCACTCCAGTTTCATCATGTCGGCAAAGTTCATCCCTCGGGTATAAAAGCTAAAGACAAAGAAATTACGGCTGTTGGTCAACCAGGGATGTTGCTCCAGGTCAAGTGAGACTATTTTCTTCACTTGCTCCATACTCAATGCTTTTTTCAATCCTTTCCCTTTCAATTTCGAAATCTTATAGATTTTAAATGGATAATATTCCTCTTTAACCATGTTTCGTTCAATGGCAAAATTATAGAGAGCTCTCAAGGCACGCATAGGAACTCCTATACCGCCATCGGTACCGCCTCTTGCCCGCATATGAACTTCATATTTGTTTAGAAAAGTTGGGGTAATGTTTTTAAATGTCAGGTTTTTTGTTCTATTAAATTTTAAAATCGATTTATAGGCCTCGCGGTTTATCCTGGCATTTCCCATTCTTCCTGCCTGGGTCATTTCTTCTATAATCTCATTCCAGAACGTAAAAACGTTATTTTGTACCGGATTTGTGACCACTCGATAATTCTTCTCAAAATCATCCAAAGTAAAGTCGTCGCTTTCAATCTTTAATTCCCCAAGAATTTCTAACGCTCGATCCTGGAATTTAATTAAAAGCCTATTGTTCTGAAGGTAATTATTATTTCGTTTATTAAACTTTCCTGTAGTGGAATTCCACTCTTCTTCTGTAGCGTTAAAAAGAGTTTTGAAATATTTTGTTTTTCTGTCTTTCGTAACCCTAAGGCACACCGGAAATTCCCCGTTAGAGAGCCTTTTTTTCCGTAAAACTATCCTGACGTTTATCATATTATTCCTAAAAACGGGTACAACATAGGTACAACAAATTGCCCCTTAAAGGTAAAATATATGAAAATTGCTACCTAATAAAAAATCATAAATTACTGACAATCAATATATAAGAATATAAATGCAACTTAAAGAAAATCAATTTCAACTTCTCATAATCAGGTGGTCCCTGGTTCGAGCCCAGGTGGGACCACTTTTAATGCCTGAAAAGCCCTATAAACATTGCGTTTGTGGGGCTTTTTTTATTTTAGGGGCGGAATGAGGGGTGGAATAAAGTTAAAACAATACATATAAAGATGATCGGAATGAATATTACCCATAAAAGAATATATTTGAGTTGTATATAATCTATTTTAGTTTATCATTATGAGTGAATTATTCATTTGTTCTACACGATATCTTAGAATTAAAGAAAAAAATTTTGATATTGATTTTGGATTTTCAAAATTCTCCGATAAAGACACTTTTCTAAAAAAAGTTTTTGAAAGTAAAAATTCTGTCTACCACTTTGGAATAAATCATTTACCACCACTAGAAAACACTCCGTACTTTTATAACGCTATTGATGAAAATGAAACGCCTGAGGTTAGAATTAGAAATTCTGAAAAATTCTTGGAATATTTTCAGACGATAATATCTAATCTTTGGTTTATAAAGGATTGTAGTTGTAACACCAGAGAATATCTTGATATTTCGAATAAGACGAATAATTTTTTTAATCGTTCAAGAACAATCTTTTTTAGTAATTCAGAAGGCCTGTACAAAGATGGAATATTTACTATTCAGGAGATTTTACAATCAATCGAGATAACAGAAAAAATAATTGAGTTACAGAATAATGATTTACCTGATGAAACTATTTCTAATAAACCAAATCAAAACCTCGGAAATATAACACCTGGGGATATTAATTATTTATTATATCATAGTACTAATCGCATACAAAGGGCTATTATGTTCTTAACAGTAGCCAGATCAAATTCCTTTTTACCTCTTAAAATCTCATTTTACATTGGCATTTTAGAAACCTTATTTACAACTGATAATTCAGAAGTTACCCATAAAGTATCTGAAAGAGTTTCCTTTTACTTAAAAGATGATTTTGAAAAACTTAAAACGTTTAAAACAATAAAAGAGTGTTATGCAATAAGATCAAAATTTGTCCATGGTCAAAAATTACATAAGAAATATTCGAACGATAAACTCAAGCAGACTTCTTCCCAGCTTGATAATATTGTACGAGTACTTCTTAAAAAAGTAATTGAGGAAGATTCTGAAGTTTTTTCGGAAAAATCGGATTTAGATATATTTTTTAATAAGCTTATTTTTACATGATTGATCCTTTTTTTATTTATTCAAGAATTTGTTTTATTCATCCAATCTTCTATATAAGGGCAAAGTATTTCTATTCAAGTCAATCATTTTGATTTTTAGAAATGGATGTTCCATATGATCTTTTACTTCAAACTCTTTTAGAACAGCATTTAAACGCTTAAATTGATCTGTAACTCTGTAGTAGTATAAAAAGTCTGTGTAGAGTTCGGAAACACGCTTAGAACAATTCCAAACCTGATTTAAACTTTGCATCATTCTTTGTTACGTATTTCGTTACATAAGATGCTATTGACCGAATATTACTTGAATTTAATTGCTTCACATCAAAAGCTGAAGAGGTTTAAAATCTTCTTTCTGGGTTTTTATTCCATTTTAATCTGAAGTTCTAGCCATAGTTCCACCACATTTCAACTTTCGAATATTTATTGTTAATATGAAAATGGACGTTTTCAATTAAAAGCATCTTTTTTCTTGCGTGCAATTAATAAATTTTTTGTCTTTCACTTTGACTTTAATAAATTTTTGATGTAATAGAAAGATTTTTATTAAAAACTTTCATTTTGTTTTACTTATGAGTAAGTTTAAAAAAAATACTTTTGAAAAAAGTGGATACTTTTTTAGTAAAATCTTTAAAAAGGGGAGATGTTAGTGCCCTGGAAAAGATATATAAGAACTATTATTCCAAAATATTTTCTTATGCGAAAAGGTTCGGCTTACAAACCCTGGAGCCGGATGATTTTGTCCAACAAACTTTTCTATTAGTATGGGAGAAAAAAGATCAGTTGGAGGAGGAAGTATTACTTGACAAACAACTTTTTGTTATTTGTAAAAATCTAATTATAAACCATCTAAAGCGTGAGGCGCGGGATTTATCTCATTTTGAGTGCGAGAGCGTGGAAGAGGAAAAGGATGTCCCAGGGGACAATAATAATCGGGCGAGATTATTTTCTATTATTCAGAGGCTGCCCAAAAAGAGAAAAGAAATATTTTTACTTCACAAAATTGAAAACCTAACCTATTCAGAGATAGCGGAATATCTCTCCATTTCTAAAAGAACGATAGCCAACCATATCTATCAGGCACAACAGCAAATTCAAAAAGAAATAAAAAAATCACAATTTTAACATTTAACTATAGGAACTTTCTTTTTCTCAATTGTTATAGTAGTAGATACCTTTAACATATTAAGTGAAGAACGGCGAATATAATAATGAGGATAAATTCTCAAGAGCTTGGGATACTCCTGTTGAACCCTTAGCCCGGGAACATATTGATGATTCATGGAAAAGGTTTCATTCTGTATTGAAAAGCAGGGAGAAACGATCTTCTCCTAATTATTTTAGAGCTGGATTGGCTGCAGCAGCTGTAGTTCTGCTTTTTACCAGCTATTTATTCATAGAGTTTTCTAATTCACAAATAAGGGTTCAAAACTTTTCACAGGTTGATAAGGAAGTGAATTTACCCGATGGCACTCTGGTAATGCTAAAACAGGGTTCTGAACTTCATTATGAGAAGAATTTTAAAAACTCCCGAAATGTAGACCTAAAAGGAGAGGCTTTCTTTGATGTAAAAGAAGACTCGCTAGCGCAATTCAGGGTTACGACAGAGCATATAACAACAATAGCTCTCGGGACTTCTTTTTTAATAACCGAGAGTCCAAATAAGGTTCAAACTACGGTATCCTTATTTACAGGAAGACTTCTTATTACCGCAAAAGATCTTCGAGGAAAATGGTCGCTCATCGAAGGGGAGAGTCTTGTTTATGAAAACGGAAAAGTTGTGGTGGGCAAACTTGATTCTGAAATCTCCTTTAAGCCCGGGAAGTCCTTTGTAGACCTCGATTATATTCCTATGGGCAAACTCTCTAATTTTCTTGAAAAGCAATATGGGTACCGTTTTGCAAGAAATGTTTATGAACCGGATTTGAGGGTAACAATGCGAATAAACAAGGAAGATTCCCTGGAACAAATACTAAATCTATTGTCTGTAATAACACACAAAAATTATGAAATAAACAAAGAAACGAAGGAAATAAAAGTCATAACGAATTAAAAAAAGGGTCTCCACCGTCAAATAGATGACCCTTTAATTATTAAACAAAAGTATTGCCGACACAGGTGTGTCGTCGGCTTTCTGTATTTCAAATTTAACAATTAAGTATGAACAAATTACTCTTAACACTGTTTTTTTCCATCCCCTTGTTGATAAATCCTCAACAAATCACTTTTACAGTAAAAAATCCAACACTTCAGGTAATTGTAAAGGAAGTGGAATCACAAACCGATTTTAAATTTGCCTATGGGAGTGAGATCAAACTTACCACCCCATTATTAGGCACATTTAGATTTGAAAGAAGAGATATAGATGAAGTTTTAAATGAAATTTCAAGAAGAACTCCATATGAATTAAAGCTGATTGGTAATAATATAGCTATAGCATTAGATTCTCCTGTTAAAGTTAAGCAATCTGGGAAACACCTGTCCGCTGCTCAATTCAGTGTAGAGGGAGTTGTGACAGATTCTAACGGAATGCCTCTCCCGGGGGTCACTGTTCAGGAAGAAGGGACCAATAATGGGGTTGTAACTGATTTTGACGGAAACTTCATTATTGAAGTAAACTCCACAGAATCTATTTTGGTATTTTCTTATATAGGAATGAAAGTAGCACGAAGGACGGTAGGTGATAGCCGTATGTTCACGATTCAACTGGAAGAAGATTCTGAAGCTTTGGAAGAGGTAGTTGTAGTTGGCTATGGAACCCAATTGAGGCGTGAAGTAACTGGATCTGTTAGTCAGGTAGGTGGGGAGGATATGGAAAATATGCCTATTCGAAGTGCAGCCGAAGCTTTGCAAGGTCAATCCGCAGGAGTGACAGTTACCTCCACGGGAGGAAGCCCTGGAACACCTCCCGCAGTTCGAATCAGAGGAGTTGGAACCGTGAATAATAACGACCCTCTTTATGTGGTTGATGGGTTGCCTCAATCTGATATTGGCTGGCTGAATCCAAATGATATAGCTTCCATGGATATATTAAAGGATGCATCTTCTACCTCCATTTATGGAGCAAGGGCAGCCAATGGAGTGATTATGATAACTACTAAAGGTTCTTCAGAAGGAGTGGAAAGCAACCTGATAACCTTTGATAGTTATACAGGATTCCAAAATCCCATAAAAACCTATGATATGATGAACGCTGCCCAGTTTATGGAATACAAGAACCTGGCCAACGTGAATGCTGGTTTAGATCCGTTTTTTTCCCAGGATCAACAGGCTGCGGTTCTTCAGTTTTTAAGAACGAACACCGGATCTGAAGAAGGAACTAACTGGTGGAAGGAAATTGAAAATGAAAATGCAATGGTTCAAAACTACAACCTTTCTTTCTCCGGGGGTGCAAAGAATTTAAGGTACAGGAGCAGCTTGAGTTATATGGATCAGGAGGGGATCATTAAAGGCTCGGATTATGAACGCTTATCGTGGAGAACGAATTTCAACCACAAACCAAAGGACTGGTTAAATATATCAGGAAATATCTCGATTGTTAACGAAGAGCGAGGAAATGTATTAGAGAATAGTCCCGGTTTCAATACTGCTTTCATCGCTTTTGTAGCTGATCCAATTTCTCCCGTCTACAGGACAAATTTGACGGATATTCCCGAGTTTATGAATGACTCTTTTTTTCTTGACAGAATAGATCCAAACAACCCCTGGTCCTTATACAGTCCTGTGTTGTTTTCCAATAAACACAATCCAGTGGCACAAACTGCTATTTACAATGAGAACAAATGGGAAGGAATTGGTATAAAAGGAGGGGGAGCCATAGATATTCAATTTGCTGAGTGGTTAAAATGGCGTACAAATATTGGTATTGATTTATCGAGAGGAGCTTCGGATTCGTTTACTCCTGAATATTTTCTTGATGGAGATCAATTCAGCTCAAATGCCGTCGTAGGGAAAAGTATAAGTAAAAACAATTATTACCAGATAGAAAATACATTATCCTTTGATAAGCAATTCGGTATTCATAAAATTTCTGCGCTAGTAGGAACATCAGCAGAGGAATGGCAGGGAGAATCTACTGGAGCATCGCGTGAGGGATTTGTTTCCAATGATCCCAGTCAACGAATAATTAGTGGAGGTAGTATTAATCCACAAGCTTCAGGTACAAAATGGGGCAGCACTCTTCATTCCTATTTTAGTAGGTTGTTCTACTCCTATGATGAACGCTATATGTTGACTGCTAATTTTAGGTATGACGGTTCTTCCAATTTTGGGCCTGACAATAAATGGGGTGCTTTCCCTTCCTTGTCTGTAGGATGGAATTTTTCAGAAGAATCTTTTATGCAAGATGCCTCCTGGCTAAGCTTTGGAAAGTTAAGAGCCAGTTGGGGAGAAATAGGTAATCAAAATATAAGCAGAGGGGCTTACCTGAGTACCTATTCTGGTAATATGGGGTACTTTCTCTTTGGAAGCTCTTATGTGCCACAACTTATGGGAGGAGTTAATTATATAGGTAACCAGGATATCCGTTGGGAAGAAACAAAACAAGTTGATATAGGGCTGGATTTATCTTTTTTCAGGAATCGTTTAAGTGTGGTATTGGATTATTACCAAAAAAACACAGAAGGAATGTTACTAAGTGTTCCCATTCCGTCGTATTTAGGTTATCCCAATAGCCCCTGGTCCAATGCTGGGGAAATTCGCAACAGAGGTTTTGAATCAGAAATAACCTATCGGGATTAGCTCGGGGATTTCAGTTATTCTATTTCAGCTAATGCATCCACGGTTTCCAATAAAGTTATAAGTCTAGGGCAGGGAGAGCCCATAAGCGGTGGTAACTGGACTAAGCAGTTATACTACCACTATGACAGAAGAAGGTATGCCCATTGGATATTTCTATGGATTCAAAACAGCTGGGATTTTCCAGTCTCAGGCAGAAGTAGATTCCTATGTACAAAATGATGCGAGACCCGGAGATCTACGTTTTGTAGACACAAATAATGACGGGATTATCAATGATGAAGACAGGACGTATATTGGGGACCCTTTTCCTGACCTCACCTATGGATTAAGATTAGGAGGGGAATATAAAAACTTTGATCTGCAAATCCTGATGCAGGGAACTTTGGGGAACGAAATTGTTAATATTTCAAAAATAGATATGAGGTCTGGAGTGGGTTGGTATAATGCCCCAAAAGACTTGATGGATCAAGCATGGTCACCTACAAACCCAAGCAATTCTCAGTTCCAGATAAATGCGAATAACCAAAACAATATGCAAATTTCTGATTGGTTAGTGGAAGATGGCTCTTATTTACGAGTAAAGAATATTCAGCTGGGTTACACGCTGCCAGCCTCCTTAATAGGACAGGCAGACATTCAGAAAATCCGCATTTACGCTGGAGGTTATAATTTGTTGACTCTAACAGGTTATTCCGGGCTGGATCCTGAAATAGGAAGTGGCTCTCCACTTAGTATGGGAGTTGATCAAGGGTATTATCCTCAAGCTTCTTCTGTGATGTTAGGAATCAATGCCTCCTTTTAAACAAAAAATAAACGAATTAAATATACTATTATGAACAAATATTCACTAGTGATATTGACCTTCATTACTATGATAGTGATATCATCGTGTTCTAAGGATTTTCTTGAGAGGGATCCCAATGGAGTATTAACTGAAGATCAGTACGTAATAAGCCCTGATGCAGCCTTGAAACTGGTTACCAGCTCTTATCAGCCTATGCTGGATGGTTGGGGATATACGGTAAACAAAATTGCTGTAGGAGAAGAAGTGGTGGACAATGCCAATGGAGGTGGTTCTGATCCTGGAGACAGACCACAAACCTTTGAAGTGGGAACAGGAAGGCCATTGCCATCCAATGCGTTACTTTTCGAAACCTGGAATAATAGATATCGGGGAATAGGAAAATGCAATGTAGCCCTGGATGCCTTTGAACGCAATGGAGAAAGGTTTGTAGAGAATGGTCTATCGGAAGAAGAACTGGCTCGCTTTATTTCAGAAGTGAAGTTCCTAAGGGCGTGGTATTATTTTGATCTGATTACTGTTTTTAAGGAAGTTCCTTTAGTTCTTACGGTGGAATCTCCTGATACCCGTAAAGAAAAAGCAACTATTCAGCAACTTAGGGACCAGCTTTACAAGGACCTGGATGATGCTATTAATGAACAGGCATTTCCCCGACTCCAGGCAATCCCGGTGGCTACTGAAAAAGGAAGAGCAACTAAAGATGCGGCATACGGTCTAAAGGCCCGGGCAGCTCTGTTTTTTGCCGGAATAATGGAACAGGGACGGATGGAAGGTGATGCTATGGCAGAATATTCAATCGCCGTTAATGCTTCACAAGAAATCATTGAAAACGGAAATCTAAATTTACTGCCTGATTTTCAGGATTTGTATCGTGGTGATTATACTGTTGGCCCATTTTCAACAGAAGTAATTTTTGGGGTTTTGCGAAATTATGATCCTGCTTTTGGCCTTGGAGGTGACGCTGCCGCTATTATGAATGTGGGGCGTAATAATGTAGGAGGATATGGTGGTAATACTCCTACCAAAGATTTGGCAGCAGCTTATAATCCTGCAGATCCACGAAAAATGTTTACCATAATAAGCCATAACGATATTTTCCCTACCTCCTCAGGAGGCGAGGAAGTGCATAATTATAGAGGCTATTATAACGAATTTTCCCTGCAGCATAGTCGTAAGGCTTTTGTTCCCCAGCAATACCGTCAACAGAACAATTTACTGATGAGTAACTGGCAACCTTATTGGATGAGATATTCGGAAATCTTACTGATTTATGCCGAATCTTTGTTCAAAACAGGAGGGAGTACCGCAGAAGTATTGGAAAGTGTAAACCAGGTGAGAAGAAGAGCTTTTGTAACTACTTCCAAAACGGATGAAGCAGCCATTTATAGATTGTTTGAAGAAGGCTTATTAGATATTGATGACGCTACCTTTGAAGCAAATTATGCTATTAAAGCCTCAGATGATATATATGAAGCGATAAAAAAAGAGCGTAGACTAGAATTGGCTCTTGAGGGATTGAGGTTATATGACCTCATTAGATGGGGAGATTACGCTTCCACGATGAAGGCCTACTATGAAGAATACGGTTTTGCAGATCAAGGGGTAAACGCTGGTGAAAACAGCTGGCCTTTTCCAATTCCCCAGATAGAAATAGATAGATCTAACGGCGCTTTAGTTCAACATCCGAATTATTGATAAAATTTAAAATTTTGAAGAATACAACAAATTACAATCGCAGGAATTTTATAAAAACAACCGCTATCGCTGGCGCCGGATTAAGTTTTATGCCTTTAGGCTCCACTTCGTTTCCAGAAGGTTTTTTATCACCTTCTGGAAAAAGGATTGGAATTATTGGTCTTGACACTTCCCATAGTCAGGTCTTTACTGAAGCGATCAATAATGGAGGCCTGGAAATGGCAGGCTATAAAGTAGTTGCTGCCTATCCCCATGGAAGCAAGGATATACCTTCCGCTCTTGAGATGAAGCCGAAAATCATAGAAGCTGTTAAAGCAAACGGAGTAGAAATAGTTGCCTCTATTGAAGAACTTCTTACCAGGGTGGATGTTGTGCTGCTGGAAAGTAACGATGGAAGAACCCACTATGAACAGGCATTACTTAGTGCTGCGTGCGGGAAAAAGAATGTTCATAGATAAACCCGTTGCTGCCACTCTTAAAGATGCCAAACGTATTTATACAGCGGCCAATAAATTTAAGACCCCAATCTTCACTAGCTCTGCGCTTCGTTTCGATGCAAACGTCCAAAAGGTAGTTCAAGGTTCAATTGGTAAAGTAATGGGTGCAGATGTATATACCCCCGGAGCACTGGAAAGAGGTCACCTTGATCTTGCATGGTATGCCATACACGGGGTAGAAATGCTTTTTACTGTGATGGGGAAGGGGTGTACTTCGGTTTCCAGAATCCATCAACAAGGAACAGATGTTATAACCGGAGTTTGGGAAGATGGAAGAATAGGAACGGTACGAGCCATACGAGAAGGGGCAAGCAATATTGCAGGAACGGCTTTTGGTGAAAAAGGGATCGCTCCTTTAGGGCCCTTTAGTACCTATGACCCATTAATAAAACAAATAATTTCCTTCTTTGAAACAGGGGAGCCTCCTGTTTCAGAAGCGGAAACTATAGAGATATTTTCCTTTATAAAAGCCGCTGATGTAAGTAAAGAAAAAGATGGGTTGGCAATTAATTTAAACACTGTGGGATGATTAAATTTAAAAGTTGCGCAGTACTATTTTTGATGTGTTGCGTATTACTGGTTTCTTGTTCTAAATCCCGCTCCACTACTAAAGTTCTTTATTATTCGGAGAGTAATGGAAACTTGACCCAGGAGCTGGAAAGATTAGCTGATTCTAGAAAATGGGAGGTGGTTACAACCAGCAATGAGCAGTACTTCAATGATGATTCCCTCTCCCGGATAAGCGCCGTTATTCTACCAAATTCTTCTATCAATCAATTGGGTCATCGATCCATACCAGCTTTAAAACGCTATATGGAAGCCGGGGGAAGTGGGATCATCACCCTGCCAGATACGCTACTGCAGAAAAAAGGATGGCCGTGGCTTCAAACTCTAACTGAGCAAAAGGAAGGTGCCGAGTTGTCAATAGATCAGGGAAGGCTACTTAAACTGGAAAAGAATTATAGTGCAGAAGATATAGAAAAAGGACTGGTGTATGTAATAGGAGGAAATAAGCAGGCCGATTACTCCAGGGCTACGACTTTGAATGTCCCGGACAGCACCCGGTATACACGCACAGTATTGGCCCAGGGGCTGGATGAACCATTGCAAATGGCCTTGTTACCTGGTAATGATGTCCTGTTCATAGAACGTAAGGGAGGTGTTAAGATGTTTGAAAGTAAGACCGGGGATCTAAAGACCATTGCAAATCTGGATGTTTTTACCGGAATTGAAGATGGATTACTTGGAGTTGCTGCCGATCCTAATTTTGCGGAAAATCACTGGCTGTATGTGTACTATTCTGTAGCAAAGGGAAAGCAGGTAAACCGACTGTCACGATTTGAACTACTTGATGATCAACTTGATCAGTCATCGGAAAAGATATTACTGGAAATCCCCACCCAAAGAATTTATTGCTGTCATTCGGCTGGCTATCTGGCTTTTGATTCACAAGGGAACCTGTATCTTTCTACAGGAGACAACACCAATGCCGAAGATCCTTTGGTGGAAGGCTACCCTCCTGTTGATGAGCGTCCCGGCCACGAACTGGCAGATGATCAAGCTACGGCAGCCAGTACAGATAACCTGAAGGGGAAAATACTACGTATTACCCCGGAAGATGATGGAACTTATTCCATTCCTGATGGAAATCTATTCCCAAAAGATGGTTCTAAAGGTCGGCCCGAAATTTATATCATGGGATTGCGTAATCCTTTCCGTTTTACTGTGGATGAGAAGAACAACAATTTATACTGGGGCGATGTAGGTCCTGATACCAAAGTAAAAAGTGACTATGGAGAGCCTATGAGTTTTGACGAAATTAATCAGGCACGAGGTCCTGGATTTTACGGCTGGCCGTATTTTCTTGGAAACAATCAGGCTTTTCCCCATTATGATTATGAGACAAAGTTAGAAGGACCCAAAAAAGATCCCGCTAATCCAATAAATGATTCTCCTAATAACACGGGAGAACGGATATTGCCCCCTGCCCAGGGTGCTATGATATGGTATGGAAAAGGGAATTCAAAAGAATTTCCTTTGGTGGGAAATGGCGGAGCTAGTGCCATGGCTTAGTCCCGTTTTTTACAACGATCTGTACCCTGATGCACCGTATAAGCTTTCGGAGTATTATAATGGTAAACTTATTATATATGAATGGATTAGAGGATGGGTAATGGCCGTTACTTTTGATGAAAACGGCAACTATCTTCGTATGGAACCTTTTTTGGACCACATGCAATTTGATTCCCCGGTAGATATTCAAATTGGCCAGGATGGGGCCATCTACGTACTGGAATATGGCACTAACTGGTTTTCAAAAAATTCAAATGCCAAACTGGTTCGAATAGAATATAAGGAAGGGAACAGAAATCCTGTAGCAGAGATTTCTCTTGATAAACAATATGGAGCTACTCCTTTGACGGTTCAGCTATCTGCTGAAAAATCACTTGATCCCGATGGGAATGACAAATTACAATACAACTGGAGTTTAGAAGGCATGCAGTTGGAAGGAGAAACCGTAGAGTACACTTTTACGAAACCTGGTGTGCATAAGATAGAACTTGTAGTGACTGACAATAAGGGAGGAAAGGGAACTACCAGCGAACAAGTATTTGTTGGTAATACTCCCCCGGAAGTTAAAATTCATACAGCCGCAAATCGAAGCTTCTATTGGGATAATTCAGTGCTGGATTACAGCATTGAAGTGAGGGATAAA
Source organism: Antarcticibacterium sp. 1MA-6-2 (assembly GCF_021535135.1). Lineage (NCBI taxonomy): Bacteria > Pseudomonadati > Bacteroidota > Flavobacteriia > Flavobacteriales > Flavobacteriaceae > Antarcticibacterium > Antarcticibacterium sp. 1MA-6-2. Next base: position 2,811,753 of record NZ_CP091036.1, on the reverse strand, counting down.
GAAGACCTGGAAATTAATAAGGAGCAGGTTGCTCTTTCCTTCGGATATCTTCCAAGGGGTAAAGATATTGCTGTCATTTTGAGTAATGGGGGTGATATTTCCAACTTTAGGTATGCTAAAGGGCAGCAGATGGTAGCAACGATGGATTGTAAAGCCTGCCACTCGTTGAAGGATAACTCTGTAGGTCCTTCGTATGTTGCTATTTCTCAACGTTATGCAGGTCAAAAGGATGTAATTAACCAATTATCAACCAAAATTATTGAGGGAGGAAGTGGAAACTGGGGCGCCCATTTTATGTCCCCGCATCCAGAACTGTCCACCCAGGATGCCCGGGAGATGGTCAACTACATTCTTAGCCTTACTGGCAATGAGGAAGCAGGTAAATTGCCATTAAAGGACACCATAATCCTGAAGGAACACATAGGGCAGGGGATCGAGGGAAGTTACTTGCTTAACGCCGGGTATACAGATAATGGTGCCAATGGAATTGAGCCACTAGTGAGCAACACCTTCTTAACCTTAAAAAATCCATATGTGCAGGCAGAAGATTTTGATAAGGGTTCTGTGAGTATTGGCACGAGCACCACCAATGAATTCTATGCTTATATAAGAGCAGTAAATGGCGGTTATATACAGTTCAATCAAATTGACCTGAACCATGTGGAAAAACTGAAGTTTAGGGTGTTGCCCAAAACTGAAGGAAGGGTTGAAATTCGTTTAGATAGTGTAGATGGCACCGTGATAGGTTCGGTTGCTATTCCTGCTAAGGCTGATGGTGGTTCCTCCTGGAAAGAATTCACTGCAAGCCTGGAAGAGGTTAACACAAGACATACCTTGTACTTTGTATTTACAAGTGCAGAAGGAAAGGAGCAGCATTTATTCGATATTGATTGGATATATTTTTCCGAAAACTAATAGGATAGAAAGAAACTATTCCAATATGGATCAGAGGCGAATACAAGCTTTTGATTTGAGAGAAGTCATTTTATGAAGAAATCAATTAGAATACGTCTGTCTGTACTTATGCTGCTGGAATATTTCATCTGGGGAGCATGGTATGTTACTATGGGTACCTACCTTTTAACATCTCTGGATGTTGATGCGGTTCAGGTAGGAGCGGCTTATGCCAATCTCTCAATTGCGGCGATCATCTCCCCAATTTTCGTAGGACTTATTGCCGACAGGTTTTTCTCTGCGCAAAAGGTACTGGGGATTTTGCATCTATTGGGTGCAGGTACACTTTACTTTATTAGCACAGTGCAACATTTTGAGGGCTTCTGGTGGTTAATTTTATTGTATACTCTACTTTATATGCCTACTATGTCCCTCGCAAATTCCATTTCCTTTTCACAGATGGAAGATCCGGGAAAAGAATTTCCCAAGGTGCGTGTATTGGGAACGGTAGGCTGGATTGCTGCTGGTCTATTGATAGGTTTTATGGATATTGAATCTTCCTATTTGACTTTTAGAATTGCTGCTGCCTGTTCGCTTTTATTGGGTGTTTTTAGTTTTTTCTTGCCCAGCACTCCTCCTAAGAAGCAGAGCGCAAGCCTGTCTTCTATAGTTGGATTGGACGCACTTGTCTTATTCAAGGATCGATCTTTCCTTGTTTTTTTTATTAGTTCCATTATAATCTGTATACCTCTGGCGTTTTATTACAGCTTTGCTAATCCTTTTTTAAATGATATTGGGATGGATAACGCCGCAGGTAAAATGACCTTGGGCCAGGCATCAGAGTTTCTTTTTATGTTGTTAATGCCTTTTGCCTTCAGTAAACTCGGCATTAAAAAGGTAATGCTCGCTGGAATGCTCGCGATGGGTTGTCAGGTATTTATTTTTTGCTTTTGGAGATGTGGGCTCAGGAATTTGGATGTTGTATATGGGAATTGTGCTGCATGGAATATGTTATGATTTCTTCTTTGTCTCGGGTCAAATCTATATTGATAAAAAATCCAATGGTTCCATTAGGAATTCAGCACAGGGGTTAATCACTTTCGCAACCTATGGAGTCGGAATGTTAATAGGATCATTTGTGGCAGGATTCGTCACTGAAACTTTTGTATCCCGTAGTAATGAGGAACTAAATTATATCTGGCAGTCAATATGGTTGATCCCTGGAGCTATTGCATTACTGGTTGCCATTTTGTTCCTGTTCTTTTTTAAGGAAAAATTATTACAATCGCCTCCTGCTCCGCCAGAAACAAAAAAGTCATTATTACAGAAGGAGCCTGTACTTAAAGACAAGTTTTAATTAAAGTGGAAACACTGCAAAAAGAATTTTTCAAATTAATAAAATATAATTCAATGACCGATAAAATAAATACTTTACGTGTTCTCGTGGTTGGGTGTGGAAACATGGGAGCTTCTCATGCTGCTGCTTATCATGACTTAGAAGGCTTTGAAATTTGTGGTCTTGTATCAAAAGGCACAAAGCCATGGATATATGTGGAATGTTCATAAAAACCTGATGAAAAGTCTAAGTCCTATAGTAGATTGTGGAGTTCATTATATTGATGTGATGTGCCAGATGACACGATCTAAGCCTGTACAGGTGAGCGCTATTGGAGCAAGGCTTTCTGACGAGATACCTGAAGGTAACTATAACTATGGGCAACTCCAGATTCGTTTCGAGGATGGTTCAGTAGGATGGTATGAGGCGGGTTGGGGCCCCATGATTAGTGAAACGGCATTTTTTGTAAAAGATGTTATAGGACCTAAAGGATCCTTATCCATTGTAGCAAAGGAAGCGGGTGGAAAGGGTAAATCTGATTCTATTGAAGCTCATACCAAAACCGAATCTTTGAGATTCCATAAAGCAGCACTGGATAGAGAGGATAATTTTGTGGAAGAGGATACGTGGATAGATTTAAAGGACGAGCCTAACCACCAGGAACTTTGTAACAGGGAACAGCAGTATTTTTTAAATGCCATTAAGTTGGATTGGGATCTTTCTCTTCATGCGGAGGATGCTGTCAATAGTCTACGCATTGCATTTGCGTGCGATGAATCTGTACGTACAGGGCAAATTGTGAAATTAAATTAATCTTTTTGCACAAATCCACTATAGTACTTTTATATTCCCCCTCGAGGAGTTTAGTTTAACACGGAAGCTAAGAACGTAGGTAGGCAATTCCTAGAAAGAAAGATCAGAGATGACTTCAAAATTTATCGGGCGAAACAATTTTAAAGCTCGTAAGTCTTACAAAAAGAGAGGCTGATAAGGAAAAGGTTAAATCTTTAATTATTGAAAATTTGTCAAAGCTTTTACGTTAAAAGAGCTTGCGCATTTATTAGGTAAGCAAGAAGATTAGGTAAGTAGAACTTATATTACATCACTTATTAAAGAAGGCCCGCTAAGTTATAATATCGAGAAATGGTTAATCATCCCAAATAGGCGTCCAACAATGTGGAAAAATGAAAATCCTTAATTTCAGATCCTGTTTTATTCTAATATTGAATTAAAACATCTAGTTGCATCAACTTCTTTATTCTTACTCACCCTCAAAAGGTTCATAAGACATCCAGTCTACCTCCAGTTCGTAAGGCTGTAGCGGTTTTTCAGTAGATTGAGGATTTGTTTCTACAGGCCAGTTATTGGTATGCCAAAAATTCATTCGGTAACGGGAGCGATGTTGGGGTATTCCCATTGTAGATCCCTGATAATCCCATAAAATTATTTTTTCCCCACTCGTAGGATGAATCATCCACCAGCGAATACGGTCCTTATACCAGTCAAAGCCATAGGTGTAAAAATTAGCTGACGCATCAAAGTCCGGGATCGCCTCAATCGTTTCCGGCTGATTTTGCATTCCGGTAAATGGAAAATTTTCGCCGTCATGGCCCACTCTGTAAACTGTGTTTAATATAATTCCATTAGCCATATCGATGGTTCTGCCAATCCTTCTAAGTTCCCCGCTGTGAGTAAGTCCAAGTGCCTACATAGATAATAGTGGGATCTGCAATGAGCCATTCCATATCAATCTCACTAAGCCCCGGTATGCTATCTACGTGATAGGTGAAATAACCAACAACGGCACCAACATTAGGCTGAATATCTTTTACTTGAGGAACTTTCAGCCGGGCAGAATAATTACCAAAATGGGTAAAGTCCTTTGAGAGAATTTCAGGTCCACGCCCTGCCTAAGCACTATCTTGTGGGTCTATTTTAAAGGAGAGAATTTCAGTATTTGGTTCTGTGGGAGAATTCACGCCCATTCTATATTTAAATTCGGCTTTGGTTCCGGTAGAACCATACCTGAAATAATTAGACGTAGAATCTTCAAAATCTTCGACAAATGAACTGTGAAACTTGCCCGATTGGGAAATAGCAATTGTAGAAGTAAGAAGTAAAATTGCTGAGAAGATGTTTTTCATAATCAAAACTAAAGGGTGTAGAAACTAATCTACAAAAAAGAAGGCTCACAAAAATATCAAATCGAATAGACCACAAAGGGTAAGTTTCTGCTTTCTAGGATCAATGTACTCAATACTTTCTTCTTTTCCACATTTAACTTTTGGCTGCTTTACCGGAATTTGTGATTCTACTTAAGCTGAATAACAAATTTTATCAGTATTTTCAGGAAACAACTGACCTGGATTTGTATCATAGGCTTTATGTCTTTTAGCCTCTTTCGCCAAAAGGTATTTAAAACTGTTTTATTCGACCTGTCACTTGAGACTTTAAAAAGTATAAAATTCTTCAGTTTATGAAAGAAAAATTTACGATTTCAGTTAACGGTAGTAATCACGAGGTGGAGGTAGATCCCCAGACTCCTCTCCTGTATGTATTGCGAAATCACCTGAACCTTACTTAGCCCCAAATACGGCTGTGGCCTCTCCCAGTGTGGTGCGTGTATGGTGCTGTTCGACGGGGTGGCCAATCCATCCTGTCTTATTCCTATAGAACAGGCTTCAGAAATGAAAATCACTACCCTTGAAGGACTGGCCGACGAAAACGGAAATCTTCACAAGGTACAACAGGCTTTTATAGATGAACAGGCAGCTCAATGCGGCTATTGCCTCAATGGCCTGGTGATAGCTTCGGTAGCTTTGTTGGAAGAAAATCCGTCGCCAACAGATGCCGAAATTCAGGCAGGTTTGTATAGGAATGTTTGTAGATGCGGAGTTCATTCAAGAGTTATTAAAGCAGTAAAACGGGCATCTAATTCTTAGGATATGAAAACCGGACGGAGAGATTTTATAAAACAGATGGGATGTGTAAGCATCGGGTTTTCAATTCTGGGCCCACAAGCTTTAATGGGAGGGAGGGCTGAGGCAGATTGTGAAATGAATCCATTTTTAGAGGATAGTGTCAATGCCTGGTTACAGGTTTTGGAAGATGGCCGGGTAAGGGTGCTTACTGGTAAAATGGAACTGGGGCAGGGAATAAGAATTGCAGTTGCACAGGTGGCAGCAGAGGAATTAAATATGGATCCGCACCTGGTAGAAGTAAACCTAGCAGAAACCGGAGTCACAGCAAATGAAGGATATACCAGCTGGAGCCGCTCCATAGAATCCAGTGCAATGTCCATAAGAAAAGCGGCTGCAACTGCCCGGGAAATTCTTCTGGAAATGGCAGCAAAAAAATTAAATTCAGATGCATCCACGCTTAAGCTGGAGAATGGACTTGTAACGGATGGCAGCAGGAATTTAAATTTCTTCGAAATACTTGAAGGTCGGCAGCTTGAGGAAACTCTTCGGGAACCGAAGGAGTTTTATTGCAAGACCAAAAGGCGTGTTGTCGGCAAACCTATACCCCGAACAGATATTGCCGCCATGGTTAGGGGAGAGATGGAGTACGTTCAGGACCTGAAATTTCCCGATATGGTACACGCCCGAATTATAAGACCATCCTCGTATACCTCGACCTTATCCGCTTTGGATGAAACAGGTCTGGAGCAAATGCCGGGATTTTTAAAACTGGTAAAGATCGGCAGTTTTGTAGGAGTGATTGTCGAAGAAGAATATCAGGCGCTTAAAATTAGCTGGGAAGTGAATAACCGCGCCAAATGGAAAAGCGAAGAATTTTTACCGGATACTCCACTTAAGGATCATCTCAAAAACTTACCTGCAGATACTGAAACTGATGAAAATACAGGAAACTGGGAACAATCTGTAAAAGGAGCAGTGGTGCAGCATAAAGCTTCCTATTTTAAACCTTATCTAATGCACGGCGCCAATGGCCCTTCCTGTGCCGTAGCACATTATAACAACAATAAATTGGATGTCTATACCCACAGCCAGGGAGTCTACCCTTTAAGAGACACCCTGGCCAACCTTTTGGAAATGGAAGGGGAGTCTATCCATGTAAAAGGAGTTCCGGGATCCGGGTGTTACGGGCATAATGCTGCAGATGATGTTGCTGCTGAAGCTGCTTTACTGGCGGTCGAATTTCCCGGTCGGCATGTAAGGTTGCAATGGATGAGAGATGAGGAACATCGTTGGGAGCCTTACGGGACGGCGATGATCATGGGAGTGCAGGCGGGAGTAGATGCTTAAGCGGAAAAATTACAGGCTGGAAATATGATTTGTGGAGTGACGGACATAGCACGAGGCCCGGAGGTGATCCGTCTTCGCTTCTTCCAGCCAGATTCCTGGACCGGGGATATGGAGCACCTGGCGGAGGCTATAGAGGAGGGGCAATAAGGAACTCGAAGCCTTACTATGAAATTCCAAATATTAAAACCGATTCTCACATTTTCAAAGGCCCTTTAAGAATTTCTGCTTTAAGAGGGCTGGGAGCTTATGCCAATATTTTTGCAATAGAGTCTTTTATGGATGAGCTGGCGCATAAAGCAGGTGTAGATCCTATTTCTTTTAGATTGAACCACCTTCAGGATCCGAGGGCGAGGACCTGTGTAGAAAAAATTAAACAAAACACCTCGGGTGTGAAACCTGCATCCCGCGAAGGTCTGGGGTATGCTTTTGCACGGTATAAGAATTCTGCTTCCTATTTTGCTGTCGCAGCGCTGGTGGAAGTAGCAGACGATGACCTGGTAAAATTGATAAAGATGTGGGGTGTTATAGATGCGGGAGAAACTATAAATCCCGACGGATTAAAAAATCAAACAGAAGGAGGGATGATCCAGTCTGCCAGCTGGACTTTGCGCGAAGAGGTACAGTTTGATACGGAACATGTAAGCAGTAGAGACTGGCATACATACCCCATTTTCAGGTTTGAAGAAATTCCTGAAGTGGAGGTGGAAGTGATAGATATGGTTGAGGAACCTCCTTTGGGTGCAGGGGAGGCGGCCCAGGGCCCAACTGCGGCAGCCATTGCCAATGCAGTTTTTAATGCCACCGGAAGAAGAGTGAGGGATCTTCCTATTAATCCTGTAGAAAAGTATTTACGTTAAACCAATTGAACAGGTAATTGGTTAAAATACTGTTATTTCTCAATTTCTTAACGCAATACCTGCTTCATCTTTTAGAAATTGAACCTGAACCATAAAATTATATTTCAAATGGATAAGAACGAAATTAAAAATACAGCAAAGAAAGCAGCAGAAAAAGCAGCAGAATTATGGGTTGCCAAAAAAGGGCTTCAATGGACAGGAAGCATCCTCTCCGCAGGAATCGCTATTGGTGCCAGTTATTTGGTGTATAAATATATTAGAGATCATAAAGACGAGCTTAAGGAGAAATTTTCCTCCTAATTAATAATACTTAATTATGAGTAGAGTAAAGAATTTTTCTACTATTGTAAAATTTTCTTTACTAGTTTTTTTATGTTCAAAAGTATGACAAAACTAAAAGGAAAACTCCTTTACTAGTTTCTTAATTTACGCTGAATCTAGTTTAAACAACTTAAACCCTATTGTTTAAAATAAGAAATTGATATAACCAAATTTATAAAAATTGTTATTTACTAGAATCTGCTTCATAAAGAGCAAAACTTTAGGTTCAGGTAATTTTTAGACCTAGAAACAAAATTTTGACCCTTGATCCTTTCTATGGGCAGCCGACGTCTATTATCTATAACTATTGCAGCATCATTTTTGAAAATGAAAATAATTCGATATTAATATCTTCTGCTTTCCCTATTTATAGATCAGTAAAGACATTTTTTTATATACATTCTACTACTCCTTTCGTGAGATAGAGAGTCAGATTAAAATTAGGAATTGCTCTGTTATGTCTCAAAAATATTCGTCCGAACCTTTAAACTTTTTTATTTTGTCAAGTGCGGAGCAGGTCCTTGCTCGTAATCTCCAGTACCTGAGAGATATCCAATTTTTAAAGCCAAATTCAACTTATTTCCCTAGTTTTTATATTTTTCCTAGGTTTCCATTGCACAGCGTAAGAAAGGTCCTGTGGCTTTTTCCAAAAACAAGAATCTGCTTTTGCAAAAAGCACACATCCATATTAAGAGCTTCAATTTATTGTCCCAGTAGGTAATAAACTAAGACTGTAATAGCACAAAGAGCCAGGGAAAGTGGTTTGGCATATCTCCAGGGGGTCATGTCTATATGTACGTGTGGTGATAAGGACACTCTACCTTTACTGGGGTATTTAAGCGAAACCAAATACATTACGACTAAATTTAAAACAAATTCTATTCCCCAAACATGAATAAAATGGATATTAATATCCATTAGAAAGGTCGTAAGCAGATAGAACAGCAACCCCGTAAATAGACCTACTTTTGCTCCTGTGGCCGAAATTTTAGGTATAAACAGTCCCGCAAGTAAGATGGATGCAATTGGAATAAAGAAAATACCATTTAGTTGCTGCATTAATTGATAAAGACCTTCAGGGGCATTTCCTACCATAGGTGCTATAAGTATAGAAGATACTGCTAATAAAACAGAGCTGATTTTTCCTACACGAACCAGTTCTTTATCTGGTGCTTGTGAGTTTATTAGCTTTTTGTATATGTCCAGACTAAAGATGGTGGCAGAAGAGTTTAATACGCTATTGAATGTGCTCAAGATAGCTCCAAGAATTACTGCGGCAAAAAATCCGATAAGGCTCACGGGAAAGATCTTTTTCACCAATTCCGGATAAATAAAATCCTGTTGATCATAGAATTTATTTCCGAAATAATAAAAAGCTATAATTCCTGGTAAAACAATTATCAATGGTATCATGATTTTTAGAACTCCGGCATATAAGAGGCCTTTCTGGGCCTCAGCCATGTTTTTTGCACCAAATACTCGTTGAATAATGGTTTGATTCATTCCCCAAAAGTAAATTTGATTAATCATTAACCCTGTAAAAAGAGTACTGAAAGGTAAGACAGACGACTCCTCTCCAATTACGTCGAATTTGTGGGGAATTGTCTCATACATTTGAGAAAGTCCATTTAAGATATTCCCTGAGCCAATATCCCAAAGAGCAAAAAGCGGCACGAACAGTCCCGCAACAAGTAATCCAATTGCGTTTATAGAATCTGAAAAAGCTACAGCCTTTAACCCCCCTAAAATAGCGTATAAAGAACCTAAAACTCCAATTGCAGCAACCGTTACCCAGATACCCTCTGTTTTGCTAATGTTCAAAATTTCAGAAATGTTAAATATACTTTCTAAATTAATGGCACCAGTATATAGAACGATAGGTAGCAAGGTCACGACAAATGAAACCATAAGCAGTAGAGCTACAATGGTTTTTGTCAAACCGTCAAATCGGGTTTCAAGATACTCTGGAATTGTAGTTAATCCCATTCTTAAATAAGTAGGCAGAAAATAAAGTGCAGCAATAACTAAAGCGATAGCTGAGGTTACTTCCCAACCTATAATAATCATGCCGTTTTTATAGGCGGAACCATTCATACCTACAAGATGTTCAGTGGAGATATTGGTCATTATCATAGAACCAGCAATAACCACTCCTGTTAAACTTCTTCCGCCGAGAAAATATCCGTCTCTGGTACTTATGTTGTCATTACGCAATTTGTACCAGGAGTAAAAACCAACAAAAGCTGTAAAACCCACAAATGAAATCAGGATCAGCACGAGAGAAAAAATCTAAAAGTTAGAACAGAATTATATACAAAATTTTTTCGAATTAACAGGATGTAAAAATTAATAAAAACGTTAATAGAAAATAGCTGGTCTTTAATTTTTAAAATTTTAAAGTCGGTGGTAAGTATTTAGCAACTAAATCTTCATAATAAGGGCGAAGAGCTTTGGCATCTGGTGGTACAGGAACTTTAGAGTATAGGTCATAGGGATTGAACATATCGACCCATTTAAGCATTTCGCGATCCTGGTCATTCAGTAAATGATCATAAGCATTGTCCCTGTGTTGAGGGTAGAAAGAATGATACCTAATCATGTAAAGTGCAGGTTCAGGGAGATAGTCCTTCATCATATGATAAAGATATTCGTCGTGTCCCCAGGACATCTTCACCTTCTCAAGTCCGCAATTAGGTTCATAAATACCATATTTTGTACTATATCGTTCATCTTTGGAGTCTGGATTGGCTTCAAAAAATTCCGGTAAAACAATTTTCTCTGAATGTTTACAGCCCACAGGAAAAGTGTCACCAACAACGGCCCATTGCGGTTCACCGAATAGACATAACACTTTACCTAAATCATGCATAAAGTAGGTTAGAATGAACCAATCAGGATGCCCATCTGCCCTTATAGCCTCAGAAGTTTGTAGTAGGTGCTGAAGTTGATCGAGATCAGTATCAGGATCTGAATCATCGACCAAAGTATTTAAAAAAGCTATTGCTTCCCATAAAGACATTTCCCGTTTATCAAACTTTAAAAATTCTTCCTCTTTGACTTTTACAAACTCGTAAGTCTGATATGTATGGTTAAGCCTGTAAAATTCTTTGACTGTTTTTACTCTTTCGGAGTCTTTATAGTTTCGATATTCTTTTTTATTTTTGGGAGATGATTTGGAATTAGGATATCGAGAAATTAAATCATCTTCCCAGTCTTCAATACTCTTTAACGGAGCAATTTCTTTTTTGGAAAATTCGGTTTTCATGGCGTGAATGATTTTTAAAATAAATTAGTTGTTCTATAAAATAAGTAATTTTAAAAAATCGATTAGGTTAAACATAAAAACAAAGATTGCGTTTCAATTTTTCTCAAAATTTGCTCATACACTTTTTTCCGGGAATCAACAATTATTGACTGTCGGAATTAAGACCTAATTTAAGTAGTTTTTCCTTATCGGTAACATACCTATCATATTGATTAGATGCTTTTTGATAATAAAGACCTGGCTAGATTACTATCAGTTGTAGCATAAGTATTATTTCTTTAAAGGGTAATTGAAAATTCGTTTTTAATTAAATAGCCTAATTTCCTTCGGCATAATAAGAATTAATTAAAAAAAGTATTTAAGAATAATTGAAGTATATATGTGATAAGAGTATTTAAAGATCTCTTTTGGTTTTACCCAATAATACAATAAATTTTAAATTAAAAGGGATTATAAGTCACTAATTGATAAGCAAAGGTTTGCATTTATTTCTAATTATACTTCAAGTGACTTCTGATTTCGTGCGATTACTTTGATGAACTGGATTAGGCTTTAAATACTTACAATTTTTATCAACGGCACTTAAGTAGGAACTTAAAAACCAAAAAAATCGGATTTTTAGTTAAAATCTTTTGCTTCAAAATTCCCTAGCATTTTTTTGTAGAGTCACGTAACATCAGTTCTGGCTTAAAAATCTCCCGCCTATTTAGATTTAAATTAAGATTTTCTTCGCAATGGTTTAAGAGAATCTTAGCAGAAAGCATTCCCATTCCGTATATTGGTTGCCAAACTGATGATAAAGAAGGATAAGAATAGGCGCAGTAAGGTTCATCGTCAAATCCAATGACAGAGATATCATCTGGAATAACAAATCCTCTGTTTCGGATGACCAGCATCGCACCTATTGCCACTTGATCATTAACAACAAATATAGCATCCGGTGGATCTTTTAGGTCAAGAAGCCTTATAACTACTTCTTCTCCGCATTCAGAGGTAAAACCCTTACTCGTCACTATGAGATCATGAATAATAGGTAAATTATATTGTCTGAGCGCATCCAAATATCCTCTTAATCGAGATTTGGAGATAGATACACCTGTCGGTCCGACAATATGAGCAATTCTTTTGCAGCCCGTTTTGATCAAATATTCAACTGCTTGAAAAGCTCCATCATAATCATCAACCAAAACTTTATCTCCTTCAAAATCCGGGCAATCTCGGTCAAAAACAATTAAAGGCATTCCAGTCGATTTTAGATTTTGTAAATGTTTGTAATCAGATGTGGTTATCGAGGGGGATATAATAATACCATCAACTCTTACTTGAGAGAGGGCTTCAATTAGTCTCTGTTCTTCTTCAGGAGATTCATTCGATTGACTTATTAAAAGACGATAGCCTTTGGGTACGAGCACATCTTGAACCCCATTAATGGCCGTAGCAAAGAAATAACTTGTAATTTCGGGAACAATTAGGCCAATTGTTTTGGTTTTTTTGAAAGTAGACTTATCGCCAACAAATTAGGTTGATAATTAAGTTTATTGGCCAATTCTACCACAGCTTTCTTGGTCTTCCTTCCTATGGAAGGATGGTCATGTAGTGCCCTGGATACCGTAGATGCTGATAAATTCAGTGCATTACCAATATCAACTATGGTTATCTGCCTTTTCTTCATCTTCTTGATATGTTATTCTTAATTAAATGAAAGTCTGAATATAACAAAAACTTTGATGGAAGGAAATGTTGACTAGCACTTCTGGAAAAGAAAATATTATGCATAGAAAGACTTAAAGGGATGTATTCGCCCTAGTAATGTGTAACTAAATGTAAAAATCCCATCTTCTCCGTTTTAATTAATCATTTTCTCCAGCCATTATTTTATTTAAATTTCATTTAATTTTTTCGCTGGTTTGGTGCCGCGATTATTATTTTAAAACACCCATTATTGCTCTTCGGGAACGGCAAAGCATTGTGGTAGTAAAAAAGCAATGTGGTAGTAAATATTTACTCAATTAAAATGTCTCAATTCTTCCCTCACCACCGGAAGCCTCGCTATTATAAGTTTAAACTCCAGACACCTGACCATAATATTGATTTTCACCTCTATAAATATCTCCCATTTGATTTTGGCTCATAGTTTTGCCTGTTGTTCTACTAAGGATTCATATGACGTTACATTCACCATTATTCAATAGACTGCGCTATATTTTGCTGTAATGGAGAAACCTCCTCTTCCAGAGAATCTTCTTCCAATTTAATTGGATAATCCGGTCATATAAGGTAAACGAAAAAATATTCCACTTTTGCTTCTCTTTTTGCTGAACGGATACGAGGCGGTGTGCTTTTTTCATCGGGACATAAAATAGGTGTCTTCCATTCTAAAAGGATTCTGAGGATTAGAGTAATACGCCAGATTTAATTATTCTTCGCAGCAATCTCAAACATACTGTCAATATTCTTAACCTGTTCTGAAGATGATTTAGTTGATTCTCAGATTTTTATAGCATATGTGAAAAATATGGTGTGTCTGAAGGAAAAGGGAGTTTTTCAAATTATAATTTGATTGCCAAATGAATCTATATTTAGCTATGTAAAACAGTAAAAAGAATTTCTATGCAAACGTTTGCGCCATTTTTCGGGAGAATCGTGGTTGGCCCTGAAGAAAAATAATATAAATTGGACTTAAGGATTTCAATTAAAGATTTTTCCCTTTTAATTGTCAAGGACTTCGTACACTATCCAGCACGAAATAGAGCTTACTTGTTCTGGGTCAAAACCTAGATAGACGGAACATTAGGAGCCATTACTATTTTATTATTTGATTTATTATAAAGGAACATGAATAATTAACCTAAACATTTTTCTTTGGTAACACTGCAGAAGATTTTCAAGATTACTTTTATGCTTTACGAAATTTTGATTTAATAATTATTCCTAAAAATTAAATTTATTAATTATGAAAGAAGTTTTACGAAAAATTGTTTTAATGTTTCTGTTGATTTTTATTTCTTGGAATTCATGGTCCCAAGATAGGCCTATATCAGGTACTGTTGTAGATGAAAATGGCCTGCCACTTCCAGGTGTTTCGGTAAAGGTTCAAGACTTGCCAATTGGAGCAGTAACCGATTTTGATGGCAATTTTTCCTTTAGCCTACCTGATAATCCCAGGACCATACTTGTTTTTTCTTTTTTAGGTTTTGTGCAACAGGAAATTCCTCTAGGTGATCAAAGCACCTTTCATATTACCCTACTCGAAAGCGCTACAGGTCTAGGAGAGGTTATAGTTGTTGGATATGGATCGACGAATAGGGAAAATATTTCCACGGCAGTAAGTACTGTGGACGTAGGAAACATTGGTACTCGACCTAGTTGCGGATGTGGGGTCAACCTTACAGGGGTTAAGTCCGGGTTTGAATGTTACCCAGACGTCCGGTAAACCTGGAGATGAACCCAGAATAAATATCCGTGGATTTACTTCTATAAATGGTGGACAACCTCTTGTCCTGATTGACGGAGTAGAAGGAAGCATAAGTAATCTAAATCCTAATGATGTTGAATCCATAAGTGTACTAAAAGATGCTGGATCTGCAGCAATTTATGGAGCTAGAGGTGCTTTTGGAGTTGTATTGGTAACAACTAAAAATGCTCGAGAAGGGAATATTGTTGTTAATGTTGGAAGCACTATGGAAATAGGTACTCCCACTACAAATACTGATTTTCTTACAGATCCCTATTTGGCTGTATCTATTGTAGATGAATCCTTTAGATATGCCAATGGAGTTTCCTATACAGGTTATAATGCAGCTGACATGGCAAACTTACTAGAAGTTTCAAGAGATCCTTCCCTTGCACGGGTTGAAATCCAAAATCGTGCAGGTCGTGAGCAATACATTCATTATGGATATACGGACTGGTGGAAGTATTTTTTTAGGGAAAATTATCCGTCACAAATTCATACTGCTTCAGTTTCTGGAGGCTCAGAAAAGATCAAGGCGTATTTTTCCTACAGGAACTTTCAATCCACAGGAATCTTAAAAGTGCAGGACGATAGTTATACAAAATATAATCTTCGAGGAAAAATTGATGTAGAGGCTGCAGATTGGTTAACCTTTTCCAATAACCTGCAGTATAATGATGCCCAGGATTTGGAACATAGTGGAAGCCAATATGGTACTTACAGGAATGTGTGGAGTAGTCTAATGTGGGTACATGCTTTACCCTCATATATGCTTAAGTAAATCCAGATGGTGGCGCTTTATGGAGAACAGAATTAAATAACTACACACTGGGGGACGGGGTTTATGCTGCTTTATTACAAGGAACCTCGCATCAGCAAACAAACGAAGGTCAATTTTCAAACATAGCATCAGTGGAAATTAGACCATTCAACTCTATGACAGTTAATGCAAGTTATGCAATTAGAAGAGGGAACTGGAGCCGATATCAACGCTCTACCAGAATTCCTTATTCTATATACCCGGAACAAATCGATCTTATGGGTAATGATTATTTAAATGAGTACCGAACTACAAGTAGTTATGATGCATTTAACATTTACGGCGAGTATAGACTGTTTCTGGATAATCACGATTTTAAAGCAATGGTCGGGTTTAACCAGGAAACATATTTAGCGAAGAGTATTGATGCAAGTAAACAAAATCTTGTATCAGATGATTTAAATTCTTTGGGTCTTGGAACAGACAATCCCCAAGCGGATGGTGGTGCTACAGAATGGGCTTTGCAAGGAGTATTTTACTAGGTTGAATTACGACTATCTCGATAAATATCTACTGGAGCTAAACGGTAGGTACGATGCAACTTCTCGTTTTCCGGCTGATTATCGTTGGGGATTTTTCCCATCTGTATCAGCAGGATGGTTGATTAATAAAGAAAGTTTTTTTCAGGATATAACGGGAGAAACTTTTGATATGTTTAAAATAAGAGCGTCCTACGGATCAATGGGAAACCAAAACATAAGCAATTACGCCTATTTCCCTACAATGCCTAATGGATTATTTGATTATCCCATGAATGGTAGTCGACTAAATTACATAGAATCCCCTGCTTTAAATCCTACTCAAATTACTTGGGAAGAGGTGAGTACTTTAAATATCGGTGCCGATTTTTCATTATTTGAAAGTCGTTTAGCTATGAACTTTGACTGGTTTATAAGGGATACTGAAGGAATGTTGGCTCCTGGAGCTACATTACCAAGTGTCTTGGGTACAGGTTCACCTATGGAAAATGCTGCCGATCTTAGAACTAAAGGTTTTGAGATTTCCTTGACTTATGGTGATAATTTTCAATTAGGTAATGATCCTTTTTCTTTTTCAATTACTGGAAATTTATCTAATTCAATAACCAGAATAACCAGGTTCGAAAATCCTAATTTTAGTCTCCAGGACTTTTATGTAGGTATGACAATTGGTGAATTATGGGGTTATAGAGTAGACGGTTTATTTCAATCTGAAGAAGAAATTGCCAATCACGCAGATCAAAGTTTTGTGTCAAATCGAATATCAAACGGTGGGGGTCTTCAGCCTGGGGATGTAAGATATGTTGATTTAGATGGAGATGGATTCGTGGGCGAAGGAGAATATACTGTTAATGAACCCGGAGATAGAGAAATTATTGGGAATACAGCACCCCGATATTTGTATAGTGCAAATTTAAGTACTCAATGGAAAGGTTTTGATTTATCCGCTTTTATTCAAGGTGTAGGCCAGCAAGATTGGTATCCAAATGCAGATTCCAGGTTTTTCTGGGGTCAATATAACCGACCTTATAATGCCTATTTAAGAAAAGATCTTATTAATGACATGTGGTCTCCGGAAAACCCGGACGCTTATTTCCCAAGAAATTTTGGATACATTGCATTAGGAGGATCGTTGGAAAAGGTGAATGACAGATATATGCAAAGTGTGGCATATATGCGGATTAAAAATATCACGTTTGGGTATACTATACCTGAAGGCTTTATATCCCAGTCTTCTACAACAAAGCTACGTATTTTTGCCAGCGGTGAAAACTTATTTACTTTTTCACCATTGACAAATTATGTTGATCCTGAAGCCGCTAGTGCTGCCCTAAATTTTAATAACCCCTCTACATCTTCAAATAGGGGAAATGCTCAGGTAGTTCCTTTTTCAAAAATTTATTCATTTGGAGTAACGTTGCAATTTTAAAATTAGATTTAAAAAGAAATATTATGAAATTAAATCAATTATTTTTTACTATAGCTATAAGCTTAAGTTTATTTTCCTGTAGTGATGATTTTTTGGATAAACAACCATTATCAGAAATTACTGCAGAGACTTTCTTCAATACAGAAAGTGATTTAAGGCTGTACACAAATAGTTTTTATCGAATGTGGCCTCACACTTCTACTTATAATGGTGATGCCGACACAGATAATATTATAGAAACAAATCTCAGCGACATAATGAGAGGAACTCGCCTGGTGCCAACTTCTGGTGGAGGATGGGATTGGGCCTATTTAAGAGATATAAATTTTTTTCTAGAACATTATGAAAAGGCAGATAATGAAGAAGCTAAAGCTCATTATGCAGGTGTGGCACGTTTTTTTAGAGCGCGTTTTTACTTCGACAAGCTTCAACGGTTTGGAGAAGTTCCTTGGTATGAAACTACGATCCAACCTGATGACATAGAAGCTTTACAAAAGCCAAGGGATTCACGTCAATTTGTAGTTGATAAAATTTTAGAGGATCTCAACTTTGCTATTGAAAACATGCGCGCATGGCAGGACGTTTATGAAGTTACAAAGTATACTGCATTGGCTCTGAAGTCACGCGTGGGGCTATATGAAGGAACATATGAAAAATACCGTGGTATTTCGGGTTATGAAAAGTATTTAGAAGCTTCAATAGAGGCCTCGGAAGAACTAATTCAAAATTCCCCTTATGAGATATATAGTACGGGAAACCCTCAGCAAGATTATTCAAATCTTTTTAATTCACACGCAGCAATAGGCTCTGAGGTAATATTAGCCCGAGCTTATTCTGAAGAACTAAATATAGGGCATAATGTAAATTATTACACTACCACTGGTTCTTTCGGGATGCCGGGAATGCCCAAGGATCTTGTAAATAGTTATTTAAACCGAGATGGTACTCGTTTTACGGATCAGGCAAATTTTAATCAGATATTTTTTACAGAGGAGGTAGAAAATCGTGATCCTCGTTTATCCCAGACGATAAGAACTCCCGGTTATACCCGTAAGGGACAATCTATAGAGCTTGCCCCCAATTTAGGAGCGACAATGACCGGATATCAAATTACTAAATTCGTCACAGAACCAGTATATGATACCAATGGACAATCAATCACAGATTTACCTCTTTTCCGTTATGCAGAAGTCCTTTTAAATTATGCTGAAGCTAAGGCCGAATTAGGCACTTTAACTCAGGAAGATTTAGATAAATCTATTAATGAATTACGAGCAAGAGTTGATATGCCTCCTTTAAACCTAGAAATGGCAAACAATAATCCAGACTCATTTCTGGCCGACCAATACCCAGCTGTTTCCGGAAATAATAAAGGGGTTATACTTGAGATCAGGAGAGAAAGGCGTATTGAATTATTTATGGAAAATTTTCGGTGGGATGATATAGTGCGCTGGAAAGCAGGTCAAACCTTAACTCAACCCATTCGAGGAATGTATTTTCCAGGTCCAGGCGAATATGATTTAACAGGAGATGGTGAGATTGACGTAGTTCTTTATACAGGTACCCGCCCCGGAAACGTGTCAGGAGTGCAATATTATAAATTGGGATCGGATAAATTTTTAGATGAGAATGGTCTTATAAATCCTCATCCTAATTTTGACAGTCGCACCTTTAATGAGAACAAAGATTATCTTTTCCCAATTCCTAGAGTGGAATTGCAATTAAATCCTAATCTAGAACAAAATCCGGGGTGGGAATGAAAAAGTTAGGATTTTTACTGATACTCTTAATGAGTATAACGGCTCATAGCCAGTGTAAAGAGGATCTGGTGGTTATGTCCTATAATATTAGATGGAATAGTCCAGATGATGGAATTAACTCGTGGGATAATAGAAAAGATTGGGTAACAAGTAGTATCGTCTTTTTTGGCGCTGATTTGGTTGGGGCACAAGAAGTAACCATTACACAATTAAAGGATATGGAGAAGTTACTTCCCAAGTTTGGTCATGTAGGTGTTGGCCGCGATGGAGGCCAAAAGGGGGAATTTAGTCCAATTTTTTATGTTAAAGAACGGTTTGAACTCTTGGAAAATAACACTTTTTGGTTATCTGATACTCCTGAAATAGTGGGTTCAAAAGGTTGGGATGCTGCACTTCCCCGCATAGTAACGTGGGCAAAATTTAGAGATAAGGCCAAAGGAATAACCTTTTATTTTTTTAATTCGCATTTTGATCATAGAGGAGAAACAGCCAGAAAAAATAGTGCTAAAGTGCTCACTACCCGAATAAGTGAAATTGCGGGCGAAGAGCCTGTAATCCTTACCGGAGATTTTAACACTCCACCAGATTCGGAGCCATATGTCATATTAAACAAAACACTGGACGACGTGTTCGAGGCTTTAAACTCGGATCAAATTTATTCTCCGGGTTATACCTTTAACAGTTGGGACATAGAAGCCAAAGGAGATCGGTATAGAATCGATTATATTTTTTACGCAGGAAATAAACTCTCACCAAGAAAATACCATGTTCTTGATGGACAAAGGGGAAAACGATTTATTTCTGATCATTTTCCTGTAATTGTTACTTTTGAATACATAAATGGTTCTGATTCAAAAAATTAATATTTAAAGGTCACGCAAATATTAAATTAAAAGCATAAAGGAATAAACCATAAATGGAGATAGATATTGGGCAGAAATAGGTGCTCGAGAATTATCTTACGAGAGATTATTTTAGAAACTTTTTTGATGGAATTATTCTAAAAATATCTCAATTTAAATTTTTATGGCTGCCATAGATAAAAAATTTTCAAATAAAATTAATCTTAGTATTATGAAATATTTAAAACTTGTATTAACACCTCTGTTTTACTGTTTTTTATTAAGCTCCTGCAGCAAGGATATTGAAGTGAATAAGGAAGATTTTTCTCGTTTCTATCCCGACGAACAACCAGAGCCGGATCCAGAACCGGATCCAGATCCAGGTGCAAATGATTTCCCTGCCAGCATTGTCTGGGAATTTACTACAGAGTACTCAAGTAGCAAATATTAACGACGGATCCAGTGCTCCTGTGATAGGAGATAATGGCGTGATATTTTACGTAGAATCCCGGGCAGGTGCTGAAAGTTCCCTTGTTGCTGTAATAGATCAAGGAGAAGATGCAGAATTAAAATGGGCTTCAAATGCTCTGGGAGTTGAGCTTCCCAATGCACCTTCAATAGGACCTGACGGTAATATCTATTTAAATGCGTGGGTTGAGGATCAAGCTATTTCAAAATTTAACGCCGAAGATGGGAGTGTGATGTGGAGTGGGGGGATTAACACGAAAGTTTCAAATAATACTCCCGCCGTTGATTCAGAGGGAAATATTTACCATGGCTCCAGATTTCAGGGTGCCGGAAGAGGAGGTGTTTTTTCCTGGACTTTAGATGGTGAGAGAAGGTGGGAAGTTACCGGGGTTGGAGCTTTTTATACCGCTCCCGTATTAAGTCCTGATGAAAGTACTCTTTATATATTAAATACAGATGAAGGTTTGTTGTATGCGTTGTCAACTGCCAATGGTGCCCCAAAGTGGGATCCAGTTGGAACTGGTTCTGCTATACATGGATCATCATTATCTATGGCAGAGGGAGTTATCTATTACACTACCGCAACTCACGTTGTAGCAATTACAGATGAAGGAGGGAGCGGAAGTATTAAGTGGCAAACTCAGGTGAATGATGCTTCCAATTCTGGTGTGGTTATAGGTCCAAATGGAGAACTCTATACTAGTTCAAGGGGAGGATTGTTATCACTAAATCTAACTGATGGATCCATAATATGGACATTCGATGCTGATGTGGTTGAAAGTGTACTTAGCTGTTGATGAGGAGGGAAATATTTATGTCGGTGCAACAAACGGTAGCTTGTACATTGTTAATCCTGATGGCGAACTACTTAAAGAACTGGAGCTGGGTGATGGAGCTGTTAATTCTCCTACCATTATTGCTAACGGCACCGTTTACGTAGAAGCAAAAGCAGGTTCAACTATTGAACTCCATAAAATTACAGTTGAAAACAGCGGCCCTGCCGATTCTCCCTGGCCGATGAAGGGACAAAATGTGAAAAATACGGGAGTAGCTCAGGAATAAACAAAGAGTTAGTTAATAAGTATTTAAAATAAATCATGATAAAAACTAAAATTTCAAGTTTAATAGTAGGGTACATTTTTGTATTGATATCCTGCTCCGGATCTTCTTCCTCATCCTCTAAACCAGATTTACCTCCCGATAATGAAAACACTCAAGAAGCAGTGGAAGAAACCTTAAAAATAATGGCCTATAATATCCACCATGCTAACCCACCCTCCAATCCGGATTTAATAGATCTTGGTGCTATTGTACAGGTTATAAGGAATGAAGACCCGGATATAATAGCTTTACAAGAGATAGATGTGAACACTGGAAGATCGGGACCGGGCAATCAGGCTCAGGAGATCGCTTTGGCTCTTAATATGAATTACTTCTTTGGGAGAGCTATTGACTACGACGGGGGAGCGTACGGTGTTGCAATTCTATCAAAATTTCCTCTGACCGAAGAATATATTAACAGGCTACCTACTCAGGCTGGTACAAATGGGGAACCAAGGATTCTCGCTACTGCTAAAATTACCACATCAGCAGGTAATGTAATAAGATTTGGAAGTACTCACCTTGATGCTCAAGGTGAGGCTACTAATCGATTATTACAGATTCAGAAAATTATAGAGTTGGCTAAAGATGAAGAACTGCCTTTTATTATTGCAGGAGATTTTAATGCCGTTCCTGGCTCGGAAGTTATAGGTATTCTTGATCGACATTTTAAAAGAACCTGTAATGCTTGCCCCTTTACAAGTTCTGCACAAAATCCCGTCCGAGCCATTGATTTTATTGCTTATCATCATCCTGCTAATAAATTCACTACAATAAATCACGGAGTAATAGATGAATCTTATGCTTCAGATCATTTGCCCATTGTCGCAGAATTAAAAATTAATTAAAATCTAAACATGTACTAATTATCAAAACCAGGCCAATTTGGTAGAAATTCTTGAAGAAAGATTTAGGATGAAGATCTTTTTGGGAGAAACGATTGATCCTAATGGAGGAGAAAATGAGGTCGTGACATCTAACATCTCATTTCTGAGTAAAAAATCTGAAGATTACCTCCTGCGGCTGACACAAAGAGAGCTTTGAGTATTAGCTAATTGCAACCAACATCTTGGATTTATACCCCCTCAGAGCAATAATTTAATTGGATATAAACCTGCACGATTTTAGGGTAATGAGCCAGGGGGGCAATTAACTAGGCCTACATTTTAAATCATCTCCCCAATGATTCAGTATTAAATTTACAAACCAAAGTTTTTTAAGTAAGAGAACTGTAAGGCCCACGTCCAAGTATGATTTAAAGAATTTTCTAAAAATATATACAGAGTAGAAATGCGTTATCATTTAAAAATTAAAACTGTACAATTATTAAGCTGGATTCTACTTTTAGTATCAACCGTCTCTCTGGGTCAAGGTCAGTACAAGATACATTCGCACAACGATTATCTGCAAGACCTGCCGTTTTGGGAAGCTTATGCACACAGAGCTGGTTCTATAGAGGCTGATGTTTTTCTAAAGAATAACAGTTTGTATGTTGCCCACACCGAGAAGGAAATTGATAGCGCCAGAACCTTAGAAAAATTATACCTAAAGCCGCTTGCAGGCCTTGCAAGTGATGGTAAATTGAGGGAACTACAACTATTGATAGATATTAAATCCAAGGCAGAGCCCACTTTGGCTAAGCTCCTGGAAATTTTACAAAATTATCCTCATTTAAGAAGTAATTGTAATTTGCAAATCGTAATATCAGGGGACCTTCCTGCTCCGGAGGCTTACAAAAACTATCCGAATTTTATACACTTTGATCATCAGAATTTAAATAATCTTGATGAAATAAATTTAGGTAAAGTAGCTGTGATTAGTCAGAATTTCAGAAATTACTCGCAATGGAATGGCTTGGGCAGGCTTACTGCGAAAGATATGGAAAAGGTGGAAAGTGTCATAAATTTGGCCCATCAAAAAGGTAAAAAAATAAGGTTTTGGGCAGCTCCGGATACTAAGACTGCCTGGGGAAGATTTGCAAAGATGGGCGTAGATTTCATTAATACAGATCATCCTGGGGAGGCCTTCCAATATCTTGAAAGCCTTGATCAGCGAACTTATCTTTTACAAGAACCTATTCCAGTATATCGGCCCAATTACCGTCACGACTCTAAGGCAAAGCCCAAGAATGTCATTTTAATGATTGGGGATGGAAATGGTTTGGGGCAAATTTCTTCAGCAGTAATAGCTAATAAGGGGCAGCTTACAATAACACAGTTAAAAGACATTGGATTAATAAAAACTTCAGCATATGATGATCTGGTAACCGATTCGGCGGCAGGGGGAACCGCAATGGCAACGGGAAAGAAGACTAATAACCGGGCAGTAGGGACTGGACCTGAGGGTGAACAATTATCTAACATAACTGAAATTCTTGCAAATCATGGATTTATAAATGGTGTTATGACAACAGATAATATTACCGGAGCCACTCCTTCGTCTTTTTATGCCCACCAATCTGAACGTGATAACAGTACAGGAATTTTGAAGGATTTGCTTCAAAGTAGTTTGAATTTTTTCGTTTCAGCCGGGGCGAAAGACTATAGCTCTATCCGGAAGAAGTTTGAAAAAAAGGATATTTCAAGTCTAAGGCATTTCAATAATAAATTAGCTATTTATCTCTCTGAGGTTCAAATATCAGATCCCAGCTCCAGAGGAAATTTATTTCCAAAACATGTAAAAGAGGTTCTTAAAAAACTTGGGGAGCAGGAAAAGCCGTACTTTCTAATGATAGAAGGAGCTAAAATTGACAGTAATGGACACTCTAACAACATTGGCGGAATTGTTCAGGAAATGTTAGATTTTGACGAGGCCATTGCAGAAGTTCTTAAAGCTGCCGATAAAGATCAAAATACATTGGTTGTAATCACAGCCGATCATGAAACTTCAGGTTTTGGAATTGTAAAGGGAAGTAATGAAAATGATGAAATAGAAGGTGATTTTTTAACAAATGATCACACGGCTACTATGGTTCCTGTTTTTTCCTATGGGCCTCAATCCGAACGGTTTACAGGTGTTTATGAAAACACTGAAATTTTTAGGAAAATTTCCAGATCTTTGGGAATAGAAAATTAATTTGATTAGTTCTTTCTGCGATTTTTGGGAGACACTGGCTCTCTATCCATTAAGTTCTAAGAAGGGACATTAAAACAGAAAATTTGGCAGAACAGTTAAGATATTCCTGAATCCGGAGTTTGGCAGAATGGAAAACCTAACAACCTCAACAAGTTATCTGGCATATATTGAAGTCGATGTTCCTTCTTTTCAACGCGGAGAAGGTTTTTTCGCTATAGCAATACCGGATTTTTTTTGCTGGAGTCATAATTAAAAAATTTTCGATATAGCTTTTTAGGAGTTTGTAGAATCTCACATTTTTGAAACCTTTAAAAATGGGAAATACCCAGGTGGGACTCTCGGCAGGAGGAGGATTTTCTATAGTAGATGATATGCATAAATTCCTGAGTGGCTTAAGGGAGGGAAAACTCTTCAGGAATGAAAACACTAAACTCCTAATGACGCACACGCTAGACTGTAAATATGGATAAGGAACAGAGCATCATATTTTAGGCGTGGAGCATATTGTTGGCCACAGCGGTGGTTACATTAATGAATGTGTGGAGTTGAACATTTATCTGGAATATATTTATATAATGGTGATCTTATCCAATTCCAATCCTCCCTTTAGGTATTTTCTTTATAAAGTAAAGGAACTCTTGCTTTAGAGGTAAACAATTGATAAGTCCATTAAAAAAACCCTCTCTAACCAGGAGCGGATTTTTATGTTCTGTATTCTGTCCTGTCCTGAAATAGCGATACACTAAAAATCTAGTGTAATGAAAACATCAGCGAGCAAAGGGTATATCAAGCGTACCCAAAAAGATTACTCTGTTTCTTTTAAGTTACAAGTTGTCCAGGAAATTGAATTTGGTCAACTAGGCAGGACAGAAGCTTGTCATAAATATGGGATTCAAGCTAAATCAACAATTAGGGAATGGCTCAGAAAATATGGTAACTTTGATTGGGAGAATCAATCTGGAACTATTGTGGCAAAAACACCTGAACAAAGAATCCTTGAGCTAGAGGCCAAAGTCAAACTGCTGGAGAAACAGAAGGCAAGGGCGGAGCATCTTGCCGAGCGAGCAGATAAGAAAGTCATTATCTTCGATATGCTGGTAGATATGGCCGAGAAAGAATATGACATCCAGATCAGAAAAAATTACACGCCCGGGTTATCGACCACTTCAAAGAAGAACACAAAGAAACAATAGTTTCTTCCTGTGATTTACTCGGGGTAAGTAGACAGGTATATTACAGATCCATTAGATCTACCATTGAAAAACAGGAAGTGGCACAAAAGGTAATTGCCTTGGTGCGGCCCGTAAGAATACTGATGCCCAGGCTAGGTAGCAAGAAGCTGTACCATATCCTTAAAGAAGAACTTGTTCCTTTGAAAGTAGGACGTGACAAACTTTTTAGAATTCTTAGGGCAAACCATATGCTGATAAAATCCAGGAGAAGCTATCACATCACCACAGACTCGCACCATAGATTTAGAAAGCACAAAAACCTATTGTGTGCCACAGAAATAAATAGGCCAGAACAGGTTTTGGTAAGTGATATTACTTATGTGGGCAATAGGAGGAATCCTGCATACCTGGCACTGGTCACAGATGCTTACTCGAAAGTTGTAATGGGGCACGACGTATCGAATAGTTTGGATGTGTCAGGATCAATAAGAGCTATGGAGATGGCAGTCAAAAACAGATGCTATAGCGACCAACCTTTGATACACCACTCCGACAGGGGCCTCCAATACTGTTCCAACGACTATCAAAAGGTACTGGATAAAAACAATATTAAACCAAGTATGACTGAGAAGTATGATCCCTATGAAAATGCCATTGCCGAGCGGATAAATGGAATATTAAAGCAGGAATTCCATATTGCAAAATACGATACTGACCTCACAACAAGAAAAAAGCTAATAGATGAAGCAATAAAAATTTACAACCATTTAAGGCCACACCTGTCAAACCATATGCTAACTCCACATCAAATGCATCAACAATTAGTCCTAAAAAGAAAACAGTACAAATCAAAAAAGCTGAACAATGAGATCATCGTTCAGCTTTAAATAATTAATTTTAATCCTTAATAATCTGTATCGCTCATTTAGGACTAGACAGTCTTTCTATCTCATTTTAGCAAATTTTCCAGAATTACCACATCCGTATCATTGGTGTTCCAATTTTGAGAAAGTTGTTTAGGTACAGGGGTAAAGGCAAAGGTGAAAGATCCCAGGATTATATCCTGGTCCCCATCCTTATCTACATCGCCTGAATCTATTAACAGCCATCTTCCCAGTTCGGGTTTGTCAAAAGTATAAGGATCAAATTTAAAATGCTGAGCATCTATATTCTCCAGGTATACAAAAGAGAAATTAGGATAGTTTTCATAATCGGGAAAAGTGGCTATAATACCCATATCGAGATCCCCATCCTGGTCAAAATCTCCCGAAACAAACCTGGTGGCGCCGTTTAGCGGATAAAAATATTTCTCCTCAAAATTATTGTTGCCGTCATTGATGTGAATACGGAGCCCGTGGTAGGGTTTAGATATATAAGTTTTATCTGCATTATCCCCCTGAACAGATATAATATCCATATCCCCATCGTTATCATAATCTACCAGCTCAAACCAACTGCTTCCATAAACAGGACTAAACTGTATTAACTTCTCTTTGCGAAACTTTAAATTGTTTTCCTGATATAAAACCGTAATACTTTCATCTCCCTGGCTGGTAAGTACTATAAGGTCCTTTTTTCCATCCTTATCCATATCGTGAGCCAGTGATCTTATAACCCCTGGCTGTTTTAGTAACACTTGCTTTTTATAATTGTCCCCGTTTTTGATCCACAAGGATAACTGTCCCGTTAGGTTTCCAAATTCACTTACAATAATTTCATTGTTACCATTTTGGTCGAGATCTGTTATCAGCGAATTTACAGGCCTGTGCAGGGTTCCGGGTAAACTGTTTGAGTCGGGATTATTGGTATTTATAAAGATCTTTCCCGAGGATAATTCTGAAGGATGTAAAAATCCCATGGTAGTTACATAAGAATCGTTGTCCTTCTGAAAAAAATCACTCACTGGGGTTACAAAATTTCCGAAGATCACAGAACTTTTTGCTATAAGGTCGTGTTGTATTAAATTTCCGGAAAGGTCACCCAGATAAAGTAACTCCTGTTGATCATTATAATCAAGAAAGGTAATTTGTGAACCCTGGCTACTGTCAATATTAATTGTCCGCAGCTTAAATTGGTTTAGCTTTTTGCTGGATTTGGGAGCCGGGTGCGCTGGTATACTTTCGGGAGCATTTTCAAGAATATAATCTTCAAGAATTCTCCAGTCTTCAGCTGTAATAGTGGCTTCCCCGGAATAAAGCCCGGTTTTCATTATGGCTTCCTGCTGTTTAAATGAAAGTCCCGTATAAGGATTGTTGGAACTGTCGATAATTCCCATGCGTGCGGCCATATCTGGCAGCACATTATTTTTCCAGAGATCCCGGGGAAGAGAATTAATATCGGGGGCCAGATGACAACGTGCACAGTGACCCACATAAAGTGCTTCAGCTTTTTTATCATTGTTAGGAGCACAGGAGACTATAACAATTACCAGTATAAAAGAAAAGCGGTGCAGTAACAATGTATTTAAAGTGATAGAGATTACACGGAAAATTTAAAAGCTGGTTTTTCCGAAAATACAGGAAAAAAATAGAATTATACTATTCAGGTAATTCGTTGAAGAATAAAAAGTTCTAAAACTTAAGAAAGGTGCTATACTTGATTTACATCCTGGATCTTATTTTTTCCATTTCTCTTTCCAGGTAAAGCAACTTGTCTTCAAGTGCTTCCCCCATAACAGGTAGACGATGGTAAAAAACATAGCAAATTCTCCATATTTCCTTTACCTCTTTAAGGTCAACAGAAATTTCTTCCACATTCTTGTGCTCTGCCCTTAGTACGAGGATGCCGTTTGTAATGTAAAGTAAGCGTAGCACCAGCTGGTTTTCAAGCACCACAAGCACAAGGGTGCCATTGTCAAGATTTCTATAATTTTTTTCAGGTATAAACTCTCCAATAACAACATCTTTAGGAAATAAGCCTTTATCGTTACTGCTCATTTCAAGATTATCTACGGTATATCCGCGATAATTTACCTCTTTACTTATCGGCAGGTTCAGGCACGGCATTCTTTTAATGAATTCCTCTTTATCGTGATTGTGCAGGTAATCATTACTGTTGTTTTTGATGATACAGGGAATATTGGCAAATTGCTCCTTTACAAACTCCTCTTGTTCCGTAGTTAAGTTGCCTTTAAACTTCAATAGACGGTTAACAGTAAGTTCTTTAGTCAAAAGTTCGTCAATGGGAATGCTAAAATACTTAGCAATAGTAATTATTGTATCTATTTTAGGTTCGCTTCTTCCTTCTTCGTAAGCTCCTAAGGTTCCGCGTTTTAAATCGAAAAGATCAGCAAAGGCTTGTTGGCTTAGAGACCGGACACTTCTTATCTTCCTAATATTTTTACCGAAAAATGACATATTTTGCTAATTATATTTGCAAATAAGAATTTTATTTGTAAATTGGTCTAACAATATTAGCAAATACCTTTGAATCCTGCTAATATTATGAGACATACTTTTCAAATTTCCTTGTGAAGGGCCATATTGTATACCACGGGAAAGATAAAAGAGTTCTGTCTTGAGCTTTTAAAAATCTTTACTAACCATCAAAAACTACAATTATGATCGCATTAACATTTTTTGTCATTGACCTTATCATTAAAGTTATTATATAGCCAGCACTTTACAGGATTTTTGTAATATTACTTTTAGAAATTTTTAACACTCTTAACCAATTTTAGATGAAAGATCACTACCACATTACACGAGATTTTTTACTGGAACTGAACTTTCACGTTAGCCGTGAAGATCCTGAGGATGGCATCCTGGTAGTACAAAAGGAGAGCTATGGGATAAAAAACCTCATCCTGGGAGTAGCCCCGCCAATATTAATCCTCGAGCAATTTATATTTAGGATCAATGCGCAGTCAGAAAAAATATTTAAGAGTCTGCTCCAAAAGAACCGGGATATTATACACGGTGCTTTTGTTCTCGATGAAACAGGAGAAAAAGTGATTTTCAGGGACACGCTGCAAATCGAGAATCTTGATATAAACGAACTGGAGGGAAGTTTAAACTCCCTAAGCTTATTGATGAGCGAGTACTCAGACAACATTATTGAATTTTCAAAATACTAACATTATTAAAAACAGAAATCATGAACGTTTTCAAAAGATTATTTAAGATAGGCCAGGCTGAAACAAATTCGGCTATTGACAATATGGAAGATCCCATAAAAATGACAGAACAGGGTATAAGAGATATGAAAGAAGATCTCGATAAGAGCCTTGAGGCCCTTGCCCAGGTGAAAGCACTTGCTATTCGGGCAAAGAACGACCAGGAAGAATATCAGAATAAAGCTGAAGAATATCAAAACAAGGCTATTATTATTCTGAAAAAAGGGCACAGCAAAGAAATGAACTCAACTGAGGCAGATCGCCTTGCAAAAGAAGCCCTGGTTCAAAAAGAAGCGGCAGACCAACAGGTTCAAAGATCGAAAGAAGAGTCAGCGAAATTTGATTCAAATGTGGCTCAGCTTCAGAAAACGATCCAGACAATTAAAGGAAACATCGGGAACTGGGAAAATGAACTTAAAACCCTGAAGGCACGCGTAAAAGTGAGTAACGCCACTAAAAGCCTAAACAAACAAATGGCTGAGATCGACAGTACCGGGACCGTCTCCATGCTGGAGCGTATGAAGGAAAAAGTTGCCCAGGAAGAAGCTTTGGCCGAGGCTTACGGTGACATTGCGAACGCAACGAAGTCTATAGATGATGAGATCAATAAAGCAGCCGATACATCCAGCGCAAAGGCAAACGATGACCTTGCAAAGCTGAAAGAGAAGTTAGGACTTAACGATTCCAAAGAAATATAACCTTGGGAGATCTTTATAACATATTATTTTCAGAGGTTAATCTCGTCTTAACCATCCTGCTCATTGTGCTTATCCTTTACTGGCTGGTAACCATGATTGGAGGGATCGATTTCGACCTCGATTTTGATGTGGACGTGGATGTAGATGCCAGCCCGGCAATGGATATGAGCACCGGGATGGAAGGCGGGAATATGGATTTTCAGGATATTTCCAATGCCGAGGTTAACCAGGAAGATGTAGTGGGAAAACGCCGCAGGCCGCTTAAGTGGTGGCAGGTATTTTTGATCTACTTCAACTTTGTGGGTCTTCCTTTTATGTTCACGTTTACCTTCTGGATCTTTATCTGGTGGTTTATGACTGCGCTTACAACATCAATTACCTATTCGTATGACAATGTCTTCGGATTTGTAATTATGCTGGCAGCAATGTTCCCGGCCCTTATCGTCACCAAGATTTTTACCACTCCTTTCAAGGGATTCTTCAAAAATCTGAATAAAGATGGTGACCTCCCAATAGATTACCTGGGCCGGAAAGCGCTATTACTTTCTTCAATTTCCGCAGATAAAATGGGAAATGCTGAGGTAAAGGTTGAAGGCAGCACAATGTCAGTATATGTGAAATCTCTTAACGGGGAAGCGCTGCCTTATGGAAGCAATGTCCTCATCATCAAAAGATCACCAGATCATAATTTTTACTTAGTTCAATTATATAACGATTAAAACTTAAACAATGGAAACAATTTTACCCATCATAGGAATAGGCATAGGAGTAGTGCTATTTCTCATTGTCGTATACTTCGCCATCATTGCGATGTTCTATAAAAAAGTTCCGCAGGGACAGGCACTCATCCGTACCAGTTTTGGAGGTACACAAGTGGCTACAGATAAAGGTCTTTATGTAATTCCGGTTTTTCACAAGGTGGAAATTATGGATGTTTCAGTAAAGAAGATCCAGATCGAACGTCTTGCGCACGAAGGCCTTATTTGTAAGGACAATATGCGTGCAGATATTAAAGTTGCCTTTTTCGTAAGGGTTAACAATGATATCGAATACATTAAAAAAGTAGCACAAACTATAGGTGTTGCCCGGGCTTCCCGAATTGAAACCCTTGAAGATCTTTTTGAAGCCAAATTTTCTGAAGCCTTAAAAACTGTAGGGAAAAAGTTTGAATTCATTGAGCTCTATGAAGCCCGCCGCGAATTTCGGGATGAGATCGTGGACATTATCGGGACTGATCTTAACGGATACACTCTGGAGGATTGCGCGATTGACTTTTTGGAGCAAACTTCTGTAACCGCTTTAAAAGCTGATAACATTCTGGATGCGCAGGGTATTAAAAAGATCACTGAGCTCACTGCAATTCAAAATATCAAAGCGAACCTTATCAAGAGGGATGAGGAAAAAACAATCCGGAAGCAGGATGTTGAGGCAAGAGAAGCTATTCTTGAGCTTGACAAGCAGTTAGCTGAAAAAGAAGAACAGCAAAAACGTGAAATTGCAAATATCAAATCTAGGGAGGAAGCTGAAATTGCCAAGGTTTCTGAAGAAGAAAAATTAAAATCTGAATCGGCTCGAATTATCACCCAGGAGAAAGTAAAAGTTGCCGAGGAGAACATGGAGCGGCAGATCATTGTTGCCCTTAAGAACAAGCAACGAACTGAAGCTGTTGAAACAGAACGGGTTGAAAAAGACAGGATGTTGGAAGCTACAGAACGTGAACGCGTTGTAACTCTTGCTCAAATAGAGAAGGAAAAAGTAGTTGAGGTTGAGAAGAAAAATATCCAGGATGTAATTCGCGACAGGGTTGCTCTTGAAAAAGGAGTGGTAGAAGAGCAGGAGAATATGAAAGATATCGCCGCCTTCAAAACTGCCGATCGTGAGAAGCAGGTAAAAATAACCATTGCCGAAGCTGAAGCTCAGGAAGGTTTAATCAAAGTAACTAAAGCTGCGGAAGCTTCTAAAGAAGCTGCAAAACAAAAAGCAGAAGAAATCAATATTGAAGCACTTGCGCATAAAGAAGCCAGTGAGAAAGAGGCAGATGCACGTAAGATCTTAGCTGAAGCACAAGCTAAAGAAGAAGCAACAGTAGGTATGTCTGAAGCTCAGGTAATGCATGCAAAAGCTGATGCTAACGAGCGCCAGGGAATTGTGGAAGCTACTATTATTGAGAAAAAAGCCAAAGCTGAAGCTGCCGGAATTGAAGCAAAAGCAGATGCTAAACGTAAAGACGGTCTTGCTGAAGCTGCTGTGATTAAAGAAAAAGCCCTTGCCGATGCCGCCAGTATTGAAGAGAAAGCAAATGCAATGAAGAAACTGGACGGAGTTGGAAAAGACCACGAGGAGTTCAAATTGCGTCTTGATAAAGACCTGCAGGTAGACCTTGCGCATATCAATATCCAAAAAGATATTGCCGATGCCCAGGCAGCAGTTCTTGGAGATGCTTTAAGAGCAGCCAAAATAGACATAGTGGGAGGAGAGACCATGTTCTTTGACCAGATCATTAGTCAGATAACAAAAGCTAAGGGATATGACAGGCTGGTAGAAAACAGCCATAACCTTCAGGATGTTAAGAATGCTATTTTAGGAAGTGATAATGTAAAAGGAGATCTTCTGGACAAGATAAAAATGTTTACAGATAAGTACGGGATCTCTTCAGAAGATATTAAAAACCTGAGTATCGCGACCTTGCTTAATAATTTGAGACAAAAATCTGATGATCAGGAAGAGCAAACGATCTTCGGTAATTTGTTGACCCTGGCCGATGGTCTTGGAATTTCAAATAAGCCGCTTCCAAAGCTGAACCATAAGTAGTTGTATTGGGAGGTTGTTTAACGCTTACTTTTGGCAACCTGAACTTAAATTGTTCAAGGTGAAATAAAGCCGTCGCTTCGAGTGTTTTCTCCTGACCGGAAGGAAAGGAGAAAATGTATCGGGATGTGCAAAGGAAGCCGTCACTTCGAGTGTTTTCTCCTGACCGGAAGGAAAGGAGAAAATGTATCGAGAAGTGCAATGGAGTTAGAATCATTCTCGCAGAAGTTAAACAGCCTCTTTCTTATTATTTCGGAAGATTAATGGAGTACCCGGGGACAT
Organism: Antarcticibacterium sp. 1MA-6-2; assembly: GCF_021535135.1. Taxonomy (NCBI): domain Bacteria; kingdom Pseudomonadati; phylum Bacteroidota; class Flavobacteriia; order Flavobacteriales; family Flavobacteriaceae; genus Antarcticibacterium; species Antarcticibacterium sp. 1MA-6-2. The sequence continues at coordinate 2,778,310 of NZ_CP091036.1, read as the reverse complement.
TTGGGTCCCCTGTACCTCTATTTTTACTCAACATTTTTTGACACCAAAGTTAGTATCCAATCAAAATGGCAGTAGATCAATTAAAACAAAAAGATGCTCGGGCACTGGATGGCGGTACCTATGAGATCATTCAGAATCGCTTACAGAAGCAGAAATCTGATCTCCAGGAGCGTCTTCAAAAATTAAACCTGGACAGGAAAGAAGTTTTTGGTTCCTTGGAAACGAAACTTATCTCCAATGACCGTATCAACACAGAGAATAACTGTATTGCCCGGGACATCATTTCCCTTGGCAACACCTGTGTGTTCGGTTATAATGTGCATTTTGGGCTGCGTACAGAGATAACCTTATCTGATGTTTTCAGTATCTACGAGTTTAAAGACAATCGTTTTGAACCACGACCACTGGATATTTTACAGGATGAAACTTTTGTTTCAGATTTTGCCAACCTCTATAAATATTACCGGAATACCATCTTTTCCAAATTTGCCATTATAGGCAATTACCTCCACATGATCTTTCAGCTTAGCGATAGTGTGACAGATATCAAGACTTTCAAGTGGCTTATAAAAGATAATTCGATTCAGTACATAGACAACCGCAGCGATCACGAATTTAAATATCAGGCGCAGCACGAGTTTAAGTGGCAGGAAGCTACCCGGGATATGCACCGTTATGGCGCTCATCCCCATGTATCGATCCTGGATAAGGTTTTTGTGGAAACTGTTGGGGGAGATCTTACTATTAAAATTGAAGATAATACTAAGGAAGGAAAGGGAATTCTTGCTGAACCTGTAGAGCAACTGGATCAAACCCTTGATGACGGGCAGTATCGTTATGCCAACCTGGGAAATCTTATAGCCCTGGAAATAAAACCTTTCCAGGAAGAGCCTAGATATTTTGTTTACAATCACAAACTGAAGGAGGTAAAGAAAATCGAGAGCATCAAAAACTCCTGTCTATTGTTGCCAGATGATCAGGGAATCATTTTCCCCACCTAAGCTATTACCTGCAAACGGGAGAGTATAAGCTCCTGGGCAATGGCATTGACAATGTAAAATTTGAACAAAAGATTGCCTCTCCAAACGGCGAGGATTACCTGTATGTGTTCTACTCTTCAAAGGAAGGATTGTACAACCTTATGTCGTACAATATTATTACCCAGGAGATCCTGACGCCAATCATTTGTAACGGATTTACAATTCTGAAAAATGGAGAACTCTGCTATTTTAAAACTGAAAATGAGCAGACAAAGCATCACGTGATACAAATCTGGCAGACTCCCTATTTAAAAGGAGATTTTATGCCTTCGCAGCACGAGGACACCCTGCTTTATAAAATTGGAAATAAGGATATTGTAAAAGCAATGGCAGAGGTGAACGGGCTTGTGAATCTCCTGAACAAGGAAGATAACTACGGCGGCTTATATCTGGATATTTCTAAATTTTCTAAAGATATATTAGATTCCTATTACTGGTTGCCGGAGCCGGACGCACAACAGCTTAATGAGCCGATAAGCGAGATCAATAAGGCGGCAAATGCTGCTATTGATGAGTTTGAAAAAGTTGTACAACTTAAGAAAAATGCACAGCAACAGACACACGAAATTCGGGAGAAAGCAGAGGCTTTGTTTGCAAAAATTAAAAGTTCTCCTTACAAGACCATTAATGACTTTGTATTTTTCCTTACTGAATTAAGGAAGTTAAGGGGAGAGGTGATAAACCTGAAAGATGTTCGTTATGTTGATGCCGAGTTCATTACTGAACTGGAGGCAGAAATAGCTGAACAAACCCAGAAGATCTCAGAGAAATGTGTGAAGTTCCTTCTGGATGAAAAAGCACTGCAGCCATATCAGAAATCTGTTCAGGAGAAGCAGCAGGCACTGGAAAAAGTATCGAAGGTTGTAGAGATTAAAAAACTGGAGGAGGAGGTGAATCAAATCGCCGCAGATCTGGAATTGTTGATCGAGATCGTTTCCAATCTTGACATAGAAGACACGGCTCATTCCACAAAGATCATCGATAATATCTCCCTCATTTTTGCAACAATTAATCAATTAAAAGCGGCTTTAAGAAACAAGAAAACCTCTTTGGGAAGTGCAGAGGCGAGAGCTGATTTTGCTGCGCAGCTAAAGCTTATCGATCAAAGTATCATCAATTACCTTGACATTGCTTAAGCACTCCCGAAAAATGTGATGAATTCCAGACAAAGATCTCGATTCAGCTGGAAGAACTGGAAGGGAAATTTACCGATTTTGAGGAATTTATTTCGTTGATCATCGAAAAGCGGGAAGAAGTTCATGGCGCTTTCGAAGCCCGGAAAAATGCCCTGGTTGAGAAGCGGAATAAAAAAGCAATGGCGCTTCAAAATGCTGCGGAAAGAATTTTAAAAGGAGCTCATTCCAAAGCTGAACGATTTACTTCGGCATCAGAAATCCACGGTTATTTTGCGGCCGACCTTATGATCAATAAGGTAAGGGACATAATTAAACAGCTCGTAGAACTGGATGACAGCGGGAAAGCCGAAGAAATTGAGACCAGTCTTAAAACAGCAAGGGAAAATGCCTTGCGCAGGCTCAAGGATAAGCTGGAACTATACGAGGATGGAGACAATGTGATCAGGCTTGGGAAGCATAAATTCGGGGTAAACAAACAGCCGCTGGACCTTACCATTGTTTTAAAAGATGGCGCGCCGCATTATCATCTGACCGGAACCGATTTTTATCAGGAACTAAAAGATGAAACTCTGCTGAATTCACAAAAACTGTGGGAGCAGGAATTTGTTTCTGAAAATGAACGTGTCTACAGGTCGTCCTACCTTGCTTATAAATTATTCAGGGAACTACCCGGCGAAGAATTGTTGAAAGCTTCAGAAGAGGAATTACTTAAGATCGTTCAAAAGGAAAGCAGCAGCGATTATTCCGAAGGCTACATCAAAGGAGTACACGATGTCGATGCAGCTAAAATTTTAAGTGTTCTGGTCCACAAGCACCACGAATTGGGATTGCTGATTTTTTCTCCACAGCTGAGAAGTTACGCGCAATATTTCTGGAATAGCCTTCCGGTGGAGGCGCGAAAAGAACTGGACCAAACTTTAAAAGCTTCGGGGGAAGTTTTAACTATTTTTCCGGCTACAAAAGAGTATGATTTTCTTATTCAGAATCTTCAGAAGCAAATAGAAATTTTTGCAGAAGAGACAGGTTTGTTTTCTTCCGCAGTAAATGAAAAAATTGCCATTTACCTCTTTGAAGAACTTCAAAATGATGATGAGTTCGTACGCAGCAGTGTAGCAATTTCTTTAAAAGAGGATTTCTTAAAAGCCCTGAAAAATCAGCAGGCAGATCTTAAATTTAAAAACAGTTACGAAGCCGTTAACGATTACAAAGGTAAGATTAGGCTGATAAAGCAGTGGGTATCGGCTTTTGTGAACAGTAAACAGGAAGGATCAGAAAAGGATTTACTTCTTAACTATATTGATGAGGTGGTATGCATTATACTGTTTGGAGACGAATCAATTTCTAAGACAAAAGCAGTATTTCCCGCAGCTGCTATTGAAGGACTTACCGGGGAGCATCCCAGCTTTAAGGAGGGCGTATTTAATTTCAATTATCATAAATTCATTTCTCAACTTGAGGAGTTTAGCAATAATGATATTCCTGCTTACAATTCCTTCAGAAAGGCGAAGCAGGAGATCACAAAGACCCTTCGGGAAGAACTGAAATTGGAGGAACTTAAACCCCGTGTTCTCACTTCTTTTGTTCGGAACAAACTGATTGACCAGGTTTATTTTCCTTTGTTTGGAGATAATCTCGCCAAGCAATTGGGTACAGTGGGTGACAAAACAAGGACAGACAGAAGTGGAATGTTGCTGCTTATCTCACCTCCGGGATACGGAAAAACCACCCTGATGGAATACATTGCCGATCGGCTTGGTCTGGTATTCATCAGGATCAACGGTCCGGCAATTGGCCATGAGATAACTTCAGTAGATCCAATTTCGGCAACAAATTCAGCTGCCAGGGAAGAGTTGAAAAAGCTGAATTTGGCTTTCGAAATGGGCAATAATGTGATGCTTTATCTGGATGATATTCAGCATTGCAACCCGGAATTTCTGCAGAAGTTTATTTCACTTTCAGACGGTACTAGAAAAATCGAAGGAGTCTACAACGGAAAGTCGAAAACATACGATCTGCGCGGAAAGAAGTTCTGCGTGATAATGGCAGGAAATCCATATACAGAAACCTAGTGATAAATTCAGGATTCCCGATATGCTTGCAAACCGGGCAGACATTTACAACCTGGGGGATATTATTGGAGATACTGAACATCTTTTCAAATTAAGCCTTGTGGAGAATTCCCTGACTGCAAATCCGTTGTTGCAGCAGTTGAGCAGCACTCATTTTGAGGATGTTTACACCCTGCTTAACAGGATTGAGAATAATAACCAGGAGGCACAGCTGGTGGGAAGTCATAGTAACCAGGAGATCCAGGAGTACACCTCTGTTCTTGAAAAAGTCATAGAGATTAGGAATACCGTTTTGAAGGTGAATGCTGCCTATATAAAAAGTGCAGCTATGGAAGATGAATACAGGACGCAGCCTTCGTTTAAACTGCAGGGTTCCTATCGGGATATGAATAAACTGGTGGCGAAGGTGGTGCCGATTATGAACGATAAAGAATTGGACAGGCTGTTGCTTTCCCATTATGAAAGTGAATCACAGACGCTAACTTCTTCTGCTGAAGCCAATCTCTTAAAGTACAAGGAGCTTGTAGATCAACTTGATGAGGTGGAGCAGGAGCGGTGGAAAACCATTCAGGAAACATTTGTGAAGAACAATAAGCTGAAAGGCTTCGGAAATAAAAATGAAATGGCGCAGATCTTATCTCAAATGATGCAATTTTCAGATAATCTTGAAGGTATAAAAGAGGTGCTTCAGAAAGGGCTGGAGAAGAAAAAACTGGACTAAATAGTTTTAATTCTCCTTTAGATTGAATAAACTATTTATACTCCTCAATAAGTACATTCCACTCCATGCTTTTAAGGGAAGCTACCAGGGCCGGATTTATTTTTTCAATAAGTGGTGATCCTTTGGGAAAACTATAGGAGTAGTAGTCTCTTTTTAAAGTACGTTGAAGCACTTCAAGCTCATCGTGAAGTTCTCTTTGATCTATTTCATACTTAAGAATAGGTTGGTCATAGACAAAGAGAACTCCTTCTTTTTCCAAAATGGCATCTATACCTTCATGCTCATTTATAACCTCATCAAAAAGAATATTGTACTGGCTTAACAATTCCTGGGAACTGGAACCGCTAACGGTGACAACTTCAAAATTTTCCAGATCCCGGATGGAATTGATCTCGTTATTTATATTTTGAACTGTAAGGGAAGAAGCTATTCCAGCTGTAAGGGTGGAAATTAATATAATTGCCATAAACATCCAGATCAACCCAATGACCCTGCCGCCAAAAGTCCTGGGAGATTTGTCTCCATAACCCACAGTGGTCATTGTTACGGCACTCCACCAAAAGCCCTGAAAAACACCTTTAAGGCCTCCTCCAAATTCTTCCTTATTCTTCCTTCGTTCAAAGATCCACACCAGGAAACCAAAAATGAAGATCACAGCTAAAAGAATAAGAATGGCCGAAAGAAAATTCCAGCTAAGGATATTCCCAAGGTATTTCCAAAAAATGGTGCCTTGCTGCTGTGCAATTCCTGTATAGGAAATAAAATAGGGTTGGGAAAAACTTATTCGTTTCATCCGCCTGTCGGTTACAGTAATCGGATTGATGCTCAGGTCCACTTCTTTATTTTCGATGGCAGTCAACAGCTCGAGAAGAGAGGAATAGGAGCGGTATGTGTAATTCAGATCCAAACTTTCATTCACCAGTTCCCATGAAGAAATACTCAGGCGAGTAAATCCTCTCTCGTTTTCCATGACAAAGGGTGGGGTAGGAGTTATTCCAATAACAATTTGTTCTGGTGTAACAGCTGCAGTGTCCTGTGCATTAATGGGATTCAAAAAAGAAATAATGAAAAAAGGGAGAATTGAAACTACGGCTCTCATGAAGGTTTTGGTCTTGATTTTTCCAAACCTAACAATTCCCAGGTAAAAGAACCCGCTAAATCACTTAATTTCTTGATGGATTAGGAGATATCGACGTTAAATACCCAGTTTATCTTTTAAAGTAATGGCATTTCTAACTGCGTGACCGCCAAGGTCATTATTAAAATAAACAAAAACGTCCTTTTTCTCTTCCCAATATTCCCGAATACTGGCCGCTATTCCATTCAGCTGTTCTTCAGTATAGCTACCGCTGTAGTTTTCTCCGTGAAATCTTAGATAAACCCAGTTTGTAGTGAGTTCTACAGGATGATCCTTTATCATATCGTGAATAACCAGGGAAGCCTCGTGTTTCCTGAGAAGTTCATAAAGCTCCTCTGAAAACCAATCGGGATCTCTGATTTCTACTGCCCATCTTAAACCTTTAGGCGTTTCCTGCAAGAATTCGTCGAGCCGCGGATAATTGCGCTTCCAGTTTGGAGGCAGTTGCACCAGGATAGGGCCAAGAGTTTTTTTAAGGTGAGAAGCTCGGTCTAAAAAGTAATTTACGTGCCCTTCGGGATCCTTCAGCTTTTTATTGTGAGTACCATATTTGCTGTATTTGATCACATAACAAAAACCTTCAGGCGCAGCTTCCCGCCAATTATGAAAAGTTTCTGCACTGGCCATTCTATAGAAAGTATTATTGATCTCAATAGTATCAAAAAATTTGCAGTAATGCTCAAACCATTGTGAAACCGGAAGATTTTCAGGATAAAAATCCCCTTTCCAATGCTTGTACTGATATCCGCTGGTTCCTATGTATATTTTTGAGTCCATTTTGCCTTTTTCGATTTCAGTTTAACATTTCAACTTTAATTAAGTTACTGAAAATAAATAAAAGTAATAACTCAATTAAGAACATAAGAAAGCCGTCCAGGGGACGGCTTCTTATAACTTTTATTACACTTCAATTAATAAACAGTAGTTAATGCTGTTCTGTCTCCAGTGGTAAAAGGTCTGTCAGTTCCGTTGCTACATGCTAACATATAAGAACCATCTTCCGGTCCTGAAGGCGTGCCTGGAATATATTCAGCTCCTACATCAGCTGCTCCTTCATTGGAATAACTTCCTCCACAGCTAAAAGAACGGTCAGCATAGTCTGTATGTCGAAAACCGATAGCGTGTCCTATTTCGTGTGCAATTACAGTAGCTGCATCAGCAGGAATACTTCCTCTTCGAGGGTTGTATACATCAGAATTTAGAACAATAGGAGTAGCAGGATTTCCACTTGCATCAGGGAATCCGGCACTACGTCCAAGGATAGTATAACCCCTGTATTTCGCCAATTTTTCTGCAAGAACATCAATATCTGCACCTTCACTTGAAGCTCTTTGAAATTTTATAGTTAAGGCAAGGGCATTATAACGTGCAAGAGCATCATCAAACGCAGCCTGCATTGTAGAATTAAACTCTGCATCCATGTAAACAGAAATTGTTCTTCCTGAAGTAACTACATTATGGGTGCGGTAATGTTCAGTTTCCAAAACATCATCTGAAACAGAAATTGCAGGAGACATTTCTATAATTTCATTTTTAGTCAGGAAAATGTCACCTTCAACTGCATAACCTTCAACTCCATTAAAGGTGGTTTTGTGAAGATCCTGAATGTTGAAACCTAATAGTTCCAGTTTTTCTCCCATTTGTGCCAATTCCTGATCCTGCTCTACATTTTCAGAGTCTGAATTACAGGATACAAAAGTTGTGGCAGTCAATGCTACCACGCAGATCATCGAAGTAATTTTACTTTTCATCATAATTTAATTTAGTTTAAGATAAGGGGTTTGAATAAAACATGTTTAATTAGCAACAATATATAGAATTAAATAAAAGAATTCCTGCTGCACAATGCTAAAATATTTACTGATACTCTTTTTTCTGGCAGCTAATATTCAGTTGATTACGGCTCAGGAACCATTCCTGCTGCCTCCGCGGGCAAAAGAAGTAAATGTTAAAAATTTTATAAAGGAAGGATTTTACTTACTTAAGAGTGGAAAATTTCCAAAGGAAATAAATTTATCCGGGGTAAAAATTGTCAAATCTTATGCAAAAGATGCACATATTATTCAGGTTTCTTCTGTTTCAGATCTGAAATTTACTGCTGATGATACTCTGTACGAAATTTCTGCAGACTGGAAACTGGCTCCTGCCCTGCAAAGGTTTCGGCCTGAAGCTCCTGTTCTTCTGTCGGTTAACACTGTAGATGCCGTTGAATTTAAAGAAATTCGAGGCATGGAAATACTTCAGGAGTACCAAAACTATTTTATAATAAGAGCATCCCCGGGGGATTTTAATAGACTTCTGAAAAGTGATCTTGTCACCCACATTAGTTTATATAAACGACCCCAGGTAGAAACTGCGGTTAATAAACATGATCTAACGGTTAACAATATAAATTTTGTACATCACCGTTATCCTGAAGTTCGTGGAGAAAATCTTAAGGTGTCTATTAAAGAATTTCTTTTTGATACCACAGATATTGATCTAAAAAACTAGGTATGAGCTAAACGGGCTTCAAGCAGAAAATTTGGACAGGCACGCGACTTTAATCGCGACACTCATAGTGGGAGCTGGAAACAGCAGCAGTAGAGGTAAGGGGGTGGCTCCTGCAGCAGTTGTAAGCAGTTCCAGTTTTCTACAATTATTTCCAGACGAAAATTCTTCCTATTTAGAAAATGAAATTTACGTTCAAAACCATTCTTATGGTACAGGTATAGAGACTTCATATAGTAACGAAGCCGCGGTTTATGACGCGCAAGTGAATGAAATCCCGGAGCTGGTTCATGTTTTCTCAGCCGGAAACAAAGGCCAGGAAACTCCGGAGACAGGAAATTATGCAGGAATCCCGGGAGCAGCAAATATGACCGGGAACTTCAAAATGGCAAAAAATGCTCTCACTGTAGGAGCGGTAGACAGAGAAAAGAAGGTGGAAGCACGAAGTTCTAAAGGCCCAGCTAATGACGGCCGCTTAAAACCCGAACTGGTAGCTTACGCGCCTGAAGGAACTTCAGATGCAGCTGCTCTTGTTTCAGGAACTGCGGTGCTGCTTCAGGATCTTTACAGGAAGAAAGAGGGCGTTTTTCCTGAATTTTCCCTCATAAAAGCAGTTTTAATTGCCGGAGCAGAAGACGTGGGAGCAGAGCATTTAGATTTTTCAGCGGGATATGGAAATCTTAATGCTTATGAAAGTATGAAAATCATAGAGGCAGGAAATTATCTTGAAGGAGAAATATACGGTAATGGTCCTGAAGATTTCAGTATTACAATTCCTGAAGGAATAAAATCTTTTAAGATAGCCATCTCCTGGATCGATCCCGCAGCAAATCCCGGGGATGAAGTAACTTTAAAAAATGATCTTAACCTGCAGATCACAGATCCCTCAGGAAACCTGTGGCTACCCTGGATTTTAAATAAGGACCCAGAAAATCTTAACGCTCCCGCACAGAGAGGGAAAGATCATCTAAATCCTTCTGAAATTATCACTCTGGAAGATCCTGTGGCAGGGGAATATATAATTGAAGTTGCTACAGAAAATCTTATCAGCGATGTTCAAAAGTTTTCTATAGCTTATACTACCGTTGCTGAAGATGAATTTGAATGGACCTTTCCAACTGCCGATGATGCAGTAATTAGAAACCAGACACCTAATTACCTGAGATGGAAAACCTCTTTTGCAGCTAATTCAGGAAAACTGGAGGTAAATCTCAATGAGTCAGGCTGGGTGACCCTGGATGAAAATGTAGATCTTAAAAAGGGCTACTATAAATGGAATACTTCTGATATTTCCGGAAGAGCTCAGCTGCGAATGACAATAGGCTCAACAGAATTTCTTTCTGATTATTTCGCTGTTTCTCAGGAATTAATTCCTGAAGTGGTGTACAACTGTGAAGAGGAGGTGCTGCTGTCATGGGAGAGCGTTGAAAATGCGACAGCTTATCAACTCCGGAACCTGGGATCTTTTTATATGCAGGATTTCCTGGAAGTGCAGGACACAAGTGCCGTTATTAATAAGGACACTTTCAGCAGCGATTTTTGGTCAGTTGTTCCCATTTTCGAAGGTTCCCGGGGACCAGCAGGTTTTGCGGTTAATTATAAAGAACAGGGAGTTTTATGTTATTACCAGAATTTTTATGCGCTGCTGGATGAGGGAGCTATGGTTAATGCCACTTTAAATCTCAGTACCAGCACAGGGATTGAAAAAATTACCTTCCGAAGAGATTCAGGCGGAGAAATATCTAATATTGAAGAATTTACCGCTCCCTTTAATAATTTGCAATTTACCGTTACAGATAGTGTAATGGAAGCTGGGTATAGCAATTTTTATGTAACAATCCTCTTAAGTGACGGACGGGAGATTAAAACAAACGAAGTGAAAATCTTTGTTCCCGGAGAGAATACTCTTGAGGTATATCCAAACCCCGTAAGGGCCGGGGAGGACCTAACGGTAATATCCAAAGGAGACGATCTTGAAATCCAGATTTTTGATATGCAGGGTAGGCTGCTCTCTGAAAATAATCTCATTCGCTATATTGATAGATTTGAGATCAAATTTTATACACCAGGGATGTACATATTAAGGACTTCCCGAGGAGGAAAGCAGGTAGGAACTGCGAAGATACTGGTCTATTAAATTAGGATCTAAAATATGTAATAAGCAAAAAGCCTGTCCACGGGACAGGCTTCGATCTCCTTATTTTATTTAATTAATTTTTTAAATCGGGTTGAGTTTTAATTTTATTAATCTCTTCCCCTTTTTTATCTACAAGCTGTACTTCGTCAAAGCCCATGTCTTTAAATTGCTCAAACTGGGTAGCTGCGTCACCAACAACGATATAAGCCATTTTTGACTCGTCCAGATATTTTTGAGCCAGCTTCCTGTGTTGTTCCAAAGTCATAGCTCCAATAATTTTTTCTTCCTTCTCTATATATTTAGGATCAAGATCATAAGCGCTCATTTCCTGAAGCATTCCAAGTAAAGAGCCCTGTGTCTCAAAACGAAGAGCATTGGATTTTATAAGAGCATTTTTGGTGAATTCTAAATCTTCAGGAGTAATTCCTTCCTTGTATTTAGCAATTTCATCCCTGAATATTCCAACAGATTCTCCTGTAGTATTAGTACGTACACTGGAAGAAGCCGTGAAAGTTCCGGGAATCTTAGAACCACTAAAACCTGAACGGGCACCGTAAGTATACCCCTTTTCCTCACGTAAAACCAGGTTGACGTTTCCGGAGAAAGACCCTCCCAATTTGTAATTCATCACCTCGGCCGGGAAATAATCCTGATTTGTTCTTGGAAGTGCGATATAGCCAATATTTATAACCGATTGTTTTGCGTTAGGAACATCTACGAAATACAAAGATGCTTTGTCCCTGTTATTACTGATAGGGAATTCAGGTATTTTTACTTCTTTTGGCTCCCATTTCTCTGCCAAACCTTTTGCAGCTGCCAGAGCTTCAGTTTTAGAAATGTCACCTACTATATGCATACGGCTCACGGTAGGAGAGAAGTATTTTTGATAATAATTCTTTAAATCCTGAATAGTGATAGATTCAACAGATTCTACTGTTCCCGAAACTGGATAGGCAAAAGGATGCTTTTCCCCATACAGGATTTTATTGTAAACCTGATTCGCAATTACATTAGGATTGGCCTCATTTCTTCTAATACCGTTGATAGTACTGGTCTTAATTCTCGCAAATTCTTCTTCGTCCCAACGAGGCTCAAGTAAAATTTCCTCTACCAAAGCCATAGTCTTATCAAAATTACGGGTAAGGGTATTACCCCGAATAACAATAGACTCACTGGTAGTGTACATATTTATGTTAGCACCAAGCAGGTCGATCTCTTCTTCCAGCTCTGCCGGAGTTTTATTGGCGGTACCTTCCATTAGAATATCCGTCATCAAGTTAGCTACTCCGTTTTTACTAAGATCATCCAGTAAGTGACCACCTTCTATAACAATGCTGAAGTTTACCAAGGGCAACTCAGTTTGTTCCAGTCCATATACTTCGAGCTTATTTCCAAGAACTTCTGACCAGGAATCCGGAACGTTTAGTTTGGGAGTTTCTCCCATTGCAGGTTGTACAGAGCGGTCAATTTTTGAAGGAGTCTTCTGGATTTCCTGCTGCTCTTCAGCTACTTCTGTTTGAACATTTTCAGTTATTTCTTCTTCAACTACTTCAGCTTTTTCAGAATTTTCAGCAATAAGTTCTATATTTCCTTTAGGTACAAAACTGGTGAGTACAAATGGTTTTCCCTTTATGTACTTGTTATAAACCCTCATAACATCTTCTTTTGTCACCGCACGAATATTTTTTATATCCTTTTCGATATAACCCGGATCTCCGGTGAATACATCATATTGTGCTAATTGGAAAGATTTACCAAGAACACTGCTAATTCCGTTATAAAAGTCAGTTTCCTGGCTAAGCTTTGATTCTTTCTATATCTCTTTCAGTAACACCTTCTTTTTCAAATAACGTGAAAGCTTCTTTGATACCAGCCTCAACGCTGTCTAGATCTACTCCTGCATTTGCGGTTACAGAGATTTGAAATTTACCTGCAATTTGGCTGGCGCTGTTATAAGCATAAGGTTGCGAAGTAAGCTCCTTCTCTTTTACAAGAACCTGGTATAAAGGTGCTTCTTTCCCGTCGGAAAGTATTTCTCCCAGGAAATCCAGGGCATAAGCATCTTTAGTATACTGCTCTACCGCAGGCCATACCATGTTTAGCTGAGGTGTTGTGGCAAAATTGTCTTCGTGGTAAAGACGTTTTGTTTCAGGAAGAGTCACAGTTTGAACTTCTAAAGGTGCCACTTCCTGTCTTTTTTTAATTTCTCCGAAGTACTTTTCTATCAGTTTTTTGGTTTCGGCTTTGTCAAAATCTCCTGCTATTACAAGGGTAGCATTATTAGGTCCATAGAACTTGTCATAGAATTCTTTAACATCGGCTACAGTTGCGTTTTGAAGATCTTCAAGCTCTCCAATCACCTGCCAGCTGTACGGGTGACCATCGGGATAAAGGTTTTTGTCAATTACCCATCCGGTGTGGCCATAAGGATTATTGTCAACACGTTGTCTTTTTTCGTTTTGTACAACTTCCTGCTGGTTGGCAAAAGCAGTTTCAGTTACTGTATTAATAAGATAACCCATCCTGTCAGATTCCAGCCACATTACCATTTCCAGCGCATTTTTTGGCACCACTTCATAATAAACTGTTCCATCCTGCCAGGTACCACCGTTTAATGTTCCACCTAAGCATCCTGGATTTTCTTAAAAAATTGATCCTGCGGAACGTTTTCTGATTCCTGAAAAAGCATGTGTTCAAAAAGGTGTGCGAAACCTGTACGGCCTTTTTTCTCCCGGTTTGATCCCACTCCATATTGTATGGCCACAGAGACAATTGGATCTGATTTATCCTGATGAAGGACCACGTTAAGCCCGTTATCAAGTTCATACTTCTCGTACTCAATTGATAATTCAGGATCGTTAGTAGCGGCTTTTTCATTTCCCACGGCCTTATCGCAGGAAACAAATCCTATCACACTTAACGATAGGACGAAAGCCACCATTTTAAACTTAAAATTTGTCATTTGATTGTTTTTAGTTTTAAGATGAATAAATATAAAGAATTGTGTTTTAGTAATTTGACAAATTTCTGCAGAAGATGTTACAAAATCTATTTTTATTTCGGGGAAGTGAATAGATTTTTAATAGAAGATTATTCTTTTCTTTAATGGAGGAAGGGCATCTGTTTTTAAAGGAAACTTATTATAATGTAAACTTGTAAAACAATAGCTTTGTAAATGCTAACCTTTAACAAGAAATACTTTTTCCTATTTGTACTTCTCTTTTTTTTAGAAATTTCTATTGCTTTATTCGTGAGAGATAGATTTATTCGACCTTACGCGGGAGATTTCCTTGTGATAATGCTCCTGTATTGCTTTGTAAAAAGTTTCCTTCAAATCTCTGTCGGCCGGGCTGTCCTTCTGGTTCTTTTATTTTCTTATCTGGTGGAAATCCTGCAATACATTAAAATCGTCAGAATTCTCAATGTGGAGAGAAATGCCGTATGGGCAACAGTATTGGGCACACAATTTGAATGGTGGGATATATTTGCATATACTGCAGGAGTTGGTGCGATTTTAATAATTGAGACTTATAGGAAATCGATCCTGAGGGGCAGAAGCTAAAAGGGAAGTGTAATTAAAAAGATTAAATGATTAAGGGACAATGGTATGGAATATAAACTTCTGATTAGGTAAATTTTACCTGTATTGCATTCCGGAATAAAAACTATTTTTGGATACTAAATGCTGAAATCGCTCTTTTCTGCTTTTCAACGAGTATATACCCGTTAGATCGAAAAAATGATGGAAAGTCTTTAATTTTGAAATAGGTTTGTTATACCCAATATCTGTATGAAACTTAAATTAAGGCATATTATACCTGTAGTTGTTTTGTTGTTCACAATGAGCTACAATACTTTTGGACAGGCAAGACCTTGCCCTCCGGGAGAAGTGCCTTGTGGTGCAAACCATACTTGCCTTCCAAGAGGAAGTTGTGGTGGTCCTAACCCGCCACCACCTGGTTTGGTTGTTCCTATAGATTCCAACTTAAGTTTTCTTCTCATTGCAGGTCTGGGGCTGGGAGTCTGGTTTTTTGCTTCTTCAGGTAAGAAATTTTTTCAAGAGAACTAAATACAATGCCGGAGTCTGAAAATCTACTCAGTACAACTCCTGACCTTGTATTATTTAAAAAGATTCTGGCGAACATTTATTTGCAGGAATTTTGTAACTAAGAACAAGGGAATTTATTTTAGTTCTGTTAGCCTCTTCACATATTTACCAATCACATCAAATTCTAGATTGACCGTTGCTCCTTCCCGGAGATTTTGAAAGCTTGTATTGTCGTAGGTATAGGGAATGATAGCCACACTAAATTCACTCTTTTTGGAATTAATGACCGTAAGGCTTACCCCGTTTACCGTTATAGAACCTTTTTCAATTGTAATGTTATTGCGGGTGGGGTCGTATTCAAAAGTATAGATCCAGCTACCTTCTTCCTGTCTTACACTTTTACAAATTCCGATTTGATCCACATGTCCCTGAACAATATGGCCGTCCAGTCTTGCTCCTAATTGCATTCCCCTTTCAAGGTTCACCAAATCCCCCTCCTTAAGCATCCCAAGATTAGTCTTTTCAAGAGTCTCATTTATTGCAGTAACAGTATAACTCTGCCCTTCTACATTTACCACGGTAAGGCACACCCCATTATGAGCTACACTTTGGTCAATTTTTAGTTCCGGCGTCATTCGGGCAGCCACAGTAATGTGAAGATTTCCCTTTTCCCCTACTAATTTTATTACCTCTCCTAGTTCCTCAACAATTCCAGTAAACATGGTCGTAGATTATTCTTACATTTGTGTGGTAAAAATAGAATAAAAAAGGGGATAAGGTATGAAGTCTGCTCAAAAAGTAAAGCTGGGGGTAAGCATTGGAGATCTAAATGGTATAGGAGGAGAGATCGTCTTAAAAACCTTTGACGACGCCAGGATGCTTGACTTTTGTACCCCTGTAATATTTGCTTCAGTAAAGACAGTAAGCTTCCTGAAAAAACATTTTGACCTGGAAATTAATATTCACGGGATTGATGATATCTCCCAGATTATTGAAGGAAAGATCAATGTTTTAAATGTATGGAAAGAGAATGTGAATATAAGTTTTGGAGCAGAAGATCCGGCTATTGGGAAGTATGCCTTTAAATCACTTGAGGCTGCTACCAGGGCGTTAAAGAATGATGAAATTGATGTGCTGGTCACCGCCCCTATAAATAAAAACACTATCCAGTCTGAAGATTTTAAGTTTCCCGGGCATACAGATTATCTGGCCAGGGAACTCCAGGGCGACAGTCTTATGTTTATGATTACCGATAATCTTAAAGTAGGTTTGTTGACAGATCATGTTGCTTTAAAGGATATTGCAAATGTTATAACACCAAAGCTCATAGAAAAAAAGATTGAGACAATATATAGAACACTGCAACAGGACTTCAGGATCTCTGCGCCCAAAATTGCAGTGCTGGGAATAAATCCGCATAGCGGTGATAACGGATTAATAGGAAAGGAAGATGAGGAAATATTAAAGCCTACTCTTCAAAAAATTCGCGACAAAGGAAAGCTTGTATACGGCCCATTTGCTGCTGACAGCTTTTTTGGAACCAAGAATCATCAGAATTTTGATGCGATAGTTGCTTCTTATCATGACCAGGGTCTCATTCCTTTTAAGACATTATCTTTTGGGGAAGGAGTAAATTACACTGCAGGATTACGAAAAGTGCGAACTTCTCCCGATCACGGAACCGCATTCGAAATAGCGGGGAAGAACATTGCAAATATTAACAGTTTTAAGGAGGCTGTATTTAAGGCTATAGACATATATAAAACCCGCAGGGAGTATAAGAAACTTACCAAAAACCCTCTCAAAAAACAGAACAAAAAGATATAAACAAAAAATTGTTTATAAGGAAGTTGGTTTCATAAGATTTTTATATCTTTGCGCCTGCCTTTCCGAGAAGGGCGGGCCCTTGAAAAAGAAGATGTTATGAGGAAACTAGCAGCGTTTACAATTCCTTTTGTGGGATTGAAACAAGGCAATCACGGGTTTGAGTACCAGGTGAATAAAGAGTTCTTTGAGCATTTTGAGTATGATGATTTTAATGATGCAGATGTTGAGGTGAAATTGGTTTTTGAAAAAAAACCAACGATGCTTGAACTAACTTTTACGGCTTCGGGAGTTGTAAATGTTAACTGTGATCTCACAAATGAGCCTTATGATCAATCTGTAGAAGGAGACTTAAGGCTTGTAGTGAAGTTTGGAGATGAACTTAATGAGGATAGTGAGGAATTGCTAATATTACCACACGGGGAGTATCAAATAAATGTAGCTCAATACATTTATGAATTAATTGTGCTTTCTGTTCCCTTGAAAAGGGTACACCCGGGAGTATTAGACGGTACTTTAAAATCTGATGTACTTGAAAAACTGGAAGAACTAAGCCCTAAAGAAGAACGGGAATTAGACGAATTAGAAAGTGAGGAAGATATAGATCCTCGATGGAATAAATTAAAAAACTTATTAAACGATAAATAATACGTAGCAATGGCACATCCTAAAAGAAAAACCTCCAAAACCAGAAGAGACAAAAGAAGGACTCATTATAAAGCTTCTGTTCCACAAATTGCAAAAGATCCTACCACTGGTGAAGCGCATTTGTATCACAGAGCTCACTGGCATGAAGGTAAACTATATTACCGTGGTCAGGTTTTAATAGACAATACAGAAGAAGTAGAAGCTTAATTAATAGAGCTTTGAATTTAAACAAACTCTCACCTCGTGGGAGTTTTTTGTTTTAAGTTGAATAAGTGCTAAAAACGCCTTAATTTGCACCCCATTTCGCAGAAATTTTAGTACATTTCTTAATCTAAGTGATGTGCTTCTCTCTTGCTTGGTGGATAAAATTCTTAATTTATGAATAAAAACACAGCAGCCATTACCGCTGTAGGTGCCTACGTTCCCGACGATGTATTGACTAACCAGATGCTGGAAAAAATGGTTGATACCAATGATGAATGGATTACGTCACGCACTGGAATCAAAGAACGTCGGATTTTAAAAGATCCCTCAAAAGGAACCTCTTTTCTTGCCATTAAAGCAGCTGAAAATCTTATTGAAAAATCGGGATTGGATCCCCAGGAAATTGATCTTGTCCTTTTGGCAACTGTAAGTCCGGATCTTCCTGTGGCAGCCACGGCTGTTTATGTAGCAACACAAATAGGAGCGACAAATGCCTTTGCTTACGACCTGCAGGCAGCCTGTTCGGGATTTCTTTACGGGATGTCTACCGCAGCTGCATACATAGAATCCGGCCGCTACAAAAAGGTACTTTTAATAGGTGCCGATAAAATGTCTTCAATAATTGATTATACTGACAGGACTACCTGTATCATCTTTGGAGATGGTGCGGGGGCAGTTTTGTTTGAATCTAATGACGAAGGACTTGGACTTCAGGATGAATATCTTAGGAGTGACGGTGTAGGTCGTGATTCATTAAAAATTGAAGCCTAGGTGGATCACTTATGCCACCTTCTGAAATTACGGTCGCCAAAAATTTACATTATGTGCAGCAGGACGGGAAAACCGTATTCAAATTTGCTGTCTCGAATATGGCTGAAGTAAGTGAGCTTATTATGAAGCGCAATGAACTTACTAATGAAGATGTTAACTGGCTGGTTGCACATCAGGCTAATCAAAGAATTGTGAGGGCCACCGCCAACAGGATGAACCTGGAGGATGAAAAAGTTCTTATGAACATTGAAAGGTATGGTAATACTACTTCAGCTACATTGCCTTTACTATTAAGCGATTACGAAAATAAATTCAAAAAAGGAGATAATATAGTATTTGCCACTTTCGGAGGAGGATTCACTTGGGGTTCTATCTATTTGAAATGGGCTTACAATTCTAATTAACCAACACACAATATTATGGATTTAAAAGAAATTCAGAATTTAATCAAATTTGTAGCAAAATCCGGGGCCAGTGAGGTAAAGCTCGAAATGGATGATATAAAGATCACCATTAAGACAGGAGGAGAAGAAAGAGAACCTACCTATATTCAACAGTTGCCAATGGGTGGACAGTCTATCCAGCAGCAACCAATGCAGCAACAGCAACAACAGGCACCCGCTCCATCTCAGGAAAGCTCTTCTTCTTTAGAAAAATCTCAAACACCTTCAGAAGATAATCCTAAATATGTTACAGTCAAATCTCCAATAATAGGTACATTTTATAGAAAACCTTCTCCAGACAAGGCTGCTTTTGTAGAAGTAGGTGATACTGTTAAGGAAGGAGATGTACTTTGTGTTATTGAGGCAATGAAACTTTTTAATGAAATAGAAAGTGAAGTCTCTGGTAAAATTGTAAAAGTTATTGTAGATGACTCTTCCCCGGTTGAATTTGACCAGCCTTTATTTATAGTAGACCCGTCTTAAGAAACTTCTTTCTTCAGGAAAATTAATTAATACCGCATTAGTAGAAAAAACACAGGTATATGTTTAAAAAAATATTAATTGCCAACAGAGGAGAGATTGCTTTACGTGTTATTAGGACATGTAGAGAGATGGGAATAAAGACCGTTGCAGTTTATTCTACTGCAGATGCAGAAAGTTTGCACGTAAGATTTGCCGATGAAGCAGTTTGTATTGGTCCTCCTCCTAGTAATTTATCTTATTTAAAAATTTCAAATATTATTGCAGCTGCCGAGATTACCAATGCAGATGCTATACATCCCGGTTATGGTTTTTTATCTGAAAACGCGAAGTTCTCCAGAATTTGCCAGGAACACAAAATAAAATTTATAGGCGCCAGTCCCGAAATGATTGACAAAATGGGAGACAAAGCTTCTGCCCGTGCGACTATGATTGCTGCAGGAGTTCCATGTATTCCGGGGTCAGATGGTATTTTGAAGGATTACGATGAATGTCTTAAAACCGCGAAAGGAATGGGCTTTCCCGTAATGCTTAAAGCCACTGCTTAGTGGTGGAGGAAAAGGAATGCGAGCTGTACATAAAGAAGAAGATCTTCGTGCTGCCTGGGATTCTGCAAGACAGGAAGCAGGCGCTGCATTCGGAAATGACGGGATGTATATGGAAAAGCTTATTTTGGAACCCCGCCACATTGAAATTCAGGTGGTTGGAGATAGTACCGGAAAAGCCTGTCACCTTTCTGAGAGAGATTGTTCCATACAACGTCGCCACCAAAAACTTACCGAAGAAACTCCTTCTCCTTTTATGACAGATAAGTTGAGGAAGCAAATGGGAGAAGCGGCAATTAAGGCAGCTGAATATATTAAATATGAAGGTGCAGGAACAGTAGAATTTTTGGTTGATAAACACCGAAATTTCTATTTTATGGAAATGAATACCCGTATCCAGGTAGAACATCCGATTACCGAACAGGTAATAGATTACGACCTTATAAGAGAACAAATTTTAGTAGCTGCAGGGGTGCCTATTTCAGGTAAAAACTATTTCCCTCAGTTGCACTCAATAGAATGCCGAATTAACGCAGAAGATCCACACCACGGCTTCAGGCCTTCACCCGGGAAGATTACTAATCTTCACGCTCCGGGAGGACATGGAGTGAGAATAGATACTCACGTTTACAGTGGTTATTCTATCCCGCCCAATTACGATTCAATGATAGCAAAGTTAATAACTACCGCTCAAACCAGGGAGGAAGCAATTAACAAGATGAAGCGTGCTCTTGATGAATTTGTAATAGAAGGAGTTAAAACAACTATTCCGTTTCACAGGCAGTTAATGGATCACCCAGACTATGTGGACGGGAATTATACTACTAAGTTCATGGAATCCTGGCAAATGGATCCCGTTAAAGAAGAGTAGGTGACAATCAACATATTTTAAACCTCACAGGTTTTAAAAACCTGTGAGGTTTTTAGTTTCAAATTTTAAGGAAATTTACTCTTGTTGACTTTCCAAAACATTCTGTACTTTCAGAAAAAAATATTTTATGAGTTTTTCTTATTGGGAGCAGCAATCCTGGCTTTCTAAAATAGATTTTACGGTGGTTGGTAGTGGCATTGTAGGACTCACTACTGCCTTAGAACTAAAACGGCGTTATCCTGACTCCAAGGTATTGGTATTGGAAAAAGGACTGCTCCCCGATGGAGCGAGCACAAAAAATGCCGGGTTCGCCTGTTACGGAAGCCTTTCGGAAATTTTGGAGGACCTTAGAAATCATTCTGAAGATGATGTGGTTCAATTGGTAAGAAAAAGGGTGAAAGGGTTCGAGCTATTGAGAAAAAACCTGGGAGATAAAACCTTAGGCTATGAATCCTACGGTGGTTATGAACTTTTCACTTCGGGAGACAGGGAACTTTTTGAGGAATGTGTATCTCAACTGGACTACGTAAACAATCTGCTTTTTCCCATCTTTAAAAAGCCTGTGTTTTCTGTAGAAAACGATTCCTTCGGTTTTAAAAATGTACAAAAGAATTTGATATACAGCGCATTTGAGGCACAAATAAATACTGGCCAAATGATGGCTGCACTCCTTCAAAAAACTCACGCGGCAGGTATAAGAATTCTTAATAATATTACTGTTGAAGCCTTTACCGATACGAGGAAAAAAGTTGAAATCGAGACAGATCATTTCAACATCACAATAAGTAAATTATTAATTGCCACCAATGGTTTTTCCTCCCAGTTAGGAATTAAAGAGGTCAAACCCGCCAGGGCGCAGGTGCTAATTACTAAACCGATTAAAGATTTACATATTAAAGGCACTTTTCACCTTGATAAGGGATTTTACTATTTTAGAAATATTGATGACCGTATTCTCTTTGGTGGAGGTAGAAATCTGGATTTTAAAGCCGAAGAAACTGTAAAAATGTTACAGACAAAATTAATTCAAAACCGCCTGGAAGAGCTGTTAAGAACAACGATCCTTCCTGATACACCCTTTGAAATAGATCAAAGGTGGAGCGGAATAATGGGAGTGGGAAAGCAGAAAAAACCTATTATAGAACAAATTTCCGAAAACATATTCTGTGGAGTGAGATTAGCTAGTATGGGTATTGCCATTGGCAGCCTTGTGGGTAAAGAGCTGGCAGATCTCATTAAATAAATTTTATGAAACGCTTTTTTAGATTTTTGCTGAAGTTAATTCTGTGGTTTTTTGCTTTTACCATTTTTATGGTGATCGTCTTTAAATGGCTGCCTGTACCTTTCACTCCTTTAATGGTTATCCGGTATTTTGAAAATCCCGAAGAAGACATACAGCACGATTGGGTGCCTGCGGAAGAAATCTCCAACGACCTTAAGCTGGCGGTGATAGCGAGCGAAGATCAAAATTTCCCGAACCACAGTGGTTTTGATATGGAAGCAATTGAAAAAGCAATTGAAAATAATAAGAAAGGCAAGCGGGTAAGAGGTGCCAGCACAATTTCACAACAAACAGCAAAAAATGTCTTTCTCTGGCCACAACGAAGCTGGGTGCGGAAAGGATTTGAAGTTTACTTCACGTTTTTAATAGAGTTGTTCTGGAGCAAAGAGAGAATTCTTGAAGTTTATCTCAATAGTATTGAGATGGGAAAAGGAGTGTATGGTGCCGAAGCAGCCTCCCGTTTTTGGTTTAATAAGTCTGCTTCAGATCTTGCTGCTTATGAAGCTGCCGCCATTGCAGCTGTATTGCCTAATCCGCGGCAATACAGAGCCAATCCTGCCAGTAATTACATTCAGGGTAGAAAAGTATGGATCATCAGGCAGATGCGGAATATGGGTCCTATAAATTTAAGTGAAAAAAAGCTGAATGACCGAACTAAGGAAACAACTCGCCGAGGCCTGTAAGGATTATGCTGAGGCCCGTATAGCTCGTTTTAATGCCACAATGGGGGAGCTTGAAGAAGCTTTGAAACCCGAAAGCCGGAGTTGTATGGGGGATAAATACGAAACCAGCAGAGCGATGCTTCATCTTGAATTTGAGAAAATCTCGGGGCAGGTAGAACTATTTAATAATCTTAGAAAAACTGCGAATTTAATAGAACATCAGGCATCTACTCAAAATATAGGTTTTGGAAGTGCGGTTGTAACTACCGGAGCCAATTATTTTATTTCCATTCCGGCAGGAGAAATAATTGCTGAAGGAAAGAAGTTTTACGCCGTCGGAATAAATTCTCCGGTCGCTCAGCTTCTTCTGGGAAAACAAGCAGGGGATAACTTCTTGTTGAATGGGAAAACTTTTGAAATTCTTGAGGTGGAATAAATTCTTTATTTCTATTTGATCTGCAAAGAGACCTCACAGGTTTCTAAAACCTGTGAGGTCTTTAGGAAAGATGATAATTGATTAACAGCCAGTATCTGTTCTTCTGGAAATAAGTTCCGGGGAAACATAAAGCTTAACTAATTTTCCCGGATCAAGGCTGGTTTGATTCTCAAAAAAAATTGTCTGATTCTTAATTTCTGCCTGTATCTCAAAATTTTTCCCTTTGAAAAAGCTTTGAATAACCACTGCCTCAGCGCTTCCTTCTTCTGTCACCTCTAACTCGTGGGGATACAGCAAAATTTTCTTTCGGCTTTTTTCTGAAGGATTGAGATCTTTTATTTTAATCTCATTTACGTCACCGAACAATGAAGCCACATACTTATTTGGCGGATTCATATATAGCTGCTCCGGTTGCGCCTGTGAGTGAATCTTTCCGTCTTTTAGAACAATGGTTTTATCAGCAAATGAAAGGGCATCTGTACTGTCGTGTGTGGCTGTGATGCAGGTGATATTTTTGTCCTTTAGATACCTGAAAACTTTTCTGCGCAAATTATTCTTTCGAAAGTGATCTATGTGGCTAAAAGGCTCATCGAGTAAAAGCAATTCAGGTTCTTTTGCCAGGGCCCGTGCAAGAGCAACTCTTTGTTGTTGCCCCCCGCTTAAATGCTTTGCCTTTACCTGTGAGAGGTCCTGCATTTCTACCACCTCAAGCAACTCAGCAATTCGTTGTTTTTTTTTCCGGGGATACATATTACTCAAATATTTTCCCACATTATCGGCTACACTTAATGGCAGCATCAGGTCAAAATCCTGGGCCAGGTATTTGAAGAATGGTTCTCCCGGAACAAGATTAAAATTTGGGCCCAGTAATTCCTGTTCTTTCCAGAAGATTCTGCCGTCTGTATGGTGCAGTCCATAAATGAGTTGTAAAAGTGTGCTTTTACCACAGCCGCTTTCTCCTATAACCGAAACATGTGCTCCCTGTTCTACCTCAAAACTGATATTCTTCAGGATTGGTTTCGCATCATAAGCAAAGGAAACATTTTTAAGCTTCAGCATGGGAAGATATTTGGAAGAGCAAAGGTAATAATCTCCTTTTGGAAAATACCAGAGGTTCAAAATCCAGTAATTTATGTTGAATATAAAAAAATGCCTCCGGAAAATCTTCCGGAGGCACTTGATCCACTTTAAAAATTAAAGCTTTATCCCTTTACTTTTTTTACGTTTTCAGGTAACACTTCGTAGCCCATATTGTAAAGCGTAAACGCAAAAATATCTGCATACTCATCAATAATCATTGAGGTAGGTTTTCCTGCACCGTGACTAAGCTTTAGTTTCAATTCTTATAAGAGTTGGATTATTCCCCGCCTGTTTTTCCTGGAGTTCTGCTGCAAATTTAAAAGAATGTGCAGGTACTACCCTGTCATCGTGGTCACTAAGTGGTCACCATTGTTGCAGGATATTCTACTCCTTCTTTTACATTGTGAACAGGAGAATATCCTTTGAGGTATTCAAACATTTCCTTATTATCGTCGGCAGTTCCATAATCATACGCCCAGCCTGCTCCGGCAGTAAAGGTATGATATCTTAACATGTCCATAACTCCTACTGCAGGTAGTGCCACCTGCATTAAATCTGGTCTTTGGGTCATTGTAGCTCCCACAAGCAGTCCCCCGTTAGATCCTCCTCTAACAGCCAGATACTCACTGGAAGTATAGTTCTCTTTAATCAGGTATTCAGCAGCGGCGATAAAATCGTCAAACACATTTTGTTTGTTCAATTTTGTACCTGCATCATGCCATTTTTTACCATATTCTCCACCCCCACGTAGATTAGGAACTGCATAAATTCCTCCCTGCTCCATCCATACCGCGTTTGCAGTGCTAAAAGAAGGAGTAAGGCTGATATTAAATCCTCCGTAAGCATAAAGAAGAGTTGGATTCTTTCCGTTCAACTCAATACCTTTTTTATGAGTAATGATCATCGGGATCTTAGTACCATCTTTGGAGGAATAGAAAACCTGCTTGCTTTCAAAGTCTTCAGGATTAAAATCGATGTTTGGCTTGTTGTAAAGTTCAGAAGTTCCTCCTTCTATGTCATATTTATAGATGGTTCCGGGGGTAACGTAATTTGTAAAGGAGTAGTAAAGAACATCATCCTCTTCTTTGGCTCCAAAACCTCCGGCAGATCCTAAACCCGGGAGTTCAATTTCTCTTACAAGCTTTCCTTCAAAATCGTACTGCTTAACCTGTGAAACTGCATCTACCATATATTCAGCAAAAATATAACCACCTCCGGTATTAGGGCTAAGCACATTTTCTGTTTCAGGAATAAGATCTTTCCAGTTTTCAGGTTTCGGATTTGCTGCATCTACGGTTACGATCCGCCTGTTAGGAGCGTCCAGATTTGTTAAGATAAAGAGTTTAGTTCCTTCGTTATGCATGACATAAGTATCTGTATCTTCATTATCCAGAATGGTAACTAATTCTGGATTAGTTTTGGTAAGATCCATCATAAAAACCTTCCCGCCAGACGTAGAATTCCTCGCAGAGATATATAGATACCTATTATCTTCTGAAACACTTCCACTTACATAACGGTGTTTTTGTGCGGCAGTATTACCGAAAACTAACCTGTCTTCACTCTGCTTTGTTCCCAGCT
The DNA here is from genome assembly GCF_021535135.1 of Antarcticibacterium sp. 1MA-6-2. Lineage (NCBI taxonomy): Bacteria > Pseudomonadati > Bacteroidota > Flavobacteriia > Flavobacteriales > Flavobacteriaceae > Antarcticibacterium > Antarcticibacterium sp. 1MA-6-2. Next base: position 2,752,704 of record NZ_CP091036.1, on the reverse strand, counting down.
TGTGGTAGAAAAGTCGGTGCTGATCTGTCTTTGCAGAAAGTTCACTTCCTTCAGGTTTTTCATAACTGGAATAGTAAAATCCATCATTCCCTTTCCAGGAAATTCCGCTAAACTTTACATCTATAATAGTATCTTCAATTGCTTCTTTAGATTCTGTGTCAAGAATAATGATCTTTCTCCAGTCACTTCCTCCTTCAGAAATAGCATAAGCTGCTTTGCTTCCATCTTCAGAAAAACTTAAACTAAGCAAGTGAAGTGGTTCCGTCTTCACTAAATTTATTGGGATCAAGAAAAACTTCAGCTTCAGCATTTTCCTCTTTTTTTCTGTAGACTACATACTGGTTTTGCAACCCGTCATTTTTATAAAAATAGGTATAATCTCCTTCAATGAAAGGAGCACCGAGTTTTTCGTAGTTCCAGAGTTTGGTCAAACGATCATTAAGTTCCTTGCGGTAAGGAATCTTCTCCAGGTAGTCAAATGTAACTTCGTTTTGTGCTTTAACCCAGCTTCCGGTTTCTTCGCTACGGTCGTCTTCCAGCCATCGGTAAGGGTCTTTAACTTCTGTTCCAAAATAATTGGTGACAGTATCTACCTTTTTAGTTTCGGGATAATTCAATGCAGTGGTTTCTTTTTTAGAATCTTTGTTGCAGGAGAAAAGTACAGCTGCGGCAAAAATTCCGGGAATTATTTTTTTCATTTAAAAAATTTTAAGGTGCTAAAGTTAGTGCAAAAAAATGCCCATAAGTAACAAACCTACAGGCATTTCGTAAGAAAAAATTCTTTTTCTTTTATATTAACTTGTTGTCCATAAGATATTCTGCAATTTGCACCGCATTGGTAGCAGCACCTTTTCTAAGATTATCTGCAACGATCCACATATTCAAACTATTGGGCTGAGAATAATCCCTGCGGATGCGGCCAACAAAAACATCATCTTTTCCTTCAGCATAAATAGGCATGGGATAAGTATTTACATCTGGATTATCCTGGACAGTTACTCCCGGAAAGTCGCTTAATAACTTCCTGACATCCTTCTCATCAAAGTCACTTTCAAATTCCAGGTTTACCGATTCGCTATGGCCACCTACAACCGGAATTCTTATTGCCGTTGCACTTACTAAAACCGAATCGTCTCCAAGGATCTTCTTTGTTTCATTGGTAAGCTTCATCTCTTCCTTTGTGTAGCCGTTTTCAGTAAACACATCACATTGAGGAATGGCATTCCTGTGGATAGGATAAGGATAGGCCATTTCTCCTTTTTGGTCTTTGTACTCGTTCTCCAGCTGTTGCACCGCTTTTACCCCGGTACCCGTAATAGACTGGTAAGTGGAAACCACAACCCGCTTAATTTTATATTTATCGTGAAGAGGCTTTAAAGCCATTAATAACTGTATGGTTGAGCAGTTGGGATTCGCTATTATTTTGTCATCTTTGGTAAGTTCCACGGCATTAATCTCCGGGATCACGAGCTTTTTAGTTTTATCCATTCTCCAGGCTGAAGAATTATCAACTACTGTAGTGCCATTTTCAGCAAATTTTGGAGCCCATTCCAGGGAAGTGTCTCCTCCGGCTGAAAACAAAGCGAGGTCTGGTTTAATACTAACTGCCTCTTCAAGGCCTATAACTTTATAGCTCTTATTGTTAAAAGTTATTTCTTTTCCCACAGACCTTTCCGAAGCTACGGGATATAACTCTGTTATGGGGAAATTCCTTTCCTCTAAAACCTTTAGCATTATATTTCCAACCATTCCGGTTGCACCAACTACTGCTACTCTCATATTTGTATTTTTTAGGCTCTTAATGAACTTCTTATAAATTATTTTTGCAAAGGTATTATAGAATTTGAATTTAGGCTACTCCATAAGCCTAAATCGGGATTGAGGTTTTCAAATTGCACATCTTTTCAGAATTTGTTATAAAAAAGACCCCCTCGTATGGAGGGGGTTTAGGGTTAAAACATGTAGTGTAGCGGTAAGCGTACTTTTTATATAAATTCAATTTTTAAACCATTAGAAGACAATTGCTGCAATATTTACAGCCTTCCTGTATTGTTTTGTCGTTTTAATTCATCTCGTATTTCAGCCAGTAATTCTTCCTGCGTGGGACTTTTCACAGTAGTAAGTACTTCTTCCTTCTTTTTCTTGGTCTTCTCATAGGCCCTTAAAACAAGAAATATAAAGAGTCCAACAATTATAAAATGAATTATAGCGTCAATAAGATTTCCATAGGTTAAAACTGCGGCTTCAGCTTCCTTTGCAGCCTCGAGGCTTTCGTATTTGTTCCCATCCAGCGCAATAAAATTCCGGGAAAAATTTTCACCTCCGGTTAACAGACCTATTATAGGCATTATAATATCTGAAACTACCGAAGAAACTATTTTATTAAATGCTGCTCCAATTACAACGGCTGTAGCCAGTGCAATTATGTCGCCTTTCATTAAAAAAGCTTTAAAATCTTTAAAAAATGCCATTTGTTTAAATTGAGGGATTAGTTATGGAAATTACAAAATAATTATTTAACTAGTCTTCTATAATTACTCTTTTAACACGTTGTGAAATGCTCAGTAATAACCTCATAAGAAATAGTATTCCCGTTGTAAGCAAATTTCGTGACGTGCTGTGGTCCTCCAAAAATTATGACTTCGTCTCCTTCTTCGCACTCTATTCCGGAAATGTTGATCATGATCATATCCATACAAACATTTCCAATAATAGGGGCATATTTGCCATTGACATATACTCCTGCACGGCCATTTCCATACTGCCTGTTGATCCCATCGGCATGGCCAATAGGAATGGTAGCCATTTTCGTGTCTTCAGTAACCTTAAAAGCCCGATTGTAACCCACGGTTGCACCTTCCTTTAGATGATGAATTTGAGAAATTATCGTTTTAAGGGTGCCAATTGGTTTAAGTTGTTTGTCTATTTCAGGATCATTTCCAAATCCGTACAATCCTATTCCACTGCGTACCATATGAAAAGCAGCTTCGGGATAATTTATTATTGCTGAAGTATTACTTAGGTGGAGCAATGGCTGGTAACCGAGTTTTTCGGTTATTGTAAAAGCCAACTTTCGGAAAAGATTCAACTGTTGAAGTGTAAATTCGCGTTCTTTCCAATCTTCGCTGGCCGCAAGATGTGAAAAAACGCCCGTTATCTTAATTGAATCAGTAGTTGCAAGTTTTGTAAAAACCTTCTCAAGATCGTCCTCACTAAAACCTAAGCGGTTTAAGTAGGTATTTAGCTTTAAATGAATTGGATAATTCTTTTGATCAAGCTGTTCGGCTGTTTTGATAAATTCCCGAAGGACGAATTCGCTATAGATACTCGGCTCCAGGCAATTTTCAATAATTTTTTCAAAATTTATCGATTGGGGATGAAGTACCAGAATGGGTTTTTCTATACCTCCTTTTCTTAGAGCAACACCTTCGTCTACATAGGCAACGGCAAAGTAATCGACTCCCAGCTTGCTTAGTTTTTTAGCAATTTTAGTAGCATCGTTTCCGTAAGCAAAAGCTTTCACAACTGCCATAAATTTTATATCCCCATTTATTTTGGAGCGCATAAAATGGTAATTGTGCTCAAGGGCACCCAGATCAATCTCCAGAATGGTTTCACGTGTCTTAGACATTGTTCGTCTTTTTTTCGGGCTTAATTACTTCGGGATCGGCAACAGGTAATTTTTTTACCCTCTCCCGGAGCATTGCCTTGTAATATGCGGCACGGCTTAAAGGTTCATATTCCTCGTTCTCCCCAAGAAATACAAGATCGTCATTTATGGACTTCCTGTAACTGTACTGCGCAAGATTCCCCGTGCGGGTGCATACTGCATGAACTTTTGTAACATATTCTGCAGTGGCCATTAGATTTGGCATAGGTCCAAAAGGATTGCCTTTAAAGTCCATGTCCAGGCCCGCGACTATTACCCGCACCCCACGATTGGCAAGGTCGTTACACACGGTAACTATTTCATCATCAAAAAATTGTGCTTCATCTATTCCCACCACATCACAACCATCTGCCAGCAGCCTGATATTAGAAGCTGAAGGAACAGGAGTAGACCGTATTTCGTTAGCATCATGAGACACCACCATTTCTTCGTGGTAGCGTTTATCTATCGCTAGGTTTAAAGATCTCTACCTTTTGTTTCGCGAATTTTGCCCGCTTAAGGCGCCTGATAAGTTCTTCGGTCTTACCGGAAAACATTGAGCCGCAAATAACTTCTATCCAGCCAAATTGCTCTTTGTGATTTACTGTATTTTCGAGAAACATTTTGTAATTTTCAATGCCGAAAAGGGAGAGTCCCTCTTTTGTCTAAAGTTGGAACAAATTTATCAAAAATCCAACCGTTGAGCTTAGAGGTTCTTTAAATTTATAAAGCTATAAAAACGCTCCTATAAATTAATCTACTGTATTTTTTACTTTTTCTGAAAAAGGATAAAGTTGCACAATTTTAAATAATAGCCGCAATGAGAAAAAAACTGGAAGCCGATTTAAAAGATCTGGCAAATAAAATTCTTGATTTAAAAGAACCTGATGCCAGCGTACTAAAACAACAGGCCAGGGATCTATATGAAAAACTTACAATCTTAGCTTTTACTGAAGAAAATCTTGCTTCTTTTTCTGAAAAATCTACCTCTGATTCTAAGCCTCGGGAAGCTACTTTTGATTTGAACTCCAGTGAAACAAAAGAGGAAGAGAAAGTATTTGAATTACCATCACAACCCTCTCAGCCTCAACATCAAACAGTTGTGGAAGAAAAGGATGAGTATTTGCCTGATGGTACAGAATATAATGACAGTGAGGCTATTACTGAACCTAACACAGAGAAAATCAAAGATATAGTTGCTCAAATGCCACCGGAAACTGAAAAGCTGGATTTCATGCTTAATAATATCATTTCCAAAGAGCATACTGCGCCTATTATTAAGGAGCCTGTAAAGGAACCAAAAAGAGAGGAGGAGAAAAGAGACTTCAGGGATATTGGAGTGGATTATGACAACCTTCCCAATTTTGAGCCTGTAAGAAAGCAACAGGAAAGCAATCGACCTAAATCTCTGAATGACCGCCTTAAGAAAGGTTTTAATATTGGTCTTAATGAACGCCTGGCATTTATCCGTCACTTGTTTGAAGGGAAAACTGCCGATTATAACAGGGTGATCTCCCAACTCAACACTTTTGATTCTGTTGATGAGGCTAAGAAATTCATTCAGTTGGTCGTGAAGCCCGATTATAAGAACTGGCAGGGGAAAGAAGAATTTGAAAACAAATTCATGGAACTCGTAGAAAACAAATTCCGCCACTAAACCTTTTAAATGTCCAAACTTTATCTCGTTCCTACTCCAATAGGAAACCTGGAAGATATGACTTTGCGTGCGATCAGGGTTTTGAAGGAAGTAGATCACATCCTTGCAGAAGACACCAGGAATAGCGGCAAGCTTCTTAAACATTATGAGATTAACACGCCAATGCACAGCCATCACATGCACAACGAGCATAAAACAGTTGAAGGTATAGTGCGCAGGATACAGGCGGGAGAAAGTTTTGCGTTGATAAGTGATGCGGGAACGCTTAACAATTAGTGATCCGGGATTTCTTCTTACCCGGGCGTGTGTAGAAGCGGGAATTGAGGTAGACTGCCTACCGGGCGCCACTGCTTTTGTGCCTGCACTTGTCAATAGTGGTTTTCCAAATGACAAATTTGTTTTTGAAGGTTTTCTTCCTGTGAAAAAAGGAGACAAACAAGGTTAAACTTTTTAGCAGAAGAAGAACGCACCCTTATCTTCTATGAATCTCCTCACAAACTGCTAAAAACCCTGTCCCATTTTGTTGAATATTTTGGGGAAGAGAGGCAGGTTTCGGTATCCAGGGAGATCACGAAAATGCATGAAGAAACTGTAAGAGGAACCGCGGCAGAGGTGCTTCAGCATTACACGACTAAGCCTCCAAAAGGAGAAATTGTTATTGTGGTTGCCGGAAAAAAATAGACTTTTCCTTTATCAGAATCTTCATTTATTTTACAATTAAGGGTAAACCCCGATATTTGTTTTCCCGATTATTTATTAAATTATATACTCATACCCGTTAACTCCTTTAAATGCGCTGGACATTAAAACCTAAACCTGAAACTGATAAAGTAACCCGTCTTGCTTCTCAATTAGGAGTGGGAATTCCGGTTGCTTCATTGCTGGTTCAGCGGGGCGTTGAAACATACGAAGAGGCAAAGAAATTTTTCCGGCCCAGTCTCGATGATCTTCACGATCCATTTTTAATGAAGGACATGGATGTGGCGATAGAGCGAATTGAAAAAGCTATTTCTGCGGAAGAAAATATTCTTGTGTATGGAGATTACGATGTAGATGGAACTACCAGTGTGGCCTTAATGTCATCTTTTCTGAAATCATTTTATCCTAATGTGGCAACCTATATTCCCGACAGGTATGACGAAGGCTACGGAGTCTCATATAAGGGAATTGACTTTGCAGCAGACAATGACATCAGCCTGATTATTGCTCTCGATTGCGGAATTAAAGCAATAGAAAAGGTCGCTTATGCTCACGAGAAGAATATTGATTTTATAATTTGTGATCACCACAGGCCCGGTGCAGAAATTCCTAAAGCAGTAGCTGTTCTGGACCCTAAGAGGGAAGACTGCGATTATCCATACAAGGAACTTTGCGGCTGTGGAGTAGGCTTTAAACTGATGCAGGCCTGGATTCAAAAAAACGAACTTTCTATAGATATATTACTGCCGTACCTGGACCTCGTCGCTACTGCAATAGGAGCAGATATTGTTCCTATTACAGGAGAAAACAGAATCCTCGCCTATCACGGATTGAGAGTAATTAATGTAGCTCCCCGTCCCGGTTTTAAAGCTATTTTGGAACAGGTCAAAAAGGAAACCTTAACTATAACGGACGTTGTTTTTATTATTGCCCCCAGAATTAACGCTGCAGGGAGGATGAAGCATGGTCTTTATGCAGTTAATCTCCTCGTGGAAAATGACGAAGAAACTGCGAGAAAATATGCTGCAGAAATTGAAGCTTTTAATTCCGACAGGCGGGATACAGACAAGGTGATAACCCAGGAAGCTCTTGCGCAAATTGAAGAGTTAGAGGAAAAGGAAAGATTTACAACTGTAGTTTATGATGAAAGCTGGCACAAAGGAGTCATAGGCATTGTAGCTTCAAGATTGACAGAAACTTACTACTTAGCCGACCCTTGTTTTCACCAGGAGTGGCGAAAAGCTGGCGGCTTCGGCAAGATCTGTTAAAGGTTTTGATGTGTATGATGCTTTGGAAGCCTGTAAGGATCATATTGAACAGTTTGGGGGGCATAAGTACGCGGCGGGTTTGACTTTATTAGAGTCAGAATACCTCAATTTTAAAAGGAAGTTTGAAGAGGTGGTTTCAGGAAGTATAGATAAAAGGTTGCTGACTCCCGAGATCCTTATAGATGCTGAAATAGATCTGCAGGACATAACTCCGAAGTTTTACAGGATCCTGAAGCAGTTTGCTCCGTTCGGTCCCGGGAATATGTCTCCGGTTTTTATGACTCAAAACCTTAAAGATTGCGGATATGGAAAATGTGTGGGCAGCGATGACCTTCATCTTAAATGCTTAGCTCAGGCAGGGCGGCAAACCAGAGACTATTGATGCTATAGGATTTAATTTAGGCCCAAAACTTCAGCTTATTCAACCTACCAATTCCTTTAAGGCAGCATATTGTATAGATGAAAATGAATACAACGGCAATGTAACTCTGCAACTAAAGCTTAAGGATATCAGTGCCTGAAAACCTGATGTTTCGTGTGTTAAATAACAGATCATAAAATACGTTTTAAATACTCGTTCTAACTTTTGTTATCTTGTTATATGGGGACAGTCAATTTCAACAATTTTCGTTCGAACCTAAACTATTGGTTTGAAAAAGTAGTTAATGACGTAAGCTATTTAATTGTAAAACGTAAAGGAGGAAGGGATCTTGTTTTGATTTCGCTTGATGAATATAACTCCTTACAAGAGACGATCCATCTGTTAAAAGGTAAAAACAGAGATGTGCTTTTAAAATCCATAAAGGAGTTAGAATCTGGTTCTATTGTTCAAAAAGATCTTATTGAAGAATAAATTTAATGTAATCCTAAATCTTTCAGGAGGCAAAGAATAGACAATAAAATTTTAACCTGAAGCCCTAAAAGGTTATTGGTCCAGGCGCATTACTTCAGAACACCGTCTGGTCTATAGATTTGAAGAAGATAGTCTGCTTATAGCTGCCTGCTGTAACATTACGGAAAGTAAAGGTGTAATTTCTAAAGCTTTTTCAGAAAAGTTTTCTCCCCATCAAAAACAGCATAAGTATAATGGTTAATCCAGTCGCTTGTATTGATATAGGTAGCTTTTCCGTTAAGGTCAATTTCCATAGGCAGGTGCTTAGTGACCAAAAAGGAAGTAATCGTAGTCTTTGGACTCTAATTTTCTTTTACAGTATTGGATGAGCCACTCCTTATCCTCCCCTAAAAACTCCATATCCTCTTCTCCCGAGATTGCTTTATTCTTCACTGAAAAATATTGTGCCAGCGGTACTCCAAGGTCGGGATGGAGCCAACGGTAAAGCCATTTTGAAAAAGGATTTTTAAAAACCTTCTTCATTCGTTTATAGCCATGATCCCCGGGACCAAGTCCATCACCGTGGCCTACCAAAAATTTTTTTCCGTTGAAATCGAATTCTTGTGGCTGATGAAAAACTGGAATATTAAGTTCTTCTTCAAAATAATCCTGCATCCAGAGATCGTGATTTCCTACGAAAAAATAAACGGGAATGCCACTATCTTTTATCTCCGCCAGTTTTCCAAGGATGCGCACAAAACCTTTAGGAACCACATGTTTGTATTCAAACCAGAAGTCGAAAAGATCCCCCAACAGGAAAATTGCTGCGGCATCTTTTTTTATCTCATCCAGCCAGTTGACAAATTTGATTTCCCGCGGGCGACTTTCTTCAGCCGTGGGAGCACCAAGGTGGTTATCACTGGAAAAGTAAACTTTTTTACCCTGGGGTACCTGCATTTTAAGATGTGTAAAGTATAAATATAATAAAAGAGGTTGTACTTTAAATTCAGACCTCACAGGTTTTCAAAACCTGTGAGGTCTCTTACAAATTACTCCCCCTCGTATGTTTGAATCTTGATTACTATTTCAAATATAAGATTTTGTTAGTAGAGATTATCTTGGTTATTTTAATTATAACTAAGGAAGGAACAGGATTAGCAACTCCCCCTAGATAACTCTTTTGATGTATATCGACCCGAAGATTTTGCTCCTGTTTCTTTTCTTCTCAAAATCTGAATAGTATCTAGGGAACTTGTATATCACTTGTATCCCGTATAATTACGAGGAAAGATAAAAAGAAGAATTCCTTTAATTTAAAAAACCTTTTATGAAAAAGCTTGTGGTTGGCATTGATATCTCTATGAATGATTTTCATGCCTGTATTAAATTAAGAACAGAAAATGATGTTATTAAGATTAAAGGCACCCGTACTTTTGAAAATACAGAAAAAGGATTCCAGGAATTCTATTCTTGGGCTTTAAAACAGCAAAAGAATAATTATTCTCTCAAGTTCGTAATGGAGGCCACAGGGATCTATTATGAGAATCTGGCATATTTTCTATATGCTAATGACCAGAATGTATCTGTAGTGCTGGCTAATAAAATCAAGAACTACGCTAAGAGCCTTAATATCAAAACAAAAACAGACAAGGGTGACTCAAAGATGATTACCTATTTTGGAATAGAAAGAAAACTGGAAGAATGGCAACCAATGTCCCCAGGCTATAAAGATCTTAGGGATCTATGTAGAGAACTTCTTAGTATTAAAAAAGAAAAGCAACGAGCCCAATCGCAACTTCATGCCCTTGAAAAGTCTCATAGAAAGCTGGAAGTCGTTTTAAAATTAAAGAGAGAACAAATTGAATTCTTTGAAAAAGCCATTAAGCTCATTAAAAAAGATATTAAAGCCAAGGTAAATCAGGATGTGGTTTTAAAAGAGAAAATAAGAAAAATAAAAACCACCCCAGGATTAGGGTTTGAAACAGCAGTGATTTTAGTATGTGAAACAAATGGATTTGCTCTTTTTAATAACATTAGCCAATTGGTAAGCTATGCGGGATTAGATGTAACACAAAATGAGTCTGGAAAATATAAAGGAAAAACAAGAATCTCAAAACGAGGTAACACAAGGATACGCCAGGCTTTATATATGCCTTCTATGAGTGCTGTTCAAGCTAATGAGCCTATTAAAAAATTATATGAAAGAGTGAAAGAGAGAAATCCAGATATTAAAAGAAAAGGCATAGTAGCCGGAATGAGAAAATTATTGATCCTTGCCTATACCCTCTGGAAAAAAGATGAAGAATATAGAAAGGATTATGACTGGACCCAATCAAAAAAAGAAAATAAAAGTATAAACCAAATTCCAAAAAAAGCGGAGCCCAAAGCCCCGCACTAGATAGACTTCGAATCAACGAATTGACCGAAGCCTTCTTTTAAACAAAATTAAAAAAAAGAAGAGATAATCTCTATATAATTAGGAATTCACCATAGTATCTTCGGGGGCCGGGGGGATTACTGATCACTTGCAAACCATTCAGCAAAAGAAGTTTCAGTCTCCTGCAGTTTAAGGGAAAATAATTCAATACTTAGCTGGAAGATCCTTTTTAATTTTTTCAGCAAAATCAACGACCATATTCTCACTGGTTGGCTGGTAATCAACAAGAATGACATTATGATCTCTTTCTTCCAATTCTTTTGCCAGTTCTATATGAGGAGTATTCCGGTTAAAAACTGTAGCGTGATCAAACTTATCCACTATTTCTCTTTTCACAATACGTTTTAAATCACCAAAATCTATGACCATTCCGTACTTTACGTTAGAAGTATCTGTAATGGGAGTACCAATAACAGTCACATTTAATTTGTAGCTATGCCCGTGGACATTTTTACATTTACCGTCGTAGCCGTATAAAGCATGTCCTGTTTCAAAAGAAAACTGCTTGGTGATTCTAATTTTATTCATACCTTAAAATTTACGGCAAAGATAAAGGATTTTTAGAGGAGGAATAATGGAAGAATTTAAGCGATTCCTAATGTATATTTGCCTGTTTTTAAATCTGAGTCATGGAAGATGCAGTAGAACTTTTTGAGCAACTGGAATTTAAAGAAAATCCGCTATACGAAAAGATCATTTCCGGAATTATTGAGGATCAATATTATATAGCTGAAGACTTTTTTAATGCTGAAGAAGTCGCTCTTTTAAGAGACACCTTGTTGAAAAAATATGAAGAAGACGCTTTTAAAAAAGCTGCAATTGGGAATCACTTTAATGAGGTTATTCAGAAATCGGTTAGAGGAGATTTCATTTTATGGATCAATGAAGCTGATGCAGGAGAGGCGGAAAAGATCTTTTTTAATAAAATAAATTCCCTGGTCACTTATCTTAACAAAACCTGTTTCCTGGGGATCCTTCATAAGGAATTTCACTATGCAGTTTATCCTGAAGGAACTTTTTACAAGAGGCATCTTGACACTTTTCAAAATGACGACAGGAGAAAACTCTCCCTCGTTTGTTATTTAAATGATGAAGACTGGCAGCCTGAAAATGGCGGGGAACTTGTTATTTATAAAGAGGAAAACGGAGTGGAGGTGCCAAAAACTATTTATCCTTTTCCGGGAAGGGTAGTGATTTTTGAGAGCCAACTACTGGAGCACGAGGTAAAGCTAGTTAAAACAACCCGCTTAAGTATTACTGACTGGTTAAAAACGAGGTAATTACTTTTTAAATTTTTTATAGAGGAAAACAGCTATAAGAACTACAGCCAAAATTAGCCAAATACCCATACCGCTCAAAAATCTAAACACATCATAGGTGTCTTCGCTAACGGGAATATCATCCTGTATAAACATTATTTGTTCCTTTTAAAGTAGTTCCTGGAGTATAGAAAAATGGCAAGGATGATGAGGATTCCTAACAAATACCAGAAATTGCCCGTTATAAATTCCCAGAAGGTATAACCCCATTCTTCTTCACGTGTTGCAGCCTTGTCCTGAGGTAAATGCTGAATTTGCATATTCTACGAGTTATTTGCTACAAGATAAATAATTTGTAACCATTTAGTGGAATCTATATACTTCTCATTTTTCTTTTTTTAATGAAGCGTATCAGGAGGAAAGTGAGAGCAGCAAAAAATAATCCCAGGATCACCAGGATCAAAATTTGATTACTGCCAATGAAATATCCGACTTCATAACCCAAATTGTAGGCTTTATCATTCACTTTAGTTTGAAGTGCATAAACTATGCTCATATTAAGATTTTTTAAATTTTGACAGGGCTTGTTTAGTAAGGTCGGAAAGTACTAATTCTCCGGAAATCGCTGCTCTTTCTGCAAGTAAATTTTCCCAATGTTCAGTATTTTTCCAGAGGATCTTCTTCATTTCCAGCAGCGCCTTCGGATTATAAGAAGCGAGTTTTTCAGCAAATATTGTCACCTCCTTATCAAGCTCCTTAACCGAATCAAAAACCCGGGCATATAATCCTTTTTCCTTGGCCCAATATGCATTCTTCCAGTCGGTAGCGGCAAGGGTGAGTTCTGCAAGCGCGGCGACTCCCATTTTTCGTTCCACTGCGGGAGCAATGACAAAGGGTCCTATTCCAATACTTAATTCTGAAAGTTTTATAGCTGCGGCTTCTGTCGCCAGCACATAATCACAGGCTGCTGCAAGTCCCACTCCGCCACCAACTGCTTTTCCCTGCACTCTACCCACAATAATTTTACTGCACCTGCGCATCGCATTGATCACATTTGCAAATCCTGAAAAAAATGCCTTCCCCTGTTGTTCGTCTTCAATAGCAGTAAGTTCATCAAAAGATGCCCCTGCACAAAAAGTTCCCTCACCTTCAGATCTCAAAACAATTACATTTACACTATCCTCATTGGAAAGTTTGTTGATTTCGTTTTCAAGCCTTTCCAAAAGTTCAGAAGGAAAGGAATTACTGGCGGGGTGTCCAAATTCCACAATTGCAACCTTGTTCTCGATTTTAGTATATAAACTTCCGTTTTCGCGGGTGGTCGCCATAATTATCTGTTTTTACCAAATGTAATAAATATGTGGAGGTTATTCAATTCCGAAGATTAGCCACTAATGCACGAATCATTTATTTAAACTTTGAATAGTTCACCTCGAGTAAATATTAGTGGCTAAAACCAAATTCACACTTCCTTCTTTAAATATTTTCTTCGGAATTGAATTACTAAAGCACTGCTCCTAATGATCATCCAGACGAAGAATGCAATCCAGATGGCGTGCAGTTTCAGTCCGAAATAATCAGAAATAAGTAAAGCTTGCACGAATCCTAAGAAAGTGGCACCAAGAAGTAAGTTCCGCAGGTATTTTGCTTCTCCCAGGCCTTTAAAAATTCCGTCGAACATAAAGGCGATGGCATTAACAGGTTGCATTAGTAAAACGATCCAAAAGACTGATGAGAACATAAGGAGGACGCTTTCCTCCTTATTAAAGATCAGCCCTATTTCATCGTAAAATACTACACATATTCCCATTAGCATCAATGCTATTAGAACTGCATATTTGCTTATTTTCTTGCTAAGTTCCCACAGATTTTTATAATCCCGGGCGCCTAATAACCTTCCGCCTATAGCATTTCCGGCATTAGCGTAACCGTCAATAAAAAAAGAAAAGAAAAGCCAGATGTTCATCAGGATACTTTGAGCGGCGATGTATGTTTTTCCGTAATCTGTAGCATAGGCGTTTGCCAGGTAAATAGCGAAATTAAGTGCTGCTGTGCGAACAAAAAGATTAGCCGCCATAAGTAGTAAACCTCTCAAACGCGGATTTATATTTAAGCTCAGCTTTAGATGAAAAGGGGTTTTTCTGAAAAAGAACCAGAGAGCCATGGCCAGCATTATGGCCTGTGCTGCAAGACTCGCGTAAGCAGCGCCTTTTAAATGCATGGCAGGAATATAACCTTCAACTCCATACACCAACAGGTAGTCCAGTCCCACGTTCACAATAGCTCCTGTGAGGCTGCATTTCATAGCCCAAAGCGTATTCTGCAGACCACGGAAAACTCCAAAAATAGCGAAAGTCACCAGTGTCAAGGGATATCCCAGCGCACGGATTCTGTAATAATCTTCAGAATAATTCAGAATCAGACCTTCTGCATTATAAGCAGTAAAAATAGCTTCAGTAAAAAATGCCGTAACAGCATAAATAACAAAACTGAATAGCAGGTTGAAATAAATTGCTTGTGGGATTAGAGTTTTTACTGCGTGCAGCCGATTAGCGCCAAGGTGCTGAGAAACAATGGCAGAGATCGCTGTTTTGGTCTGGGCCACGATCCAGATTATTGCTGAAAGAAATGAGCCCACAATTCCCGCAGCTGCCAGGGCTTCAATAGGATTCTCTTCAACATTTCCAATTATGGCAATATCAGTAAGCGAGATCAAAGGTTCGGCCACACCTGCGATAATTGCCGGAATGGCTATTCTGTTGATATTTCTGAAGCTTACTGAAGTGTCCAAATCAAGAATTAGCTGCAAAGGTAGAACAAGATATTTTCTTTTCCTGATGCACCAATGATCGCTTTCCTTGTTTTTGTGTCTCCGGATTTTGAGCTGAAGATATTTGAGTGGAAAAAGTAGAAATTGATTTTAAAAAGAATCCATTTTTCTTTTTACGTCATCCTGAATTTATTTCAGGATCTAACATGTTAGAAGCTGAAACAAGTTCAGCTTGGCGGAAAGGGGAATATAAAAAACAACTTCTTTATTAAAGAACCAGTTCATAGCAATGAAAGGGATATTCACTCTGCTTCGGGAAAAAGATGTCACCCAGCTTCTGGTATCCGCGGCTTTCGTAAAACCGCTGATTTCTTTTATTTTGACTGAAAGTGTCTAAACGAACAGAAGTAAAGTTATTTCCCCGCGCAAAATCTTCAGCAAAATCCATTAGAGCCTGCCCATAACCTTTACCCCAGGCTTCGGGATCGGTAGCAAGCTAGGTGGATATAGAGATTATTTCCGGAATCAGTAAGCCACTCTATAGGAATATAATCCTCATCCATAAAGTCCGTCAGCACAACAATTCCTTTTATTTCTTCATCTTCCTTGAGGACATATAATTCTTTCTTTTCTATATCGGTTTCAAGTTTTTTAAGGGAAGGATAATGTTCGTTCCATTGAAAAATTCCCTTTTCCTGCATTGCTACAGCACAGGTTTCTGTGAGGATTTTTATCTCTTTTAGATCTGATATATGTGCGGATTTAATTTTCATTAAAGGGAGAATTTTTTAGTTTTCAGCGATATTGTAAAGAGCTACAAAGATGGAGCTTATCTTAAAATTTCCTGCGGAATCTTCTCATAAAATTCCATAAAAGGAGAGCTTTTAAACATGTAATTTTGAAAAAATCATTAGGATAAATGTATCTTTCTGTTTTGGATAAAATACTGCAGATTATTGAAGGCAGCCTATGTAAAAACAAAATGATGAAAATAAAGAATACGTATGTTGTGGCTGTGCTTTTTTTCTGCTGAATATTACTACAGGTAATTCTCCGGATATGAATATAATGGCGGAAGGAGCGGAATTAGAGCTGTTGGAAGATGGTTTCAAGTTTACTGAAGGCCCTGCTGCAGACCGTGAAGGAAATCTGTATTTTACCGATCAGCCGAACAATCGCATTATGAAATGGTCAGTAGTTGATAGTACTGTATCTGTCTATATGGAAAAGGCAGGACGGGCTAATGGTCTATTCTTCGATAAAGAAGAAAATTTACTGGCCTGTGCAGATGAAAACTCGGAACTGTGGAAGATCGATAAAGACAAAAATGTAACTGTTCTGGTGAATGATTTTGAAGGGAAAAGGCTCAATGGTCCTAACGATCTTTGGGTAGATAGTAAAGGCGGAGTATATTTTACAGATCCTTATTACCAAAGGGACTACTGGGAGCGCACAAAAAAAGATATTGAGAGCGAACGGGTATACTACCTTTCTCCTGATAGAAAAAAACTGAAGATCGTAATTGATGATTTTGAGCAGCCAAACGGGATTGTTGGCACCCCTGATGGTAAAACTTTGTATGTGGCTGATATAGGAGCAAAGAAAACCTGGTCCTACAACATTGAACCCGATGGCAGCCTTGGCGGGAAAAAACTCTTTGCTGAGATGGGTTCTGATGGAATGACGATTGACAGTAATGGGAATGTCTATTTAACCGGAAAAGGAGTTACTGTCTTTAATAAAGCAGGAGAGAAAATAGACCATATTTTAATAAATAAAGATTGGACTGGAAACCTCATCTTTGGAGGAGAAGATCATCAAACTTTATTTATTACGGCTATGGACGCTGTTTATAGCTTGAAGATGAACGTCAAAGGAGTGCGTTGGGAACAGTAAGTTTTAAAAACAAAAAACCACTCGCAGGGAGTGGTTTTGTGGAGAATATCGGAGTCGAACCGATGACCTTTTGGCTGCCAGCCAAACGCTCTAGCCAGCTGAGCTAATCCCCCGGATGCGTCAAAGGTAAAACAAAAAATTAAAGTGATAAAATCTTATTTTACCTGCTGTCCTTAAATTAATTAATTGGTTTGTTGTTTTAACTGAGCCTGATCTTTCTTTAAAAATTCGAGCATTTGTTCCAGGACATAAGTAAAAGACACAGGTAATTCCTGCCCCTTCCAGGGATGTGAAACATCATATACATGGTCTGCACTTTCTACCAGTAAAAGATCGGGATAGGGACTCCATTCAAACAATTGGCCCGAATCACTTATTGGTACAGTTGTATCATTGCTCCCGTGAACAATAAGATGCGGTATTTCTAAACTTTTTGCAGCCCGGGAGATATCAAGGCGCTCCTCATTTTCCTTATAATTGGTATAGAATTGAAAATGGTGAGGCAGCTGTTGCCCGGTACGGGTATTTGTAATATAAGTTACGCCTTTTTCCTGCCATTTTTCTATTTCTTCTTCCCCGGGAAATCTTGAGCCAAAGTCGCTAACTGCCGAGAGGGTAATAAGTCTTGTAACTCTTTTATCTTCTGATGCTTTTATCAAAGCGATTCCTCCACCCCGGGAGTGGCCCACCAGGCAAATATTGGAAACATCCAGATGCTGAGCGAATTCGAAATCGGGTAATAGAAGCCAATCAATAACTGTTTGGAAATCATCAAGTTCTTTGATATAGTTATTTTCTCCAAATGCTTCTATATCTAAAAATTCTGTAGGTTTCTCTGTAGTTGTTCCATTGTGGGAGAAATTAAATTTCACAAAGAAATAGCCTTTTTCAGCAAAATATTCTGCCCATCTCTTCCCAGGCTCCCCAATCCTTGAAACCTTTGTATCCATGGCAAAAGATGATAATTTGTTTAGGTTTATTTTCAGAAGGGAAGATAAGATCGGTTAGAATAGTTTTGCCGTGTTTCCCCTTTACTTCTAGATTCTTCTTCTTAGTAATTTCCATGAGCCTTTTTAATTTCTTTTTCAAGAAACGGAATTTTAGGATCACATATCTCCAGGATGAGGTTTTTTAACTGTACTTTAAAGTTTTCCAATGTTTCCGCCTCTATCGAGCAATTCTTCTTGCGTGCCCTGCTGCTCTCTTTTTCCCCAAACTTAAGGAAACCTTCTTTGAGATTTTTAAAAGAAATAACCCCCGCTTCCACAGTGCCCGTTGCGCGGTTATTTTCCAATAACATGGTAGCATACATAAGCACCTGGAAAGGCTTGGAGTACTTATCATAATTTGTAGTCAACTCGTCCCATTCACATATTTCGAGTTGGGGCTGAGTTACCTTGCCTGTTTTATAATCTATAATGCGGAGCACGTCATCATAAAGATCAACCCTGTCTACATTTCCTCTAATCTTCACAGGAAAATCCAGTTCGGGAATAGAAAGTTGTGAAGTGAGATTAGCTTCGATTTCTTTTATCTCAATTCTTTTTCCCTCCAGAAGGAATTTGCTTTCCAGCTTAAGAAAATTGGTGACATACCGTCTTGCTACTTCAAAAATGAGGAGGTTTTTGCCTTTTGTAAGAGGAACTTTGCTGTACTCCAGTTCAAATTGGTGTTTGACCTCAGCTGTGGCTCTTTTCCTGAACTCCTGAATATTTTTTTCAGTTAATACCTGATTTTTTAGAGGTTTGTAAAAGGTTTCCAGCGTTTTATGTACCACAGTTCCAAGTGTATTGTACGCTACAGTTTCCTCAACTTCATCTTTATCCCGGATCTTGAGGATGTACTGTAAATAAAAATCCAGAGGGTTCCTTATGTATGTTGTTAATGCTGAAGGTGAAAAACCATTACTTGCCAACTCCTTAATTCTCTCAAGGATAGCAGGAGTTTTTTGTACTTCCTGGAGTTGAGAGGAAACTTTTTTTACTTCAGGAGTAATAATTTTTGTAGTAACTTGGTGCAGAGGTTGTTTTTCAAGTTCCATCTGGATAAGAAATCTACTTTTTTCTCCTCCCATTTGGCTTTCTGTATCTGTATTGTGCAGTAGAAAAATTTTCTTTGCCCTCTGCAACAGGTGGTAGAAATGGTAAGTATAGACAGCGTCCTTTTCTTTATAGGTTGGTAGTCCAAAAGTTTTCTTTAGTTCATAAGGAATAAAAGAATTGTTGCTTTTTCCTGCCGGAAGTATTCCTTCATCTACAGAAGTTAAAATAACGGTGTCAAAATCCAGAACTCTGGATTCCAGCATTCCCATTAGTTGTAATCCTTCAAAAGAATTTCCCTGAAAGTCTAAAGTTTGCTGGCTACTCAATTCCCTGTAGAAGTGGAGGAGAGAGGAAATAGACTTAATATGAGGGTAAGAAAGAACCAGTTCTTTTAGCTGCTCTGTAATTTGGTGATATTTGGATAAGAACTCAAGATTTAAAGCATCATCAGCTTCATCAAGTCCTCTCTTTAGTTCCTCGATAATTGATTCCATCTTTTGGATGGCCTCAGGAGGACCAGGCTTTGTTTTAGGAAAAATATAATTTACAATATCCGGTGCCGGGTCATTAAATAACCCACTTATCTGGCTTTGATCGAGATAAAGGATGTTCTCTTTTTTTATAGTGGAAATAACGTCTTTGCATCGGTCTTCAGTAATTCTCTGGATCACCGGATTGCTGAGGACGCTTATAACATCCTTGTAATAGAATTTACTTTCTTCAGCTTTATAAAATTCCAGCAGCTTTTCAAACAAATAGGAAAACGGGCTATACTTTAGAGGATAACCCATTGTAATATTCACAGCAGGAACACCGGGAGGGATTGAGTTGAGGATAGGGAGCAATAAAGATTCTTCACCTAAGACCAGGGCTGCTGATTGTAGTTCTTTGGGAGTAAGAGATTCTAATATTTCTCCTACGTATTTTGCCTGTCCTATACTCTTTGGTATTCCTAAAATTTCAATGTCTTTGGAAGCCTTGTAGCCTGTAGAGATGAGCTCCATTTTTTGATCCTTATAAAAAGGCCAGTTTTTAGAATATTCTCTTATGAAAAGGCCTAAGCATCATGATCCTTGTCGTTAAAATGAACTTCATCAATGTCCCAAAAAACCCGGGACCCGTGTTCCAGCATCTTTTGCAGGATTTTTTGCTCTGCATTATTTAAGGCATTGAATCCTATAAAGACGTGAGAGGGAGCATTGCCTGGTGCAAAACTTTCAATTTTTTCAGCAGCCATTCTATAGATCAAACCCTGATATCCTTCCTGCTTTTCGAGCAGATTCCTGGTTAGCTCATCGTAGTACTGCGGAAGTTTCCTCCAGAATGCCAGGTAATTCTTAACAAGCTGAGTTTTCTCTGCGGCCAGAGACCAGTGATTTATATCCTGAATCTCGGAAAGGTAATCGAAGATCTTATCCGGAGGAATAAGATAACGGTCAATCTCATTAAAGTCGTGAATGAGAGTCTGCGCCCATGTACTGAAGGTATCAAACTCTTCAAGCTCTTCCCGGGGCGTAAGTTTTTCATAAATACTGTAGAATTCAAAGAGGCTGGTGGTATTGTCAATTGTAGAAAGTCCTGAGATTTTTTCCGTAAACTCTTCTATATTAACTACCTCTGGTGAAAATACAGGTTTATTAATAGTAAGGGAGATTTCCTTTTTTAATAAAGCTCCTGCTCTTCTACTGGGAAGGATAAACGTAAATGCAGAAAGATCGGGATGATCTTTTAAAAGATTAGAAATAATGCTTGAGAGAAAAGATGCCATAGGGTAAAAATAAAAAACGCCCCGACGAATCGGGACGTTTTCTGTATGTATTTGATAAGCTTTTTACTTATTATTACCTGTTCCTGTTGTGTCGGTTGGAGTTTCGTTAGAATCTCTCATTTCTTTGTCTTTATCTAAAGAAATCTCTACACGTCTATTATCCTGTCTTCCAGAAGCAGTGTTATTAGAAGCGATAGGCTGAGTTTCACCATAACCTTCAGAAGTTAATCTGTTAGCAGGAACTCCATTACTTACTAACCACTCTCTTACAGAAGCAGCACGCTCTTTAGACAATTGCAGGTTGTATTGGTCACTACCTGTACTATCTGTATGTCCTTCAATATGGAATACTGTATTTGAATATTCTTCCATTATTTCAGCAATACTTCTAAGAGCATCTTCAGACTCAGAACGTATTGTTGCTTTGTTTAAGTCAAACAATACTGTTTTAGAATACTCATTTAGTTCAGAAATAGCTTCAGCTGTTGGTTCAGGACATCCATTATTTGCTGCAGTACCTGCAGTATCTGGACATTCATCATCTTTATCCAAAACTCCGTCACCATCACGATCTTCGTAAGGACATCCGTTGTTTTCAGCAGGACCTGCTTCATCAGGACATTCATCATTTTGATCTGCAACACCATCACCATCAGCATCTGGACAACCATTCATTTCGGCTGTACCTGCTACAGTAGGACATTCGTCCTGAGGATCAGGGATTCCATCACCATCGGTATCAGGACATCCGTCAAATTGTGCCAAACCAGCAGTATCAGGACAGGCATCTCTTCTATCTTCTATACCATCCCCATCTGAATCTGGACAACCATTAAATTCTTCAAGTCCGGCAACTTCAGGACATTCGTCATCTTTGTCATATACGCCATCTCCGTCAGAATCCTTTCCACCAAAAATAAATTTAATTCCTGCTGCGTGTTGGAAATGTGGAGCTGCTTCATCTTTAAAAGCATGCTTGTAAGTAGACTGGATATTTAAGGCAACATTGTCTGAAAACCAGAAGCTTAATCCTGCAGTACCATTTAGTGTACCTGCACCTTGCTCATCTAGCCAGGTGTAACCTCCACCAACTCCAAGATGTGGGTCCAACCATCCATCATTAAGTAAGGCTCTTAAGCTGTACTTTAATGCTCCGTCTAAAGCATAATATGAAAGATCATCTACAGTATCATCACCGTATTTTGAGATTTGATTGACAGATCCTGCGGCTTCAAAAACCAATCCACCACCTATATAACGACTTACACCTAACCGGGAAACTGCTGGAAGGATGTTCCAGTGATCTCCAACATTGAAATATTCGTCAAACATTCCTCCGGATGGAGCATCTTCTCCTGTTGGATAAAGGTCAACCGCATTTACGCCAATTTCAATGGCCCACGGATTATTTTCATCTTGTGCCTGAGTTGTGGAAAACCCCAACACAAACAATGAAGCTAATAAAAGTCTGCTAAGATGTTTCATATTTGTTAATTTAGTTTTAAGTGTTAATGAGACAAAAGTATGTGGTTAATCCATATCAACAAAGCTTAAAATAATAAAGTTTTCTTAATTAAAGGGCAATCACAGCTTACAGGACGGGGCTTTAACTCAAATTATAAAGAAAAATAACCCTCTTTTCCTAAAAAGTTAAAATTACAAATCGTCAATTTCTTATGCTCAAAAATGCAAAATTTATAAAAAATTAACATGTGTTGATTTCTTCTAATTCGTTAAAACATTCAATTCCCTTCCTACCTTTTTGAAAGCTGCAACTGCCTTATCTAAGTGTTCTTTTTCATGGGCTGCGGAAAGTTGCACTCTAATTCGCGCTTTGTCCTTTGGTACAACGGGATAAAAGAAACCAATCACATAAATACCTTCTTCCAGTAATCTATCTGCCATATCCTGGGAAAGTTGTGCATCATAAAGCATTACAGGAACAATAGCTGAATCTCCGTCGATTATATCAAAACCAGCCGCTTTCATTTCCTTCTTGAAATATTTGGTATTTTGTTCCAGCTTATCTCTTAATGAAGTATCGTTTTTAAGCATGTCAAACACTTTTATTGATGCACCAACAATTGCAGGAGCGAGAGAGTTTGAAAATAAATAAGGGCGGGAACGCTGGCGCAGGAGATCAATAATTTCCTTTTTTCCTGTTGTGTAACCACCCATGGCTCCACCAAGAGCTTTCCCAAGAGTTCCGGTAATTATGTCAACTCTTCCTATTACTCCTTTTGCTTCGGGCGTACCAATTCCATTTTTTCCTATAAATCCTGTCGCGTGACATTCATCTATCATGACCATGGAATTGTACTTATCTGCCAGGTCACAAATTTTATCAAGAGGAGCCAGAAGGCCGTCCATTGAGAAAACCCCATCAGTCACGATTATTTTAAATCTTGCTCCTTTTTCATCTGCTGCTTTGAGTTGATTCTCGAGGTCTTCCATGTTTCCGTTTTCGAAACGATACCTGGCCGCTTTACAAAGCCTTACCCCATCTATAATTGAAGCGTGATTGAGGGAATCAGAAATTATTGCGTCTTCTGCAGAAAACAGGGGTTCAAAAACACCTCCATTTGCATCAAAAGCTGCGGCATAAAGAATGGTGTCTTCAGTCCCGTAAAATTCTGCTATTTTTTTCTCCAGATCCTTATGTATGTCCTGGGTACCACAAATGAACCTTACGCTGGACATCCCAAAACCGTGCGTGTCCATAGTGTCTTTGGCTGCCTGTACAACTTCCGGATGTGAAGACAGTCCCAAATAATTATTGGCGCAAAAGTTAATTACTTCCTGTCCCGTGGAAATTTTTATAACTGCTCCCTGTGGAGAAGTTATTATTCGCTCCTTTTTATAGAGACCATTTTCTTTTATTTGTTCAATTTCCTTTTGTAAGTGTTCTTTTATTTCTCCGTACATGATTAGGTTTTTTACAAAATTAGGTATCTTTTAAACAAATATGATATTCACATCGTCATTAATATAAATGAGTATTTTATTTTCTACTATAAAATCCATCTTTTCAAGAATAGATGCATAGACCTCCATTTGTTGCTTATGACCGGGTTGTAATTTTCCGGTTTTATAATCAATGATGGTAACCCTGTCGTTTATAAAATTTAGCCTATCCGGTCTTAAGATTTCGCCTTCAGGACTAATTATATCCCGTTCCCTGTATACCACGGCATCAGCAGAAAAGTAATCGGCAAGATCCGGATGCGAGATTATGCGGGAGATTTCCAGTTCCAGTTCCTGTTTATCAGTTATATCCAATTTACTTTTTCTGCTGTATTTTTTTATCGCTTCGGGAATATCTTCAGCAGTAGTAATTTCAGAAAGAATATCGTGTACAAGAATACGGTATTGATGGCTTCTTCCTGTGTAGACCCCCATAACTTTCCGGAGAGAGTTACAATTTTCACAATTTGATTTTGGGTAGGAGAGGAGTAAAATTCCTGCGGATGTAAGGCTTTACCGAAGAAACCTCTTCCCTTAACAGGAAGGTTTTCACCAATTTCATATGTTTTTTCCCCGCTCCACTTATTTTGTGACTTTAAATAACCAATTAGCAATCCTGAAACCTTGTCTTCACACTCCTGCCCATTCTTAAATTCATAACAGGAGAGGATGTATAACTGTTGAGACGCTCTCGTGAGGGCTACATATAAAATGTTAATCGCATCAAATTCGGTTTGATCAAGGAGGTTTTGATAGGCTTCAGCAGCATAATTCCCCCAATCCAACATTTTTTTAGATGCCTTAAAGTAACTTACAGGAATATCTGCAAGATCTTCTGGCAGTGGCAACCACAAATATTCTTTACTTATATCCTTTATCCTGGAATTTGCAAAAGGATAGATCACTACGGGAAACTCAAGACCCTTTGAGGTGTGAATAGTCATTATTTGTACTGCATCATTTGTTTTAGGTGCAACAATGCTAAGTTTTTCACTGTATTGATCCCAGTATTCCAAAAAGGTAGTTACACTTATGGCAGCTTTTGTTGATTTTTCAAATATAAAATCCAGGTAAGCCTGGAGATAAGCATCAGAACTTTTAATTAGGGAAAAACTTCGTATAATATATTCAGCAGCTTCATAGAGAGACAGCTCTCTTATCTCCTGTAGTTTAAAGGTAATACCAAACTTATTCAACCATTCAAAAAAGTACTTCTCCTTTTGATCCAGGGTGGCTACAATTAATTGGTGCGGTTCACTAACTTTAAGTTCTTTTACTAAATAATTCAGGATACTCCATCGTAGGTTTCGATCATCAGGATTAATAGAGAATTCCAGGAGGTCATTAATAAAAAGTACTTGAGGCGAATTTGCAACCAACAACGACTCTGATGATACAATAGAAATTCCCTGGTCATTTAGATAATTAGCTACAGCAAAACTTTGTTTTCTGGTCCTGGTAAGAACACAAATGTCACTCTTGTTTGTTCCCTGTTCCTCCAGGTTTTGAATGATCTCGTAAACCTTTGCAGGATGCAGTTCCATCTCGTGCTCTGCATTTTCAGTTTCCAGAAATGAAATATTAATATATCCTGTAGTTTCTTTTTTTGGCTGTTGCCCGCTATTTTCAAAAAGTTCGCGATAGGAAGGTTTATTAAACTTTGATGAAATATAACTAAAAAATGAATTATTAAATTCTACAATTTCCTTTGCACTCCTGTAATTGTAGGGCAGGTTCGTAACTTTTTCTTTTATGCTGAAGGGAGATTGGCCGTTATACAGATCTATAAATTGTTCTGCTTTTCCTCCTCTAAACCTGTAGATGGATTGTTTAGCGTCTCCTACAAGAGTAAGGCCTGCTGTTTGGTCTCTTTGGGTTTCCGAAGAAAGGGCGTGATCAATTAAAGGAATAATATTATTCCATTGCATCGCCGAAGTATCCTGAAATTCATCAATAAAATAATTGCGATAGCGTTCTCCCAGTCTTTCGTAAATAAACGGAGCTAAGCTGATCCTTTACTTCAGCGGCAATGGTCGGGTTAAAATCTGAAATCAGGATGAGCGCCCGCTCTTTTTTAATTTCCTGCATTTCGTTTGCTATTTCGCCCAGTAGTGAAAGTGGTATGAGATTAGCGTTAAGTTCCTTAAGAAATTCTCTTCTTAATACTGCAGCTTTTGAAGTTTTAAACAATAATGCAATTTCCTGCTGATTTCTATCCAGAGCCTCTTTTTCGATCTGCGGCACCTTTGCAGAATATAAATTATCCTCTTCCAAAGTTTCCTGCCATTTTAAACCAAAAGTCACTTTGTAGTTTTTTTGATCCAGCTTGCTGAAATACTCATAAACATAACCTCTGTTAAAACTGGACTTTTTAAGAGCTTCAGATTCTACAATTCTGAAGAAATCTTCTGAAATCTTCGCTATTCCTTCTTCAGAAGCTGCAATGGCAGTTTTAATTTTTTCAGAAAAATCCTTATAATCCTGAAGGCTTTTATTTTTTAGGTGAGAAACGTAGGGGATGTGGTTCTCGTGTAAAAGGATCTTTGAAAAGTTAAAAAGATCTTTTGCAATATCCCAGCTCTTGTCATCATCGGTCTTGGATAAAGTAAAATTCACCAGGATCTTTGTAAGTTGGTTGTCATCTCCTGCGCGATTAATCAACCTGTCCACTGCCTCCTCGAGGATTTGTAGGGTATTCATCTCCACTTCAAAATTCACAGGAAGTCCCAGATCCTTTGCAAAAGTCCTAATAACCTTATGTGTAAAGCGGTCAATAGTTGAAATGTCAAAAGAGGCATAATTGTGCAGAATGCTCTTTAGGACCATTCGGGATTTTTCTTTTACTTTTTCCTCAGGATAACCCGTTTCTAAAACAAGATCGGCCATTAGATTTTTTAGATCCCCGGGCACGTCTTCCAGGGACAGGGAATGAAGTGCCGAAATTACCCGGGTTTTCATTTCTGCCACGGCTTTATTTGTAAAAGTGATGGCGAGGATGTTACGATAAGCGTCTGGTTGATTGCTTTGCAATAATAAAATAAGGTAATCTTTTACAAGAGTATAAGTTTTACCAGATCCTGCGGAAGCATTGTAAATTTTATAGGAATTTTTGATTTCCAATAGGTAATTAAATTAGAGAATTAATTTCAGCTTAGTATTTACCAAATTTCGGGAAAGAAACTGTAACCTTTAAGGTTATTATAACAGTTTATTATTCCAAACTAATGGCTTTATACTTAAATTTGAAACAATCAATATATTATAACTAAAAAATTAAGAAATATGGCTTTTGAGTTACCAAAATTAAAATATTCATTTGATGCATTAGAACCACATATTGATGCAAAAACAATGGAAGTTCACCACGACAAACATCACGCAGGATATACCTCAAAATTGAATGCAGCTATTGAAGGAACCGATAATGAAGGAAAGACAATTGAGAACATCCTTAGAAATTTGGACAAATCAAATTCTGCTGTAAGAAACAATGGAGGTGGATATTATAACCACAACCTATTTTGGGAAATTATGTCTCCTGATGGTGGAGGACAGCCGGAAGGGGAACTGGCTCAGGCAATAAATAGTGCTTTCGGTTCATTTGAAGCTTTTAAAGATAAATTTGCGAGTGCAGCTGCCGGGCAATTTGGATCGGGTTGGGCATGGCTATGTGTTCAGGAAGGTGGAAAAGTAGAAATTTGTTCTACAGCCAACCAGGATAACCCTCTTATGCCACACGTAGATTGTGAGGGTACACCAATTCTTGGGCTTGATGTTTGGGAACACGCTTACTATCTTAAATATCAAAATAAGCGTCCCGAATATATAGATGCATTTTTTAATGTGATCAATTGGAAAGAAGTTTCCAGCCGATACGCGCAGAACAAATAGAAAATTAGATTTAGATTTAAGTGTAGAGCTTGCCTGGAAACGGGCAGGCTTTTTTGTTTTTCAGAAATTTTATTTCGCGACAAGACATAAAAAAAGGCGGATGAGAATCCACCTTTTTTTGCCCCAAATCTACCATGAACTTAACCTACTTATGCTATGGCTCTGCTAATATACATCATAACTCCAGCCGCACAAATATTTTTAGATGAAGTGCCCGAATATTAGTTGAAATGCACTTTTGAGGCGTTTTATGGCTATTAAATGCTAGTATGCACGATCTTTACTACCTTCATAAAAGTTAATGAAGGCGCGGTTTACCACCCTGTTACCACCAAAAGTTGGATAATCTCCTGTAAAATACCAGTCCCCCAAATTTTTTGGACAGGCCATATGTAAATTCTCTACCGTTTGATAGATAATCTTCACTTTTGTTTTCACCTCTGGCTCACTTAACAACTCGGCAATTTTATCAGAGATTTGCTGATCGTTGAAGGGAGTATAGATCTCCTTCACAAAATTCTGCACCTCTGCATCTTCCAGTTCAACCTGGAGTTTACACTTTCTATATACCTCATCTACTATGTCGTACTGGTTAGTGTCTTTTAATAGATCTAAAGCCGCCCTAAAAGCTACAAGATCTTCAAGCCTCGCCATATCAATTCCATAACAATCGGGATATCTTATTTGAGGAGCCGAGGATACCACTACAAGCTGCTTAGGGTTCAAACGGTCCAGCATTTTTATAATACTCTTTTTTAAAGTAGTACCTCTCACTATACTGTCATCAATGATAACGAGATTGTCTTCGGGTCTTACGACACCGTATGTGACATCATATACGTGAGCTACAAGATCGTCGCGGCTGCTATCTTCAGTTATAAAGGTCCTCAATTTTACATCTTTGATGGCGATCTTTTCAGTTCTTAACCTGTAATCCAATATCTGCTTCAGGCGTTCATCTGTAAGAGAATCTTTCTCAGCAAGAATTGCTTCATTCTTTTGTTTACTCAATTCGTCCTGTGCAGCTTCCACCATTCCGTAGAAAGAAGTTTCCGCAGTATTGGGAATATAGGAGAAAACAGTGTTTATGGTATCGTGTCCTATTGACTTTAATACTTCCGGCATTAATAAACGGCCAAGCATTTTGCGCTCCTTATAAATTTCCGAATCACTACCACGGGAGAAATAAATTCTTTCGAAAGAACAGGCCTTACGCTCAAGGGGTTCTAAAATCTGTTTAATTCTTACTTCTCCGTTCTTTTTGGTTATGATCGCATGTCCGGGATCCAGTTCTTTTACATCCTTAAAATCTACATTGAAAACGGTTTGTATTACCGCCTTTCAGAAGCTACCACTACTACTTCATCATCCTGGTAATAATACGCCGGGCGGATTCCTGCCGGATCCCTGAGAACAAAAGAATCCCCATGTCCAAGAAGCCCTGCCATAGCATAACCTCCATCCCAGTTTTTTGCAGATTTCCTGAGGATTTTTGCAACGTTTAAACGTTCAGCTATTTGTGGAGAGGCACTTACTTTATTATAACCTTCCTTCTTTAATTTTTTATAGAGCTTTCTAACTTCATCATCCAGGAAATGGCCTATCTTTTCCATTACGGTAACAGTATCTGCCCGCTCTTTAGGATGTTGCCCCAGTTCTACAAGATTATTGAAAAGCTGGAAGACATTTGTCATGTTAAAATTACCAGCCACAATGAGGTTCCTGTGCATCCAATTATTTTGGCGAAGAAAAGGGTGTACACTTTCAATGCTGTTTTTTCCAAAGGTGCCATAACGTACATGCCCTAAAAACAATTCACCTATATAAGGCACATGCTTTTTTTGAAGAGCGACATCATCTGCATATTCAGGATTTTGAGCTATCTCTTCATTAATTCGCTCATTTATTTGATTAAAAATATCCTGAATAGGCTGTGCGGCGTTAGATCTAAGTCGGCTTATATATCTCTCACCGGGTTGCGTATTAAGTTTAATACTGGCAAAACTAAGCACCATCCTGTCCGCGGTTGTGCTGTTTCTCCATTAGGAGGTACATTTTATTTACCCCGTAAAAAGCAGTTCCATATTTTTCTTTGTAGAACTCCAGTGGTTTAAGTAGCCGGATTAATGCTATTCCACATTCATGTTTTAAAGCGTCACTCATAGTTGGTTATTCAGCTTCAGGTGTTGAGGTTTGTTAGTCACAAAAAAAGCCCTGAAATTACAGGGCCTTGTTTGGGGTTAATTCTATATTGAATTGTGTTAAATTCTTAAATTCTTTCATACGGGACTGTATCTCCTCCCGGGAAAGCATTTCCATTCTTTCAGTTCCAAATTTTTCTACGGAAAAAGAGGCAAGTGTGGAGCCATAAATTACGGCATTCTTCATATTTTCAAATGAAATATCTCCTGTTTGGGCAAGATATCCTGTAAAGCCACCTAAACAAAGGTATCACCTGCACCTGTTGGATCAAACACTTCTTCTAATGGTAATGCGGGTGCAAAGAATATTTTTCCTTCGTGGAACAGTAAAGCTCCATTTTCCCCTTTTTTGATTACTACATATTTGGGTCCCATTTCTGCAATCTTTCTTGCAGCCTTTACTAAAGAGTGCTCTCCTGTTAACTGGCGTGCCTCTTCATCATTAATCGTGATAACATCAACTTTAGCAATAACTTTTAGAAGATCTTCCAGAGCGTTATCCATCCAAAAGTTCATGGTGTCCAGTACTACAAGCCTGGGAGATTTTACCTGCTCAAGTACACTTATTTGAACCAGTGGGTGAAGGTTGCCGAGCATTACGAACTCTGAATCCTGATATTCCTTTGGTACAACAGGATTAAAATCTGCCAAAACATTGAGTTGAGTCTCTAAAGTGTCCCGTGAATTAAGGTCGTTGTGATATTTGCCACTCCAGAAGAAGGTTTTTCCCCCTTTTACTATTTCTATTCCGTCAATATTAATACCGTTTCCAGTTAAAAGGTCAAGATGTTCCTGCGGAAAATCCTCTCCAACCACTGAAACTATAGCATTATCTATCTCAAATTGAGCAGAAGAAAGTCCAATATAAGTGGCTGCACCTCCTAAGATCTTATCTGTTTTTCCAAAAGGAGTTTCAATTGCATCAAAGGCGACAGTACCTACTATTAATAATTTACTCATAATGACTTTTCAAAATTGAGGTGCAAATATACGTTTTGTTTTAGAAGGATTAAATTATAAGGGGATGAAGAAGTCGAAGAGATAAAATAAATTTTGAGTAAATTAAAGATGCCCTATGGGGAGCTGGCGAGAATGAAAATATAGAAATTAAGCTTTTTAATTTTCTACAAAACCCGAATCTATAAGTAATCTTGTTTTTTTGGAAGCCTCAACTGCAAGGGTATCGCACCGCTCATTTTGTGGATGATTGTTATGCCCGCGAATCCATTTAAACTCCACCTGGTGCTTTCGGAATTCTTTTAAAAATTCCCGCCACAGGTCTTCATTTTTTTTCCCTTTAAAATTTTTCTTTTCCCATCCAAAAAGCCAGCCTTTCATAACTGCATCAACAACATACTTGGAATCTGTAAAGACTATTACCTGCGTTCCTGGATTTTTCAGCTTCCGTAAAGCTTCAATCACAGCCAGTAATTCCATTCTGTTGTTCGTTGTGTGTTTGTAACCCTGGGAGAATTCTTTTTTGTAAGGCTTGCCTACCCATTCCATCACTATACCAAAACCACCTGGGCCAGGATTTCCTCTTGCAGCTCCATCTGTATAAATATGTACGTTGGCGCTACTCATTATTTCTTTTTTGCAGAAGATTTTCGATGACCTGAGGGAAATGTTGATACTCTAACTGGTGTATGTTTTCAGCAACTTCAGCAGCTGTCATATTTGGAGTAACAGGAGTGGTGGCCTGGAAAATAACTGCCCCTTCATCATAATTTTCATTTACGTAGTGTATCGTAATTCCTGTTTCTATTTCTTTCTGTTCAATAACAGCCTTGTGTACGGCATCTCCAAACATGCCTTTTCCACCATATTTAGGAAGGAGGGCAGGATGAATATTTATCACCCGGTTGGGAAACTTCTTTAGGATCTTTGAAGGGAAAAGCCAAAGGAAACCTGCAAGAACAATAAGATCAGGCTTAAGATCTTTTAATACATTGAGAACCTCATTAGTTTCATAAAATGCTTCGCGGTCAAAATGTAGGGCTGTAACATTAAGATCATGAGCTCTTTTCAAAACTTTTGCTGATCTGTTATTGGAAAAAACTGCCGAGACTCTTGCGATTTCAGAATTTTGGAAGTATCGTATAATATTTTCTGCATTAGTTCCCGAGCCCGATGCAAAGATTACTATTTTGCCCGGGGACGTATTTTGTGTTGGCTTCAATTGGAAAGTCTTAACAATAATTAAGGGTAAATTTAAAGGCTTTAAATGAAATTTACGTAAATTACATTCACATTTTTCAAGTAAAATCCGGTTTTAAAATAAAGTTTTTTATTTTTGCCACCTAATCAAAATTAAAATAGAATATTATGTCAGACATTGCATCAAGAGTAAAAGCGATTATCGTTGACAAGTTAGGAGTTGACGAGAATGAAGTTGTAAACGAAGCTAGCTTCACTAACGACTTGGGCGCTGATTCATTAGACACTGTGGAATTAATTATGGAATTCGAAAAGGAATTTGATATCCAAATTCCAGACGACCAGGCAGAAAACATTGCCACAGTTGGTCAGGCAATTTCTTATATTGAAAACGCAAAATAAAAACAGGAAAGTACTTTTATGGAGTTAAAGCGAGTTGTAATTACGGGCCTGGGAGCCTTGACACCTATTGGAAACAATGTTGAAGAATATTGGAATGCATTGGTGGCCGGAAAAAGCGGAAGTGCTCCTATTACCTATTTTGATGCCGATAAATTCAAAACTAAATTCGCTTGTGAACTCAAAAATTTTAATGTTCTCGATTTCTTTGATCGCAAAGAGGCAAGAAAGCTGGACAGGTTTGCACAGTATGCCATAGTTGCTTCAGACGAAGCAATTAAAGACTCCGATTTAGACATGGATGCTATAGATAAAACCCGTGTGGGAGTTATCTGGGGTGCAGGGATAGGAGGACTGGAGACTTTCCAGGATGAAGTTACTAATTTCGCTACTAGTGACGGTACCCCTCGATTTAATCCATTTTTTATTCCTAAGATGATAGCAGATATTGCTCCCGGTAATATCTCTATTCGCCATGGTCTTATGGGGCCTAATTATACTACGGTTTCTGCTTGTGCGTCTGCAGCGAATGCAATGATAGATGCTTTAAATTATATAAGACTGGGCTACAGTGATATTATAATTTCAGGAGGATCTGAGGCTGCGGTAACACTGGCGGGAATGGGAGGTTTTAATGCTATGCATGCACTGTCAACCAGAAATGAGAGTCCTGAAACAGCTTCAAGGCCTTTTGATGCAACCCGGGATGGATTTGTTCTGGGAGAGGGAGCAGGGGCAATTGTACTTGAGGAATATGAGCACGCAAAAGCACGTGGAGCAAAAATTTACGCTGAGTTTATTGGAGGAGGATTATCTTCTGATGCCTATCACATGACAGCTCCTCATCCAGAAGGAACAGGTGTGGTTGCGGTAATGAAGAATTGTTTACGCAATGCCGGAATAAAGCCTGAAGAGGTTGATGCGATTAATACTCATGGTACCTCTACTCCTTTGGGAGATGTGGCTGAACTAAAGGCGATAAAAATTGTTTTTGGAGAGCACGCAAAGAACATTAGTATTAATTCCACTAAATCCATGACCGGGCATTTATTAGGCGCTGCAGGGGCGATTGAAGCAATTTCAACAATTCTATCCATGAAATATGGGATTGTACCTCCTACAATTAACCATGAACATCCGGACGAAAATATCGATCCAGAGTTAAATCTTACTTTGAATAAAGCACAAAAGAGAGAGGTTGATGTAGTAATGAGTAACACCTTTGGATTTGGAGGTCATAATGCCTGTGTAATTTTTAAAAAATTAAATGAGTAATACCAATGAGTGTTATTCGTAACATATTAAATTCCCGTTCTTCTAAAGACGGGAATTTTTTTATTGCTATGCAAAAGATCCTTGGGTTTAAACCAAAGGATGTAGCTCATTATCAAAAGGCTTTTACACATAGATCGCTAAACCAGAAGGATAAACAAGGCAACGCAGTAAATTTTGAAAGACTTGAATTTTTAGGAGATGCCATGTTAAGTGCGGTTATTGCGGGATACTTATTTAAAACAGTACCCGGCGGAAATGAGGGTTATCTTACCAAAATGCGATCAAAGATAGTTAGCCGGAAACATTTAAATGAGCTGGGAAAAGACCTTAACTTAATAGACTTTGTGCAAACCAACATTCCAAAATCTCAATTTGGTGCTAATATTCATGGCAACCTGTTTGAAGCATTAATAGGAGCTATTTACTGGGATAGAGGTTATAAATACTGCAAAAGATTTATTTATGAAAGGGTGATCAATCCCTATGTGGATATTGAACAACTCGAGGGAAGAGTCATTAGTTACAAGAGTCTTCTTATAGAGTGGTGCCAAAAAACCAAAAAGAATTTCAATTTTGAGGTTTATGATGATACAGGGAATGACGAGATTAAGCATTTTGCAGTTAAACTGAGAATTGACGAGAGAGTAGTCGCAAAAGCCCGTGCCACCTCCAAAAAGAAAGCTGAAGAAAAGGCCTCAAAGAGAGCCTTCTATGCCCTCCAAAATAGAATAGAAGGAGAATAAGATTTTGGCTAACACTATAACGTTTTCGTAGTTATATCCTAAAAATGTCGGTCAAAATATCATAATTTGGCAATCTTATTTTATCTTTATCACTAAAGTTTAGAAGTATGTTATCCCACAAATTGGTAATAGATGATGTGGAGGAAGATTATCATTTACTGGCCATTCACAGTTCTTTGGAAGAATATAAATTAGCTTTTTATCTAAACAGGCAATTACAAATTTGCCTTAAAAGAGCTCGCATTGATGTTGACTTTAACCACGGAAACATACAGGCGCTCTATCCATTATATACTTTTAAGGAACCGGAGAAATACCGCACATATAATCTAATCAAAAACAAATTTAAAGGTCCGGTAAAGAAAGTTGTGAGTTCAGGATCACTTTTTGTTGAGGAAGAAGTCTCTCCACAGGTTACCTATTTAATTCCTGAATATAAGGAGGTAGACTACTTTTTAAAGATAGATGATGAAAATGGAGAGGATATCCAAATAATGGTAGCTAAATTAGCCTCTATTCCTAACGTACAAACCACTTATGAAGTTGATCCAAATCAACTAAAATCAAAAAGTAATTTAATATTAGAATAATGCCAGTAAATAAAAGAACCAAAATAGTAGCCACTTTAGGCCCAGCCACAAGCACAAGATCGGTATTGAAAGATATGATGGAAGAGGGTGTAAATGTGTTTAGGGTCAATTTCTCTCACGCAAATTATGATGATGTAAAGGAGAGGGTTCAAATGATACGAGATCTTAATCAGGAATTTGGCTACAGCACTGCTATTCTGGCCGATTTACAAGGTCCCAAGCTTAGGGTTGGGGTGATGAAAGAGGAGGTTGTAGTGAATCCTGGAGATGAAATAGTCTTTGCTACCGGGGAAAAATTTGAAGGAACTGCCTCCAGAGTTTATATGAATTATGATAAGTTTCCGCAGGACGTGGAAAAAGGTGAAAGAATTCTGTTAGACGATGGAAAATTGATCTTTGAAATAGTTAGTACTAACAAAAAAGATGAAGTTGTCACAAAAGTGATCCAGGGTGGGCCTTTAAAATCCAAGAAAGGTGTGAATCTTCCTAATACAAATATTTCTCTTCCAGCATTAACTGAGAAAGATGTAAAAGATGCAATTTTTGCGTGTGAGCTTAAGGTGGATTGGATAGCTCTTTCGTTTGTAAGACACGAGCAAGACCTTATAGGATTGCAGAATATTATTAAAGAGCACAGTGATTATAAAATTCCAATTATTTCTAAAATTGAAAAACCTGAAGGGGTTAAGAATATTGACAAAATTGTAGCCTACTGTGACGGATTAATGGTTGCACGTGGAGATCTTGGAGTTGAAATTCCTGCCCAGGAGGTACCACTTATTCAAAAGCAACTGGTACTCACAGCAAAAAAGGCCCGAATACCCGTAATTATTGCCACTCAAATGATGGAGACGATGATTACCAGTCTTACTCCTACAAGGGCAGAAGTTAATGACGTTGCCAATTCAGTTATGGATGGTGCAGATGCTGTAATGTTAAGTGGAGAAACATCTGTTGGAAATTATCCTGTACAGGTGATCCAAAAAATGACTCAAATTATTAAGAGTGTAGAGAATTCTCCTCTTATTAAAGTTCCTCACGATCCACCACACATTAGAACAAGAAGATATATTACAAAGGCTATTTGCTATCATGCTGCTACCATGGCAAATGAGATTAAAGCAAAAGCAATTTGTACTCTTACCAATAGTGGTTATACAGCATTCCAGATTTCTGCCTGGAGACCTGAATCCAATATACTGGTATTCACTTCAAACGAACGAATTTTGTATCAACTTAGTTTGCTTTGGGGAGTGAGAGCTTTCTATTACGATAAGTATGCAAGTACAGATGAAACCATAGAAGATATTAATCGTATTGCCTGTGAAAACGGATATGTTGAAAACGGGGATTTCGTGATTAATCTGGCCGCTATGCCTATTACAGATAGAGGTATGGTAAATACTTTAAGAGTTTCAGAAATTTCTTCATAAGAAGTCAGGCTAATACCACCAATGAAAAAAACCTCCCGGAGCAATTTGGGAGGTTTTTTGTTTCTACTCTAGAAATCGAACTTTAGTTGAACTACTATTTCCAGTTTTTTTTCCGGTTTCTCTGTATTGAGATTAGAGAGCGAAATCCCCAGCAATCTCACCGATTCTTTCATCCTTTCCTGATAGAGTAACTCCTTGGCGTTTTCTAAAATCAGATCTTTACTGGAAATGTAGAAAGGGAGAGTTTTGCTTCGGGTATGCAGGCTAAAGTCACTGTACTTAATCTTAAGGGTTATAGTTTTGCCTGCAACCCCACCTCTTTGTAATCTTCTTTCTATCTCTTCAGAAATATTTTTCAATCTCTCGAGCATAAAAATTTCTGAAGATATATTTTCATCAAAAGTTCTTTCGGCACCAAGAGACTTTCTTATTCGGTTAGGTTTAACTTCGCTGTTATGAATTCCCCTCACCACTTTGTAGTAGTAACTTCCACTTTTGCCAAATTGTTCCGTAAGAAATTCTTCAGTTTTTTTCTTTAGATCGACTCCCTTAAATATGCCCAGCTGGTACATTTTTTCGGCAGTGACCTTTCCCACCCCGTAGAACTTCCTTATCTGTAATTTTTCGAGGAATTCCTCGACCTCTTCGGGATTTACTGTTTTTTGCCCGTTAGGTTTATTAATATCACTGGCAACTTTTGCTATAAATTTGTTGATTGAGATACTAAGCAGAGGCATTAAGACCAGTTCTTTCCTTAATAATTTGGCGAATTTCACGTGCTATTAGTGTCGCGCTGGGGTGTCCTTTTTTGTTTTCGGTGACATCCAGGTAAGCTTCATCCAGGGAAAGAGGCTCCACCAAATCTGTGTACTCATAAAATATTTCCCTTATGCGGGTGGAGATTTCTTTATATCGATCAAATCTGGGCCTTACAAAAATAAGGTGAGGGCAATTGCGTTTGGCGATGATGCTGCTCATAGCACTTTTAACGCCGAATTTTCGTGCCTCATAACTTGCCGCTGCTACCACTCCTCTTTCTTCGCTACCACCCACCGCAATAGGTTTCCCCTGCAGTTCAGGATTATCCAGTTGCTCCACCGATGCGTAAAAAGCATCCATATCAATATGAATAATTTTCCTTAAAAGATGCCCTTCTTTCACCTTACAAATTTAGTGAAAGTAAGGCCGCTCTTCTTCTTTAATTTTCTTCTGAATTTCTATCCTGCCCGGGAAATTACTGTTGAAGAAGCCTAACTTTCACTTTGCATATAAATTTTCTGTCAATGTGTTATCTTTAAGAATCCTGATCGGGTGATTAGGAAGCAAAATGATTTTGTATGAAAACAGCAATTCTCCTTGGAGCTACAGGATTAACCGGAGGAATCTTACTTCAGAAATTATTAAATGATGCGAGGTATGAGAAGATAATTTTATTCTCCCGAAGCAGTGCTGCCGTTAAGAACAGGAAAGTTGAAGAACATCTTGTTGATCTATTTAAGCTTGAGAATCAAAAAGATTTATTTAAAGCAGATGTGGTTTACTGCTGTATAGGTACTACGAAAAGTAAAACTCCTAATGAAGAAGTTTATAAAAAAATAGATTATGGGATTCCTGTAGCTGCTGCCAAACTGGCCAGGGAAAACGGCATTGAAAAGTTTTTGGTAATCTCCGCTCTTGGTGCCGATCCAAAAAGTAAAATGTTTTATAATAAAACTAAAGGTGAAATGGAGCAAGAGGTGCTGGCACAAAGAATCCCTGAAACTTATATTTTTGAACCTTCCCTGATCGCCGGGGACCGGGAGGAAACACGAACCTTTGAAAATTTGGCAATTTATGCGATGAAAGTATTAAACTACGCGCTCATAGGTCCCCTAAAAAAATACCGCTCAATTGATCCTGAAACTATTGCCGAAGCTATGATTAAAGTGGCTAACAATGGTTATGTGAATAAAGTTATTCCATCAAATGAGATCCAGGAAATTGCAGCTTCATAAAATAATTTTTGTATGGTAGAGATTGAGCGAAAATTTTTAATACGATCTGAAGATTACAAGCAACAGGCTTTTAAGAAGGAAAAGATTTCACAAGGCTATTTATCTTCAAATCCTGAAAGAACTGTGAGGGTGAGACTAAGAGGGGACAATGCATACTTAACAGTAAAGGGTAAATCTTCAAAAAGTGGTTTAAGTCGCTTTGAATGGGAAAAGGAAATTAGTGTGGAAGAGGCAGAAAATTTATTGTTGCTTTGTGAGCCGGGAAAAATAGAGAAGACCAGGTACTTAATAAAAGCTGGGGAGTTCACCTATGAAGTGGACGAATTTACAGGCGACAATTCCGGACTTACGATAGCTGAGATTGAACTTGGAACCGAAGATTCAGCTTTTGAAAAACCTGCCTGGTTGGGTGAGGAAGTAACAGGAGATATTCGATATTACAATTCTCAACTCTGTCTTGATCCTTATTGTAACTGGAAAAATTTATAATATGCAAAAAGCGTTCATCTTGGTATGTCTTGCTGCCTTAGTAGGCGCCTGTGAACAGCGTAGAAAAAGTGAGGGGAATTCCTTCGGAATCCAGAATAGAAGTTGAAGCTCCCAGTAAAGAAGCAGAGGCCGAAGAGCTAAAGAGAAAAGGATATCAAACTTTCACTTACAAGGAAGGAGATTCTACTTACCTGATGCAGCAGTATTATATTGTTTTTCTGAAAAAGGGGGCTAACTTACAGACAGGATTCCCTTGAAGCCGCGAAGCTTCAGGAGCAGCATATGGCACATCTAACCCGAATGTACATGGAAGGTTAAAGCAGTCTTGCCGGGACCTTTGGGGATGATGGTGAGATTCGGGGAGTAGTTATCTATAATACTGCAACTCAACAGCAAGCAGATAGTTTAGCCAGATTGGACCCCATGGTTAAAGCGGGAAGACTGGAGGTAGAGGTTCATCCCTGGTGGGCAGCAAAAGGAGGTAAGTTAAACTAAGTTAATTTCTTGCCCGAAGAATTAAATTGTTGTTCTTTAAAAATAAAAATTATGAAAATTGAACACAACAATAGTGACGGCAGAGGCATCTTTAAAGCTAAGGATGGTGGCAAAGATGCAGGGGAAATGACCTACTCCCGTACTAACGATAGTAAAATTATAATCGAGCACACCCAGGTAGAACCAGAATTTCAGGGCCAGGGAGTGGGCAAAAAATTGGTGCAGGAGGCAGTCGGGTATTCAAGACAAAATAATTTGAAGATAGTTCCCGAATGTTCCTATGCAAAAAAGGTTCTTCAAAGATCCCCCGAATATGAGGATGTTCTGGCTTAGAATTACCCTCTTTTTTGGTATATATTCTGTTCCTTTTCCAGGAGGTATTTGTTAATAGAATTTACCAAAGGTATACATATACACAAGCTTGCGGCAGCATCGGTCATCCAATGCGCCCCTGCCCAAAGCCTTGAAAGTGGTGCAATAGAACCGAATAAATAAATTACTCCCTTTAAGAATGGATCTTTGATTCTGCTACCTATGCATAAGAAGTGGTAAAAGCCAGGATGGAATGTCCTGAAGGAAAAGAATAGTATGAATTTTTTTTGCTGAAGGGGGAGAAGCTTGCTGTTCCCTCGTTTCTTAATGGCCTTGCCCGACCTATAACAATTTTAGCTATAGTTTGAAAAAGACCAGCTGCAGAGGAAGCCGAAATTAATAACACTCCGGTATTTCTAACTTCTTCGTTTTTGAATATGAGTCCATAGAGGTAGAAACCGCCATTTATTGCATAGTGATTTTCAGGACTCCCATAGTACCAGCCAAAATCTTTGAAAGTTGGAATAACATTTTCTCCCCTTGTTCGAAACCACCTGCTTATTTCCTCATCAAATAAAAATAGAATAACTATGCCAGATGTTACTGCTCCTGCGGTGAGAAATTGCTTTTCTTTCCACTGTAGGGGAGATATATAGGTTTCTTTAATGGCGCCAAATGTATTTTGGAAATCTTTTTTTAAAGTATCTCTGTAAGAATTACTTCTTCCATTTTTCTTTTTAAATAAAATAGCCCTTGCCAATAAACCCATCGCAAGGCAAGACAGTGATCGTTTTAAAAGACCGGAAAGTGCAGCCATATCTATTCTTTCTTATAAAATTAGGAAATAAAAAACCCCGGAAATGTTTTTCCGGGGTTATAATAAAGCTTATCAATTTTTTTATTGCCAACCGCCTCCTAAAGCCTGGTAAAGTTCAACAATCGCATTCAACCTGTTGAATCGCGCGTTTGCCAGCTCAAGTTGTGCGTTTAAAGTATTTTCTCTTGCAGTAAGAACTTCAAGGTAATTAATGAGGCCATTGTTAAGTAACTCTTCTGAATAAGAAGTCGCCAGTTCATACGCGTCAAATTCAAGAATTTTTACCTCGATAGTTTCTTCAGCAGCTCCAAAATTGTATAACGCGTCTGAAACTTCTCGCGAGGCGGTTAACAGTGATTGCTGAAAATCCAGCAACGCAATTTCCTGTTGGGCCTGGGAAACTTCAAATTCTGTTCTAATTTGCCTTCTGTTTAAAACAGGTTGGGCAATAGATCCTGCCAGGTTAGCAAATAAGGAATTAGCATTAAAAAGCTCAGCAAGATCCAAACTTTGAAAACCTCCTCCGGCGGTTAATCTCAGGGATGGATAAAAGCTACTGCGTGCCACATTTGTTAGTTCAAAGACGTTAATAAGATTATATTCTGCCGCAATAACATCTGGCCTGTTCCTTAAAAGATCTGCGGCCACTCCTGTTCGCAATTCTGTTTCAATTCGTTGTTGGTCCAGAGTGGTCCTTTCAATATGTTGTGGAGCAGTGCCCAGCAGGATAGAGAAAGTGTTTTCCAGTAGTTTCACATTTGTTTCCAGATCTATCAGGACAGCCTGGGCCCGATATAATTGTGCCTCAGTTTGTTTTACTCCTACTTCAGTCACATTACCCGCTTCTTTTAGAGCTTTTATAGTTTCAAGGCTGCGTTCCCGGTTCTCAATTGTTACACGAGTAATTTCTACCTGCTCATCCAGAGTGACCAGCTGGTAGTAAGTAGAAGCTATGGCAGCAATAAGTTCAGTTTTTACTGCCTGATGTGCGGCTACAGATTGTAAATAAGAAGCCTGGAATGCTCTACTGGTACTGCGTATTTTTCCCCAGATGTCTGCCTCCCAGGAAAGATTTGCGGTGGCTTCATACTGAGTGATATTTCCACTGAAGAAAGAACCAAATTGGCTATTCTGCGAAAGTATCTGGTGATTTACACCTCCATTGAGGTTTAGCGTAGGCAGATATCCTGCTTTGCCTTGTTTCACATAAGCTTCAGCTGCTGTTATTTGCTGAAGAGCTTTTCTTATATCAAGGTTGTTGTTTAAACCCTGCTCAATATACTTTTCAAGTAAAGGATCCTTGAACATTTCCCTCCACGATACTTCTGCTATATTCAGGCTGTCCTGTGGCAGGCGATCGGTCATGAAAAATTCCTCGTTAACAGCTTCTGGTCTTACGTATTCTTTGGCAACAAAACAGGATTGCAATGACAGCAGTAGCCCCGGCACAAGTAAAAATTTATATATCTGAATTTTCTTCATTTTCGAATTTTATAAATGATCATTTCTTCGGACAACAGCAGCTTCTGGCTCTCCACTTATCTTCTCCTGAAGCCACTGGAACAGGATGTATAGAATTGGGATTATAAATATCCCAAGGATAGTTCCAATAAGCAAGCCTCCCACAGCACCTGTACCAATAGATCTGTTTCCTGCTGCTCCTGTACCCGATGCGAAAACCAGGGGTAATAGACCAACAATAAAAGCAAAGGAGGTCATTAAAATAGGCCTTAATCTCACTTTTGCTGCATCGAAAGCAGCCTCTACAATTGGAACTCCCGCACGTCTTCGTTGAATAGCAAATTCCACAATAAGAATGGCATTTTTAGCCAGAAGCCCCAGTAGCATAATTAATGCAATCTGGAAATAAATATTGTTTTGCAATCCTGTTAAAGAAGTGGTGACATAGGCACCCATAACTCCTACAGGAAGAGAGAAGAGTACTGTAAATGGAAGTAAATAACTCTCATATTGTGCTGCCAGGATGAAGTAAACAAAGAGGATACTTAAAAAGAAAATATAAGTAGTTTGGTTTCCTGCGGAAATTTCTTCTCTTGTAAGACCTGAGAAATCAATGTCAAAGTTTGCAGGTAAGGAGCCTGTACCTACCTCCTGTACGGCCGCAATAGCATCCCCTGAAGAATATCCAGGAGCCGGAGCGCCATTAACTGCCGCAGCATTAAACAGGTTAAATCGGGTTACAGACTGTGGACCATAAACTCTTTTTAACTCAACAAATTCTGTAATAGGAGCCATTTCACCCTGTGCGTTTCGTACAAAGAGTGCATTAAGATCCCCTACAGTGGCCCGATCTTCCGGCATTGCCTGTACGAATACCCGGTACTGTTTCCCAAATCTCGCGAAATCGGCAGCATATACACTCCCAATATATCCTTGTAAAGTTGAGAAGATACTGCTTATAGAAACTCCTGCCTCCTTTGCCTTAGGTACATTAAGATCAATTTCATACTGTGGATAATTAGTATTAAAAGAGGTGGATGCATACAAGATCTCTGGGCGTGCCATTAATTCCATCAGGTAATTCTGTGCGGCGGCATCAAGGTCGTTAAAAGAGCCTCCAGATTTGTCCAAAATTTGCATTTCAAATCCTGAAGAGACCCCAAATCCCGGAACGCTCGGGGGCTGGAAGAACAGGATATCGGCATCGGTAATACCAGCTCCTATCCCGAAAAGTTGCCCGATAATGGCATCAATAGATGTAGAGTCATCTGTACGTTCATCCCATGGAGCCAGTTTTATAAAACCAAGGCCATAGTTACTACTAGCACCACCTATTAAGCTGAAGCCATTAACCATTGTAGCTACTTCAACACCGGGAATGTTTCTGGCTTTCTCACTTAATTCTGAAGTAATTTCTACGGTCCTGTCAAGAGAAGCCCCGGCAGGTAAGGAAACATTTACCATTACCATTCCGCGATCTTCATCGGGTACAAAACCTGTAGGTGTTGTAGACGATGCCCAAAAAATACCTACTATAGCGGCAAGAAGTATAAAACCTGTAACCCATTTATGCTTAAGTATAGAAAACCAAGTGAACCCACATATTTTTTGGTTGTGGCTTCAAAGCCCCGGTTAAATCCTGCAAAGAACCTCTTCAAGAATCCTTTTTTCTCCGATTTTTCATCGTGAGGTTTGAGGAACAGGGCAGCGAG
Organism: Antarcticibacterium sp. 1MA-6-2; assembly: GCF_021535135.1. Classification (NCBI taxonomy): domain Bacteria; kingdom Pseudomonadati; phylum Bacteroidota; class Flavobacteriia; order Flavobacteriales; family Flavobacteriaceae; genus Antarcticibacterium; species Antarcticibacterium sp. 1MA-6-2. The sequence continues at coordinate 2,709,494 of NZ_CP091036.1, read as the reverse complement.
AGCAGGGCTTAAGGTTAAGGCGTTTACTGCCGAAATTGCAATTGCAACTATTAAAGTGACTCCAAACTGTTCGTAGAATACACCTGTTGGACCCTGGATAAAAGTTACGGGAATGAATACTGCACCCATAACCAGGGTAATAGAGATAATAGCTCCTGCTATTTCATTCATCGCAGTAATAGTCGCTTCTTTTGCATTTTTTGCACCTTCTTCAAGTTTGGCGTGCACAGCCTCAACCACAACTATAGCGTCGTCTACCACAATCCCAATTGCCAGCACAAGTGCAAATAAAGTAAGCAGGTTAATGGAATACCCAAATAGATTAAGGAAGAAGAAGGTACCAATGATAGAAACCGTACAGCAATAGCAGGAATTAAAGTAGACTTAAAGTCCTGAAGGAATATAAAAACCACGAGAAACACCAGGAGAAATGCTTCTAAAAGTGTCATCACCACCTTGTCAATAGACGCATTTAAAAACTCATTACTGTCAAAGTTGATTAAGGTAGATAAACCTGCAGGAAAATTTGGCTCCAGTTCTGCCAGTTTTTCGTGAATTTCTTCAATTATTTCCTGGGCGTTAGATCCGGGAGTTTGATATACTGCCATACTTACCCCTGGAAGACCATTAGTAAAAGAAACCACGTTATAACCTTCGGCATCTAACTCAACCTTCGCTACATCCTTTAGTCTCAGGAATTGGCCGTTATCCAGAGCCTTAATAATGATATTTTGATATTCTTCTTCAGTATTATAGCGACCGCCGTATCTTATTACATATTCAAAAGCTTCAGCATTATTTTGTCCTAAAGAACCAGCCGCCGCCTCAAGACTCTGCTCATTAATTGCCGCAGTAACATCAGAAGGAATTAGATTATAGGCAGCAAGTTTTTCTGGTTGTAACCAGATTCTCATGGCGTAGGTCTTTGCACCAAAGACAGATACATCTCCAACCCCGTTGATCCTTTTTAGTTCTGGAAGTACATTGATGTTTAGATAATTCTGAATAAAAGTCGCATCATAATCTTCATTTTCAGAAACCATGGTAAGGAACATTAACGCACTGGTTTGCTGCTTTTGAGTTGTTACTCCAGACTGTGTAACTTCCCGCGGAAGTAAGGGAGTTGCCCGGGACACCCTGTTCTGCACATTCACTGCAGCAATATCAGGATCTATTCCCTGGTCAAAAAATACTTGAATACTGGCACTTCCATTGTTACTTGCAGTAGAAGTGATATAAGTCATTCCTTCCACCCCATTGATTTGTTCCTCAATAGGAATAATCACACTTTCCAGTACCGTTTGTGCATTTGCTCCCGGGAAATTCGCTCTAACCTGTACAGTAGGAGGAGCAATATCGGGATATTGAGTAACAGGTAAAGTTGTAATTCCTAATATTCCCAGGATTAATATAACTATAGAAACAACTGTGGATAATACAGGTCTCTCAATAAATTTCTTTAGCATCTTTAGATTTATTTAAATACTGGTTGCAAAGTGTTAGCGATACTGTCAAAAGAAGCTGGTTGAGGTTGAATGGCCATTCCACTTCTTACGAGACCAACTCCTTTGGCGACGATCTTTTCTCCTTCTTCTATTCCTGAAGCTACTACGATAATATTCTCAATCCTGTCCCTTACAGTAATAACCCTGGAAATTGCCACAGTATCTCCCTGTACCACATAAACGTGTACTTTCCCCTGCTGTTCAAATGTGGATGCTTCCGGCACTACAGGAACATTCTCAAACGTCTGTGGAATTTTTATGGTTCCGCTGTTTCCACTTGCCAGGATGCCGTTTGGGTTCGGGAACATTGCGCGAAAACCTACTGTACCCGTGGAGCGGTCAACAATACCCGTGACGGTTTGAATTTCTCCTTCTTCTGAATAATTTTCCCCGTTCACAAGCTCAAGTTGAACAGGAGGGAAGTTTTCAATCTTCTCCTGTATATTTTCCCCTTCAGCATTCTGAATGAAATTGAGGTAATCCCGTTCATTTAAAGAAAAGAAAGCATAAACTTCATCTATATCTGAAACTGTGGTCAAGGGGGAAGGATCCGCAGGGCTAATAAGGGCTCCTTCTCTAAAATTTATGGCCCCCACGTAACCATCTACAGGACTTTTAATTGTTGCATACCCAATGTTAGCATTGATACCACTTAAACCAGCCTTGGCCTGAGCGAGACGTGCCTCTGCAGTTTGAAGCTGAACAGAGCTAATAATACCCTTTTCAACTAAAGGTTTTAATTTATCAACCTCTACCTGTGCGGCGTTTACGTTTGCACGCGCTGCACCGACTTCCTGAGAAAGAGATTGAGTTTCCAGCTTAAAAAGAGTTTGTCCTTTGCGTACTTTTTCTCCCTCATCTACTAAAACATCTGTAATATAACCTGATGTTTTTGCACGAACAGCACTACTTACTGTTCCTTCCAGAGTGACAGGGTAACTGGTGTAGCTTAGTCACTGTTCTTACAGGAACTTCAATTACCGGATAGGGCGCAGGACCCTGAGCTTGTTGTTGTTGATTCCCTTCCTGGCAAGACAGGAAAAGGAATGAACTTATTATAAAACCTACATAACTTAATGTTCTCATCTTATTAATCATTCTGGGTGTTAGCTGTTTCTTTGGTTGATCTTAGTCTTTAATTTTTTAATTGCTGTTGTCGCTTCTTTTAAAAAGGTGAGGAAATCTTCCTGAAATTCAAGATCAAACTTGAATTCCTCCCTTCGTTGACATACATCGTTGTGCTTTTTTTTATAACTGAGAATTTTCTTGTGGATCTTAGTTTCGGTTTCCCATTTTGCAATCATTTCATCAATGACATTCAGCATTAGATCGGGATTAATTATAAAATATCTCTTTCTTTCGCTTAGGTTTGGTGAAATACTTAATTTTATTCGTCACCTGCAGTTGCTCCAGGTGAGTTGAGATAGTGCTTTTACTGGCATTAAGCTCGTTTACAAGCTTCTCAAAAGTTACTCCCTGTTTCCCATTTAAAATAAGGGTCGCCATCACTCTCGCAGCCAAAGGTGCCAGGTTATCGTTTTCCAGCTGAACCCCCAACTGTTCAATTAGTTCCATTTTCTGCTTTTCCAGCCCTTCCGTCATCTGTATTATTTGAAGGCGCAAAAATAGTTCTAGTTCTTATTTTACCGAACTAAACAAACTTAATTTATTGTTAAATAAAAAAACCCTTCCGAAGTCTTCGGAAGGGTTTTTTTATTTAGTTTGTCCTGTCCTGAAATAGCGATACACTAAAAATCTAGTGTAATGAAAACATCAGCGAGCAAAGGGTATATCAAGCGTACCCAAAAAGATTACTCTGTTTCTTTTAAGTTACAAGTTGTCCAGGAAATTGAATTTGGTCAACTAGGCAGGACAGAAGCTTGTCATAAATATGGGATTCAAGCTAAATCAACAATTAGGGAATGGCTCAGAAAATATGGTAACTTTGATTGGGAGAATCAATCTGGAACTATTGTGGCAAAAACACCTGAACAAAGAATCCTTGAGCTAGAGGCCAAAGTCAAACTGCTGGAGAAACAGAAGGCAAGGGCGGAGCATCTTGCCGAGCGAGCAGATAAGAAAGTCATTATCTTCGATATGCTGGTAGATATGGCCGAGAAAGAATATGACATCCAGATCAGAAAAAATTACACGCCCGGGTTATCGACCACTTCAAAGAAGAACACAAAGAAACAATAGTTTCTTCCTGTGATTTACTCGGGGTAAGTAGACAGGTATATTACAGATCCATTAGATCTACCATTGAAAAACAGGAAGTGGCACAAAAGGTAATTGCCTTGGTGCGGCCCGTAAGAATACTGATGCCCAGGCTAGGTAGCAAGAAGCTGTACCATATCCTTAAAGAAGAACTTGTTCCTTTGAAAGTAGGACGTGACAAACTTTTTAGAATTCTTAGGGCAAACCATATGCTGATAAAATCCAGGAGAAGCTATCACATCACCACAGACTCGCACCATAGATTTAGAAAGCACAAAAACCTATTGTGTGCCACAGAAATAAATAGGCCAGAACAGGTTTTGGTAAGTGATATTACTTATGTGGGCAATAGGAGGAATCCTGCATACCTGGCACTGGTCACAGATGCTTACTCGAAAGTTGTAATGGGGCACGACGTATCGAATAGTTTGGATGTGTCAGGATCAATAAGAGCTATGGAGATGGCAGTCAAAAACAGATGCTATAGCGACCAACCTTTGATACACCACTCCGACAGGGGCCTCCAATACTGTTCCAACGACTATCAAAAGGTACTGGATAAAAACAATATTAAACCAAGTATGACTGAGAAGTATGATCCCTATGAAAATGCCATTGCCGAGCGGATAAATGGAATATTAAAGCAGGAATTCCATATTGCAAAATACGATACTGACCTCACAACAAGAAAAAAGCTAATAGATGAAGCAATAAAAATTTACAACCATTTAAGGCCACACCTGTCAAACCATATGCTAACTCCACATCAAATGCATCAACAATTAGTCCTAAAAAGAAAACAGTACAAATCAAAAAAGCTGAACAATGAGATCATCGTTCAGCTTTAAATAATTAATTTTAATCCTTAATAATCTGTATCGCTCATTTAGGACTAGACAGTTCTGAATTTTATTCTGCTGCCGGAACTTCCTCTACACCTTCATTTTCCTTATATATTCCTAAAGTTAACTCTCCTTTTCTGTTCATCGCCGCCCGATACATTCCTGCGGAATTAAATTCCATCGCAATATTCCCTTTTCCGTCAATGGCAATTATACCTCCTTCTCCACCCAGTTGGGTTAGTTTTTCCTGAATCACCCTGGCTGCTGCTTTTTCCAGGCTCATCTTTCGGTATTCCATCATAGCTGAAATATCATACGCCACGACCCCGCGAATAAAGTATTCACCCCACCCCGTAGCAGAAACTGCACATGTGGCGTTATTGGCATAAGTTCCCGCTCCTATGATTGGAACATCGCCTATACGGTTCCATTTTTTATTTGTCATTCCACCTGTTGAAGTACCTGCAGCAACATTGCCATTTTTGTCCAGAGCTACCGCACCCACAGTTCCAAATTTCGAATCTTTAATTAAAGGATCATAAAATGCAGTTGTTGTAGTATCAATTTCTGACTCACTTTCTTCTGATTCTTTTATTCGTTGCAGGGATTGAAATCTGCTTTCATCATAGAAGTATGATGGTTCAACAATTTCTAAGCCTCTTTCCCCGGCAAATTTTTCTGCTCCCTTACCCGAAAGTAAAACGTGAGGGGAATTTTCCATTACTTCATAAGCGAGATTAATAGGATTTTTTACCGTGGTGACTCCTGCTATGGCACCCGCATTTAGAGTTTCTCCATCCATTATCGCTGCATCGAGTTCGTTAGTTTCTTCATTAGTAAAAACTGCACCCTTTCCTGCATTGAAGAGCGGCGAATCTTCCATGATATTAATAGTTCTTTGAACAGCTTCTATAGCTGTACCCCCGTTTGCCAAAATTTCGTGACCTGTTCTTATCGCCTGCTCCAGCACCTCTTTATAAGCCAGCTCAAGTGAGTCGGTCATATTTTCTTTTAGAATGGTACTTAAGCACCACCGTGAATAACAATTCCAAAGTTGTCCCCCTGTACCTGATCTGAGATCGGTTCTTTTGGAGTTTCACCAATTGGCTTTTTGTCAACAGATGCCTGATTGCAGGAAATGGCCACTCCCATAGAGAGGAGAAGAAGAATTTTTTTCATAGGTAAGTTCAACTTGAATTGAAGATTTAAAAATAAGAAAATAAAGAATAGCAGGGAAAGTATTATTTGGGAGGAATAATGATATCCTGATGTGAGCAAGAGCAGCAGAAAGCCGACAGTTCCACAGATGCGATGCGAAAACTTCCAGGGAATAACAGGATGATGCCAGATCTCATCCCCAAATCATTGTAAGATCCCGCCCAGTTTCTGGATGAGAATGCTTAATTTTAAGCAGCAGAAAAATAAACATGTATGGCTATTAATAAACCCTTTAATTTAAATAAGTGGATTGAGCAGAACAGGGATCTTTTAAAACCTCCTGTTGGAAATAAAAACGTCTATAAAGAGTCTGAAGATTATATAATCATGGTAGTGGGAGGACCCAATGCTAGAAAAGATTACCACTATAATGAAACTGAAGAATTATTCTATCAGCTCGAAGGCCATATAAAGGTCCACGTCCAGGAAAACGGGGAGAAGAAAACCATGGAGCTGGGACCGGGAGATATGTATCTACACCCGGGTAAAGTACCCCATTCTCCTGTAAGAGGTGAAGGTTCCATAGGGATAGTAGTAGAACGAAAAAGAGTTGGAGAACAGGGAGAGGATGGCCTGTTGTGGTTTTGTGATAATTGTAACAACAAATTATATGAGGTCTATTTCCCTTTAAACAATATTGAAGAGGATTTTTTGAAACACTTCAAGCATTTTTACCAGAGCAAGGAGCTAAGGACTTGCGATAAGTGTGGAAAATTAATGGAGGCAGATGAAAAATTCGTTGCTCCTGTCCCCGGCGTAAATACAAGCCGTGAATCTTAATCAAAATTGAAAAAACATTTAAAATAAAGAAAAAATTAATGAGTGATATTGCAGAAAAATTTGGCATAAAACAAGCGTTAAAAGATCTTGGTATTGAAGAAATTAATGATGGAACCTCTACCGGAAATAGCTTTTTTAGCAGTGGAGAAATAATAGAATCTTATTCTCCTGTAGACGGAGCATTAGTTGGAAAAGTTCGTGCGACTACAGCTGAGGATTTTGAAAAGGTGATGCAGGCAGCTACTGAAGGTTTTAAAACCTGGAGACAAATGCCTTCTCCCCAAAGAGGAGAAATAGTAAGAAAATTTAATGATGAACTGCGAAGGCTGAAAGAGCCGTTGGGGAAACTTGTTTCATATGAAATGGGCAAGTCTTACCAGGAAGGTTTGGGGGAAGTACAGGAAATGATAGATATCTGTGATTTTGCAGTTGGGTTATCAAGACAATTACATGGCCTTACAATGCATTCGGAAAGACCTGGTCACAGGATGTATGAACAGTACCACCCGCTGGGAGTAGTAGGAATTATTTCTGCATTTAATTTTCCTGTAGCAGTCTGGTCCTGGAACACGGCTCTTGCATGGGTGTGTGGAGATGCCTGTGTTTGGAAAGGATCTGAAAAAACCCCTGTAACTTCTGTTGCCTGTCAAAAAATAGCCGCCCGGGTGTTTGCTGAAAATAATGTGCCGGAAGGAATTTCCTGTCTCATAACCGGAGATTATAAGGTTGGCGAAATGATGACAACAGATACGCGTATTCCACTTATATCGGCTACTAGTTCTACCAGAATGGGAAAGATAGTGGCAGGAAAAGTGGGTGAAAGACTTGGGAAATCCTTACTGGAATTAGGAGGTAATAATGCAATTATTGTGACTCCCGATGCAGATATAAAAATGACTGTAATTGGGGCTGTGTTTGGGGCAGTTGGTACTGCAGGACAAAGATGTACTTCTACCCGTAGATTAATTATCCACGAATCAATTTATGATAAGGTAAAAGAGGCCGTGGTTACAGCTTACAAGCAACTGAGAATCGGCAATCCTCTTGATGAAAAAAATCATGTAGGTCCATTAATTGATAAAGATGCAGTAAAAAATTATCAAAATGCCCTGAAGAAGGTAGTAGAAGAGGGAGGAAAAGTAATAGTAGAAGGTGGAGTCTTAGAAGGTGAAGGCTTTGAAAGCGGTTGCTATGTAAAACTGGCAATTGCTGAAGCTGAAAATCATTTTGAAATTGTACAGCACGAAACTTTTGCACTTAGTTCTTTACCTGCTGAAATATTCGGGTGACCTCGAAAATGCTCTGGAACTTCAGAATGGAGTGAAACAGGGATTATCTTCGGCTATAATGACCAATAATCTCCGGGAAGCAGAGAGATTCTTATCTGTAGCAGGATCAGATTGTGGTATTGCCAATGTGAATATAGGAACAAGTGGAGCTGAGATTGGTGGCGCCTTTGGGGGTGAGAAAGAAACAGGTGGAGGACGTGAATCAGGGTCCGATGCGTGGAAAGTCTATATGAGAAGACAAACAAACACAATTAATTATACTACCGAGTTGCCCCTGGCACAAGGGATAAAATTTGATTTATAGGAGAAGTTTCCCTTCGCCCATCCTAAAGGGGAGGTGATGAATACTTCTTATATTTACATCAACCTAAACAGGCATAGATTTACTTAAGCAGACTTGTTTAGGTTTTTTTGTTCTATAGTCATCCGATAAATTCTAAACAAAATTGGCATGACAATGGAGCAGCTTTTAGACAGCTTAATTTTAGACAGTAATAATTTCAGCATCAGTTAAAAGATCTTCCTGTCTCATTCTCAGAACTACCTGAGCTATAGCCACGACATCCCGTTCGCAATAACTTACAATCCTGCCCAACTGCCTGTCGATGTAATATACATTTCTCACGTCAGTTCCATCAATATCTTCTTTAGGAGAAGGAATATTAAGGACATTAGTTAATAATTTAAGGGAGGTGTAGTGTTTATAATCTCCAAATTTCCATAGCTCCATAGTATCCAGATGAGGGACTTCCCAGGGTTTTCGTCCAAACATATCTAGTTTTACGGGAAGAGGGAGATTGTGGATTAACAGCCTTCTTGCTATGTACGGGAAATCAAATTCTTTTCCATTGTGGGCGCACAATAAGTGATGAGGTTTGTAAAAATGAGCTTCTACCAAATGAGAAAAATCCCTGAGAAGTTTTTCTTCGGTTCCCTGGAAGGTAGTAACTCTAAAAGTTCTTTTGTCATCTTTCTTTTTAAAATATCCTACAGAGATGCAGATGATCTTTCCAAATTCTGCCCAGATGCCAGCCTTGTCATAAAATTCTTCGGCAGTAAAATCTTCTTTGCGCTGGTAGTGGGTTTTCTCCTCCCAAAGCTTCTTCTTCTCTTCAGGTAAATTTTGAAAATGCTTTTCTTCCGGGACTGTTTCTATGTCCAGAAATAGTATATGTTCAAGATTGATCTTGCTCAGCATCTTTCAGCATTTTATAGGTTTCATCAATATAATTAAAAAAGTCCGGGGAATGGTCCTCTTCGGGTTTTCTCTTTTTCAAATTATGTCCAAGGCGCACAATTATAAGATCATCTTCAGGAATAACAATTACGTATTGGCCCAATACTCCCCGCATATAAAAAATCTCTTTATCTCTGTAATTACTCAACCAGAAACCATATCCATATTCCGGGGAATCTTCAAAGCGTGGATGGATTGCCTTTTGTACAAAAGCAGAATCAAGTAACTGCTTCCCATCCCAGTTTCCGTTATGTTTAAAAAGTTTTCCTAAGCGGGCAAAATCACGGGCATTGGAAGCAATACAACAATAAGCTTTTTCGAGTCCGCTTTCCTCACTGTCCAATTGCCACAGCGCATCATTTCTCATACCCATAGGTTTCCAGAAACTTTCACTGAGGTATTGAGAAAGCGTTTTTCCTGTTGCTTTTTCCAGGATCATTCCCAACATTAAAGTATTACCGCTTAGGTATTTAAATTCCTGTCCGGGCTCCCGGGTAATTTCCAAATCTAATACCACTTCTCGTATATCATCATCAAAATAGGCCCTGGCAGTTTGAGCAAAGGGATTGTAATAATCTTCATTCCAGTTAAGACCCGAGGACATTGAACTTAGATCTCCTACAGTTAAGGGTGATTCATAAGAGGACCGAAACTGGGGAAGGAAATCGGAAACCTAGCTGCTCCAGGCTTTTTACATAACCATCCTGGATTGCTTTTCCAAGAAGTGCAGTTGTAATAGATTTCGCCATGGAAAACGAATTGGTAAGGCTGTTTTTTCCGTAACCTTCTGCATAATTTTCATACCAGATACTGTCATTTTTTATGATGAGAAAGGCTACAGTACCTAATTCGTTGTTAATGCTCTTTAAATCTTCTGTGGCCGTAGCAGTATTGTATTCGGAGTGAAGTGGCCATGCTTGATGCTTTTCTCCTGCTTCTATTTTTCTGTTGTCAAATTCAGGATAATCATCTATATAAGCAGTAGTGTGGCCTTTAAGGTATACAACCTGTAGTCCCCGAAGAATGTAATCGTAATCAAAAGCAAACAGGAAAATCACGAATAGAATAAAGATGGAGAGAACTATACTTAGGAATTTCGCGACTTTTCTCATAGAAATAGAATCTTCAAATCTTTATTTTATATTCGAAAGGGTTTAAAAAAGAGTCTGTTGTGTTGTAGGATTTTCTATGTTCCAAAAGCCATTTTTTTCGCCACAACCCTCCGGCATAGCCTAGAAGAGAGCCATCAGTACCAATAACCCGGTGGCAGGGAACTACGATCCAAAGAGGATTTTTCCCATTGGCAGCGGCAACAGCTCTAATTGCTTTTATGTCACCAATTTTTTTTGAAAGCTGAAGGTAGGAGCAGGTAGTTCCAAAAGGAATTTCCTGTAGAGCGAGCCATATTTTCTTTTGAAAATCAGTGCCTGAAGGATTAAGCTTTAGTGAAAAATGTTTCCGTTCCCCGGCAAAATATTCTTTGAATTGGAGAACAGCTTGCTCCAGTTCTACAGGAGTTTCTTGATTTTCGGAAACAACTTCACCTTCCCGCACCTGAATTTTTGAAATTCCGAAGGAATCTCCCTCAATTTCTACTAAACCCAGGGGCGAATTAAAGCTGGTTTTCAGAAGATTGCTTACAATCTTTTTCATCTTTTAATAAACCCAGCCGTTTTGCACGCTTTTCCCAGTTTTGCCGTGCTAATACCTGCATATCTTCCACGTTATCGCTTTCATCCATGATCTCAAGACCAAGTAAGGTTTCAATTATATCTTCCATAGTCACAAGCCCTACAGTATTTCCATATTGGTCAACCACAATAGCTATATGAGCTCGCTTTTGTACAAAGGTTTCAAATAGTTCAGGAATGGGTTTATTCGAATCTATAATTAGAATATCCCGGCGGAGAGTACTAAGGGGTTGCGGTCCTTTATTCTCTATCATTTCCTCCAGCACTTCATCTTTTAAGATAAATCCTGTAATGTCATTAGAATTTTTTGTGTACACCGGGATCCTTGAAAATTTCAGGTTCTTATGTGTTTGGTGAAATTCTTCAATAGATGTATTTTCATCTTCAGTAACTGCAACAGAAAAAGGGGTCATAATATCCTTTGCCTCTACAGATTTAAACACCAGTAAATTTTTAATAACAGTAGTTTCGCTTTCTTCGAAAACTCCTTCCTCTTCAGCGGTATGAGTAAGTGCCAGGAATTCTTCTTTACTCATTGTTCCCACGTGAGCAGATTTTCCTATAGCTTTTGTGGTAAGTAACATAAGCCAGAGAATTCCAGTATACTTTAATGGAAATATGAGGATTCTAAGAGTTTTAGCTGTAAAGTTACCCAGGGACTGCCAATAAGTGGCACCAATTGTTTTCGGAATTATTTCTGAAAGAACAAGGATGGCCAGGGTCATAACTGCGGAAACTATTCCCACCTGATTTCCACTGTCGCCAAAAGCTTTTTCAGCCTGAACACCCACCATTATAGCACCTACAGTGTGAGCTATTGTGTTGACGGTCAAAATAGCAATTAGAGGTTTGTCCACATCCTGTTTTAATTGAGACAACGTCTCCGCATAAGGTTTTCCCTCCCTGATTTTCATTTTTATAAAAGTGGGAGTAAAGCTTAAAAATGCAGCTTCCAGAATTGAACACAGGAATGAGAAAAAGATGGAGAGAAAGGCGTATAAAATTAGTAGTCCCATGAAAATATTTTGTGGAACACTAAATTAAGTAATATAAATGGAAATAATCCCAAAGAAGTGGTAAAGCCTTTATGAAGAAAGCCGCAGAAATATTAACTTCAGCGGCCTTTCTAGGGCTTTAAAATTATTTAAGTTGCTTCTAAGAAATTAATTTTACGGCATCTTTTGCAAAGTAACTCGCGATCATATTTGCTCCGGCGCGTTTTATTGCCATAAGCTGTTCAAGTACAACGGCATCATGATTTAACCATCCTTTTTCAGCAGCTGCTTTTATCATTGCATATTCCCCGCTTACCTGGTAAACAGCAACAGGCACATTTACCGTATTCTTAATATCCCTCACGATGTCCAGGTAGCAAAGTCCCGGTTTTACCATAACAATATCTGCTCCTTCTTCAATATCCATAAGTGTTTCCTTTATCGCTTCATCACGATTGGCAGGATCCATTTGATAAGTCTTCTTATCTCCAAAACCCGGAGCAGAATCCAAAGCATCACGAAAAGGTCCGTAAAAGGCAGATGCATATTTCGCACTGTAGCTCATTATCCCGGTGTCATAGAAACCTTCATCTTCCAATAGGCTGCGGATTTCAAAGATCCTACCATCCATCATATCGCTGGGAGCTACAAAATCGGCTCCCGCTTTGGCATGAGATAAAGACATTTCAGCCAGTATTGCTGTAGTGTCGTCATTGAGGATCTTTCCATCTGCAACAACTCCGTCGTGTCCATAGGAAGAATATGGATCCAGGGCAACGTCTGTCATTACCAGCATTTCCGGAACTGCATTTTTTACAGTTTTCACAGCTCTTTGCATTAATCCTTCCGGATTTATAGCCTCAGTTCCTGCATTATCCTTTAATTCATTTGGAACCTTCACAAACAGAAGAACCGATTTTAATCCAAGGTTCCAAAGTTCCTTTACTTCTTTCTCCAGTAAGTCAAGGCTGTAACGAAAATAATTTGGCATTGAAGAAATCTCTTCCTTTACATTTTTTCCTTCTACCACAAATATTGGTACCAGGAAATCATTTGGAGTAACAGCTGTTTCCCTCACCAGCGAACGTATTGCTTCTCCTGTTCTTAATCTTCTGTTTCTTCTTAATGGGTACATAATCTTATTTTAAAAATTTAGGTTTTAGATTCCTCTGCTTTAAACCCAATCTCTTGGATTTTCCAAAACCTTTAATAATTTTATTTCTTCGCTGCCCGGCTGCGGGTGATGATCGTAAACCCATTGCACATGCGGGGGAAGGCTCATCAAAATACTTTCTATTCTTCCATTTGTTTTTAATCCGAAAAGGGTGCCTTTGTCGTGAACCAGGTTAAATTCTACATATCGGCCACGCCTTATTTCCTGCCAGTCACGCTGTTCCCTGGAGTATTCCAGATTTTTTCTCTTTTCTACTATTGGAACGTAGGCTTCCAAAAAACTATCTCCAACTTCAGTCACAAAGTTGTACCAGTTTTCTATAGTTGTTTCTTCTGTAGGCTTACAATAATCAAAAAATAATCCCCCAATCCCTCGCGCCTCATTTCGGTGCGTGTTCCAAAAATATTCGTCACATTGCTTTTTATATTTCTGATAAAATTCTGCATTATGGTTATTACAGGCTCTTTGACATATACTATGGAAGTGTATGGCATCCTGTTCAAAAAGATAGTACGGAGTTAGATCCTGCCCGCCGCCAAACCATTGATCAATGGTATTTCCATTTTTGTCATACATTTCGAAATATCTCCAGTTGGCATGTACTGTTGGCACCATAGGATTTTTAGGATGTAAAACCAAGCTTAAACCACAGGCAAAGAAATCTACATCCCCTACATTAAAGTATTTTTGCATAGCAGGGGCCAGTTCTCCATGAACAGCAGATATATTTACGCCGCCTTTTTCAAAGACATCACCATTTTCTATCACACGGGTTCTTCCACCACCGCCATCATGTCGTTCCCATAGATCTTCTTTAAAAATGGCTTTTCCATCTATTGCTTCTAAAGTGGATGTGATTTTATCTTGTAAATTTTCGATATACTTGTAAAATTTCTCTTTCATTTATTCAAGATCTTTAGCCATTTTAATTTTCTGCATTAAAATAAATGAGAAGATTTTTGCTCTCCTGCTGTGCTAATTGATAAACTGCTCCTGCACGCTCTGCCAGAAAAGATATATTTTCTTCCTCTTCAACCTCTGCTGTTTTAAGTAGAAGATCCCCAAACTGTTCATATTGATTAAACTCCAGGTTTGCCTCTTTTATTCGAAGGCAAAATTCTTCATTAGAAATTGTTTCTATCTCACCAAGAGCCAGATCTAAAATTTCTTTCAATTTTTTACTTACCTGTTGTTTCTGCTGACTTTCCCAAAGCTCGGGTACAAAAGGCATTTCTAAAAGTCTGTTAAAAACTTCGCTCACCTTTTCTTTCTCTTCGTCTCTTAAACCTTTACTTAGCATCGTATAAAATTTTAGCGTTCAAAAATTTCAGTTTTCGGTGAATATTAGTTTAGAACCAGCTTCTTTTACTTGTTTTATATTTTCGACCTTTTCTGCAGTTTCCATCATTTGCATGAGATGGGAAATAACGTCAAAATTAATTTCCGAAAATTTTCTGAACAGATCCCGACCTATTCTATTATTGTGAAGATCCATTTGATTACAAAGCTCGTCATTCGGCAAAAGTTCTTCGTGTAAATCGGTTATAGTTTTTGCCCAGACAGCTGATTTTTCAGAAGAACCTGCGGTTTTTAAACATCTCTGGCATAATTTAAAATTCCAGAGCGCGTGGCGAAATGCGTTAGTCCTGTTGTTGCTATGATGTTGATAACCGAAAAGGTTATTACAAAGAACAATTGTTTCCTTTGTGGTTTTATAGGAGGGAATAAGGTAACGAGGTTTTAGAAGAAAAATTCCCGACAGCCTGAACAATTGCCGAAAACTAAGGCTTCTAAGCCCGGACCCGATCGCCATTTATCGGGGCTTGAGTATTCCTTCACTGCGTCAACAAAGGCTCTGGCGTTTTCTACAGGAATGTCGGGTAAAATTCCGTGGCCAAGGTTTACTATGTAACGATCCTTACCAAACTCATCTATCATTTGATGCACCATTTTTCTTATTTCTGAAGGTGGAGAATACAACCTGGCAGGATCAAAATTCCCCTGTAGAGTAATGTCCCCTCCAGTTAAGTATCGTGCATTTCTTGCAGAACAAGTCCAGTCTACTCCTAATGCCGAAGCTCCAGATTGTGCCATTTCCCGGTAGGCAAACCAGCAGCCTTTCCCAAAAGCAATTACAGGAATGTCATCTTTTAATGCATCAATGATCTGCTGAATATATTGCCACGAGAATATGTGATAATCTGTAGGGGAAAGCATTCCGCCCCAGGAATCAAAAACCTGTACAGCGTCTACTCCGGCAGCTACTTTTGCTTTTAAATATGCTATAGTGGTATCTGTTATTTTCTGAAGAAGTTCGTGAGCTGCTTTAGGATTTGTAAAACAGAATTTCTTAGCGATGTCAAAATTTTTAGAACCCTGTCCCTGTACAGCGTAACATAAAATTGTCCACGGAGATCCCGCAAAGCCAATTAAAGGAACCTCATCATTAAGTTCTTTCTTCGTCATTTTAATTGCTTCCAGAACATAACCTAATGTTTCATCAACATTGGGAACAATAACTTTTTCTACATCATTTGAGGTACGTACAGGATTAGGAAGAAAAGGGCCCAGTCCCGGCTTCATTAAAACTTCAATATTCATTGCCTGTGGCACTACCAGAATATCGCTGAATAAAATAGCTGCATCAGGTCCTACCTGGTGAATTGGCATTACGGTAATTTCGGTTGCCAGTTCAGGAGTGCGACAACGGGTGAAGAAGTCGTATTTATCCTTCAATTTCATGAAATCCGGCAAATATCTTCCGGCCTGGCGCATCATCCAAACTAGTGGACGTTCTACAGTTTCTCCTTTTAATGCTTTTAGGAATAGATCATTTTTTATCATATCATATATTTTCAACCTTACCGCCTAAAGCAGTTTTTCCGAAGAATTTTGCGGCCTGAACAATTACGTTTTCAACGGTAGGTTTGGTAGCTATTAAAATACTTTTTGTGTGTTTTTCTGCTTCTGAAGCTGTGGTGTTTCCTATACAGATTGCGGTAGTATTTTTAAGTTCACTTGAAAAACAAAAACTTTCAACTCCGCTGGGGCTGAAAAATAGTACGGCCTCAAATTTCTGCTGAAATTTCTGCAGATTTAGAGAAGTTGAATATACTTCTACTTCCTTAAGATCCACCTGATGATCCTTCAGGATGAGAGGAAGTTCATCCCTTCTTATACTTCCGCAGAGATAGGTAAAAGAGCTTTTGCTGTAATTAGAGATAATAATGTGGGCAAGATCTACCCCGTAGTTAGCCATTTCAGAAATTCCAAACCCTCTGCTTTCTAACAATTCTGACGTTTTTTCTCCCACGCAAAAGAATTTCACGTCGGTAAGCTCATCAGGAGATTTTTTCTTTAGAAGAGCCTTGACTGCATTTTTACTGGTAATGATGAGGTTATCTCCGGGATTTATTTCTGCAGTAAAATTCAAAATATCTATTATTATAGCATCATATTCTACAAATCCCAGACCGCTGTTTAGCAAAAGTTGCTTTTGGGAAGGAGTTAATTTCTTTGTAGAAAGTACAGTAGACATAATTTTATTTTGTCACTTTTCGGAAATCCTTCATTAGATCCACACCACCATTTTTCAGGACTTCCTCGGCACATTTTTTACCAAAGGAATCAAGGTATTTCACCTCAATATTTTTCTGCACTTCAATTTTCTGCTTTCCGTCCAGGCTGAATAAGGCTCCGGAAAAATGTACGGTTTGGTCTTCAATGGTGGCTAAAGCACCAATTGGTGCAGTACAACCACCTTCGAGAAACTTAAGAAATTCCCGCTCTATATGAACGCAGATCCCGGTTTCTTTATGATTTAAAGCTGCAAGCGTTTCCCGGCAGTATTCATCTTCTTCTTTTGCGACAACCAGCATCGCGCCCTGTGCAGCAGCAAGCAACATCCAGCCTAAGGGTAAATTATCTTCAGGTTTTAGGTTTAAACGCTCCAGTCCTGCCGCGGCAAAAATAGCACCGTTCCAATTACTGTCTTTCAGCTTTTTCATCCTGGTGTTTACATTTCCGCGGAGATCCACAACGCTATGCCCCGGGTATCTATTTAACCACTGAGCTTTACGGCGCAGACTTCCTGTAGCAATGATTCCCTCTTCAGAATCTAAGAAATCAAGACCTTTATGAAGTAATATATCCGTGGTATTTGCTCTTTTAATTACCGCTGCTTCTACAATACCTTTAGGAAGAGAAGTAGGTACATCTTTCATGGAATGCACGGCAATATCAATATTGCTTAAGTGAGCATGGCAATATCAAGGGTTTTGGTAAAAATACCCGTTATTCCCATTTCATACAGCGGTTGGTCCAGGTTAAGATCACCTTCAGATTTTACTAAGCACGAGCTCAGCCTGGTGGCCTAATTTTTCAAGGGCGGTTTTAACAGTATTTGCCTGCCAAAGAGCAAGCTCGCTATCCCGTGTACCAATTTTTATTACCCTGTTCATTAATGAGTTTCTTCCAGCTGAAAAACCTTCTGGATAAGTTCCAGGCTTTCATCTGTTGTATTAGAATCATCTTTAAGGTGGTTGGCAAAATGATTCATGATTTTTTGAATGATCCTGTTGCTCACGATCTCTGCCTGCTCATCATTAAAGTTCGCGATTTTCTTTCTTTGAAAATCCAGCTCGGCATCCTTCATCGTCTTTAGCTTCTTTTTTAAAGCTTTTATAGTAGGAGCAAATTTTCTGGTTTCAAGCCACTTGGTAAATTCACCTTCTACTTCTGCAATGATCTCCTGTGCTTGTGGGATGGATTGCTTCCTGCGTTCAAGAGTTTCATCTGTCATTTGGGCAAGATGATCTAAATGCAATAGCTTAACATTTTTAAGCTCAGTTACATCATCTGCAACGTTCTTGGGTATAGAAAGATCCAGAATTAGAAGATCTTTTTTTGCGTAGATCAATTCTTTTGTAATTGTGGGATTTTGAGCGCTTAGTGGCAACGATGAGAATATCGGCCTGTCGGATTTCTTCCTGCAAATCGGTATAATCCTTTACTCTTAAATTAAACTTACTAAGCAATCTTTTCAGCTTTATCCTTGGTCCTGTTTATAAGGGTAATGTGAGTGTTTTTTGTGTGCTTCACAAGATTTTCAC
The DNA here is from genome assembly GCF_021535135.1 of Antarcticibacterium sp. 1MA-6-2. Lineage (NCBI taxonomy): Bacteria > Pseudomonadati > Bacteroidota > Flavobacteriia > Flavobacteriales > Flavobacteriaceae > Antarcticibacterium > Antarcticibacterium sp. 1MA-6-2. The sequence goes on along the minus strand of NZ_CP091036.1, from coordinate 2,691,435 downwards.
AGGTATTGCGGCCAATCTTACTAGTACCAAAAAGCAAAATGTTCTTTGCTGAAACATTTTCTACTTCCTTTAATATATACTGAACAGAAGCAAAACTTACTGAGGTTGCTCCTGAAGAAATTTGAGTCTCGTTCTTTATACGTTTACTTGCCTGGATCACTGCATTTACAAGTCTTTCAAGAAAAGGATTAGCGATATCGTGAGCTTTTGATTTTTGAAAGCCGTTCTTTAATTGGCTAATTATTTCAAAATCTCCAAGGATCTGGCTATCTAAACCCGTACCAACGCGGAACAGATGAGATATAGCTTCTTTATTCTTATATACGTAGGCTACCTTTTCAAATTCTTCTACAGTGCCATGGGTGTGCTCACAAAGTAATTTTATAAGCTGAAATGGGTGTTGTGCAAATCCGTATAATTCGGTACGATTACAGGTAGACGTTACCAGCAAACCTTCAATACCTTCAGCTTTTGCCTGTTCCAGTACATTTGTCTTTGCTTCTTCTGTAAGCGAGAAATGTCCACGTGTAACTGCATCGGCTTTCTTATAGCTTAGGCCAATGCTGTAAAAATGTTTTCCTCTTGAAATATGATTTTCCATGAACAGATTTAGGAATTCTTTGGCAAAAGTAAGACATTGATAAATTAAAAAACAACGCTGTAAGTACTAAATGTGTCGTTTCCTGATAATTATCATATTTCCTCCTGCGTTTTCCCTAAAATCGCTACTTTTGTAGTATTGACTATGCCTCACAGAGGCTTGTTTAGATTTATTCTAAATAGAATGAAAAATCTCCCATGAAAACGAAAGAAGAAAATATCGCTGGAAGGTTTGTTGATGAAACAAAAATTGAAGATGGTTTTTACATTCTCAAATTTCAAAACGACACTCAGGACCCTCAATTTAGCTCCCGCGCAATAGATAGTTCTTACATTCAATTTCATTTTAGTGTAAAGGGGCGAAGTAAATTTCTTTATAATAACGGTAGCTATAGCGTACCATTGGAGGAGGATCGCTCATTGCTTTTATATAATCCCAAACAGGATCTTCCACTTAATGTGGAGCTAAAACTAGCTTCCTGGCTTATCTCTCTTGTCGTTTCCATAGAAAAGTTTCATTCTCTTTTTTCACAGGAAGCGAAATATATTCCATTCTTAAGTCTGGAGAGCAAGGACAAAAAGTATTATCAGGATGGGAATATTTCACCCTCGATGGCTATTGTTCTTAATCAGTTGATGAACTTCAACCTCATGCCTACTATTAAATCTTTATATTTTAAAGCAAAAGCATATGAGCTTTTGAGTTTACAGTTCAACAGGACAGGTGATGCCGATGTTGAACAATGTCCTTTCCTGAGTGATGAGGAAAATATTCTGAAAATAAGGAAAGCAAAAGATATTGTCATCAACCGGATGGCTGAACCACCTGGACTTCAGGAGCTATCAGAGGAAATTGGATTAAGCCTTAAAAAACTAAAAGAAGGTTTTAAGCAAATATATGGCGACTCGGTTTACAGCTTTTTATTTGACTATAAAATGGAATATGCAAGACAGCTTCTGGATAGTGGGGAGTATAATGTAAATGAAGTTGGGCTTAAAGTAGGATACAGCACTTCCAGCCACTTTATTGCTTCCTTCAGAAAAAAATTCGGGACTACTCCCAAAAAATATATAATGTCATTACATCCCACAACTTAAAGTATTCATATGAAGACAATTCTAAATTTCCTGATGTGTTGCTTTCTTTTTGCAATTCTCCCAATACAGGCTCAGGATCAACAAGTTCTCGTTTTTCATAAAACAGTTGGTTTCTGGCACGAATCCATTCCTGCAGGCTACCAGGCTATACAGGATCTTGGAGAAGACAATGGATTCGCCGTTGTTGTTACAGATAAAGCCGACACTTTCAATGAAGAGGAACTGGAGACTTTTGACCTGGTTATTTTTCTAAATACTACGGGGAATGTATTGGATGAAAAACAGCAAGAGGCGTTTAAGAATTACATAAATGAAGGAGGTAATTTCTTTGGAATACACGCTGCCGCTGATACTGAGTATGATTGGGAATGGTATGGACAGCTGGTTGGGGCCTATTTTAATGGCCATCCCGAAAATCAATGGGCAGAGGTAAATGTGGTAATGTCGGAGCATCCTACTGTAAAACACCTGCCACACACCTGGAGAAGGCATGATGAATGGTATAACTACAAAAATATCAATCCTGAAATGCAGGTTTTAATGAAGCTGGATGAGTCTACCTATAAAGGAGGCACGAATGGTGATGACCATCCTATAGCGTGGTATAAAGAACTTGAAGGAGGGGGAAAAACCATCTATACCTAAGTGGCGGCCACACTATACAATCTTACGGAGAACCGCTTTTTGTGGAGCACATACTTCAATGTATTTTATTCGCTTTGGAAAAGCCAGAATAAACTTTTGTTCTATTCTGTAATAAGAAAGAATAATACCTGCTTTCCCTCCGCCGCAGGTAATATTGCTATTTTTGAGTTGAAAAAGAAAAATTATGAGTAAAGGTGTGTTGTTGGTTAACCTTGGATCTCCCGATAGTACAGATCCTAAGGATGTGAAAAAATACCTCGACGAATTTTTGATGGATGAGAGGGTAATAGATGTGCCGTTATGGGCGAGAAATTTATTGGTGAGAGGCATAATCCTAAACACCCGTCCTAAAAAATCTGCTGAAGCTTACCAAAAGATCTGGTGGGATGAAGGATCTCCGTTGATAGTTTTATCAAAAAGGCTTCGGGAGAAAATAGACAAATTCACCTCTATTCCTGTTTCGCTGGCTATGCGGTATGGAAAACCAAATATAAAATCCGGTCTTCAGGAGTTGCACGATAAGGGAGTAGATAAAGTTCTTATTTTTCCGCTTTATCCGCAGTTTGCAATGGCAACAACCGAAACTATACTTGTACTTGCAGAAAAACTACGAAAGGAATTTTTTCCTCAAATGAGCTTTACTTCTGTTCCGGCTTTTTACAATCATCCCGACTACATCAGGGTACTGGCGAACAGTATTGAAGAGAAATTGAAAGGAGTCGATTTTCAGCATTTGCTATTCTCTTACCACGGCGTCCCGGAGAGACACATAAGGAAAAGCGATATCACTAAATCTCATTGTCAAATTGATGGCAACTGCTGTAAGACACCTTCGGCCGCACATCAATTTTGCTACAGGCATCAATGTTATGAAACTACACGCCTGGTAGCCGAATATCTGGAATTAAAGCAGAATTCTTACAGCGTTTCCTTTCAATCAAGATTAGGATTTGATCCATGGTTACAACCTTATACAGACAGGACTATAGAACGTTTTGGAAAACAGGGCATGAAAAAGCTGGCCATAGTTACCCCTGCATTTGTAAGTGATTGCCTTGAGACTCTTGAAGAAATTGCTATGGAAGGAGAGGAGATTTTCCACGAAGTGGGAGGTGAGAAATTTACGGTCGTGCCGTGTTTGAATGACAGGGATGACTGGTCTAAAGTTCTTGCTCGATGGATTGATGAATGGGCTTTCTCCAATCCCGTAGAGGCATAATGGCTAATCGGGATGCGGCAGCATTAGGTAAGGAACCCATAGGTAAATTACTTATAAACCAGGCAGTACCTGCTTCTATTGGTATCCTGGTAATGTCGCTGAACATTTTAATTGATACAATTTTTGTTGGAAACTGGATCGGTTCTATTGCAATTGCAGCAATAAACGTAGTATTACCTGTTTCTCGTACGTTTGTAATTCATTAAGGTTCTTTTAGTTTCTTTGGAGAAAAAGGCAGTGGGAATAGGAGATATAGCTGTTACCAGGTAGTCCGTGAGATATACCGTAAAAAAGACACATACCCTGTTCCCATTCGTTTCTCAGAATCTGGGCAGTACTTAGGGAGCTTTTATGCATCCCGCGTAAAGACGAGAATAGATCATAAGAAGCTTCCTGCCTCATTAAATCCTAGTATTATGAATACAGTACAATTTTGTGTGGGAATTGATGTATCAAAAGATTCCCTTGAATGCTCCTATGGTTTGTATTCCGAATTCGGTGAATTACAATTTTCTAAGGTGCAGAAGTTTACAAATGACCTTAAAGGTTTTAAAAAACTACTGGAATGGTTGAAGAAGAAAAAAGATCCTGCAGAAATTTTTTTTGTGATGGAAGCCACTGGTGTCTATTATGAAAATTTGGCTTATTGGCTTCAAGAGAGGGATTTTTACTTATCGGTAGTACTTCCCAACAAAGTAAACTACTTTGCCAAGAGCCATAACATAAAGACAAAGACCGATAGTGTGGATGCTAAGCTTTTGTGCAGGATGGGCTTGGAAAGGAAATTGGATCATTGGGAAATTCCCTCCCTTCAAATGAGAACTTTAAAGATCCTAACAAGGGATTACCGTAGCCTTAAGGCCAAACTTACTATGACCAAAAATCAACTGCATGCAAAGGACAATTCTCATAAATGTCCCCCCACAGTTGGTAAGAGACTTAAACAACAAATCCAATTACTGGAAAAGCAGATTTCACAGGTGGAATCTGAGATCAAGCTAGTTGTTAGAAAAGATAGCATTCTGGACGAACGGATCAGAAAGATGGAGACCATACCAGGAGTAGGGTTCATGACCATCGCTTGTATTTTGGGCGAGACGAATGCTTTTGCGCTCGTACGCAATTCCAAACAATTGGTAAGCTATTGTGGATTTGACATACAGCATCGGCAGTCAGGTCTTTACGCTGGAAAGACGACCATAAGTAAAAAGGGGAACAGTTTTATAAGATCTGCACTCTATATGCCCGCATTATCTTCCCTACAACATAATCCAAACCTGAAAATATTCTATAATCGCTTGTCAGAGAAGAAATCCATAAAAAAGATTGCAGTGACTGCAGTGGCAAGAAAACTACTAGTGCTTATCTATACGATTTGGAAAAATGGATCAGAGTATAATCCAGATTATTTATTTTCAGATTAGAAATAATGATTTTGGTGTTGTGCTTGTTGGATTGGAAACAACTCCTTTTTAAGAGTTGTTCCATTTCAACAATGCCACGTACTCCATGTAAAAAAACAAAAAAAAGATTGTTTTTTATCGCAGTACCTTTTTTTATTGCCGCACTGGGTATGGCAATTGGCATTGGTGGATCATCAATTATTTCCCGTGCCCTGGGAGGCGGAGATAAGAAAAAGGCTCTTAAGACTTTCGGTAATCAAATTTCCCTTACACTTCTTTTCACTTTTACGATGGTATTCCTGGGTCTGCTTTTCGTGGATTCGTTAATCCCGACCTTCGGGGGAAAAGGAGATATCTTTGAACCTGCTAAAGTTTATTACACTATAGTTCTCTATGGAGTTCCCCTACTCGCTCTTTGCATGATGGGTAATAGTGTAATAAGGGCAGAAGGAAAGCCAAAATTCGCCATGACCGCGATGATTATTCCTTCTGTAGGTAATCTTGTGCTGGATTATATTCTTATTAATCATTTAGATATGGGAATGTATGGTGCGGCATGGGCGACTACAATATCCTATTTTCTTTGCCTGGTGTATGTCATCTGGTTCTTTTATTCTGAAAATTCTGAATTAAAGATAAACTGGTCCCACCTTGGCTTCAATTGGCCCATTCTAAAAGAGACTTCCTCCCTTGGATTTGTTACTCTTGCAAGGCAGGCTGTAGTAAGTATTACCTACTTACTAATGAACAATATTCTATATGATCTGGGAGGTGAAGATTCTGTTACAGTTTATGCAATTATTGGACGAATGTTAATGTTTGCGCTTTTCCCTGTATTGGGCGTCACACAAGGTTTTTTACCTATTGCGGGATATAATTACGGTGCAGAGAATTGGCAGCGAGTAAGGAAAAGCATAAATACGGCAGTCCTTTATGCAAGTATTCTTGGTTTTGTAGTTTTTGTGTTAATCATGATCTTTTCTGAAGAAATTGTAGCAGTTTTTACTGATAATCCTGTGGTAAACTCAGCCACTCCCGAAGCTATGAGATGGGTGTTTGCTGCAACACCCATTGTGGCACTACAATTAATAGGATCGGCATATTTTCAGTCTATAGGAAAAGCGGTTCCCGCACTATTGCTAACGCTTTCAAGGCAGGGCTTCATTTTTATTCCGCTTGTTTTGATCCTGCCGCATTATTTTGGTGAAATTGGGGTCTGGATTGCATTTCCTATTGCTGATGTTCTTTCGACAATAATAACGGGTTATTTCCTGAACCGTGAGATCAGGCTGAAGTTAAAGCCCGCAACAGCAGAGAATTTACCCTGAAGAAAAAATCTTATTCCTTATCTTTGATTGAAAGTGGAGGTTATGGAGATAAATGAGTTGAAAATAGAGCTGCTGAAAAAAATTTTAGCCTCTAATGATATTCGAACTTTAGATAAACTGAATGAATTTTTGTCTGCAGAAAATACAGTTTCGGAAGTAGGGGAGGAATACAAAACCGAAGGAAAGAACTCCAGCCTCTCGCCGGAGCAGTGGGAGGAACTTAACAGGAGGTATCAGGAATATCTGGAGGGAAAAGGAGAATCGGAATCTTTGGAAGCTTTTAACCAGAAGATCTTTGAAAGATATGGGTTTTAATCTTGAGATAAGAGTTACAGCCCGTCTAGATGTACAAGAAGCCATAGAGTGGTATGAAAAAAAGCAAGTGGGGCTAGGGAAAACCTTTGTTTCCGAGTTCAGAAATACCCTAATTTACATAAAAGAAAATCCTGAATATTTTCGCTAAGCTCGACTCCTCCTTCAGGGAAGCGGTCATCAGAAAATTCCCTTTTCTTATAATTTATAGAATAGAAAAAGATAAAATTGTTATTTTTTCTGTCTTTAACACCTACCAAAATCCTTTCAATAAACTTTAAACTGTGCAGGAATACTATTTATATTTAAAAGCTTTACACCTCATCTTTGTTGTAACCTGGTTTGCCGGGCTTTTTTATATTCCCAGGTTATTTGTTTATCATATTGAGGCCGCCGAAAAACCAGAGCCTGAAGCTTCTATTCTTACAAAGCAGTTAAAATTAATGACCCGGAGGTTGTGGTATATTATCACCTGGCCCTCTGCAATTCTCGCCAGCCTCTTTGCTTTTGCACTTCTAGCAATAATTCCGTCATTTCTTGGACAGGACTGGATGCTCGTAAAACTCGGTTTTGTATTGCTGCTTTATATCTATCATTACAAATGTCATCTAATATTTAAAGCTTTTCAGGAAGACAGGATAAACTGGACCTCCAATGGGATGAGGCTATTCAATGAAGGTTCCACCATAATTCTGTTTGCTGTTATTTTCCTGGTGATCCTTCGAAATGCGGTAGACTGGATCTATGGTGTCATAGGTATTATTCTGCTCTCTGTTATCCTTATGTTAGGATTTAAGATGTACAAAAGAATCCGGGATAAAAATCCGGAAGCCTAACAATGGTGTGAAAATTGATCAATGCAGGCAAATAATGGTACTACATAAATGAAGCTTATTAAACTTTCCCTTAGAAACAGAATTTTTATCTCAATGATACTCCTGGTGTTGGGTGCTTCTATTTTGATTGTGGGGGTTACAGTTTATCAGTACAAACAGGAGTCCGAAGCTTACCACAAGGAACGGCTTGAGAGGAAAGAGCAGGCGATTCGTGAAAATATTAAGTATGTGCTTCAAAGTACCACGCACGTAGTCTCAACTCAAAACATGCCTGTAATCCTAAGAGAGCGAAACAAGATCTATGAGATTTCCCAGGTGCATGATATGCAAATCACAATTTACGATCTCAATGGGAGATTGCTTATTCAGTCTAATGAATCCTTCTTTAGAGACACCAGTAACATTCAGATAGACAAGCCCATTCTTCAGGCGCTTGAGAATTCTCCCAAAAAGAGGTATTTAAAGAAGTCAGAAATAAATGGACAGAAGTTTCAGTCTTCCTATACTTATATAAACGATACCCAATTAAAACCTTTGGCAATTCTTTATCTGCCCTATCTACAGGATGACGAATTACTTCAGAAGGACCTTAATGACTTCTTAATGAAAATGGGGGAGGTATACCTTTTTATGCTCATTCTGGCGATTTTGCTTTCCTATTTCCTTTCTAAATATATAACCAAATCACTAAAGTTGGTTTCAGAAAAGATTGTGGAGACCAGGCTCGATAAAAGAAATCAAAAAATTGAAGTTCAAAACGCTTCCGAAGAGATTTATACTTTGGTGGCGGCTTATAACAGTATGATCGATGAACTGGAAGAGAGTGCTGTGAAACTGGCTACAAGTGAGAGGGAGCAAGCCTGGAGGGAGATGGCAAAACAGGTGGCACACGAGATCAAAAATCCGCTAACTCCTATGAGATTAAGTGTACAAAGTTTCCAGCGAAACTTTGATCCAAATGATCCAAAGATTATGCTGAAGGTTGAAGAATACAGTAATACGCTTATTCAACAAATTGACACGATGAGTGCCATTGCTTCTGCTTTTTCTAATTTTGCTAAAATGCCTGCCCAGCAAAATGAAACTCTTAATGTACCTAAAATTGTAAAGTTGGCCCTTGATATTTTTAATGAAAACTACATTGTATTTTCTTCTGAAAAAGAGGAAATTCTGGCCAAGTTTGACCGTACTCAACTTATTCGGGTCGTGACAAACCTGGTGAAAAATGCTACGCAGGCTCTACAGGATGTACCTGATCCAAAAATTTTAGTGAGAGTAGAAGATCAGGGGGAGATGGTGAGCATTACGGTGTCCGACAACGGAGTTGGAATTTCTGAAGAAAATAAAGAAAAGGTTTTTGAACCTAAGTTTACCACAAAATCCAGCGGGATGGGCCTTGGACTGGCAATGGTGAAAAACCTTGTAGAGACCTATGGCGGGAGCATAAGCTTTACTTCAAAAAGAAATAAAGGCACTATCTTTACAGTTAAGTTCCCAAAATAAAGGGTCATTTTGATTCTTACCTGGTTCTGATAATTATAAAAACTAATCGATATGAATTTTGAGAATATTCTGGAAGAAAATAGTAATGGCATTCTCACAATAACCATTAATCGTCCTTCAAAGCTTAACGCCTTAAATCGCAAAACTATAAAAGAACTTCATCACGCTTTTAATGATGCCGAATTAAATGATGAGGTAAAAGTTATAATAATTACCGGGAGTGGGGAAAAAGCTTTTGTTGCAGGAGCTGACATTAGCGAATTTGCAGATTTCTCTCCAGAAGAAGGTAAAGAATTGGCAGCAAAAGGTCAGGCTAAATTATTTGATCTGGTTGCAGAATTTTCTAAGCTTGGTAATAGCGGCCATTAACGGTTTTGCTTTAGGTGGAGGCCTTGAACTTGCGCTGGCAGCACATTTTAGAATAGCAAGTGAAAATGCAAAAATGGGATTACCCGAAGTTTCTTTGGGAGTAATCCCGGGGTACGGCGGAACCCAACGGTTGCCGCAGCTGGTAGGTAAAGGCAGGGCAATGGAGATGATAATGACAGCCGGAATGATAGATGCCAGCCAGGCGCTACAATACAATCTCGTGAATCACGTCACAACCCAGGAGGAACTACTGGAATTTACTGAAAACATTGCTACTAAAATTGCTAAAAATTCCCTTGTCGCAATAAGATCTGCGATTAAAGCTGTGAACGCTAATTATAAGGACGGAGTTAATGGTTTTGAAACAGAAATTGAGGAATTTGGACATTGCTTTAGTACTGCCGACTTTAAAGAGGGTACAACAGCCTTTCTCAATAAACGGAAAGCAGATTTCCCTGGAAGATAAATAATCAATCTCCTGAGAATTTAATATGGAAAATTTCCTACCAAAAGGAAAATTTCCATATTTTTGTTTTTATGGGTGATGCTGAAGAATATATTAAAGGTAGGGGAGCACAACTAAATGTTGCCAACAGGTTTGACGCGAACAGTCACGAATTTCGGGATGATTTTCTGAATTTTTGTGCTGTAGAAGGAGAAGAGGCGTTGGATAACAGGACGGTTTTAATAGACACTTTTCCCAAAACAATTGTAAATAAAGTGAACAGTCCTGATGTAAGAATGGGTTATTCCCTTAATCCTTACCAGGGCTGTGAACACGGCTGCGTGTACTGCTATGCCCGGAATTCACACGAATATTGGGGATATAGTGCAGGACTTGATTTTGAACAAAAGATCCTGGTAAAGCGGAATGCGGTGGAGTTACTGGAAAAGAAATTAAGAAGCAAAAGCTGGGAAGCAGAGCCCATAATTTTATCAGGAAATACAGATTGCTACCAGCCAATCGAAAAGAAACTGGAAATCACCCGAAACCTGCTACAGACCTTCCTTAAGTTTAAACACCCCGTAGGAATTATTACCAAGAATGCATTAATTCAAAGAGACATTGATGTTTTGCAGGACCTGGCGAAAGATCACCTGGTACAGGTAAATCTATCGATCACCTCCCTCGAAGAAAATACCCGCCGACTGCTGGAACCCCGGACTGCCAGTGTGAAGAAGCGGCTGGAAACCGTGAGAAAGCTAACTGAAGCCGGAATCCCGGTGAGCGTAATGATGGCACCTATTATTCCCGGCATTAATAGTCACGAGATCCTGCCGTTGGTAAAAGCCATTGCTGAAAACGGTGCAAGGGGTGTGGGCTATACTATGGTGCGACTTAATGGAGCAATAGGAGGAATTTTCACCGACTGGATAAGGAAGACAATGCCGCATAGGGCAGATAAAGTGCTGCACCAGATCCAGGAGTGCCACGGCGGAAGTTTAAATGACAGCCAGTTTGGTCGAAGAATGAAAGGCGGCTTAATATAGCTGAGCAGGTGGAGCAGCAGTTTGTAATTGCCAGAAAGAAATATTTATCTGGCAGAAGCATTGCGCCCCTCAATTGTGACCTGCACCGGGAATATAAAGACGGGCAGATGAGGTTGTTTTAGTTCTTTTCTTTAGAAGTTACTTTCTGGATGAGGTAAATGTAAACTGGAAAGTGATCGCTATATCCCCCTGTGTAACCACCGTAATCATAGCTTCTGAACGGATATCCTTTAAACTGACCGGAGGGGGTGAGAAGGTAATCTGGATTAAAGATCCCTGCTCGGTAAAATTGGTAAGAAGAATAGTCATTAGCAAGAAAAGGTGAGGAAATGATGATCTGGTCAAATAAATTCCAGCCATCTCTAAAAGCTAAAGTACCCATTCCCCTTTTCAGCATATTCTCCATAGGATTATATAGATCTCCTTGATTAAGATTTTCCATACTGGCCTTTGTTCCCAGGATTTTCTTAATGCTTTTGTTGGTGGGGTCATCATTAAAATCTCCCATCGTTATTATCTTTGCATTGCCGTCTAATCGGTAGAGAGAGTCTATAATTCGTTTATTGAGTTCCCCTGCTTTTTCTCTCCTGTAGCTACTACGCGCTTCACCGCCACTTCTGGAGGGCCAGTGGTTTACGATTACGTGTAGCAATTCTCCATCTAATAAGCCACTTACAACTAATTGATCTCGCGTATATACTCTTTTTGACTGATCGTCGCGATCGAAAATCAGAAGCCTGTGAGATCGGGAATGTAAGGGTTCAAAGAGGCTTTTTTGATAAAGCAAAGCCACATCCACACCACGGTTATCAGGAGAATCATAATGCACTATATCATAATTATGGGATAGCAAAAGAGGTTGATTTACTAAATCCTCTAAAACTTTATAATTTTCGATTTCGCAAACTCCTATAATGGCGGGAGGAATTTCTGCCTTGTCTGCTCCAATTTCAGAAAGCACCCGGGAAATATTCTTCAATTTGTCTCTGTACTTTTCTTCCGTCCAAACGTCTTTTCCTTCCGGAGTGCGATCTTCATCAAAGGTCAAAGGATCATCTACGGTGTCAAAAATATTCTCAACATTATAAAATGCTACAGTTCTTATCTGGTATAAATTATTCTCCTGCCCCGCAACCTGAGGAATGGATAAATAAGATATAATTATGTATAAAATCGTAGACAGAAAATTTTTTCCAATCATTATTAGGTACCTATAGATTTCTTAAAATTATGAGAAAACTGATATTTAATATACAAATTTTAAAGGGTCTATTAAATATTATAATTAACTTATATGTTGAAAATGAAGTTTTTATAGATGCGTAGGGGCAAATATCTATTAATACTGGGGCTAATACTATACTCGCAAATTTCTGCACAAGAAATATTTTTGAGAGGAAAAGTTGTTGATGCAGCCACTTTTGAACCTGTAGAAAATGTTACTGTTGCTATTGAAAATACTACTACATCCACTACAACAGACTTGCAGGGAAATTTTAAGTTTTCTCAAGAGGAACTTACTTCAGGAAATACAATTCTTATTTTTTCAGCACCGCGTTATGCGGTGTTGCGTTTACCAGTGTCAATTACAGAGGGAGCAGCAAAGGACCTTGATTTAATTCCAATTGAAAGAGATATGTTTAGGGAGCAAATGTTATTAGGTACTATAAGTCTGGGAGATGATCAATTAAGTGAAGAAGAAGGAAATGTTGATAATGTCGCGGGCCTGTTACAGGCATCCCGGGATGTTTTTCTTAATGCTGCTGCTTTTGATTTTAGCCAGACGTTCTTTCGACCGAGGGGATTGGATAGCGAGTTTGGGAAAGTTTATATTAATGGAGTTGAAATGAACAAACTATTCAACGGCAGACCTCAGTGGAGTAATTGGGGAGGCTTAAATGATGTACAAAGAAATCAGATTTTCAATATGGGAAGCCTTCCTGCAGAAGTGGGATTTGGTGGTTTGGCAGGGAGTACAAATATTGTAATGAGAGCGGCTAAATACAGTAATGGAGGAAGAATTTCATACGCTGCGGCAAACAGGAGCTACACAGGAAGAGTCATGGCGACCTATAATTCCGGGGAAACTCCCGGGGGTTGGGCTTATTCGGTTTCTATATCCAGAAGGTTTGCAGAAGAGGCATACGTTGAGGGAACTCTATATTCAGCCAATGCGCTATTTCTGGCAGTAGAAAAATTGATTTCTCCTTCCCATAGCATAAACTTTACCTCCTTCTATACCCCCAACACCAGAGGAAAATCATCAGCAAATACACAAGAAGTTTATGATCTTAGGGGTCAGCGTTACAATTCCTTCTGGGGATATCAAAATGGGGAGATAAGAAATTCAAGAATAAGAGAAATAAAGGAACCTGTTTTTATGCTAAATCATTTTTGGAAGATTTCAGGGAAAACTGATCTCAATACAAACCTCGCTTACCAATTTGGGAGTACCGGAAATAGCAGAATTGATTACGGAGGTACCCGGCTTATAGTTCAGCAGGATGGGCAGGAAAGTTTTATCGGGGGAGGTGGAAACCCAGATCCTTCTTACTACCAGAACCTCCCGAGCTATTTTTTACGATTTGAGGATAATCAGAATTTTGAAGCTGCTTACCGTGCCCGGAACACTTTTGTTAAGGACGGGCAAGTAAACTGGGAAAGTTTATACACTGCTAATATTATTTCCTCAGAAACAGGAGGCAATTCGGTTTATGTGATTGCCGAAGACAGGAATGACGATCAACAGATCACGGTTAATTCTATTTTAACTTCAGTATTAAGTCCTTCCCTAAAAATTAATTCGAAAGTAAAATTTACCAGACTCACTAGTCATAATTTTGCCGCTATTAAGGATCTATTGGGAGGAGCAGGTTATCTTGATATAGATGCTTTTGCTGAAGGAGATGCAACAACATCAGTTGGAGACAGGGCACAAAGTGATCTTCGAAACAGGAACAGAGTAGTTACTGAAGGAGAAAAATTTAAATACAATTTTGAACTCCATGCCGATGTTTTTGAAGGCTATTCGCAGTTGCAGTATAAAGGCAGAAGAGTTGATCTCTATGCAGCTAAGTCAGTTATCTCACACGCAGTATCAAAGGGTGGGTCTATTTCAGAATGGCAGCTATCCTAATAATTCTTTAGGGGAAAGTGAAAAGCTGAAGTTTAGCAACTATGGAGTGAAATTAGGAGGCACATATAAAATTATTAGCAGAAATCTTTTAAACTTTAATTCCGCTTATTATACCCGTGCTCCAAATTTAAGGAACAGCTTCTCTAATTCCCGAATGAACAATAGCGTAGTACAGAATTTAGACAGTGAAAATCTTTCCTCAGTAGATGCAAGCTATATTTTTAGAACTCCGCAGTTTAGGACGAGGATCACCGGATATTTTTCTGAAATTCAAGATGCAACAGAAATTTCTTTTTACTATGCTGATGGTTTAAGCGGACTTGGCAGAAACAGTACCACAGCCTTTGTGCAGGAGGTTTTGACAGGGATAGACAGACGACATTTTGGATTGGAACTGGGATTGGATTTTCAGGTAACATCTACAATCAAAATAAAATCTGCAGCCGCCATTGGACAACATACCTACAGCAATGATCCTAATTTATATCTAACTTCCGACAGTTTTGACGCTGCCGTGGATTATGGTACATCAAGTTTGAAAAATTATTTCCTGGCTGGAGGACCTCAACGTGCTGCCCAGATAGGATTTGAGTATAGAGATCCGGATTACTGGTGGTTTGGAACTACAGGAAATTATTTCTCACATGCTTTTAGTGATATTAGTCCTTTAACCCGCACTTCTAATTTTTTAACAGATGCAGATGGGCTTCCTTTAGTCGATTATAATGAAGAGGAGGCAAGGCATTTACTAAGACAGGAGCAATTTGACGACTACTTCGTTGTCAACATCATTGGAGGGAAATCCTGGAGGATTGACAGCTATTATCTTGGTTTTTTCGTGAGCCTGAACAATGTCTTTGACGTTGTGTATAAAACAGGAGGCTTTGAGCAGGCAAGAAATGCCAATTTTAGAACTCTTAAACAAGATAAGAATCGGGATCAGCCCATTTTTGGAAACAAGTACTGGTATGGCACAGGTGCGACTTATTACGCAAATATCTATGTTAGGTTTTAATTAAAGGGTTATGGGAAAAATAAGAATTCTGATATTGATAATAATTTCATTAAGCTCTTGTGTAAAAACAGATGATTTTCAGCTGCCGGAAATGACTACGCCACCTGTCCCGGCTGTCGGAAACATTACTACCATTGATGCTGTTAAAGGGCATTACAACTTTAATACAAATGAGATTTACACCTTCAGAGATACCAATACCTATTTTGAGGGATTTGTAATATCTAGTGATGAAGGAGGAAATTTTTATAAAAAGCTGATCCTTCAGGATAAGCCGGAGAATCCCACATCTGGTATCCAGGTTTTAATTGATGATAACTCTTTATTTGATACCTACAATTTTGGAAGAAAAGTTTATATAAAACTGGACGGTCTTAGCCTTTGGTACAACAATGGAGTTATGCAATTGGGGAAACAAAATAGAGGCGATGTTGTAGCTATTTCTCAGGCTCTTATTGATGATCATATAATAAGAACAAACGACACTGCTACTATTGTTCCTTTGGATCTTAAAATCACCCAGTTCAACGAGCAATTTAAAAATCTTTATATCCGAATTGATAATGTGCAATTCAACCGAAACCTAATAAAGGAGAATGACAGGTACACTTTTGCTGCTGAAAACTTCGATCAATATGACGGGGTACGACAGGTGGAAAGTTGCGAAAGCGGGGCTACAACCAATTTAAGTACCAGTACATTTTCAAACTTCCGGTCTTTATTGCTTCCTACATCTTCTGGAAGTGTTGAGGGAGTACTGGCAAGAGATTTTTACGACGACTTTTACGTTGTTATTATAACCTCTCCTGAAGCTTTAGACTTTAATGATGGAGCAAGATGTGATCCTCAATTCCTGAATTGTGGTTCTAACTCAACTCCGGGGATTGAGACAGTTTTTGAGGAAAGTTTTGAAACCATTACTACTCAAAGAATGCTGGAAACCCGTGGCTGGATGAATATCAATACCAGTGGCGGGAGTGAGAAATTTAAACCTGGAACTTTGCAGGGAAACAGACATGTTAGGATTTCTGCCTATAATACACAGGAAAATCCTCTCGAAGCATGGCTTATTACTCCTCCAATAGATGTAAATGCCATTTCTAATAGAGTTTTGTCTTTTGATCTTAGAGCTTCTTTTGATAATGCTACCATTCTCCGAGTTCTGGTAACTAATGAATTTACAGGAAATCCCCTCACAACTAATTGGCAGCTTCTGGAGGCAAATATTCCGGTAGGACCCACCAATCAAAATGCAGTGACTTTTACCCGATCTCATATCGATATCTCCTGCCTTGAAGGAACTATTCATGTGGCTTTCCATTATCTGGGTTCGGCTTCAGAAAAATCCACAACCTATGATATCGACAATGTGAGGGTAACTAGTGATTAAGATTTTTTTGAATTACATCCTGCCGAAAAATGTAAAGCCGGGACTCATGACTGGAACCCCGGCTTACTAACAGAATCAGGTTTAATCTTTATTTATTTTCAGCCTGATATGGCCACAGTCCTTGTTTCGTAAAAATTTCCGTTGATGTAAAAGTTAAGGGTATATTCTCCGCCTCCTGAAGGTAAGAAATAGACGCTTTTTACTTCCTCCCTTAGTACGTGGATGCAGGCGTCAGTTTCACTTCCAACTAAAAAGTCGTAGTAAAAATTTTTGTCTACAACCGAAACCTTGACTTTTTCTATTTTGTGGCAGGCGGTGGGCTTCAATACTGTTACATTTATCTTCTGTGCCTGGACAAATGGATATTCAGGAAAAAGATTAATATCTGCAATTGCTGTTTCCGGTTCCGGAGAAATTTGTTCTTTATGACAACTAATGGAGAGAGCACACAATGCCAGAAGGAACAAAAGATTAAGATTCTTCATAAGTGTAGGAAGTATTTAATGCTTTCAAAAATTATATGGGTGCATAACAATTATCAGGTCGGTCCAGGGTTTTAGGGCAATAAGGTGCGCGAATTTTAAATTTTATTCTGTAACTAATACTGTTCGGGTTTCCAGCAGTTCCCCGTCTATGTAAAAATTAAGAAGATGTTCTCCGGCTTCAGTAGGTTCAAAATTTACACTCATAGTTTCATCTCTCGCTAAAACCTGTATGCAAAATTCCCTATTGTTTAACAGGCGAAAGTAATACGAGTAAGTACTTGCTGAGACAGTAGCTGATTCCTCTTCTATTTCATGGCAGGGAGTGGGCTTGATGATAGTCACGTTAATTTCCTCTGCCTGTCCAACAGTATAGGTTTCTGCCAGGGTAATGTTTGAAATACTAATTTCAGGAGTAGGCTCTTCATCTTCCTTATCACAGGAAACTATAAGAGAAGAGAGGAAGAGGAGAGTTATTAAAGTAAAAACTTTCATATTTTACAATCGTGAGAAGGTTATATACATTAATGACTTAAAAAGTAAAAAAAGTTGCGTATGAATCTGTGAGTCAGAGCAATTACAGATTTCATTATGAATAACCGAGAATATATTTTTCCGGAAAAAGAAAAAAGCTAGGTTCTTCTATACTCAGAAGATCTGGCCTTTGGAGAAATAGGGTGATTTTTAATTACTTTATATTATTCCGTCACTGTTACAGTTCGGGTTTCCAATAGATCCCCGTTGATGAAAAAGTTAAGAGTGTGTTCCCCGGCTTCAGCAGGTTCAAAATCTACAGTTACGGTTTCCTCCTGCGTCACTTGAATGCAAATTTCAGCTTTATCTATAAGGCGGAAATTGTAAGAATAGATCCTGCCCGAAATAGTTAGTGCTTTCTCCTCTATAATATGGCAGGGAGTAGGCTTGGTGATTGTCACGTTTACTTCGGCCATTTGCCCTATAGAAAAGGACTCGGCAAGAGTTATGTTGGAAATATCAATCGCAGCAACCGGATCCGGCTCTTCCTTATCACAGGATGTTGTAAAAAAGGAGAAAAAGAAGACAGATAGAAGAAAGGAAATTTTCATGAGCTACAAAGTTTTGAAGGTTCCATATATAAATGACCTTGATAACATTAAAAGGTTGCGTACAAAACCGAAAAAAGTATGTTGGGACTTTTATAACGTAAGAGTAACAGAATTTTACGAAATTTCTGTTGTAATTTTGCGTAGCTTAAAATCACCTTTTATTTTTCGATTTAACTTTTATTTATGGTAAAAAAATTACTCCTCTACCCATTCTTTTTATTGTTCCTTACGTTTTCCTCTTTTGCCCAGGATATTTCCGGTTCCTGGAGCTGGAATTCAGTCGATGGAGGAAACATGTTTACAATTGACCTTATAGAAATTTCAGAAAATAATTACAGGGGAAACCACTGCAGTGTTTACCTTCATGGAGAAAGAATAGATTGCAACGACAATAAGGATGAGTTTTCTATAGTTCTTATTAGAAAGGCCGAAAATATTTTCCAGGGAAGTATAAGAAGCGGACTCAGCTATGCTGTGGGTAATGTGCAACTGCAATACCAGCCAGTAGAGAACAGAATCCTCTTCAGTTTAAAAACTAACCCTAAAGGAGAATATTACATTCCTGTAGAAGGAGTACTGGTGAGGAATTAGTGTCTATAGATATATTAAAGAGATATATTAACGCAGAAAATCAGCCCGAGGGCTGATTTTCTGTTTAATTACTTTTTTGATAAGCTTCTTCATAAGGGGACCAGATTTCATAAATTGGATCTCCTTTAGAGCTTTTTCCGTTATGATGCCATTTTCCATCCTTAACTTCGTAATCAAATTCTAAGCTGGCGCCTACGCGGCTGTCGTCTCTGGAGAAAAATTCTATAATTTCTGTATATTTTCCATCTTTGGCAGTGTAGGTTCCCCCGCCAGTGCCACTAAATTCTCCTGTAGCACTATTGAAGGCAATCCATTGAAAACGGTCGCCACTAAGGATCTTGACGGTTCTTCTGTCTCCGGGCGTCATTGTTCCCATTTCCCCGTTACGTTCCCTTCCCGTAATTACCCAATTACGTGTGAGATCGTTTTCTTTGTTAGAGATCCTTTGCCAGACTTCATTATTAATAGGATCAGATAATGTGAATTTATCTCCTTCTTTACTGAAGGTGTAATTTATTTCTTTGCCTATGAGCTCCGGATTTTCGGTATTGTAATCCTGAACAATTTTGAATTTATCTCCTGTTACTTCAAATTCTCCGCCTTTGGCACTATGAAATTTATTTCCCTCCTTCAGCTTTGCACCTATAGAAAAATAGCCATCCTGAATGATCTGTACCACTTCCATATCTTTCACTTCGGTTCCATTTCTTTCGGTTAGTTTCCAGGAACCACTCAAATCCTGCGCGTATAAAATTCCGCAGAAAAGAACCACAGGTAAAAACAAGAATTTTTTCATAAGACTTTGGTTTATACTAATTTAAGAAAAAGATTATTCTTCCTCACCATAAGCATCATATTCCGGGTATAAGAAATTGTTGTATGGAAATCTGGTAACGTGAATATCTCTTACTGTATCATAAACCTTTTTTCTGAAATCTTCCATATTCTCCTTATTAAGTGCTGAAATAAAAAGAACATTGTTCCCCAGCCTGTTCATCCAGGTTTGCCTCCACTCCTCCAGTGTATTATGAGCTGTTGTCTTTTCTGTTACCAGGTCATCGCTTTCGATCTCTTCAGGTTGGTAGGCATCTATTTTATTAAATACCATTATGGTAGGTTTATCTGCACTCTTTATGTCGGCAAGAGTTTGATTCACCGATTCAATGTGATCATCAAAATTTGGATGAGAAATATCAACAACGTGCAGGAGAAGATCTGCCTCCCTTACTTCATCCAGAGTAGATTTAAAAGATTCTATTAATTGGGTGGGTAGCTTCCTAATAAAACCAACAGTGTCGGTAAGCAGGAATGGAAGATTTCTTATTACAACCTTTCTAACTGTAGTGTCCAGCGTAGCAAATAATTTATTTTCAGCAAATACTTCACTTTTGCTTATGACATTCATCAGGGTAGATTTTCCTACGTTGGTGTAGCCCACCAAGGCCACCCGCACCAGCTGCCCGCGGTTTCCCCTTTGAACTTCCATTTGTTTGTCAATGGTTTCAATCTTTTTCTTGAGCAGGGCAATTTTATCTCTAACGATCCTACGGTCAGTCTCGATTTCTGTTTCCCCGGGACCACGCATTCCTATACCACCACGTTGTCTCTCCAGGTGAGTCCACATTCCCGCAAGCCTTGGGAGCAAATATTGATATTGCGCCAGTTCTACCTGCGTTCGCGCATAACTTGTTTGTGCACGTTGCGCAAAAATGTCCAAAATAAGGTTAGTCCTGTCCAGCACTTTGCACTGCAGGACCCGTTCTATATTTTTTTGTTGAGCAGGAGAAAGTTCGTCATCAAAAATTGCAGTTCCAACTTCATTTTCATCAATGAACTGTTTAACATCGTTAATTTTTCCTGATCCTATAAAAGTCTTGGGATCGGGCCGATCCATTTTTTGGGTAAACCTTTTTACAACTTCGCCACCTGCTGTATAGGTGAGAAATTCCAGTTCGTCCAGGTATTCATTCAGTTTATCAGCATCCTGCTCCCGGGTGACAATCCCAATAAGCACCGCTTTTTCATAATTTAAATCTGTCTTTTCTATCATAGATTCAAAGTTACACAATTGATTCTAAAAGCAATTTCAGCGAATCTAATTCAGCAAAAATTTAACTAGAAATTAGTGAAAACAAAAATCCCGAAGCAGCTGCTTCGGGATTAAAATCTATAAAGGGATATTTTTAGAATCCGAAATTGTAGTTAATGCCAAGTCCAAATACTTCTCTAATTTGAAAGGCAGCAACTGCATTATCATCATAAATGGCCTGGAAAAGCAAATTTGCAGAAAGATATTTATTGATGCCCATTTCAAGGTTCATCAGGTAATCAATATCTACATTTCCAGGTTTGTCTAGATAATTAGAGTAGAGGTTTATACTATTTTCCATCACCACATCACTCATTACTTTAAATTGAAGGTATGCATTAAGAGCAGCACCAAATTCGAAGCGGCTGCTTTTTCCTTCGTTTACACCAAAATAGCGACCATCTGCATAGCCCGGGGTAGTGGTGAATTTATCATCTACAAAAATAAACCTGGCAGTGGCAGGGGCAATATTTACAATAAAGTTTTCATCCTTTTTCCACATAAATCCCGGTCCTGTTTGCAGGTAAGCAGGAGAGAGAAAATGAGTATATTCTGTTCTTATAGTTTGTCCTGTTTCAGGATCTTTGCTGAAGTTGTACCCTTTGTCAAATTGAGTCCTGAAATTTAAAAAATAGGAGTAGTACCAATTGGAATTCTCCAATTGATAACCTGCAACAGAATTAAGTTCAAATCTGTCACTGGTTTTACGCGCAAACTTATCGGTTTTTACCTTTGTCAATCCATAATTCGCATGAATCCTGTTGGTCCAGGAAAAGTTGTCCATCCTGTAATTCTCCTCATAATTAAAGTTGAGGTTTCCTGCAATACTGGATGTTCCTCCTCCTGTCCATTCGTGATTAAAAGCAGATTGATTGAACAAAAGTTGAATTGTACCTTCAGAAGTCCAGCCATTGGGCGGAACCTCTTTTCCTTTGTCTTGTGCAGATACTGTGAGGGTAGAGACCAGCAGTAGAAAGACAGGAAAAAAATGTTTCATTTATTTAGTTTTTGGATTTCTTATAAAGCGGTACTGAGGAACAGGCTTCCCCGTACATAAGGCTTTTTACTACAGATTGTAGTTTTGAGATTAGTAATATGTAAGCGTTTTGAGGTACAGGTTTGTGAGAGCAGCCTTTAACAATTACAGGTTTGTCTGCAAGAGCTGTGACATCCAGATTTTGTATGATTTCTGTGTAAAGTACCGTTTCCAAATTATCCAGATTTCCCACAACTACTTTTTTCGCGTAAGGCTGCAGGTAAGTGGCGAGGAGCATATAGGCCCAGGCCGGAATAATGGCATCTGTAGAACAGGTTAAGGCGACGTAAGAGCCATCATATTGGCTCCAGTCCCAGGCAGCGGCCTTTTCTCTAAATACACCTTCCCTCAACACTAATCCTTCCAGTAACCAATCCTTAATATCAAATAAAACTCTTTCGCCTTTAGGATAGAAATCCTCAAGGTCAAAAGTGACTAATTTGCTATTTGCAACCCGATTTATAATTTCTGTAGACATAGTAAATTTAATTGCATCTTTTGTATCCTTTCCCCTTCGGGGGATAAGGTGCCTAAAGCATCCCGAGTTCCAGTTTAGCTTCTTCGCTCATAAGATCCTGAGTCCATGGGGGATCAAAAGTTATTTCAACTTCACAATCCTTAACCATATCAAGGGATTTTACCCTTTCTTCAACCTCCTGCGGTAAGCTTTCAGCAACCGGACAGTTAGGAGTTGTAAGCGTCATCAGGATCTTGACATCATAATCAGTATTTACCATGACGTCATAAATTAGCCCTAATTCATATATATCAACGGGAATTTCGGGGTCATAAATGGTTTTTAGTACCCTTACTATTTTTTCTCCCAGTTCCTGGGTATCTATTTCCTGTTCCATTTTAATCTAGTTGTGTTTGATACGCTATAGCATACATTTTCAATTGTTTAATCATACTCACCAATCCGTTTGCACGGGTGGGAGAGAGGTGCTCTTTTAGCCCGATTTCATCAATAAACTGTGTATCGGCTTCCAGTATATCTGCAGGATGTTGATTTGAAAATACCCTTATTAGAATCGCCACAATTCCTTTTGTTATTATAGCGTCACTATCTGCCGTAAAAACAAGTTTATCTCCCTCTAACTCTGCGTGTACCCAAACCTTGCTTTGGCAGCCTTTTATAATGTTTTCCTCTACTTTATATTTTTCATCAATAAGGGGCAGGGATTTTCCAAGATCTATCATATATTCATAACGCTGCATCCAGTCATCAAACATAGAAAACTCCTCTACAACCTCTTCCTGCTTCTCTTTTATATTACTCATTTCCGTTTTTTTGAACCATTAATAACTGCTCTCCCTCGTTTGAAAGAAAGATCACATTATCCTCGTTTTTTCTCATTTCAGTAATCTTCGGAAGGATTTCCATTACCTGATTTTCCCTTTCCATTTTTCCGTCGCAAAACATTCTGGTACTTACAGGTTCACTGAAGGTAATTTTTCTTCCATCTCTTTCAAATCCTGAACTAAACCTAGGGTTACATCCTGCGTTTCCGCGCAATTCCTTCCGCTTTTCATCAAAGGTGAGATCAATTTCTTCTGAAGAAACATCTTCGTTTCCTAATTGCGTTATGAAATAACTTCCTGAAAGTTCAGGATCTTCAGCAAGACTAAGTCTGCGGTTTCATTGGATCGGCTTTGCTGTCTTTTTTTCACCGCAGGATACCAAAATAATCAGAAATAGAACCAGAAGATTTTTCATAGCTGAAGGATTTTTATTCCAACATTGATTTTGCACGTTTTATCGCATCTATAAAGGTATCAATTTCTTCTTTGGTGTTGTAAAAAGAAAAAGATGCCCTCACTGTTCCCGGGATCTTGTAGTAATCCATAATGGGTTGAGCACAATGATGGCTAAGTGCGAACTGCTATTCCCAATTTGTCGACAATGGTTCCTATGTCATAAGGGTGAATTCCTTCAATGTTAAAGGAAATTACTGCAGTTTTCTTTTTGGAAATGCCGTAGATCTTAACTTTCTCGATCTCAAGAAGCTTTTGAGTTGCGTAATGCAGTAGCTCCTGTTCGTAAGCGGCAATGGTTTCAAAACCAATATTATTCATGTAATCCAGTGCTGCACCAAAGGCTATTCCCCCACAAATATTTGGAGTTCCTGCTTCGAATTTGTGAGGTAGATCTGCGTAAGTGGTTTTTTCAAAAGTAACAGTGGCTATCATTTCTCCGCCTCCCTGGTAAGGAGGTAGTTTTTTTAACCATTTTTCTTTTCCATAAAGGATCCCAACTCCCGTTGGGCCACACATTTTATGTGCAGAGGCTACATAGAAATCTACATCTAAAGCCTGTACATCTGCTTTAATATGGGGAGCGGCCTGTGCACCGTCAACCAATACCGCAGCACCCACCTTATGTGCCCCGGCAATAATCTCCTCTATAGGATTAATAGTACCGAGTGCGTTGGATACGTGGTTTATGAAAACAACTTTTGTTTTTCGTGAAAGAAGCTTTTCAAATTCTGAAAGAATTAATTCTCCACTTTCATCCATGGGGATAACTTTGAGAACAGCTCCTGTTTTTTCGGTTAGCATTTGCCACGGAACAATGTTCGAGTGATGTTCCAAAGCAGAGACCATTATCTCATCTCCTTCTTCCAGTAGGGCTGAAAATCCGCTGGCCACAAGATTAATCCCGTGTGTGGTGCCGGATGTAAGGATAATCTCGTATGAATGAGCAGCGTTAAAATGTGCCTGCACCTTTTTCCTGGCTTCCTCGTATTTGTCTGTAGCTTCCTGCGAAAGGGAATGAACTCCCCGGTGGATATTAGAATTATAGTTAGAATAGTAATCTACAATAGCATCCATTACCTGTACAGGCGTTTGTGAAGTAGCGGCATTATCAAAATAGACCAAAGGATGGCCGTTAACTTCCCTTTTTAGAATAGGAAAGTCTTTCCTTATCATTTCTACATCAAAAGAAGATTGTTTGGCCAATACACTCATACACCGTTTTTTCCTGCTAATTTATTAAAGGTCAAATCCCAGATTTACACCCAATTTTAAAGCTATTTGTTTTGTTATTCTCTTCTTTATTTCAGGAATTCTAACACTTTCCAAAACATTATTTGCAAAAGCATACATCAATAGTGCTTTTGCCTCTTTTTGAGGAATCCCTCTTGAGCGGAGGTAGAAAAGTGAATCCTTATCCAGCTGCCCAATTGTACAGCCGTGACTACATTTTACGTCATCGGCAAAGATTTCCAATTGTGGTTTGGAGTTGATTGTCGCTTTGTCATCCAATAATATATTATTGTTGGCCTGGAAAGCATTAATTTTCTGTGCTTCCTTATCTACAACTACTTTTCCATTAAAGACACAGTAAGAAGTATCAGCAAAAATACCTTTGTAATCCTGATGGCTTTCGCAGTTAGGGAATATATGATGCACCAGCGTATTATGATCTACTAGTTGCTTATCCTCAATTATGGTTATTCCTTTTAAGGTAGAATCGCAATGTTCTCCACGCTGATAAAAATTGAGGTTATTTCTCGTCAATTTTCCTCCAAAAGAAAAAGTGTGGATTGAACAATTAGAGTTATCCTTCTGCTCAATAAAAGTATTGTCTATTAATGAAGCTGAAGCCCTGTCATTCTGTATTTTATAATAATCAACAATAGCATTCTTTCCTGCGTAAATTTCTGTAACAGAATTTGTGAGTACGGGATGATCTGTAAGACTCTGGTGGCGTTCAATGATCTGTACCTGTGCATTCTCCTCAACTACGATCAAATTCCGTGGTTGTAGCATAAGCGCTGATTCATTTCCGGTAGAGAAATTCACTATCTGAATTGGTTTATCTGCTACTTTACCCTTATGAATTCTAATAAAAGCACCTTCTTTCGAAAAAGCAGTGTTTAGAGGTGTAAAACCATTTTCCCTCGAAACTATCTTGTTGAAATATTGATCTATAACCTCCTTATACTTCGGTTTTGCCAGGGCCGACGACATAAGACAAACATCATGTTTGTCGTGGGTCGTCTGTGATAAATGGGAAGAAAAGATCCCGTCGATAAAGATCAGGTTGTAAGTGTCTATATCGTGTATCAGATATTTCTTAATATCCCTGTATTCTATCGCATCTTCCTTTTTTGGGAAAACACTATAATCGTGCTTTAAAATTGAATTTAATGAAGTGTATTTCCAGGCCTCTTCTTTTTTCGTAGGGAAGCCCAGCGCCTCAAATTCTTTGATCGCTTCACTTCTTAAATTATGTATATCGGCATCCACATCACAAGCCTCTTCAAAGGCCATAAATGAGGATATTAATTTTTCCTTTAATTCCATTTCTTTTAATTTTTCCTAAAACAAACGCTTCTCAATTAAAGAAGGTTCAGGTTTCTATGCCTGCGGCAGTTTCAGGTTTATTCATTCCTGTATTTTAAACCCTGAAATGCTTTCTTATTCAAATAACTAATGAAGCTAAGCAATTTTTCTGCTCAATGCTTCGTAGTCATTCTTAATTCTCTCTAAGGTTTCTTTATCAATATATTCCGAATCGTACAACCTATATAATTGCGATCTCGTTTCTCCTGCCGAACCTTTAGCGATAGAGAGAAATTGTCTGAACTCAAGATTTCCATCTCTTTCAAATCCTTCTGCAATGTTATCCATTATAGAACCGGATGATCCTTTAATCTGCTCCCGAAGTTTAAAATCATTTTTTAACTCGGAATTCTTACTCAGTTTTATTATTTCATTTGACAATTTACGTGCCTCCTGCCAGATTTCTAAATCTTCAAACCTCCTGATAGTAGCCATAAATTGTTATTTTCATTCTACCCTAATATAAAACCTGAAACCTGAAACCTGAAACTTAAACAGTTTCCGGCTTCAGCCAGTCGTAACCTTTCTCCTCCAACTCGTAAGCAAGTTCTTTAGTGCCCGATTTCACAATTTTCCCATCCATCATCACGTGAACAAAATCTGGAATAATATAATCCAGCAGGCGCTGGTAGTGAGTTATTACCAAAACTGCATTGTCATTGCTCTTTAACCTGTTCACTCCATTAGCAACAACTTTTAAAGCGTCAATATCCAATCCTGAATCGGTCTCATCCAATATTGCTAATTTTGGGTTCAGCATAGCCATCTGGAAAATTTCATTTCGTTTCTTTTCTCCACCGGAAAATCCCTGGTTAAGGGAACGGGATAAGAATTTCCTGTCTATTTCAAGTAATTCAGATTTTTCTCTAATCAGCTTTAGCATCTCATTTGCTAAGATGTCTTCCAGTCCTTGTGATTTGCGGTGGGCGTTAATAGACGCTTTCATAAAATTTGTTACAGAAACACCGGGAATTTCAACGGGATACTGGAAAGACAAGAAGATACCTTTGTGCGCCCTCTCTTCAGGATCAAGCTCGGTAAGGTCTTCATTCTCAAAAAATATCTCCCCCTGTGTCATCTCAAATTCTTCCTTTCCTGCAATTACTGAAGACAATGTACTTTTCCCTGAACCGTTAGGTCCCATAATTGCGTGAACTTCACCCGGATTTATTTCCAAATTGATCCCTTTCAGGATTTCCTTATCTTCTATACTGGCGTGTAAATTTTTTATTTTAAGCATAATATTTCTGAATTTGCCGAATTTAAATCGACATTAATTTTTTGATTCTGTATTTTCTGATCGCTCTGCTTTAATTTCCAAAACTTCTGTGATCTTCAGAAGTTGGGAATAGCTTGATGCAGAGAAATTTTTTGTCACTTTTCCTTTTACTTTAACGGGAACGATACCATCCTGTGAAGCTTTGTATGATTTGAGAGAATCTTTAAACTCCATTGCAGTGGAATCCATTTTCACCTCATAAACAAATTTATTTCCCTTTAACACTGCATCATCTCCCGCCATTATAAAGTTGCCTTCATAAACCTGAATACTGTCCTTAACAATAGAAATAACTTCAGGCTCAGGCGCTGATTCCTGCTCGTTGTCACAAGATGTGATAAGGAAAAGTATACTTACCAGGACAATTAACTTCTTCATTTTCATTTTCACTTTTATCCGACTGATCCTTCAAGGGATATTTCCAATAACTTCTGAGCTTCCACAGCGAATTCCATAGGAAGCTTATTTAGAACCTCTTTGCTAAAACCGTTCACAATTAATGCAATCGCTTTCTCGGTGTCAATACCTCGTTGGTTACAGTAAAATATCTGGTCTTCCCCAATTTTACTGGTAGTTGCTTCATGTTCTACCTGCGCACTTTTGTTCTTTACTTCAATATAAGGGAAGGTGTGAGCTCCACATTTATTTCCCATAAGGAGGGAATCACATTGTGAGAAATTCCTTGCATTATCTGCACGACTGCTCATTTGAACAAGTCCTCGATAGCTGTTCTGGGATTGTCCTGCAGAAATTCCTTTAGAAATAATAGTACTCCTGGTATTTTTACCAAGGTGAATCATTTTTGTGCTTAGTATCAGCCTGCTGATGGTTGTTAGTAACAGCAATAGAATAAAATTCTCCAATAGAATTGTCTCCCTTTAGAATACAGGAAGGATACTTCCAGGTAATCGCAGAACTAGGTTTCAACCTGTGTCCAGGAGATCTTGGCATTTTTCTCGCAAATTCCTCTTTTGGTGACGAAGTTATAAACCCCGCCTTTTCCTTCTTTGTTCCCCGGGAACCAGTTTTGTACGGTGGAATATTTAATTTCAGCACCATCAAGTGCTACTAATTCAACAACTGCAGCATGTAACTGATTTTCATCCCGTGAAGGAGCAGTACAGCCTTCAAGATAACTTACGTAACTATCCTCGTCTGCAACTACAAGAGTCCTTTCAAATTGACCAGTTCCTGCCTGATTAATTCTGAAGTAAGTAGAAAGTTCCATAGGACAACGTACTCCTTTAGGAATATAGCAGAAGGAACCATCACTAAAAACAGCGGAATTTAAAGCTGCATAGAAATTATCCTTTTGAGGTACCACAGAACCAATATATTTCTTTACCAGTTCAGGATATTCTCGAATTGCTTCTGAAATAGAGCAGAAGATTATTCCTTTTTCAGCAAGGGTCTTCTTAAAAGTAGTGGTTACCGATACGGAGTCCATTACGATATCCACCGCCACACTTAACCAGTTTCTTTTGCTCATCAAGAGAAATACCTAATTTTTCAAATGTCGCCCTCAATTCAGGATCAACTTCATCCAGACTGTCATATTTCGGCTTCTTATTAGGAGCAGAGTAGTAGGAAATATTTTGAAAATTAGGCTTGGTGTACTTTACATTCGCCCAATTTGGTTCAGTCATATCTTCCCAAATTCTGTATGCTTCCAATCTCCACTGAGTCATCCATTCCGGCTCCTCTTTCTTTTTCGAAATTGCTCTAACGATATCCTCACTTAACCCCACGGGAAAAGTATCAGACTCAATATCTGTATAGAAACCATATTCGTATTCTTTGGTTTCCAGTTCTTTTTTTAAATCATCTTCAGTATATGCCATAACTTTAATTCAAAGTTTAAAGTTCAAAGTTTAAAGTTCTTTGGAGAACTTTGACCCTCTGAAGCCACTGTCTTTCAAATACTTCATAAATGAATTTATTTGTTTGCTCAGTGATGTTAGTTTTTCGACTAAATTGTCGAATTCTTCTTTACTTATGTAATCCCTATCGAGAACTCTATAGAACTGCGATCGCGTCTCTCCACATGAGGCTTTGGCAATAGACAGAAATTGGCAAAATTCTTTATTTCCATTTCTTTCAAAACCTTCAGCTATATTGTCCATTATTGAACCCGATGAACCATTCAATTGATTATAAAGCTTAAAGTCCTTTTTAAGGTCAGTCTTGCCTTGAATCAAATGCACTTTCTTACAAATTTCCCGTGCTCTTTTCCAAATTTCAAGATCCTCGAACTTCTGTGCTGTACCCATCTCCAATTTGATCAACCTTGAATCTTAAACTTTAAATTTTGAACCTACAACGAAAAACTCTCTCCACAACCACAAGTTCGCTGGGCGTTGGGATTGTTAAAAACAAATCCTTTGCCGTTTAGCCCGCCGGAATATTCTAAAATAGTACCTAGCCAGGTATAGTACGCTTTTCTTATCCACAACAATCTTAACCTGATTATCTTCAAATAATTTGTCCTGCTCTGCCTGTGATTTGTCAAACTTCAACTCGTAAGATAAACCGGAACATCCTCCGCTTTTCACTCCCACGCGTACAAAGTCTTTTTGCGCGTCATAACCCTCTTCGGCCATCAATAGCGCGATCCTTTTTTTTGCGTCTTCGCTTACCTTTATCATTGTTAAACAGATTAATTCTAAATTGGGCACAAATATACTACAAAACAAGCGGTTTACCATATCCTGAGCATTTGTTTTGAGAATGGAATTATAGGCTTACCCAATCCAAAATTCGAAAATTTTAATCAGGTCAAAAGGAGCTTTTTATCCCTTTGTCTTTCTGTACTTCCATAGGGCCTGGCTATTGCTCTTTAATAATTAGGAAAGTATGTAAACTTTCAGCACTTTCTTTAA
The DNA here is from genome assembly GCF_021535135.1 of Antarcticibacterium sp. 1MA-6-2. Classification (NCBI taxonomy): domain Bacteria; kingdom Pseudomonadati; phylum Bacteroidota; class Flavobacteriia; order Flavobacteriales; family Flavobacteriaceae; genus Antarcticibacterium; species Antarcticibacterium sp. 1MA-6-2. The sequence continues at coordinate 2,661,299 of NZ_CP091036.1, read as the reverse complement.
AGTTAGGTATTGAAATTTTTGCTTTATGTGCGTTTTTTACTCTCCACTTCTCCGGTGCCTGGGGCATAAAACTATCAGAAATATGCGGGTTCAAATAATAAACCATTATTTTTGCAAAATTAAATTTGAACCAATGATAGAAGATAGTCAGAATAGCAGAACAAACCTTTCAGAATTAGGAGAATTTGGCCTTATAGACCTTCTTACGAAGAACCTTGTGGTAAAGCTCCCCTCCACTATAAAAGGAATTGGAGATGACGCTGCGGTCCTGGATTTTCAGGATTTGCAAACGCTGGTCACTACAGATCTTTTAGTTGAAGGAGTGCATTTTGATCTTGCATATATGCCGCTGAAGCATCTTGGTTATAAGGCCGTTATGGTTAATCTTTCTGACGTTTATGCCATGAATGCGACGGCCACCCAAATTACCATTTCCATTGCAGTTTCTAACAGGTTTCCTGTTGAAGCACTTGAAGAATTATATGCGGGAATAGAATTAGCTGCAAAAATTTATAATGTTGATGTAGTAGGAGGAGATACGACTTCCTCCACTAAGGGACTTTTAATTAGCATTACAGCTTTGGGTAGCGCCCCTAAGGAAGAAGTGGTTTTAAGAAGTGGTGCTAAACCTAACGACCTGCTCGTTGTTACGGGGGATTTGGGAGCGGCCTACATGGGATTGCAAATTCTTGAACGGGAAAAGGAAGTTTTCAAAGTCAATCCCAACTCACAACCCGATCTTGATGCTTACACTTACCTTATTGAAAGACAATTAAAACCGGAAGCCCGGAGAGATATTCCACCCTTGCTGAAAAAACTTGAAGTGCTGCCCACGGCTATGATAGATATCAGTGACGGCTTATCTTCAGAGATTATCCATATCTGCAAAAACTCTGGGGTGGGTGTAAATTTATTTGAAGAAAAAATACCTCTTGATCCAGCTGTAATTTCAGCTTGTGAAGAGTTTCAGCTTGACAGTACTACAATTGCTCTTAGTGGGGGAGAAGATTACGAACTTCTTTTTACTGTTTCCCAGAATGATTATGATAAAATAAAAGGGAATCCTCACTTAACAATCATTGGTCATATGACTGAAGAAAGGGAAGGAATGCATTTAATAACGCGTGGCAATACTAAAATACCTTTGAAGGCTAAGGGATGGAATGCTATGGAGAGGGATGAAGATTAAGAAGCATTAGCATATTGAGTGCGTCTTTGTCTTCTTCTTACATATATTTGAGAGATATAATCGTTTGTTTCTTTAAATTTAGGAGTTAACCTGGCGAGAAAGCCATCGGCAGTGTCGGTCATTTCAACTCCGCAGTGTGCACATTTATACTCGTGAATATGATTAGTAACATTTTTGGATACCGTTAAATTATGGCCGAAGAACGTGCAATAAAGCTTTGCGATAGAAGAAATTTTGGTGGTGATTTTCATCATACAAAATTTTATTAGTTGTTACAGAACATTAAAAGTATAAAAAAAGTTAATTAATCGCTAAAAAGTTAAAATTAATCGATGAAACGCAGAATTTCTCGAACTTCTGCAGTGTTTTCTATATATGCTAAATGACCTCCGGTTGTTAAAATAGTTTTACAGTTGCAATATTCTGCTATGCTAACGGCTGTTTTCCAGTTTAATATAGGATCATTTTTACCAATTAATAAGGTTTTTCTCTTTTGGTAATTCTTTAACAGCTCTTTTTTCTCTGTACGAATTTTCATACCTTTTATATTAGCTATAATTCCTTTAGTAGAAAATTTAAGAGCCTGCTTCCTTATAACTGCAATTTCATTTTTAAAAGTTTCATTGCTTTCGGGAGTTAAAAGGTTAGAAATAGCCATGCTTACAAATGTTCTTTTTTCTTTTTAATCAATTCTATTGCTCTTTCCCTATTAATGATCCTTTCTTCAGAATCTTTTTCGGGAGTAGAGTTGATAAGGAGGAGGGCCAGTACATCTTCCGGAAATTTTTCCAGGTATGAAAGTGCTACATAACCTCCCATAGAGTGGCTAAGCAAAACTTGCTTTTGAAATTTTTAGATGTTCGAGTACTGCCTTTACCACATCAGCCATTAGTTCCATCGAATGTATGCTTCCAATAGTACCCGAGTGACCGTGGCCGGGAAGATCAATACATATTACCTGACGAACCTGGGAAAGATCCTCTATATAGGGTTCCCAAATAGAGCTGCTTTCAAGAAATCCGTGTAACAGGACGAGAGGTTTTCCGGCTCCTTTTGAGGTGAAAAAGATTTGTGTGTTTTTGAATTCTAATAACATTAGAAAAATATGTTAGTAGGTGGGACGGCAGAATCAAATCTCCTTTTTTTAGCAAAGATTAGGCTGGAAGGAAAACATCAGAATGTTATGTATGGCGATTGTTTAAAAGCCTAAAAATTTAAATCTGATTAGCCATTTATAAACTTCAAACCCTGTTAGAGCCTGAACCAGGCCTGCTTCGCGGCAGACAGGTCCAGGTTTCTAATTAGGTGTTTCTACAGCTAATTTTTGAGAATTAAGAATTCATTATTTCCTCAATTTCTTCAGCTTCAATAGGAATATTCCGCATTAGATTAAAGGGTTCTCCACTTTTCTGAATTACTACATCATCTTCAAGTCTAATCCCAAAGCCTTCCGCAGGTATGTAAATTCCGGGTTCTACCGTGAAAACCTGATTTTCCTTCATTGGTTCTGTAAGAATTCCATAATCATGAGTGTCTAATCCTATATGATGAGAGGTACCGTGCATAAAATATTTTTTGTATGCGGGCCAGTCAGGATCTTGGTTTTTTACATCAGCTTTATCGATTAATTTCAGATCCAACAATTCTGAAGTCATTAATTTTCCTACTTCGACGTGATAATCTGCCCACAGCGTTCCTGGTACAAGCATTTTTGTAGCCTCCTTCTTTACCTTGTTGACGGCATTGTAAACCTCCTTTTGTCTTTGGCTAAATGTTCCCGAAACAGGAATAGTCCTGGAAAGGTCACTGGAATAATTGGCATATTCTGCTCCTGTATCTAATAAGATTAAATCTCCGGCTTTGCATTGCTGGTTGTTTTCAACGTAATGCAAAACATTGGCATTGTTCCCGCTGGCAATTATTGGCGTATAGGCAAATCCTTTAGACCTGTTCCTTAGCATTTCGTGCATAAACTCGGCCTCAATTTCATATTCCCAAACCCCGGGTTTTACAAAGTTTAAGGTTCTTCTAAAAGCTTTTTCAGTAATGTCACAAGCTTTTTGCATCAGGTCCAGTTCAATCTGGTCTTTCACACTTCGAAGCCGTTGTAAAATAGGATTACTTTTGGCTACCTGGTGTGCAGGATATTTTTGCTTGCACCACTCAATAAATCTGGCTTCGCGGGTTTGTGTTTCCACACTTGCCCGATAATGTTCATTGGTATTGAAGTACACAGTCTCGCACTGTGTCATTACTTCAAAGAAAATCTTTTCAAAATCCTTTAACCAATAAACTGTTTTTACTCCACTGGTGTCATACGCTTTTTCCTTTGTTAGTTTCTCACCTTCCCAAATTGCGATATGCTCGTTAGTTTCAGTAAGAAAAAGAATCTCTCTGTGTTTTTCAAGAGGTGCATCAGGAAACAAGACCAAGATACTTTTATCCTGGTCTACCCCGGAAAGATAAAAAATATCCCGGGCCTGTTGGAAGGGCATTGTACTGTCTGCACTTATGGGGTAAATATCATTAGAGTTAAAAACAGCAAGGCTTTTGGGCTTCATTTCAGCCATAAAATTCTTACGATTTTTTATGAACAACTTTTTGTCTATTAGATTGTATTTCATTGTATCTTAATTTATTTTTCCAAAGCTAAAAAGAAATTATGCTATAACTTCACTAGAATATCAATAATGATGAGATGATTTGCCCTCAAAAATTTAGTATAATGGCATATAATTTGATTTTTTTATATTAATGAATATATTTGAATATGGCAACAGGAGATAAAAAAATAGTACAAACTAAAAATCCCAGGACGGGAAAGTACGTCAAAATTGATCGTTCTAAAGGGAAAATTTTGTCCAATAAAAAATCGGATGGTCCATATAAAGGGGTTCCTGTAATAAGGAAAAGATCGAGCTAAATGATAATTTATTCTCCTATCAATGGTGAAGTATTTACCTCGTCTATAAAATACCAGCCTCGAAGTTGTTTTATTATGACTCAATTAGGAGGCAATCCTTCCACACAATTAAAAGAAATACGTACGGCAATTAGTGAGTTTTTAATATCAATTAATTTTCGAGAGATTGACGCCAGCTCGTATGTAACGGGTGGAGATTTTTTAGAAAAGATATGGAAGCAGATTTTAGCGGTGCCTGTCGGAATTGCAATTTTAACAGAAGAAATGAAGCTAACTACGGTTGCAAATATTTTTTACGAATTAGGGATTTTGGATGCTTTAGGAAAAGAAAGTATTGTTATAAAATCTCGTGATTTCCAAATTCCTTCAGATTTCGTTAGAACAGAATATGTGTCATTTGATGATAAGTTTCAAGCCAATCTGAATAAATTTTTTGAAAATGTGACGGAGCGAGAAGAACACTACTCTTTAATGTCGGAATTAATTAGGAAAGATATTGTTTTGTCAATAGATTATTTGAAAAGGGCCTATTTGATTTCTGGCAAATTAGAATATAAAGTAGAAGCTCAAAGATTATTTAATGATAACAAAGAAGTTATAGATGATCAATCCAAATTTATGATCAATGGATTTTTGAAATTAAATCCATAATTAAATTTACCTGCTACTCTTCTTCATATATATGGAGCTTAGGTTACGCAGCTGTAAGTTTTGTTTTTGGAGTTTCTTAAGTTGTTGAAGTAAATGTTGTACTGCTTCCATGCCTTCCAGATTAATATTAAGATCGTAATGCAGCCGATGCATTTTCTCAAAGTCCCTTATCTTATCGTGATGAACATATTCTTTTTGCTCTATGGTTACAACTTCAATTAATCCGCTTTCATAAAGGGATGAAATAAAAGTTCTTTCAACCCTGTACCTTGAGCACAATTCTTCTGTAGATACTAATCCTTCTAATTTCATGATCGTAGGTTTTGTAATTCCTTAAACAATTCCTTTTCTCTGGCAGAGAGATTTTTTAGGCATTTTGACATGGTAGCTAATATAAAGGTCACCAAACTGGTTGTCCTTTTTATATTTTGGAAAACCTTTTCCTTTGAGCTTCACCTGGGTGCCAGTTTGAGTTTCCGGCTTTACTGTTAATTTAACTTTACCATCAAAAGTGTCTACAGTAATTTCTCCTCCCAGTAATGCCGTGTAGAGGTCGATTTCTACGGTGCTGTAAAGGTTTTCTTTTTCCCTTTTAAAAGAGGTGTTGTTTACTATATTAAAAGTAATAAAAAGATCTCCGTTAGGTCCACCCTGCATTCCGGGTCCTCCGTGGCCTTTTATTTTAATAGTCTGACCGTTTTCTACTCCCGCAGGAATGGTTAACCTAATATTTTTTCCATTAATTGTCAGGGTTTGTTTCTGGCTGGAATAAACATCTGATAAATTAAGCTGAAGTTCAGCATTAAAGTCCTGGCCTTTGAATTGTGGATTTCTTCCGGTTCCTTGTGATCTGGCGCCCCCGCCGAACATTTGCTCGAAAAAGTCTGAAAAAGTGTCATCATCAAAATTTCCGGAATATTCTGCTCCGCTGCCAAACCCGCCGCCAAATCCGCCGGAATATTGTCTCTGGTTTTGCTGTTGTTTCTTCGCCTGTTCATACTGCTCAGCATGCTGCCAGTCCTTTCCGTATTGATCATATTTTTTCCTTTTTTCAGGATCGATTAAAACTTCGTGGGCTTCATTAATTTGTTGAAACCGCGCCTGTGCGCTTTTGTCATTTGGGTTTAAGTCAGGATGATATTTTCTTGCCAGCTTGCGGTAAGCTTTTTTAATATCTGCCTGGGAAGCAGATTTGTCTAATTCCAGGACTTTGTAATAGTCTATAAAATCCATAAAACTGAGTAAAAATTATAGTACTAAGTTACATTTTTCCCGATGTTTTTCCCATTCCCGGTTTAATTAAAATCTTTTGTTGGTCACATCATTAGCGAATTTATATATGAGGCTGTATCTGCCTCATTGGTAGATTTGCTTCAACAGCTTATAAAGGTTTTTTAAATTAGTTCTAAATTGAACTTTAATTAATATTAAAGTTGTCCAAAAGTCTTAGGAGGTGTATTTTTGTGACACTTTATCAAATCTTAAATTTTTTATGGCAAAATCTGCGCTATTAAAGTCATCTTTAGCAAAAAAATACTGGATGGCTTTCACGGGCCTCTTCCTTTGCACATTTTTAGTTGGCCATCTTCTTGGGAATCTTCAATTATTGCTCCCGGTAAGTGAGGCTACAAGAGATCAATTTAATGAGTATGGTCTTTTTATGACCACCAATCCTTTAATTATGATCCTTTCTTATGTCACCTATCTTAGTATACTTTTTCATGCTATAGATGGGGTGATTTTAACGATCAATAACAATAAGGCCAGACCCAAAGGTTATGTACGGTATAAACCCTCAGCAAACTCTACCTGGTCCTCCAGGAATATGGGCTTATTGGGAACAGTGATTTTTGCATTTATCGTTCTTCACATGAATGCGCTTTGGGCAAAAATGAAATTTGGAGGTTTAGATCATACCATCTACGAGACTGCAAGTGGTGCAGAGGTAAAAGATCTTTACACGCTTACAATTGAAACGTTTCAGGATCCTGATTATGGACTCCTTTTTGTGATTATTTATGTTATCTCAATGGCCGCCATTGCTTTTCACCTTAAGCACGGTTTCGCCAGCGGATTTCAATCTTTAGGGGTTAATCACCCGAATTACAACGGATTTATTAGAAAATTTGGATATGCTTTCTCAATATTAGTTCCTTTGGCGTTCGCTGTTATCCCTGTTTATATATACTTCGTACTAGATAAAATTTAAGCTATGGGAATACTAGAATCAAAAATACCCAAAGGCCCATTGGAGGATAAGTGGACCAAACATAAAAACGAGATCAACCTTGTTAATCCTGCCAATAAAAGAAACATAGATGTTATAATGGTAGGTACTGGTCTTGCGGGTGGTAGTGCAGCTGCTACTCTTGCAGAACTTGGCTACAACGTAAAAACCTTCTGCTACCAGGATTCTCCACGTCGTGCCCACTCTATTGCGGCACAGGGTGGAATTAATGCAGCCAAGAATTATCAGGGTGACGGGGATTCAAATTCCTATCGTTGTTCTACGATACGATAAAAGGAGGAGATTACCGTTCCCGTGAAGGAAATGTATATCGCCTTGCTGAAGTTTCAGCCAATATAATTGACCAATGTGTTGCACAAGGTGTTCCTTTTGCCAGAGAATACGGTGGAATGCTTGACAATAGATCCTTTGGTGGTGTTTTGGTTTCAAGAACATTTTATGCTAAAGGTCAAACCGGGCAGCAGTTATTATTGGGAGCGTATTCTGCAATGAACCGCCAAATAAACCGTGGAAAGATCCAGTCTTATACAAGACACGAGATGCTTGATCTTGTGATCGTAGATGGAAAAGCCCGGGGTATTATTGCAAGAAATCTCATAACAGGAGAAATAGAAAGACATAGTGCTCACGCAGTTGTTATTGCTTCGGGCGGATATGGCAATGTGTTTTTCCTTTCCACAAACGCAATGGGAAGTAATGTTACCGCAACCTGGAAAATACATAAAAAAGGAGCCTATTTCGCTAACCCTTGTTTTACACAAATACACCCTACCTGTATTCCTGTTTCCGGTGAACATCAGTCAAAATTGACTTTAATGAGTGAATCTCTTCGGAATGATGGAAGGATCTGGGTGCCAAAGAAAAAAGAAGATGCAGAGGCAATAAGGGCCGGAAAATTAAAGCCGACTCAAATAAAAGAAGAGGACAGGGATTATTATCTGGAAAGAAGATATCCTGCTTTTGGTAACCTGGTTCCCCGGGATGTGGCTTCAAGAGCAGCTAAGGAACGTTGTGACGCTAGTTATGGTGTAAATAAAACGGGAGAAGCAGTATATCTTGACTTTGGCTCAGCTTTTATACGGTACGGTCAGGAAGCTGCAAACACTCAGCACCTTACAAATGCTACAGATGAGCAGATTAAGGAGCTTGGAAAAGCTGTGGTAGAGGCAAAATATGGAAACCTGTTTGAGATGTATGAGAAGATCGTGGATCAAAATCCGTATGAAACACCAATGATGATTTATCCTGCAGTGCATTATACAATGGGAGGTATCTGGGTTGATTACAACCTTGAGACTACTATTCCCGGATGTTTCTGTACAGGTGAGGCCAATTTCTCTGATCACGGGGCCAACCGTTTAGGAGCATCGGCATTAATGCAGGGTCTTGCTGATGGTTATTTTGTACTTCCATATACCATTGGAGATTATCTTTCGAAAGATATTAGAACCGGAAAGATTTCAACCGATCTTCCTGAATTTGAAGAAGCAGAAAATAATGTTCGCCAGAGAATTGAGAAATTTGTTTCTAATAACGGAACTAAATCTGTTGACCACTTCCACAAAAGATTAGGAAAAATCATGTGGGATAAAGTTGGAATGTCCAGAAATGCATCTAATTTAAAAGAGGCAATTTCAGAAATTAAGGCTTTACGAGAAGAATTTTGGAGAGATGTACGTATTCCGGGTGGAGCAAATACTAAGAATGCTGAACTTGAAAAAGCAGGAAGAGTAGCCGATTTTCTTGAATTAGGAGAGTTGTTCGCCAAAGATGCGCTGCATAGGGATGAGTCTTGTGGAGGACACTTTAGAGAAGAATACCAAACTGAAGAAGGAGAAGCACTACGTGATGATGAAAACTTTATGTATGTAGCTGCCTGGGAATACACAGGTGAACCAGCCGATGCAGTGCTTCATAAAGAAGAGCTCGAATATGAATTTATTGAAGTAAAAACGAGAAGCTATAAATAAGATATGAGAATTGAGGAAACAGTATTTAGCTCCATCTGGACCAACTACTCACTACTCACTGCTCATTACTCAATACCATAACACCCATGAATCTTACGCTAAAAGTATGGCGCCAGAAAAGCGCTGCAGATAAAGGACAAATAGTTACTTACCCTATAGCTGGTGTTGATCCTGACCAGTCTTTTCTGGAAATGATGGATGTTCTTAATGAGCAGCTTGTAGAAAAAGGTGAAGAGACTATAGAATTTGACCACGATTGCAGGGAAGGAATTTGCGGTTCCTGCTCCTTACAAATTAACGGTGAACCCCATGGACCTGATACTGGAGTTGCGACCTGCCAGTTGCACATGAGAAGGTTTAAAGACGGTGATACGATAGTAGTTGAACCATTTAGGGCTAAGGCTTTTCCTGTAATTAAGGATTTAATTGTAGATCGAAGTGCCTTGGAGAGGATTCAACAGGCGGGAGGTTATATATCAGTAAATACTTCTGGTAATACCCAGGATGCAAATGCCATTCCTATTCCTAAAGAAGATGCAGATGCTTCTTTCTTCGCAGCTACCTGCATACAGTGTGGAGCTTGTGTAGCAGCATGTAAAAATGCGAGTGCCATGTTGTTTACTTCGGCAAGGGTAAGCCAGTTTGCGTTGTTGCCACAAGGCCAGGTGGAAGCCAGTCAAAGAGTTTTGGCGATGGTGGAACAAATGGATAAAGAAGGATTTGGTAACTGTACCAATACTAGCGCCTGTGAAATTGAATGCCCAAAGGGCATTTCTTTAGAGAACATCGCAAGGCTTAACAGGGAATATATGAAAGCCAGCGTTCTTTAAAATTAAAATTTAAGATAATTATATTGTAATCCCGGGCTTTGAAGTCCGGGATTTTTTGTGCATCTTTTTAAAAAAAAGAATGAGACAATTTTCAGTTCCGCCATCAAAACTTCCAAATCAGGAGGAGAGTATTTTTTCTTCCATGAGCAAACTTGCCAACCATCATAAGGCGGTAGATCTATCACAGGGTTTTCCCAATTTTGAGACTGATGAAAGTCTAAAAGAGCTGGTTGATAAAGCAATGAAAAATGGATTTAATCAATATGCTCCTATGGCTGGTGTGCTGGAACTTAGGGAAGAAATCTGTAAAAAGTTATTCAGTCTGTATTCCAGGAAGTATGATCCCGTTACCGAGGTGACTCTCACAAATGGAGCGACACAAGCTCTATATGCTGCTATTTCTGCTTTTGTACATAAAGATGATGAGGTTATAGTTTTTAAACCTGCCTATGACAGCTATGAACCTTCGATAAAACTAAATGGAGGAGTACCTGTTTTAATTCAGCTGAAAGGTGAAAATTACAATATCGACTGGCAGGAAGTGGAGGAAAAGATTTCTTCAAAAACAAGAATGATAATTATTAATACCCCTCATAATCCCACGGGAACAATTCTTCAGAAAGAAGACATGGAACAATTGGAGAAAATACTGAAGGATACGAATATTATAGTTCTTAGCGATGAGGTGTATGAACACCTGGTGTTTGACGGAAAATCCCACCAAAGCGCAGCTCTTTTCCCAGAGCTTTCCTCCAGAAGCATTATCTGCGCTTCCTTTGGAAAAACTTTTCACAACAAGCTGGAAAACCGGGTATTGCGTGGCTCCAAAAGAATTAATGGCAGAGATACGAAAAGTGCACCAGTTTGAAGTTTTCTGCATTAATCATCCCATGCAAATTGCTTATGCTGAATATCTCAAAAACCCCGACCATTATTTAAATTTAGGTGCTTTCTATCAGCAAAAAAGAGACCGATTTCTGGAGTTGATTAAGGATAGCAAGTTTAAAGGGATTCCCTCTTCCGGCACCTATTTTCAGTTATTGGATTATTCCCAAATTACCGATGAAAAAGATGTAGATTTTGCCGGACTACTTGTAAAGGACTTCAAGCTTGCAACCATACCTGTTTCAGTTTTTAACATAAACAACAGTGACAACAAACAGTTGAGGTTTTGTTTTGCAAAAACAGAGGAAACTCTTAAAAAGGCCGCCGATATTATGAACGGGATCTAAACCTGTTACCGTTTTTTAATTTTTCATTGACCGCGCTTCGAACTACTTCAGTAGTAATTCCAAAGAGAACGTGTACGAGTAATTCACTCGCCTGTGTCCCAACAGATACATCTGTAGGTTTTTTGTCAAGGCCCATTAAGGGTAAGGAAGTCTCGTGTGTAGAAAACCAGGTAGAGGCTCCAAGAATTACCCCGTCGCTAATATTGTAGGCATCTTTGTTTCTTTTGCCATAGCCATAAGCAGCTCCAACACTTGCTCCTAAAGGAAGGTTTACAAACTGTTCTGCCAGGGCTTCATTTTCAAGGCTTATAGGGCTCCCGGTAAGTTTAGTTGAAATATCGTCTAAAACTTTAATTTGTGCAGATCTTTGATTGATCTTTCGCACCGGAAGAAATCTCTCTACAAGACTTTTAACTACTGTTCCCGCAAATCCTCCAATTACTCCTGAGATCAAACCTCTGGAAGTGCTCGAGATATAGTTGTCCTGGCTGAAAAAACTAGTAGATTTCATATATTTTAATTTTGAATAAAGCTATTTATAATCCTTTTTAAAGCAAACCATTTAACAAGTATTTAGGAGAGGCCGTTTTATTTTTTTTAAATTTACATATGGAGAAAAATTTAAAAATTGCTGTTGTTCAGGTTGACCTGGCATGGGAAAACATCGCTAAAAATTTAGATGTTTTTTCTGAAAAAATTGAACAGATACAGGAAGATGTGGACCTTATTATTTTGCCCGAAATGTTTTCTACAGCTTTTCGATGAATGCTTCTAATCTTGCTGAACCTACTAATGGACCTGCTCTTCAATGGATGCAAAATGTAGCGAGAACAAGGGATACTGCAATAACCGGAAGCTTAATTGTGGAAGATGCCGGGAAATACTACAACAGGTTGTATTTCGTTTTCCCCGATGGTGCTTATGAAACCTATGATAAAAGGCACACCTTTACTCTTGCTAAGGAAGATGAAACTTATACTGCCGGGGAAAAAAAGTTACTGGTAGATTACAAAGGTTGGAGAATTTGCCCCCTTATATGTTATGATCTACGCTTTCCCGTGTGGTCCAGAAATACTGAAGACTATGATTTGCTAATTTACGTGGCTAACTGGCCAGAAACCAGAATACATGCCTGGGATGTGCTTTTACAGGCAAGGGCTATAGAAAATATGTCATGGTGCATAGGAATAAACCGTACCGGGGTAGACGGGAATGAATACAGGTATAATGGGCACACAGCAGTTTATGACTGCCTTGGAAAAAATCTTTTTAATACCCACAGACAAATAGAATTTACTGAGGTTGTTACAATAGATAAAGAGAGTTTAGTAGAAACCAGGAGCAAACTTAAATTTCTGCAAGACAGGGACAGCTTTTCTATAAACTAAATGGTTCTGTCATATCCCAGTTAGGTCTTATATCTAAAGGTTCCGGTAAATAAATTATCTCTTCAGGTTTGCGCTTTTCAAGATAATTACCTGTATCCCATTTTCCATTCTCGTTAACATCGTAGATTGCCCTGAGAAGGTATTTCCCCGGTGTTAGAAATTCAAATCTCAGGCTGCTTTCCCCTGTGGAATATTTTTCAGCTTTAACAGCTCCTTTTTCATCGGTTAGCTGAACAATAACGGGATAACTTTTTACATTCTGAAGATTGACAGTAAGGTTTGCAAAGTCTGCAAAGGGTCTTGTTTTAAAGGACTTTTTAATAGTGTCACTGGTGGAGCCATAAATATCAGTTATAGTTCCCGGGAGTGCCAACAAATTATAGGTCTGATTTTCATCCTTTGGAAACCGAAGTGCTACCGAATTATCCGGCCTTACTTCCGAAGAAAATTCAACACTTAACGAATCCTTGTTGATCAAAGTGATAAGATCTTCGTTAAACTCTTCTATAGGTGTACTGGGTTTGAAAACGACAGGACTATTAAAGTCCAGGTTACCTGAAGGTTCAGTGTTTACTAATAAAGTGTCGGCAGGCATTTTGTTTATTCTCGTAAAGAGCGTATCTGTTCTATTTGGTGCTATTAATTTAAACCTGATGCTATCCATTTCCAGAAGAGGCTTTGTCCACACATGCAAACTATCTTTGTCCGGCACTTTGGTGAATTTGTATTCAAAATTCTCCGGAACGCTGCTAATTGGTTCAATTTTAAGGCTATCTGGATTAATAGTACCTCTATAGCCAATTAAAAGTTTATTGCCAGATAATTGCTTCGGTCTTTCCGGTTGAAAAGGCAATATTTCAGAAAAAAGAATGAGATTATAAGTAGTGTCAGTAGGAATAGTTCATAGGTTCATTTATAAATGCGATCTTTTCCTTTCCGGGATTGTATTTGTAGTCGTTATTTCTGTCTTTTACCGCAACCAGTTGGTAGGTGCCTTCCTTGAGATTTGTAAGTTCAAAAGTTCTCAGGCTGTCAAGGGTATTGGTTATATATCGGGGTTGTTGTTTAAATACCAGAGAATCACTAAAATTCTCGTCTCTTTCATAAAGCATTACAGAAATAAAAGGTTCTGGTTCCAGAAGGAACGCATCACTTACCGTACCTGTTACGGTTAAAGAATCAATATAACTTCCTGTGGAGAAAACGTATTTGAAAAATGGCAATGGATTTCCTTCATTGTTATCAACAACACTGTTTCCAAAGTTAAAAACATAGGTAGTGTTATCCTGGAGTGTGGTGTCGTTTAATTTAATACGAATATACTTGCGGGGAGATCCCATGGGGGTAATTTCCGGTCTTGGATCAATGGGCGGGGAAATAATAATTTGTTCCTGTGGTTTCTCCAGTTTTATATACTCATCAAAGTATATATTTATTTCTTCCCGGTTGAAGTTGGTGGTAAAATTTTCAGGACTTGCTCTTAAAAATTTAGGTGGTTCAGTGTCTACTTCTCCTCCTGTAGGTGTTCCTCTTTTAGCACATTGTGCCATAGAAAAGATAATTATAAGAAAGAAAATTACCTGTAACCCCTTTTTCATAGATAACTGAATTTTAGCGCAAAGAAACGATTTTTTTCTATGTTACCCCGCGATTGCCATTGTTGCAATACTTATTTTAACGCCCCCGGCTTGTTTTAAAACTGTAGCGCAGGCCTCAAGGGTAGAGCTTATGGTTATTAGATCATCTACTATTAATACGTGCTTATCTTTAATTAAACCGGGATTAGCAAGAACAAAAGTTTCCTCGATATTTCCCCAACGGGCAAGTCTCGTCTTAATTGTTTGAGTGGTAGAAAGAGATGTTTTAAGCAGCACATTATCAACATAAGGTATTTGAAGGGCTTTACTTATTTCCTTCCCAAAGCCTTCTACCTGATTATACCCCCTGGCTTTAAGCTTCTTTTTATGCAGTGGTACAGGGATAACTATTTCAGCTTCTGAAAATTTGTTGTCTTGCTTCAAGTTTGTTCCCATCCATTCCCCCAGAAAACCTCCTATTTCCTTTTGCCCTCTGTATTTTAACTGATGAATAAGCTTTTGAACCGAACCTTTTTTCTGAAAAATTAGCAGTGCTTCAGCTTCTTCAACTTTAATCCTTCCATAAAATACTTTTTTCACATCATTCTCGTTGTTAGGCAGGTAAGAGGTAACAGGTAGCTCGTGCAAACATTCCACACAAATTATCCTTTCGTTCTTCAACAATTCTTTCTCGCAGATCTGGCATAGAGAAGGATAAAATAAATTGAGGAAATCGTGAAACATTTGTTAATGAATTGTAACTTACCTACTGAATCCTATAAATTTACAAACTAAATTAACATATACTATGACCGAACAAAAAAGTAATACCGCACTTAAAATCCTTACCGGAATTTTAGCCGTGGCTCTTATAGCTCTTGGTATTTACACGGTTAAATTTTATAATGAGGAAAAAGAAAATAAAGAAATCCTTACAAGAGAAAAAGCTGTAATAGAAGACGAGCTTAACGATCTTATTATAAAGTACGACGAGGCCATTGCCACGAACGAAGTAATGGATCAAAATCTTGTAGATGCACGTCAACGAATCGCTGTATTACTTGATTCTGTTAAGGATGCTGAAGCAAACCTGGTTCTAATTTCCAGATACAGAAGAGAAATTGGGGCTTTGCGGAGTGAAAAGGATCGCCTTTTTAGAGTGGTAGACAGCTTAAGCAACCAAAACAGGATGCTTACGACTGCAATAGACAGTACAAACATGGTGTTGTCCCAAAGAACAAGAATGGCAGATTCCCTGCAGCAAACAAATCAAAACCTTTCTACTAAGGTTGACAGGGCTGCACAGTTAAAAGTTACTTCTCTTCGTGGGGAGGGGGTGATTGTTAGAAACAGTGGACGTCTCGTGGAAAATGATCGTACCAGGCGTATCGACCAGATTCGTACCTGTTTTACAATTACTGAAAATGCATTAGCTGAGGCGGGAGAAAAGACCTTGTATGTGCAGGTTTACAATCCTGAAAATGAATTGGTTGGAGATCAAATCGCAGTGCAACATGATGGGGGAGTAATGGTATATAGTGCCACTTCAAAGATCTTCTATGAAAACGAAGAACTTGATGTATGTATACTTGCTAACACAGAAAAAGACAAACTTATGGAGGGGGAATATAAGGTTTATGTATATGCTTAGTCCACAGTTAATAGGCACATCTTCATTTTCACTTAAATAGGATATTATAAATTAAAGCAGCCGCCTTGACTAATATCAGGGCGGTTTTTTTATTTTTGCGTTATGGCAAAACAAGAAGATCTTTTTAAGAACGTTATTTCCCATGCAAAAGAGTATGGGTATATTTTCGCATCCAGTGAAATCTATGATGGCTTAAGTGCTGTTTATGATTATGGTCAAAACGGGGCAGAACTAAAGAAAAATATTAGGGACTACTGGTGGAAAAGCATGGTGCAAATGCATCAAAACATCGTAGGTTTAGATGCTTCTATTCTTATGCACCCTAAAACCTGGAAAGCCTCGGGCCATGTAGATGCTTTTAATGACCCGTTAATTGACAATAAAGATTCCAAAAAAAGATATCGGGCCGATGTCCTTGTAGAAGATCATGCTGAAAAGATCCTGCAAAAGGCTCAAAAGGAAATTGACAAAGCAAAAAAACGCTTTGGCGATGCCTTTGACGAGGAACAGTTTGTGGCTACCAACGATCGGGTTAAAAGATATATGAGTGAAAGGGATGCTATTTTGAAGCGCCTTGGAGACTCTCTTACTAAAGAAGATCTTAAGGATGTAAAAGCCTTAATTGAAGAACTTGAGATTGCTGATCCTGAAACAGGCTCTAAAAACTGGACTGATGTTAGGCAATTCAACCTGATGTTTGGTACAAAATTAGGAGCGTCTTCAGATTCTTCCTCTGACCTTTATTTGAGACCCGAAACCGCCCAGGGAATATTTGTCAATTTTTCAAATGTTCAGAAAACGGGGAGAATGAAAATTCCTTTTGGAATTGCTCAAACAGGAAAAGCATTCAGAAATGAAATAGTTGCAAGACAATTTATTTTTAGAATGAGAGAATTTGAGCAGATGGAGATGCAATTCTTTGTGAGGCCCGGGGAAGAATTGAAATGGTACGAGCACTGGAAGGAAGAAAGAATAAAATGGCATTATTCTCTTAATCTTGGTGAGGAAAAGTACAGATTCCATGACCACGATAAACTCGCACATTACGCTAATGCAGCTGCAGATATTGAATTTGACTTTCCTTTTGGATTTAAGGAGCTGGAGGGAATTCACTCACGAACAGACTTTGATCTTAAAGCCCACGAAGAACATTCAGGCAGAAAACTTCGATTTTTTGATCCAGACCTAAACGAAAATTACGTGCCTTACGTAATTGAAACCTCTATAGGTTTGGACAGGATGTTTCTTGCTGTTCTTTCAGCAGCCTTACAGGAGGAAACTCTCGAAGACGGTTCCTCCAGAACAGTATTAAAACTGCTTAAGCCATTCTCGCTCCCACAAAGGCGGCAATCTTACCTTTAGTAAAGAAGGATGGTTTGCCAGAAATGGCTTCAGAAATCTTTGAGGAGTTGAAATGGGATTTCCAGGTACAGTATGATGAAAAAGATGCCATTGGGCGAAGGTATCGCAGGCAGGATGCCGCAGGTACTCCTTTGTGTATAACAGTAGATCATGAATCACTTGAAGATAGAACCGTGACCGTGCGATATAGAGATAGCATGGAGCAAAAAAGAGTAAATATCTCAGATCTGTCCCGAATTATAAAAGATGAGGTCGATTTCAGGAGGTGGATGAAATAAAATTTATGCAATATTTAACTTTGAAAGAGAGGCAATTTAAATACGAATTGCCTCTCTTAATTTTTGGTAAATGCCTATTTTTAGGAACTTAATTGATCCTTAATTGAATATGAATATTTATAGAAAGCTACTGTTCCCGATAATTCTATTCATGGTGCTCCAGGTAACTGCGCAACAAAGGGAGAAAAGAGTTCCGGTATATGTAGATTCGGCAATGGCTGTGCCTGCTGCTGCACTTTCCAAGAAAAAACTTATCCCGCCTTCTACCGAATTTAAGTTGGTCAACCCCAGGAACAGAGGAATCAATCAGGTGGTTCCGGGAAAAGGTTTTCCCAGAACTGCAGATCCTACAAGACAGGCATTTAAAGGTGAAATTCCCGGTAAGGCTCCCCAACTTTCTTTTGATGCGGCTGTAACGGGTTCTACACCTTCAGATCCCACCGGGGCTGCAGGTCCAAATCACTATGTTAATGCCTGGAATTCAGCTTTTTCAATTTTCGATAAATCCGGAAACAGAATTGTAGAACTGGCTTCTCTTGCAAGCCTGGGGGGAGAATTTACAAATGAAGATTTAGGAGATCCCATAATTGCGTATGACGAGTTTGCAGATAGATTCCTCATTACCCAGTTTAGTGATACCCCCGAAAGTTTTTTACTTGCGATCTCACGTGGGCCAAATCCCGTTACAGATGGTTGGTATACCTACAGGTTTACAACAAATGGAGCACTTCCCGATTACCCAAAAATTTCTATTTGGCATGACGGGTATTATATTACCACCAACAAGAATTCAAGAACTGCGAATACCAGCCAGGTAGTTTATGTTTTGGAGCGGGATGCAATATTGCAGGGGCAAACAGCACAAATTGTGGGATTTCCCCTTCCGGGAATCAGGACAAATGGTTTTTATAGTCCGGCTTAGTTTAATGCAACAGGAGAGACTCTTCCACAGGGAAATGCAAATATAATTTTTCTACAGGACGATGCCTGGGCAGGTGTTTCGGTTGATCATCTTAAAATATGGTCCATAAATATGAACTGGAATGCTGCAGCGTCATCAACTATCGAAGAATCCCAGGAATTAGGTCCTGTCCAGGGAGTAAGTCCTTTTATAGCAACTTTTGATGGCGGTTCCTTCTCGAACCTTTCACAGCCGGGAAATGCGCCGGAAGTTGATGTTTTGCAGGCAACGATTATGCACTCTACCCAGTTTAGAAAATTTTCTACTCACAATTCGGTAGTACTTAATTTTGTTGTTGATATAGAACCCTCAGCGGCCGAGCACGCCGGGATTAGGTGGTATGAACTGCGACAGGACCCGGGTGGGGGATTATGGAGAGTACATCAGGAAGGAACGTATGCTCCGGACAAAAGCGACCGATTTAGTGGCAGTATTGGAATAGACAGGAATGGGAATATTGGCCTGGGTTTTACAGTTCTTGATGACAGTCCTGTAACTCCAATTTATCCATCTATACGATATACTGGAAGATATGCTTCAGACCCACTGGGAATAATGACAGTATTTGAAACTTCTATAGTAGAAGGACCAAGCCCGGATCCTTCTGCACGCTATGGGGATTATGCTCATCTTACTGTAGATCCTTTGGATGATCTTACCTTTTGGCATAATGCGGAGTATTTTGAAGGTGTTGACAGGAAGAACAGAGTTGGAGTTTTTAAACTGGCACCCGATTTTGCTAATGATGTAGGAATAATAGCGCTGGTCGATCCTACAGACGCTACTTTATCAAATTCTGAAGACATCACCGTAACTATTAGGAATTTTGGTAGCAGTCCTCAATCAAATTTTCCTGTAAGTTATTCAGTAGATGGAGGAGAAATAGTAATCGAAACTTTTACAGGAACCCTTAATGGTACCAGTTCTGTTAATTTTACTTTTTCCACAACAGCAAATTTAGGAGAAATTGGTGAAACATATGAAATAACAGCAACTACTAATTTACCCGGTGATCAGGAGGAAGGTAATGACGAATATTTAACTGAGGTAACGCATTTGTTCCCAAGGACGTAGGTGTCACTTCTATTGATGCACCTTCAACAGGACTTACCCTGGAATCAACAGAAGAAGTAGCGATTACCATAGAGAATTTTGGAGGAGAACCACAATCAAACATTCCGGTAAATTATCGCCTTGAGAATAATGTGTGGATTCGGGAAGTATATCCGGGGACGATTCCTGTAGGAGAACAGGCCATTTATACCTTTTCTACGAGAGCAAATCTTTCTGCCTTTGGACGCTACAGGATAACGGCAGAGACAGATCTTGAAGGAGATGCTATTCCCGAAAATGATGGAACCACAAAATCTATAGCAAATTTGGACTGTGTTCCATCAGGATCTGATTGTACGAGTTTTGGTGATGGGATCCATTCTTTTCAACTGGAGGATATCATTAATGAACGTATCCCGTGTATAGATGGTTATGCTGATTTTATAGGTTATTCTACAGATCTTGATCGTTCAAATGGAACTTACGTTGTTAGGGTGAAAACCCTTTTTGATTCTGAAGAAGGTGACGAGAAATTTTCTATATGGATAGATTTTAATGACAATGGGGTGTTTGATGATGTAGAAAAACTCATTAGTAGCCAGGTTATACCCACTGCTAATGTTTGGCATAGTTATGACCTAACACTTCCTGCAAATGCACCTCTGGGAGAACATCTTATGAGAGTACGTGCAGGGGATACCTCATTTGAAGGTGATCTGGATGATCCCTGTAGTGTGATGGAATATGGTTCAACACACGATTATAGTGTAAGAATAATAGACAGTAGCCTTAATATTGATGATTTTCTTTTAAATGAAGCAAATCTTGAAATTTCAAATCAGGGCAATGGGATTTTTAGAGTTTTTCTGGAAACTGATTTTACTGAAACTTTAAGGATCACAGTTCATGATATTCTGGGTCAAAAATTAATAGAAAATAAGGTGGAAACAAACGGGTTGGGTTACTTGTATGAAATTGATATGTCCTATGCCGCTACAGGAGTTTACTTATTGAGAATAGGAACAAGAGAAGTTGGAAGAGTAAAGAGGTTTATTGTTGAGTAACCTGGCTATTTGCACTTCAGAGATTATTTATTGTTTAATGTAATTATTATTTTTGATTCCAAAATTGAATCATGAGGATCATCTCTTATAATGTTAACGGAATACGAGCTGCAGTAAAAAAAGGTTTTATAGACTGGCTAAAATCTGCAAATCCAGATATAGTATGTTTGCAGGAAATTAAAGCGACACCAGATCAACTGGATATGCAACCCTTCGAAGATGCAGGTTATAAATATCATTACTGGTATCCTGCAACTAAAAAAGGATATAGCGGGGTGGCCATTTTAAGTAAACATAAACCCTTACACGTAGAATATGGTACCGGGATAGATTATATGGATTTTGAAGGCAGGAATCTTAGGGCAGATTTCGAAGGATTTTCTGTGATGAGTTTGTACCTTCCCTCTGGCACCAGCGAAAAAAGACTGGATCATAAGCTTCAGTTTATGGCAGATTTTCAGGAATATGTAGATGGATTAAAAACTGAAGTTCCAAATTTGATAATTTGCGGAGATTATAATATTTGCCATCAGGCAATAGATATTCACGATCCTGTAAGGTTAAAAAACACATCCGGATTTTTACCTGTTGAGAGAGAATGGATAGATGGCTTTATGAAAAGAGGTTTTATTGATTCTTTCCGGCACTTTAATGAAGAGGGAAATCACTATTCCTGGTGGAGTTACAGGGCCGGAGCCAGAAATAATAACAAGGGCTGGAGAATAGATTATAACCTGGTGGCGGAACCATTAAAAGAAAAATTAAAAAGGGCGGTAATTCTTCCGGATGCTATGCACAGTGACCACTGCCCGGTTTTACTTGAAATTGAAAATTAAATTTTAACCTATGTCTATTAAATTTTTCCTCAGTGTTTTGGTTACAGGACTGCTATTTACGTCTTGTGTTTCCTCAAAAGTTCACAAAGATTTACAATCTCAATATGATAGTCTTCAAGAGAAGAATCAAAAGCTTTCTACTGACCTTAAAGAAACAAAAGTAAAAGCTGAGAAAGATCTTGCAAGCCTTCGGGAGGAATACAATGCAATGCTGGCAGAGAAGAATAAAATACAAACAGATTTGGAAACTACCAGGTCTCAATTAAAAAGCCTCACGGAATCCTACGATGCTCTTGAAGCTAACAGTTCTAGTGCTTTGGCAGAAAATTCAAAGCGTAACCGCGATCTTATTGCACAGTTAGATGAAAAAGAGAAAACTTTGGCTGCAGAACAGGCAAGACTTGAAAAACTTCAAAAAGATCTTGCTGCACGATCCAGCAGGATAAATGAACTGGAAGGCCTAATTGCTGCTAAAGATGCTAAAATGAATGCTCTTAAAACGGCGGTTTCAAATGCACTCACAAATTTTGAAGGTAAAGGTCTTACAGTAGAACAAAGAGACGGCAAAGTCTATGTCTCTATGGAAAATAAACTATTATTCAATTCCGGTAGTTGGGCTGTGAATGCTGAAGGAAAGAAAGCTGTACAACAACTAGGTGCAGTACTGGCTCAAAATCCGGACATAGCTGTGCTCATTGAAGGTCATACAGATAATGTTCCTTATGGGGGCTCGGGGCAACTTCAGGATAACTGGGATCTTTCAACAAAGAGAGCGACAGCCATCGTACAGATCTTGCGTGAGAACAACAAAATAGATCCTCAAAATCTCACAGCGGCAGGAAGAGGAGAATACGCACCTGTAGCCAGTAATGAAACTTCAGAAGGTAAAGCAAAAAACAGAAGGATTGAGGTTATTCTTACCCCAAAGCTGGACGAAATAAGTCAGCTTCTTAATGAGGTGGAATAGCTAGAAATCGCTTTTTTTCTGTCTGTTTTAGAACAGGAAATTAAAAAAATGAACTTTTATTTAGAGAGGGAAGTGTATGTGGAAGCTTTTTCATAAGAGCAAATCCCATTTCATTTTCCTTCTAATCTCCTTAGTTATTATTTTTTTAGACTCCCCGATTCTACGGCTGTTATAAATTTCTTAAAGTTCCTTAGGATTAGGTGCTCAGTGGCAAACTCAAGCTTTTAATAAAATATTATTTCTGACCTTTGCAGCTTTTAATTAGTGAAAGACTTAGAAATGGAATATACGAGATTACCAGATTCAGATATAGAAGTTAGCAAGATCTGCCTTGGCTCAATGACCTGGGGAGAGCAAAATACCGAGGCCGAAGGGCATCTCCAGATGGATTATGCTATAGAGCAGGGGGTGAATTTTATAGATACTGCAGAAATGTATCCTATCCCCGCCAATGAAAAAACACAGGGCAGTACCGAAGAAATTATCGGTTCTTGGTTCAGGAAGAATGGCAACAGGGATAAAGTTGTTCTGGCTTCAAAAATAGTTGGTCCGGGAAATTCTATGTCCCACATCAGGCCAAATCTGGATTTTAGTAAAGAGTCTTTAAAAGATGCATTAAACAAGAGTTTAAAAAGATTACATACAGATTATGTAGATTTATATCAACTTCACTGGCCTGAGAGAAATACAAATTTTTTTGGTAAACTGGATTATGAAGTTGATCCTGAGGATAAATGGAGTGACAACTTTAGAGAGATCCTCCTGCACCTGGAAGGTTTTATTAAAGAAGGGAAGATTAGAAAAATTGGACTTTCAAACGAAACACCTTATGGGGTAATGCGGTGCGTGGAAGAAGCGCGAAAAGGCGCTCCAAAGATTAGTACGGTTCAAAATCCTTACAGTTTATTAAACAGGAAAGATGAGGTTGGACTTAGTGAAATTTACCATAGAGAAAATATAGGTCTTTTTCCATACTCTCCATTAGGTATGGGTACCTTATCGGGTAAATATTTAAACGAACAGCCACAAAACACCAGGCTTACCTTATTTCCGCAGTATACAAGATACTCCAGTGAACAGGCAGTGGAGGCTACAAAACGTTACTGTGAAATTGCCGATAAATTTAGCTTAAAACCTGCACAAATGGCTCTTGCTTTTGTACGCCAGCAACCCTTTGTAACCAGTACAATAATTGGTGCTACAACAATGGATCAATTGAAGGAAAATATTTCGAGCATTAATGTGGAGCTATCTTCTGAAGTTATAACAGAAATAAATAAAGTGCACAAAGCTTTTCCCAATCCGGCCCCTTAATTATAAAGAATTAACCAGGCTTTCGTGGATAAAGGCAGCCTGGTTTTTACCAGTCCTTATGTGAAACCATTCATTTGTTTTTCCTAAGAACCGTACGGTTTCCTGAGCATCCAGATTGCCTATAATCCGGGATTTTTGAGCAGTGGGTTGATCTCTTAAATTTGCTGTTCCTTTTGCTAAAAGCGTTTGAACATTGGGAATTTGGGGGACTTCAGGTTCAGGGTTTTCGTATTGAAATATGTACGGAAAAGGATTAATTGCTCCCTTATATCCTTTATAGATCCCGAAGTGTAGATGTGGGGGTGTGGTTCTCGCATTTCCGGTGTTACCTACAAATCCTAAAGTATCTCCTGTTGTTACACGAGCATTTCCTAAAGCTGCGATGCTGTCCAGGTGAGCATAATATAAAGATTGACCTCTTTTAGTATCCCTAAGCCATACCTGCTTACCTCCCAGACCCCTTTCTCCCGATGAAGTTATACGGCCATTTGTCACGGCGATAACAGGCGTACCCCGCGGTGCAAAAATGTCTACTCCTTCGTGGCTTCTTCTACCTCCATCTCTGGCATCGCCCCAAATACTCTGCACGTTTCTGTTAGTTCCACTTAAGCAACAGGGAAATTATAAACAGGAGTTTTTTTCAATTTGAGAACAAATGGTGTATTTGCTTCAAGAGCTGGCTGGACAATGAGCTTGTATGTGCCCGTTTGATCAATTTCTGCGGAAAGTGTCCTTTCAGCGTAGTCTGCAGTTTTGATCTTTTTATAGGTACGTAAGGAATCATTCTGTCTCTCGTAGAGATCAATGAAAACCAGGGGGTTCAAACTGTCAGATTCTACTTCCAGCTCCAGTTTTTCACCAGCACTTAGATTAACGTCATAAGAATATATTTGAAAATTCTTCGGAAAAAAGTGTCCGGCCAGGACATAAGGAAGTTCAATTTCCACACTGTCATTCAAGGCTAATTGCACCTGCTCCTCCCAAAGCTGAAATAATTCATCTGATATTTTAAAATCCCTTTGGTACTTTTCTTTAGCTGTTGGATTAGAAACCAGATCTTTTGCCTTATTAAGCTGGGAACAGCTCGTTAACAGGGAAAGTGCCAGACATAAAAATATTACCAATCGTTGCATTTACATCTTTATGCAATTTGAAGCAGGAATTATGCCAGTTTAACCAAATAAGAAGCTTACAACATCCTCAATTTTAGATACTTTCTGCACTTTTATTTTAAAAGTATGGGCAGGTAGTTTAGTTTGTTTTGAGACCATTATAGTGGCAAAGCCTAATTTCTCTGCTTCAGAAATTCTTTGCTCTGCACGGGTAACGGGCCTTATCTCTCCTGCCAGTCCCACTTCAGCAGCAAAACATATGTCTTTTTCTATAGAAATGTCTTCATTAGACGAAAGCACAGCTGCAATTACGGCCAAATCAATTGCAGGATCATCTACAATAATTCCACCTGTGACGTTAAGGAAAACATCTTTTGCTCCAAGACGAAAGCCTGCTCTTTTTTCCAGAACGGCGAGCAGCATATTTAGTCTTTTAGCATTATAACCTAGGTTGCTGAACGCTGGGGAGTGCCATAAACAGCAGAACTTACCAGGGCCTGGATCTCAATCATCAAGGGGCGCATTCCTTCCAGAGTTGAGGCGATGGCGGTGCCACTTAATCCTTCATCATTATTGGAGATCAAAATTTCAGAAGGGTTTGAAACTTCTCTTAAGCCACTTCCCTGCATTTCATAAATGCCTAGTTCATGAGTAGAACCAAACCTGTTTTTATGTGCCCTTAAAATGCGATAAACATGATTTCTGTCTCCTTCAAACTGAAGAACCGTATCTACCATATGTTCCAGGACTTTTGGGCCTGCTATACTTCCTTCTTTGGTGATATGGCCAATGAGGATAACAGGAACAGCACTTTCTTTAGCGTATTTGATAAGCTCAGCCGTACATTCTCTAATTTGAGAAATGCTTCCCGGAGAACTTTCTATGTAATCGCTATGGAGGGTTTGAATGGAATCAATTATAACCACTTCGGGTTCGAGTTCCTCTATTTGCCTGAAGATGTTTTGGGTTTTTGTTTCAGTAAGAATATAACAATTGGCAGGATTGGGATTTATTCGTTCGGCCCGCATCTTTATTTGTTGCTGGCTTTCCTCTCCTGAAACATACAATGTTTTTTGTTTTAAATGTAAAGATATCTGTAGTAATAATGTGCTTTTCCCAATTCCAGGCTCCCCTCCTAAAAGAGTAAGAGAACCGGGAACGAGGCCACCGCCCAGCACCCGGTCTAATTCTGAATTATTGGTATTTAACCTGGGCTGATTGCCTACTTCAATGTCAGAGATCCGAAGAGGTTTAGGTATTCTTTTTACCTCTCGCGACGCCTGCGGTTTCCAGTCTTTTTGATCGGGTTTTTGGACAACTTCTTCTACAAGTGTGTTCCACTCTTTACAGGCACTGCATTGTCCCTGCCATTTGGAATGTTGAGTGCCGCAATTCTGGCAGAAAAAAGTCGTCTTTACCTTAGCCATTTATTTTATCGTCCTGATTTTTAGTACCCAAAATCATTTTTTATTTTTTCAGCCTTTTCAAGCATAAAGTCTACAGTAAGAAAAGCAACTGGCTCCTGGCCATAAGCGTTTTGATAGCTTCTCATCGCCTTTTTAGGGTCGCCAATTTCCTCTTCATACCTGGCATCAAAATAAGTTGCCAGCATTGTTTTTGGATAATTCTTTGCTGCCAGTTTTGAAAGATCTTTTAACCCTTCCCAGTTCCTGGTCTTCTCCATAGCATTATACACTGCCATGAAATCATTGATTCGCACTGTTTTATCTATTCCAAAAAGGGTATGGATAGATTCATATTTTTCTACCAGGTAATCATAAGCTGAAACAGAAGTTTGCAGCAAGATCCTGTTGTAATCCTGTATAGAGATTGGCCGATATACCTGGAAAATCTGTTCAATAGCTTTTGGTATGGCATTTCCCACTAAGGTATAATGAGTTGCATCCTCAAAATTGTCGAAATTGTAGAACAAATTTTTATTGGTTATACCCGCGAGCTTTGCGTCAAAATCAATTATTTCTTCTTTTAAGCTGGGAATATCTTCTCCGGATGTTGCGAGGTAGTACCAGGTTTTGTTTGTTGACCGTTCCAGAGAACTGGCCACACGATTTGCCATTTCAGGAGCGAGATCAGGACTTAAATTTATATAGCCCTGAAAAAGAGGTGTTTCTTTTAATAAGTAATAGTTGATAAAGTTAGATGTAAAGTCGTGGCCCACTATAACTCTAAAGGGTGCTGTTCGGTATTTTGATTCGACAAATGGAAGTAGTTCCATTCCCAGAAATTCAAAAAATTTGGCACCTTTATCAGCCGGGAGAAACCTTTGGTTGTCGTAAAAAGCATCTTCTTCACGAGTAGAAACCTGGTTTACACCCACTACAATCATCTCGGGAATATCTTCCCAATATGAGTAGTAGTCTACATTACCTGCTACAGGTTCAAATAAATAATCTCCGTCTAAAACCAACATAACAGGATAAACTTTATCCTTGTTTTGCTCATAATTTCGCGGGAGTTGGATCTTTAATTCTCTTGTTTCTCCTAACTTAGAAGATTGTATTGTTTGATAAGTTACTTGTGCCGGGGTCACAAAGGGGGCTACCAGTAACAGTAAGAAAAGTAGTTTTCTTGCCATAGAATTGGTGTTAGATTTGGGCCACCAATATAGTTATTATTTCTTACGGTTATAAATTGGTAGAAAAAGGAAGGAAAGCCCTCCCAGTATTACAATCATAATGGTTTGAGTGGTCCAGGTTATCCAACCCAATGCTTCGCCACCCTGCCTGCTAATACCAAATAACATCAAAGCGGCACCAAAAGCTACCGGGAATATTCCTATTCCTCCATTAGTGGCAGAAATTGTGAAGCCTCCTACTACAAAGAGCACCATTACTACACCAAAAGAGAGTGAAGCTGTTTCAGGAACGGTAAAGATCAGGACATAAGTCATTAGTATGTACATGATCCATATAAAAAGTGTGTGGAGGATAAAGGCGACCTTTTTTTTCATTTGTAAAATACTGCGCATTCCTTCCAGTAAACCACGGGCAAAATTTTTAATCTTCTGCATAAATGGATGCGTAGATCTTCTTATGAACATAAGAATAAGAATTCCTACCGCCAATAAAGCCAGTAGAATTCCCAGGGTCATTAAGGGATTAATTTTATTTTCTCTGAAAAAAGTGAGAAGGTATTCCGCCTGCAGGATTAAAGTAACCCCTATTATTAAGAGGAGCATGAAAAAATCGGCAATTCTTTCAGAAATAATTGTTCCAAAGGCTTTTTCAAAGGGTATTCCTTCGTAGCTGGTTATAGTTAATCCTCGTAACACTTCACCTGAACGGGGAATTCCAAAGTTAGTAAGGTAACTAAGCCATCACAGCCATAAAACTATTGGGAAACCTTGGCAGGTAACCCATTGGCTCCAGTAGATACTTCCAGCGATAAGCTCTGGAAAGGTGAGATAAGATCCCGAAAAACATTGAAAGTAGGATCCAGCCCGGGTGGGCAGAAGTAATGTTCTCCCAAAGCTCTATCCTTTCCTCGGGGGTGGCACTGCTCAAAGAATAATAGATCAAAAAAACTCCCAGGGATAGTGGGAGTATAATTTTTAGTGCCTTTTTTGTAGTACTATTCAAAAAGCTTTAATTCAAAAGATTGTTTGCTTCATTTGGAAATACCAGGGAAGGCTTAAATTTTTTAGCTTCCTCAATATCCATTATTGCATATGTTATAAGGATAAGAACATCACCTTTAGCTACTCTTCTTGCCGCAGCCCCATTTAAAGTAATTTCACCGGAGTTCCGGGGCCCTGGGATGGCATAGGTTTCAAGTCTTTCTCCATTGTTATTATTTACGATTTGTACTTTTTCTCCTTCAATAATATTTGCTGCGTCCATTAGATCTTCATCAATGGTAATACTGCCAATGTAATTAAGGTCTGCCCCGGTACATTTAACGCGATGGATTTTAGATTTTACTACGTGAATCTGCATTTTCAAATTTTAATTTTATAAAGCGATATTATCTATAAGCCTAATTTCCCCGGCGTATGCAGCTATAAAAGCGCGATACACTTTTCCGGATTCTTTTTCCTTTGCTGTTTTAAGTGAATCATTATCTGCAATTTCAAAATATTCAAGCCTTAGAGCCGGATGTTTCTCGAATTCGCTGTTTACCCATTTATTTATCTTTGTTGCACTTTCTGTACCAAATTTGTCGCGGACAGATAGCAGGGTTTGATATATAAAAGCCGCCTCATCCCTCAATTCCGGAGTTAGTCGCTCATTCCTGGAACTCCTTGCAAGACCATTTTCTTCCCGGTCTATTGGGCAACCAATTATTTCTACAAGTAATCCTGCTTTTTCAGTTAATTTCCTGATGATTTGAAGTTGTTGATAGTCTTTCTCTCCGAAAAAGGCTTTATCGGGCTTAACAATTTCAAATAGTTTTTTAACTACAGTTCCCACCCCGTCAAAATGTCCTGTCCGGTACTTTCCTTCCATTTCATCTTCAAGTCCGTCAAAAGCAAAATGTTCTGCTTTAATATCATTTCCGTATAATTCAGATGCGCTGGGGGTAAAAATGATTAAATTTTGGCCTAAATTTTTCAGTAATAAAATGTCAGAGTCCAGGGTTCTGGGATAATTGTTAAGATCTTCGGGATTATCAAACTGGGTGGGGTTAATAAAAATGCTTACCACCACCGTGTCACTGGCTGCTGCAGCTTGTGTTACAAGGGAAAGATGTCCCCGGTGTAAAGCGCCCATGGTAGGAACAAATCCTACTGATTTTCCCTCCTGTTTTAGCGACCTAATTGCGCGTTTTAAGGCGGCTTTCTCTTTAAAAATTTGCATTTTGATAGAAAATTAACAGCGTGCAAACTTAAGATATCTCTGGCAAACTGCATAAATTTTTGTATTTTTGCATGTTTTTTATTCGTAAAAGCCAAAAATGATATGAAGAGAGCAATGCGTAAATAGAAAAGTCCCTATGAGTATTTGCGCCCGTTGCACATTACCCATTAAAGAACAAACAAGATAACATATGAAAGATAAGAGGATATTGTACGTATCATCTGAAGTTATACCTTACCTGCCCGAAACCGATATATCATCTATGTCTTTTGAAGCCGCCAGAATGGTCAACGGTTTGGGTGGTCAAATTAGAATCTTTATGCCTCGCTATGGGAATATTAATGAAAGAAGGCATCAATTACACGAGGTTATAAGGCTTTCTGGTATGAACCTGGTTATCGATGATCTTGACATGCCACTTATTATTAAAGTTGCTTCTATCCCCAAGGAAAGGATGCAGGTATACTTTATAGATAATGAAGATTATTTTAAAAGAAAGGCCACTCTTACAGATGAAGAAGGAAAACTTTTTCCTGATAATGATGAGCGTGCCATTTTCTTTGCAAAAGGGGTGATAGAGACAGTAAAAAAACTTAATTGGGCACCTGATATAATTCACGTTCATGGCTGGCTGTCATCGCTGCTGCCACTGTATTTAAGGAATTATTATGGGAAGGAACCATTGTTTGCTGATGCTAAAATTGTTACTTCTGTATACAATCAAAGCTTTGATGATACGTTAGATAACAACCTAAGTAAGAAAGTATTGTTTGATGGCCTTGAAAATTCAGATGTGAAGCATCTTAAAAAACCCACTTATGTTAACCTCATGAAAACTGCTATAGATAATTCTGACGCAGTTATCGTTGGCGGGGATAATATACCAGATGAATTAAGTAAATATCTTAAGAAGATAGAAAAACCCGTTTTAGATTATAAAAGTCCTGAAGAATTCTCTATTGCTTATCAGGAATTTTACAGCTCCCACGTTTTATCACAATAAGTAATTAGTACCCAATGATTTTATTGAAAAGAATGCGCTATTTCCCGGCCCTTGTGTTTTTGGTTTTAGCATTTATATCCTGTGACGATGATTTTACCAGCGTTGGAGGAGGCCTAATTGGAGGAGATCTTGATGAGGTTCCCAATTACGAGGCAGGTGTTGTTGCATATACACAGGAATTAACTGCTGTTCAAACAAACAACTTATCTGCAAATCTATTAGGTGTGTATAAAGAACCTGTCTATGGAGTTCACACGGCAAACGTGTTGACCCAGATAAGCCTGTCCGCTAATAATCCAAGCTTTGGAAATGAACCAAGATTGGATAGTGTGGTCCTTACAGTTCCTTATTTTAGCACTCAAACTGATGTTGATTTAGATGGAAATCCCGTTTATGAACTTGATTCTATATATGGAAATTCACCTTTTAAGCTGACTATTGCCAGATCAAATTATTTTTTAAATGATTATGATCCCGATGCAAACTTTGAAAGCAGGCAGAAATATTATTCAAATTTGGATCCTACCTTAAGAAATTCCTTAGTGGGACAACCTTTATATGTGAATGAGTCTTTTAAGCCATCCAATAGCAGTGTTTCCTACCGTCAACCCAATGATACAGGATCAATGGACACTGTTACTGTGTCTCCAAGGATGCGAATCCATTTATCGACAGAATTTTTTAAAGAAAATATTTTAGAAAAAGAAGGTTCTGCGCAATTGCTCAATGGTAATAATTTTAGAAACTTTATTAGGGGCCTTTACTTTATGGCTGAACCTGTCAATGAGGATGGTTCCATGATGTTGCTGAATTTTGCTAATGGTGAGGCGGGAATCACTCTTTACTATACTAACGTTGAAGAGGAAGATGAAGTTGAAACCGAAGAAGAAAGAAGTTTTAAGATCAATTTTGGTCCAAACCGGGTAAATACCTTTGTACAGGAATTACCTGAAGCTATTAAAGAAGATATAGCAAGTTCTAATGAGGAAGAGGGAGCGGCAAACCTTTATCTTAAAGGTGGCGAGGGTAGTATGGCTATAATTAAGTTATTTGAGGATGAAGCTGAGTTGGCAGAGCTAAGGGAAAAAGACTGGCTTATAAATGATGCTAACCTTACTTTTTATGTCAACCGTACTGGTTTTGAACAAGGACAGGCAGAGCCATCCAGAGTTTATCTTTACAACCTTGACAAAAATGAATTGTTATTTGATTACCGCATAGATCCAACAGGTTGGGGTGCAGGACCCTGCTTTGGCTTATACTTCTCACGCTCCGGAATTAGTAAGAGATGATAACGGAAATGGTCTTTATTACCGAATTAGAATAACTGAACATGTGCGAAGGATCTTAAACGAAGAGACAGAAAATGCCACTCTAGGTTTGGTAGTGATCCAGCATTTAAAAGATGTTGCGAATGCTTCAGTTAAAGTACCTGCGGAAGATGAAGTGTCATTGCCACCTGCTATTAGGGTGCCATCAGGATCTGTAATAATGCCAAAGGGAACAGTTTTACACGGGAATCTTTCTCCCGATGAAGAAAAAAGACTGAAGTTTAATATTTATTATACTGAGACAAATTAGTTATGTGTGGAATTGTAGGTTATATAGGAAACCGGGATGCCTATCCCATAGTAATGAAAGGATTGCAACGTTTGGAGTATCGCGGGTATGATAGTGCGGGAGTTGCTTTATTTGATGGCGAAAATCTTAATCTCTGTAAAACAAAAGGAAAAGTTGCAGATCTAAAAAAGAAATTTGAAGAAACTACTTCTACTTCCGGAACTATAGGAATAGGACATACCCGCTGGGCTACTCATGGTGTGCCAAACGATGTAAATTCACATCCACACTATTCAAATTCAGGAAACCTTGTAATTATACATAACGGGATCATTGAAAACTATGATTCTCTAAAAAAGGAACTTAAAAAGCGGGGATACACCTTTCAATCTGATACAGATACTGAAGTTCTGGTAAATCTTATTGAAGATGTAATGGTCAATGAGGACGTGAAGCTGGGGAAGGCTGTTCAAATCGCACTTAACCAAACGATTGGTGCTTATGCCATTACCGTATTTGACAAAAGAAAACCTAATGAGCTTGTTGTTGCCCGGTTGGGAAGCCCTCTTGCTATAGGGATTGGAGAAGATGAATTTTTTATAGCATCTGATGCCTCTCCGTTCATTGAATTTACCAGTGATGCAATTTACCTTGAAGATGGAGAAATGGCAGTTGTGCGACGTGGTAAATCTATTAAAGTGAGAAAGATTCAGGATGATTCCATGGTAGACCCTTATGTTCAGCAATTACAGCTGAATCTTGAGCAAATAGAAAAAGGTGGCTATGAGCATTTTATGCTTAAGGAAATATACGAGCAGCCAAATGCAATTACCGATACCTATAGGGGTAGAATGCTCGTGAATGAAGGTATTATAAGAATGGCGGGAGTAGATGATAATATCGAAAGACTTGCCAATGCTAAAAGAATAATTGTTGTAGCCTGTGGTACTTCGTGGCATGCTTAAGCCTGGTTTCAGAATATATATTTGAAGACCTGGCAAGGATTCCTGTTGAGGTAGAATACGCTTCAGAATTTAGATACAGAAATCCAGTCATTTATGAAAATGATGTGGTGATCGCCATTTCTCAAAGTGGAGAAACAGCAGATACCATGGCTGCTATTAAACTTGCTAAGGAAAAGGGCGCTTTCGTCTTTGGAGTTTGTAATGTAGTAGGTTCTTCTATTTCGAGAGAGACCCATGCCGGAGCTTATACTCACGCTGGACCTGAAATTGGAGTGGCCTCTACAAAAGCATTTACTACTCAAATTACAGTTCTTACACTTATTGCATTAAAATTGGCAAAATATAGAGGAACAATTTCCGATTCTGAATTTAGACTTCATTTACAGGAGCTTGATAGAATTCCCGCTAAGATCTCCACGGCACTGGAGGAAAATGAGCATGTGAAAATTGTTGCTGATAAGTATAAAGAGGCACCAAATTGTCTTTACCTGGGAAGAGGGTATAATTTTCCCGTTGCACTTGAAGGAGCTTTAAAATTAAAGGAAATCTCTTATATACATGCAGAAGGGTATCCGGCTGCCGAAATGAAACATGGCCCTATTGCTCTAATTGATGAACAAATGCCTGTTGTGGTTATTGCTACCAGGAAGGGTCATTATGATAAAGTTGTTAGTAACATACAGGAGATTAAATCCCGAAGCGGAAAGATCATAGCAGTTGTTACTGAAGGAGATGAGGCGGTAAGAGAATTGGCAGATTATGTCATAGAAGTTCCCGAAACACTGGAGCTCCTTACTCCTCTGTTAACTACCATTCCTCTTCAATTACTTTCTTACCATATAGCAGTAATGTTAGGTAAAAATGTTGACCAGCCACGAAACCTTGCCAAATCGGTGACTGTAGAATAAATTATCATATTTAATAAGTAAAAAGCCTCTTCAATAACATGAAGGGGCTTTTGTGTTTTTACTACCTCACTTCTGTAATTGCCAAATTTCCTGCTTATTACGGGCTTCGGAGAGGTTTTCGGCATTATCGTAATTTTTCAGAAAAAGTTGTACTGGAGCCTGTTTAATTTTATAAAGAAAAAACTATCTTTGCACCCGGAAAAAGGCTTAGGGTATATTCTTATTATCTAGGGATTTATCGGGTTTGTCTTAAAAAATATCAGTCTAAACAATAAAGAATTATATAATGTCTAAAATCACAGGTAAAGTTGCACAAGTCATTGGCCCTGTAGTTGACGTAGTTTTTAACGCGGAAAACATTGGTTTACCAAGAATTTACGATTCCCTGGAAATTACCAGGAAAGATGGATCTATTTTGGTTCTGGAAGTACAGTCTCATATTGGTGAAGATGTCGTAAGAACCGTATCTATGGATTCTACAGATGGGTTAAGCCGTGGAGTAGAAGTTATTGCTACAGGAGCTCCTATCCAGATGCCTATCGGGAAAGAAGTTTATGGCCGATTATTTAATGTGATTGGAGATGCCATCGATGGGATGGAAAATCTTCCAAAGGCTGGTGAGAAAGGCTTGCCAATTCACAGAGAAGCTCCAAAATTTGAAGATCTTTCTGTGTCTACTGAAGTTCTTTTTACCGGGATTAAAGTAATTGATCTTATTGAACCATATGCAAAAGGTGGTAAAATTGGTCTTTTTGGAGGTGCAGGTGTTGGTAAGACAGTACTTATTCAGGAATTGATCAACAACATTGCAAAAGGACACGGTGGTTTATCTGTATTCGCAGGTGTTGGAGAAAGAACCCGTGAAGGGAATGACCTTCTTAGGGAGATGCTTGAATCTGGGATTATAAAATATGGAGAGGACTTTATGCATTCTATGGAAGAAGGCGGATGGGACCTTTCTAAAGTTGATAAAACTGCTTTAAAGGAATCTAAAGCAACTTTCGTTTTTGGACAAATGAACGAGCCACCGGGAGCACGTGCAAGAGTAGCCCTTTCAGGACTTACAATTGCTGAATATTTCCGTGATGGAGCAGGAGAAGGACAGGGGAAAGACGTACTTTTCTTCGTAGATAACATTTTCCGTTTTACACAGGCAGGATCTGAGGTATCTGCACTGTTAGGACGTATGCCTTCTGCGGTAGGTTACCAGCCAACTCTTGCGACAGAGATGGGTGCGATGCAGGAACGTATTACTTCTACTAAAAACGGATCTATTACATCTGTACAGGCGGTTTACGTACCTGCGGATGACTTGACTGACCCGGCACTTAAGCAACAACCTTTGCCCACCTTGATGCTACAACCGTACTTTCAAGAAAAATTGCCGAGCTGGGTATCTATCCAGCGGTGGATCCTTTGGATTCTACTTCCCGTATTCTTACTAAAGAAATACTTGGAGCAGATCATTATAACTGTGCCCAGCGTGTAAAAGAGCTTTTGCAGAGGTATAAGGAACTTCAGGATATTATCGCGATTCTTGGTATGGAGGAACTTTCTGAAGAAGATAAACTTGCAGTATCACGTGCAAGACGTGTTCAGCGTTTTCTTTCTCAGCCATTCCACGTAGCTGAGCAATTTACAGGTCTAAAAGGAGTTCTTGTTGATATTAAAGAAACGATTAAAGGCTTTAATATGATCATGGATGGGGAACTGGATAAATATCCGGAAGCTGCCTTTAACCTGAAAGGAACTATTGAAGAAGCGATCGAGGCAGGTGAGAAAATGCTTGCTGAATCATAAATAGTATTGAGTATTGAGTAGTTAGTAGTGAGAGAGTCTCTAAACTAATTACTCAATACTTATATCTCAATACTCAATACTCAATACTCATATCTCAATACTAAAAAATATGTATTTAGAAATAGTTACTCCCGAAGCAGTAGTTTTTGGAGCTGAAGTTGAAGCAGTAAAGGTTCCCGGAGTTGAGGGTGAATTCCAGATGCTTAATCATCACGCGCCAATAGTTTCACTTTTAACTAAGGGGGAAGTACAAATAAATCTTGCATCAGAAAGCCAGCAGGATCTTAAGAAGCTTTCTAAAGATTTTAGAAGCGAAACAGGAGCTGCCAATGTTCTTTATTATCCAATTAAAGGCGGAGTTCTTGAAATGAAAGATAATAAAGCAATAGTGCTTGCCGATTAAGTTCAAAAAATGATATTTTAAAGCCTCGCATTGCGGGGCTTTTTTTATACCTGTTTTCCCTCAGATATTGCCTGCACCAGAACAGCCAGATCTGTGGTTAAGTCATAAAGCTGAAGGATTAAATTGCCCGGCGAAATTTGCACAATCTCCCATTTTTTCTCTATGCTTCCTGTGTGGGTATTGAATTCCGTTATTAAGAAGGTCCCTGAAGCCATTTCCGGAATTATCATTTTAACGTCTACAGGCTTTGCCTTTTTATTTATTTGTTTCCTTTTTATAGCATCAATCCGCAGCAGGTATACTATTGCCTGTGTGGAATCAGAGCAACCAAATGATGTAAAAGCTTTACTAGATAGTCTTATTTCTTCATTAATATTTTTTCTTCGGAAGGTCTTCCATTTCACAAGATTGCTAAACTTACTCAAAATTATCTGCTCCCTGCGCATCCCCTCGGTTAAAACGTGCGGATGCCTGTAGGGCCATCGCATTCCGCCCCCGGCTCCTCCGGATGCCAGATGTGCCCATTGGATATGTTTAAAATATTCGTCGTCAAAAGCTTCCGGAAGAATTCTCTTTCTATTTTTAAAAGCATAAATAGGTCCGTGTTCCGAATCCAGAAATGGCCTGTTGTCAGTTATATGCTGAAGGGCCTCTCTCACTAATTTTCCAGTAACGACTGCAGATTGAACAGTGTCTTTAGGGTTATTAATGGTAGCAGCATCATAAAAATGTGAACTTGCAAAATCCAGTTTCGGATGCCGGAAAATCGCATCTGCTAACTCAGGATTTTTATCTAATTGGGGACCAAAAATGCTCACGGTCTGTAAATGTGACCTTCCGTACAACTTTAATTCGAGATTTCGCACGTGATCACTTATTTCAGAAATGAAGGGTATAATGTATTCTGATTTTCCGCCGCAATGAGCGGGATGTATTTCGTTCCATAAGTCCCACGCAAAAAGAGCTCCACTTCCTCCCCAGCGGGAAATGAAAAATGTGAAGCGGTTTTTAATAGCCTCCCTCGTCTCCTTACACATTAGCCACTCACTTCTTCTGACACAAGGTCCTCCATTCTTTTTATTGTATGGGTGGTGCTTCCATCGCAGCCACATCCAGTAAGTATCTACTGGTGTTATTAGCAGTCGCATTTCGTGCTTCTCACATAATTGAAAAAGATCATCCCAAAGCTGCACCATATTCGCCTGAAACTTACCCACAGGCTTCTCAAGATACTGTAATTGTTCTGGCTGTATTCCATCATGAATCTCAGAACAGTAATTCCATGAGCTTTCAGCCATTTTAAATGATTTTCTACCTGTTCCAGATCTTTACGTTTGAACAGGTTATTGAAATCCGGCCAGTTTATCGCGTCATTTTGTCCAATAGGTGTAAAGTCTGTTCCATCTTTAGCAATGAAATATGGAATATCACCGGGGGCCTGCTTTATCCACGGCAATGAATTTTTGATGTGGGAACTTGCTGTTTCACTGTTTTTTTGTGCCTTATTCATTCGTAAGATTCCTGCTTCTTATTCTTCTGAATATTCTAAAATATTCCCCGGTTGACACTCCAACACCTTGCAAATGGCTTCCAGAGTTGAAAATCTTACTGCCTTTGCTTTTCCCGTTTTTAGAATCGACAGGTTGGCTGTTGTAATACCTATAGCATCTGCAAGTTCGATGCTTCTCATGCCACGTTTTTCCAGTATCAGGTCGAGATTGATTTTTATTGCCATATTATACGGTAAGTTCATTTTCTTCCTGTACGCTTCGGGCATAACTGAAGGATTTAGAGAGAAGGATGAAAAATAAACCCAGGGCAAGGCTAAACCATAAAGAATCAAATGATGTTTCAAACCGGAGTCCTACACTGGCTCTTTGTTCCAGGACCAGTCTAAGAAAGAAATTCAAACCTACTTCAGCAAGTGCGGTGATTATAATAAGTTGGCCAATTAATTTTAGACCTGCAATTTGAAGAGGAGTAAATACCTTTCGCTTAAAAAAACTGCGCACTACCTTCCGAAGTAAATAAATTATATAGATAAAAACAGCTGAAATAATCATTTTGAACAGAATTCCTATACCCAACGATAAACTAAATTCGTTTACCTCTAAATCATTAATGGTGACCATAACCGGAATATCAATATCAGTAAACCAATAGAAAAATGTGAAAATAGTCTTGAAAATCAAACCCAATAATGTGAGCCAGAAAAATATGTCCAAAATTGTTTTAAGCAGAATGGGAGGTTGAATGGAGGTGCCTGTTTTCATTTATTATTGTTTTTCGATAACAAACATATTATAAAATTATCGATAAACAATAACAGACTTAGATTTAATTTTAAAAATATTTTTTTAGGAAATTTTTGAATATTAAGGTAGGTCGTTATTATGAGTTCGTTAAGATTCTGCACCTGCTGAAGAAGGTGGTTTATAGCGTTATAACTGTTTTCTGTGTCTTTTAACTTCAATAATAACTGTTATATTTGCGTAAACGGAATTTTTAAAGTCGCATATGCTAATAGCTATACTTTTAGGATTTATCTTTTCATTGTTATTGGTAGTAGCCGGAAAATTCTTCAAAGGAAAATTCGCAATTGTATCTGCGTTGGTTCCTTTAGGACTGTTTCTTTATTTTTTACAGTTTATTCCTCAAATCTCCGGGGGAGATACAATTGTTCATAGTTATCCCTGGGTTCCTTCTTTTGGTGTAAATCTTGATTTTCACCTGGACGGTCTGTCTCTTCTTTTTTCTTTAATGATAACAGGAATAGGCTTTCTGGTTTTTGCCTATACGGCCTCGTACTTAAAAGGTCACGAATATCTGGATAGGTTTTATGGTTATTTGAGCATGTTCATGGCAGCAATGCTGGGGCTTGTACTATCAGATAACCTAATTTCTTTGTTTGTCTTTTGGGAACTCACCAGCATAAGTTCATTCTTTCTAATTGGATTTAACAATTCCAATCCTGAGTCAAGAAAGTCAGCAATAACTGCTTTGGCGATAACCTAGCTTTGGTGGGTTAGCTTTGTTGGCAGGAGCTCTAATATTAGGATCAGTAGGAGGTAGCTACAGCATTACAGAACTTCAGGCTTCAAGTGGTGAAATAATTAACAGTCCGTATTTTGTCTTAATTGCCATCCTGATTTTTGGAGCAGCATTTACAAAATCAGCACAGTTTCCTTTTCATTTTTGGTTACCGGGAGCAATGAAAGCTCCAACTCCGGTTTCCACTTACCTTCACTCAGCTACAATGGTTAAAGCCGGAATTTATCTTTTAATGAGGCTTACTCCTGTCCTGGGGAGTAACGAATTCTGGAATTCAACTTTAATTATTGTAGGAGCTATTACGATGGTATATTCTGCAATACACACTTTATTCCGTATCGATCTCAAAGGAATTCTGGCTTATTCTACTATTTCTGCTTTGGGAATTCTGGTATTCCTTATTGGGCAGGGAACAGAAGGTGCCTTACTTGCGGCTGCCGTTTTTATAATCGTGCACGCTTTATATAAAGCAACTTTATTCCTGGTGACAGGTATAATAGATCATCAAACTCATTCCCGCGATGTTACTTTCTTAAAAGGTTTAAGAAAAGTCATGCTTCCTGTGGCAATAGCAGGATTTCTTGCAGCCATTTCCAGTGCTTAGTATTCCGCCGACTATAGGTTTCCTTGGAAAGGAATTGACTTATGAATCAACTCTGGCAGTTGTAGGGGCTCCTGTTCTTTGGATTGCTTTGATCCTCATTACAAAAATTTTATTACTGCATGCGGGTTTTGTTGCCGGAATAAGTCCCTTTGTTGGTAAGCTTCCGGAAAAACTCGAGAAGACTAAATTTCCCGGACCTCTCTTATGGGTGCCACCAGTATTATTATCTGTCGCCGGGCTTGTTTTCGGAATTTTTCCCGGAATTATAGAGGGTTCTCTCATTAAGCCTGTTGTTGCTGCAATGGGGGAAGATGCGGGAGAACATCATTTACAGTTGTGGCATGGTTTCAATACAGTACTGTGGTTAAGTGCTGCCACCATAGTAATTGGTACAGTGTTATATTTTGTCGTTAAACCGTCTCAAAAGTTGGTGAATACTGCGGCAAGAGTGGAATTTCTTTCGCCAAAATCCGTTATGACCAACTCGTGGAGTTTCTTTAATAAGTTTTCTTCGGGCTGGACCAGGCTCTCACAGAATGGATATCTTAGGAATTACGTTTCAGTAATTCTGGTTTTCATGATTACGTTGTTAGGGTACGCTCTGTATAAATCGGCAAAATTTGCAATAGATCCGGCTTCACTTACTGAAATTACAATTTACGAAATGGTGGTCGTAGCTATAATGCTGGTGGCAATAATTTTTACCGTTTTCACCAGATCCAGATTGGCAGCAGTTGCTTCCATGGGAATTGTTGGACTTGCTATTTGTTTGCTTTTTATTTTTTATAGTGCCCCCGATCTTGCAATGACCCAGTTTTCTATAGATACTTTAACAGTTATTCTCTTTGTACTTGTACTCTACAGGCTGCCAAGATACCTGCAATTGTCTGATTATAAAACAAGGATTAAGGATGGGGTACTTTCGCTCGCCCTGGGAACAATAATTACAATTCTTATACTTGAGGTTCTTGCAGAGCTTATTAATAAAGAAATTTCTCAGTATTATGCAGAAAACGCTTACGTACTCGCTCATGGTAAAAATGTGGTGAACGTAATATTGGTAGATTTTAGAGGGGCTGATACTTTTATGGAAATCTCAGTTCTGGCAATTGCAGCTATTGGAGTATTCGGATTGTTAAAATTAAGGCTTAAGGAGACAGATCAACGTTAAATAGGAGAAATTATGAGAACTATTATATTAAGAACAGCTTCCACCTACCTTTTACTGTATTGCTTTTATTTTCTGTCTTTATTCTTCTGCGTGGTCATTATCTCCCGGGAGGTGGTTTTGTGGGTGGTTTAATGGCTTCTATTGCATTTGTGTTACACGCTTTTGCCAATGGCTTAACAAATACTAAGCACCTATTAAAGTTCCATCCTGGTTTTTTAATGCCATTTGGATTGGCACTTGCTTTTATTAGCGGTATGGCTCCCTTTCTTTTTAATTTACCGTTTATGACAGGTCTTTGGGCATCAGAAGCCATACCTGTTATAGGTTACCTGGGTTCTGCCCTATTTTTTGATATTGGAGTGTATATGGTTGTGGTAGGCGTAACTCTTACAATAATTTTTACAATTGCAGACACGATTTAATTTATGGAAATTGTCTTAGCTATATTAATTGGTGTTCTTTATGCCGCAGGGATCTATATGATCCTTCGGCGTAGCCTTGTGAAATTGATCCTGGGGATCATCATACTGGGCAATGGCGCCAATCTTCTTATTTTTTTATTGGGAAGGATTACCAAAGGAAGTCCGCCTTTAATTCCCGGAGATCTTAAAGTTTTTGAAGATGCCTATGCCGATCCTATTCCACAGGCGCTGATTTTAACAGCTATCGTAATAAGTTTTGGTTTACAATCTTTTGCAATAATCCTTATAAAAAGAGCATACAAAGTGGTAAAAACCGACGATTTGGATGAAATGAACGCAATAGACCAGGATTCATGATGCAACAACTAGTTATTTACCCACTATTACTTCAATTGTTTTTAAGCATTATCTTAATGTTCTGCTGGAGCAAGATAAGCTGGCAAAGAGTGATAAGCATAGTTGGAGGAATAATAAACCTTGGGGTTTCAATATGGCTTTTCAACTATATTTGGGACACAGGTACACACACAGTGCAGGCCGGAAATTGGAGTGCACCTTTTGGTATTACCTTTGTTGCAGATTCTCTTGCGGCTACCCTGGTTTTATTAACGGCAATTTCGGGCCTGGCTGTCTCTTCTTTTTCAGCTTCTTCTATAGTTGCGGCCAGGCTAAAGTTTGGGTATTTTCCCATTTTCCATTTTTTACTTTTAGGTCTAAATGGGGCTTTTTTAACCGGGGATATTTTCAATCTCTATGTTTGGTTTGAAATTATCATTATTAGCTCTTTTGTTCTTATTACTCTGGGAGGAGAAAAGGCACAGCTCGAGGGTGCAGTAAAGTATTTTACGCTCAACATTCTTGCTTCAATGATTTTTCTTACTGCAATCGCAGTTTTGTACGGCCTCACCGGATCCCTTAACATGGCCGATCTTTCTATGAAAGTTGCAGCGATAGAGAACAGAGGCCTTGTAGAAATTACAGCCATTCTTTTTCTTATTGCTTTCGGAATCAAAGCGGCAGTTTTTCCATTGTACTTCTGGTTGCTTAGCTTCCTATCACACTCCTCCATCGGCAGTTTCAGCAATATTTGGAGGGTTATTGACCAAAGTAGGGGTCTACGCTCTTATCCGGGTGTTCACCCTTATATTTGTGGGAGATGTTTTCCTTCAGGATACCATTCTTGTAATGGCGATTCTTACCTTAATAAGTGGGGGACTTGGTGCTTTGGTCCAGACCAACCTAAGAAAGGTTTTTTCTTATCTCATAATCTGTCATATCGGGTATATGATTGTTGGACTCGGTCTTTTTACTGAAGTGGCCATAGCAGGAACTATTTTTTATCTTATTCACGATATTGTGGTCAAGACGAATTTGTTTATGGTGGGGGGGCTTATTTACAGGATTAAAGGAACTAATAAAATTTCTTCTCTTGGAGGTTTGTATAGAGAATACCCCAAGATCAGCCTGTTAATTGCAATACCATTGTTTTCATTGGTAGGGATACCACCACTCTCTGGTTTCTGGCCTAAAATATCTCTCATTACAGCGGCATTTAATTCTGAACACTGGTGGTCCATTGGGGCAATACTCTTTGCCAGTTTAATAACAATGATAATTATAGCAAAGGTTTGGGCAAATGTTGTTTGGAAGGATAAAGTAGATCTTCCAAAGAGGCTTAACTTTAGATATTTTAATAAATTGACAACAGTTAGAAAAGCGCAATTGGTGGCGCCAATAATATTTCTTTCTCTAATATCTTTATATATTGGATTTGCAGCAGAGAATATTCAGCAGCTTTCCACACGAGTGGCTAGCGAATTAATGGATAGTCAGCAGTATATTGATGCAGTTTATAGAACTTAGTCAAAATGATGTAGAATGAAAAACAGGTTTTTAACAAATTTATTATTAACCTTTATCTGGCTGGCTCTTACCGGGAACTTTACCTATTCCAACTTTTTGTTTGGCTTCCTTTTAAGTTATTTTATTCTTACGGT
Source organism: Antarcticibacterium sp. 1MA-6-2 (assembly GCF_021535135.1). Classification (NCBI taxonomy): domain Bacteria; kingdom Pseudomonadati; phylum Bacteroidota; class Flavobacteriia; order Flavobacteriales; family Flavobacteriaceae; genus Antarcticibacterium; species Antarcticibacterium sp. 1MA-6-2. The sequence continues at coordinate 2,617,992 of NZ_CP091036.1, read as the reverse complement.
TATTACCAGGGGTACCAGGAAAGCCCGCTATTTTAGATTGCTTCCCAAAGTAATTGGTTTTATTTTTTATTTTTTGTGGGAGCTTTTAAAAGCCAATTTCCAGGTGGCTTATGAAGTAATGACACCTGGATATCATATGACTCCGGCAATTATAAAATATCCTTTAAAAGTGCAATCTGACCTTCAAATTACATTTTTGGCTAACCTTATTACCCTTACCCCCGGTACTTTGACTTTAGATGTTTCAGATGATAAGAAGGTCATGTACATTCACACGATGTATTTGAAGGATAGGGAGAGCTTCATTAACGGAATTAAGAACGGCTTTGAAAAGCGAATTTTGGAGATAGTAAGATGACATTATTTGATTTCATAGAATATTTTGTTCTTCCGGTACTTTCACTGTCGGTAGTGTTGATCTTTTATAGATTTATAAAAGGTCCAAACATGGTAGACAGGGTAATTGCTTTAGACCTAATAGTCACTACCGGGATAGGTTTTATAAGTGCGTATAGTATTTTATACAATCAGCTTAGGCATTAATGGATGTAGCTCTCATTTTAGCCTTAATTGCCTTTTTAGGAACAGTAGCGTTTACATATTATATTCAGCAAAAAAATAAATAGATGATAACAGATATAGTTGTAGGAGTAATGGCATTCCTTGGAACAGTTTTCGTCTTCCTTGCCGCAGTAGGATTAATACGAATGCCCGATACTTACTTGAGACTGGCAGTGACCACAAAAGCAGCAACCCTGGGAGTGGGCTTATTACTCATTGCTGGTGCAATACATGCCTATGACCTTGCCAGCACAGCTAAGGTGCTTGCGATTATTCTTTTCGTTCTTCTTACTGCACCTATAAGTGCCCACCTCATTGGTCGTACTTCTTACTTCGCGGGGGTGAAACTTTGGAAAGGTTCTGTTATGGATGAGCTTAAAGGACAATATGATCCTAATACTCAAAAATTGAGCAGCGGAAGTGAAGAAGTTGAAACTAAAACACCTGCAGCAAAAGACTAAGGCTTTTTAAAGTAAGCATTTTCTTTATGTTCCTTTTTCTCCCGTTTTCGAATTAGGTTATTTTCGATAATGGTTAAAATGAAATTGATAAACAGTACGAGCCCCAGGACAATGGCTAGTTCTACAAAAAAATCAAGGGCCGCAAGACATCCTGCTGCTGCACTACACCAAATGGTCGCTGCACTGGTAAGGCCTTCAATTTTTCCTCTTTCCTGTAAAATTGTTCCTGCACCTATAAATCCTATTCCTGTAATAATTTGACCTAATACCCGGGTGGTGTCTACATAATCTTCACCTCGAAACGTAAGAGATATAAGAACAAAAACACAGGAGCCAAGTGCTACAAGAGCGTTTGTTTTGAGCCCTGCATCCTTTCCTCTAAATTCCCGTTCCAGGCCAATAAGTATCACTAAGCAACAACCGCTGCACAAACTTTTAGGGTAAAAAGTGCAATTTCCATTTAAATTAGGTTCTTAAGCTGTAATTTTATTTTATGAAGTTACCATCAAAGTTAGGCAAAAGGCTGGAGAAAAGAAAAAAGGACAATTCTTTTCGGCGACTACCCGGAAAAAGCCAGTTAATAGACTTTTACTCTAATGATTATTTGGGTCTTGCTGTTTCTGAAAATATTTGCAGGAAAGCAGCTGCTCTTCTAGAAAAAGAGAACTTGGCTGGAAACGGTGCTACAGGCTCCCGATTACTATCCGGTAATAACAAGCTCTACAATTTAGCAGAAGATTTAATCGCTTCCTTTCACGCCTCTGAAGCAGCCCTGGTTTTTAATTCAGGTTATGATGCCAATATCGGTTTTTTTTCTGCTGTACCGCAAAGAGGTGATCTTGTTTTATATGACGAGCTGGTGCACGCATCAATAAGAGACGGAATTTCTATGAGTCCTGCCAAAGCCTACAAATTCAGGCACAATGATCATCTGCATATAATAGAGCTACTAAAACGGTATGACTCGCATAGTGAGGATGCTGCTGTATTTATTGTAACAGAGTCTGTTTTCTCAATGGATGGGGATAAAGCTAGATTGAAAGACCTTGCGCAACTGTGTAAAGAGAACAACTGTTATCTTATAGTAGACGAGGCTCATGCCACGGGAGTCTTTGGGCAAAATGGGAATGGTCTTGTACAGGAGCTCCAATTGGAAGAAATTATTTTTGCACGTATCTATACTTTTGGAAAGGCTTTAGGCTGTCATGGAGCAGCAGTATTAGGAAGCCGGAATTTAAAAGATTACCTGGTAAATTTTGCCCGGAGTTTTATCTATACTACAGGTTTGCCGCCGCATTCACTGGCTACAATTTTAGCTGTTTACAAAGAATTAGAAAGTGCCTCAAATGTTGGTAAAGAAATTGCCCGACTAAAAACCAATATTGAACATTTTAAAAAATGCACTTTATCCAATGGACTTAACGATTATTTCATCGAGAGTCATTCTGCCATCCACAGCTGTGTTATTCCGGGAAATGAGCGGGTTAAATTTATTGCGAAAGAATTGGCAGCTGAAGGATTTGAAGTGAAACCTATTCTGTCTCCAACTGTTCCGCAGGGTAAGGAACGACTGAGATTTTGTATTCATAGTTATAATTCATTTTCTGAAGTTGAGCAGGTCTTAACCCATTTAGCTATCTTTATAAAGCAGTAGTTTTTACTGAATAGTAAGTAAGATTAATCCTGAAAACATGGAAGAAGCTTTTAGTACCGTCGCCAGATTTCAATATTCATCTGAGGCACAAATCTTTAAAGGAAGACTGGAAGCCGAGGGAATTAAAGTTTTTCTGGGAGATCAATGGACAATAGACACAGATCCTCTGGTGAGCAATGCCATTGGTGGAATAAAATTGAAGGTCTATTCCAGGGACGAGGCAGAAGCAGTAAAAATTCTAAATTCTGTAAATAAATATTCTTTAACAGATGAAGGTGAAGCCATGCATTGTCCTGCCTGCGGAAGTAAGCAGGTACAGTATTACACTAATGTAAAAGGCGTGAAATCCTTCTTCTTTTTTATCATATCCTTTTTAATAACTGCTTTGCCAATCTACACTCGTCGGGATTACCACTGTGAAAACTGCGGAAATAGATTTAATACAAAATTATGCCATATTTTATTACAGGTATTGGGACTGATGTTGGTAAAACTATAGTTTCAGCCATTGTTACCGAAGCTCTTGAAGCCGATTACTGGAAGCCGATCCAGGCAGGAGATCTGGATAATTCTGATACTGACAAGGTGCGGAGATTGATCTCGAATAAAAAAACAATCTTTCATCCAAATTCCTATTCACTTAACACGCCAATGAGTCCTCATGCTGCGGCAGATATTGATGGAGTTTCCATAAATGCTAATGAAATTCTCAGGCCGGAAACTTCAAATGATCTTGTTATTGAAGGAGCAGGTGGGTTGCTGGTTCCAATCAACGACAGCGAAACTATAATTGATCTTATTGATAATGATGATAAAGTAATAGTAATTTCCCGGCATTATCTGGGAAGTATTAATCATACCTTATTAACTTTGGAAGCACTGAAATCCCGCGGACTTAATTGCTTCGGAATAATTTTCAACGGAGAAAAAAACAGGTCTTCTGAAGAAATTATTTTGAAGATGAGCGGTGTGCCCTGCCTCGGTAGAATAGAGTTAGAACCTTACTTTGATAAGAATGTCGTGAAGGAATACGCTGAAGGATTTCGTGCTAAATTAATTGAGAATTAGATCGGCGGGAAAATGCTTCCGCAGATCATCAACTCCAAAAACAATATTTCATGTCTACCTCTATTCCGGGAAAAATAGCTAGGTACAACAACTTTTTCTGAAAGAGATAAAAAACATCTTTGGCATCCTCTTACCCAGCACCAGCTTTCTCCGGATATGATGGCAATTGCGCGGGCAAAAGGAGCTGTATTATATGATGAACACGGGAAGGAATACATAGACGGTATTTCCTCCTGGTATACCAGTGCCTACGGTCATTGCAATCCCTTCATTACTTCAAGAGTTGCTGAGCAAATGCAGAAACTGGATCAGGTAGTTTTTAGCGGTTTTACCCACGAGCCCGCAGTTAAGTTGGCTGAGGCACTTGTTTCTATACTTCCTGTAGGCCAGCAAAAGCTCTTTTTTAGTGACAATGGTTCTACAGCTACAGAAATAGGAATTAAAATGGCACTTCAGTACCATTATAACCTGGGGAATGACAGGAAAGTAATGTTGGCTTTTGAAGAAGGTTTCCATGGAGATACTTTTGGAGCAATGTCAGTTTCAGGACTTTCTGTTTATAATGGTGCTTTTGAGGATCATTTCATTCAAGTGGTTCGTATTCCGGTTCCAAATGGGAGAAATACTGCTGAGGTTATTTCAAGGTTAGAAAATCTAATTTCTGAAAATAATATAGCAGGATTTATCTATGAGCCATTGGTACAGGGTGCTGCCGCAATGAAATTTCATGATGCTGCAGGCCTGGATGAGATTCTTAAAATGTGCAAAAACAATGGCATCTTGCTTATTGCAGATGAGGTAATGACAGGTTTCGGAAAAACAGGAAGAAATTTTGCTTCAGAATATATGCAAACTCAGCCCGATATTATTTGCATGTCCAAAGCTCTTACTGCTTAGCCTCCTTCCTATGGCCGTTACTTCCTGCACGTTGGAAGTGTATAATGCTTTTCTTTCAGAAGAAATTAGTAAAGGTTTATTTCACGGCCATACTTACACTGCCAATCCTTTAGCCTGCACTGCAGCTTTAGCGGGAATAGAATTGCTGACTTCAAAAGAAATCCAAAATAGCATCCAAAAAGTTATAGCTTCTCATGATTCGTTTGCTAAAAAAATTGGGGCTCATCCAAAGGTGAAAAAATCTGCGCCAATTGGGAGTAATACTAGCCTTTGAACTTGATGTGGAAATGGAACGCTATGGGAATCTAAGAAATCAGTTATTCAGGCATTTTATGGATTTTGGAGTATATCTTAGACCTTTGGGAAATACTATTTATGTTCTTCCGCCCTACATAATTTCCGAAGCAGAACTGCATAAAATCCATGACAGTATACTGGCTGCACTGGAGAAATTTTAAAATTTGTTATAGCTTTTATAATTCGTGTAAATCAAGGGTTTAATTTATTACTTTAGAATAAAAATTCTTGGAAATATGATGCATCCCGACACGGAAGTTCAATTTATAAGTGACGAAATAGGATATGGAGTGGTTGCCACTAAATTTATCCCAAAAGGTACAATAACATGGGTACAGGATGAGCTGGACCAGGTATACACCCCGGGTGAAATTGATAAGATGAAAGAGCTCACCAAACAAATGGTAGATAAGTACACCTTTAGAAATAACAAAGGTAACTTTGTGATGTGCTGGGATATCTCCAAATATGTAAACCACAGTTTTAAGTCAAATTGTCTTTCGACCGCCTACGATTTTGAAATTGCTATACGAGACATACAGGCAGGAGAAGAACTGACAGATGATTACGGATATTTAAATGTTACCGAAGCCTTTAAAGCTAAAGACGAGGGGACAGAAAGAACGACAGTATATCCAGATGATCTTGTAAATTTCCACGGGGAGTGGGATAGGAAGCTGGAAGATGCAATGCCTTTAATAAATAGTGTGGACCAGCCTCTAATGCAGTTAATTGAACCTGCAGTAAAGCAGCAGCTTGACAAAATTATTATGGGGGAGAAGCAAATGGAATCTATTCTTAGTGTATACTATGTAGGAGACAAGGAAAACCACATATAAGATCATTATCTGAATGCTTTTACAGAAATTTTTAGCTATAAAATTTAGCTGTAGCGTTGGGAGGTCTTATTTTTGTTGAAAATTCCACAATTGAAAACCCCGGTTTATATAGCTTCCATGGCATCTTTATCTCCTTTGGGAATACAACAGGATGAAGTATGGGAAAACTACAAGAGTCCAAAACATTTTATCACCAGGCATATATTTGATGGTAACGCGGCATTAGCGGCATTTTTACCTGCTTCCTTAAAAGAGGAAATTAATAATTTACGGGAGTTCTCCCCTAAATATAAACATTTAGATAAGTCTGTATTATATGCGTTGCTGGCCTCCAGGGAAGCAGTAAAGCGTGCAGGTTGGAAAAGTGGCCAGGATGTTGGAATTAATATAGGGAGTTCAAGGGGTGCGACCGGGCTTTTTGAAGATTATTACCGCTCTTTCTTATCATCAGGTAAAGCTGAAACTTTCGCTTCTCCATCTACAACCCTTGGCAATATTTCCTCCTGGGTTGCGCAGGACCTGAAAAGTGGTGGACCTGAATTTTCTCACAGCGTTACCTGCTCTACTGAGTTTACATGCCGTATTAAATGCAGTAGCGTGGCTTCAAAGCGGGATGGCAAATAATTTCGTGGTTGGCGGGAGCGAAGCTGCGTTAACTCCTTTTACAATTGCTCAAATGCAGGCAATGAAAATTTATGCTTCTGAAGATCTTGATTATCCCTGCCGCTCCCTGGATATGGAAAAAAGCAGAAATTCCATGGTCCTGGGAGAAGCAGCAGGAATACTTTGCCTTCAGAATAATCCTGAAAAAGCTATAGCCAAAATCAGCGGAATTGGTTATGCTACGGAAGAGTTAAAACATTCTGTATCTATTTCAGCAAATGCGGAATGTCTTCAGAAATCTATGAAAATGGCTATTGGAGAAATAAGTCCTTCAGAAATCGATGCGATTGTAATGCACGCTCCCGGCACCCGAAAAGGAGATCTTTCCGAAGTAAATGCTGTAAAAGAAGTTTTCGGTAATAAAATTCCGGCAATGACCTCAAACAAATGGAAGCTGGGACATACTTTTGCAGCTTCGGGAATACTGAGTATAGAATGGGCAATACTTATGATGGAACATCAGGAATTTATTCCGGTTCCTTTTAAATCTTCAGAAGAAATTCCCCAAAAGTTGGACAATATTCTCGTCAATGCAGTAGGGTTTGGAGGAAATGCTGTAAGTATATTGATAAGCAGACTCTAACAAAAAATGCTTCAAAAGGAAAAAATCTTTTAACCTGAAACCTTCACTAAAGCTTACTTTTTAGCTATTTTTGACTTTAAACTCATTTTTATGGAAATTAGATACAACTGGACAAAGGAAGAAATACTTGAGATTTACAATAAGCCTTTTATGGATCTTCTTTATGAAGCAGCAAGTGTTCACAGGCAACATCACGACCAAAACACCGTCCAGGTTTCTACTTTACTTTCTATAAAAACAGGAGGATGTCCTGAAGACTGTGGATACTGTCCTCAGGCAGCCAGATATCATACCAATATTGAAGGTAATGACCTTATGAGTGTAAACCAGGTAAAGGCGCAGGCTTTACGGGCGAAAGCTTCGGGAAGCTCAAGAGTTTGTATGGGAGCAGCCTGGAGAAATGTGAAAGACGGGGCAGAGTTTGATTCAGTTTTGGAGATGGTACGAACCATCAATAAACTGGATATGGAAGTTTGCTGTACCCTGGGAATGATTACTGAAAATCAGGCACAACGTCTTGCTGAAGCAGGTTTATATGCATACAATCACAATCTGGATTCATCAGAAGAATATTATAAAGAAGTCATTTCAACCCGTGGCTATCAGGACAGGCTCGACACCATTGGAAATGTAAGAAAAACCAATGTGACCGTGTGTAGCGGTGGAATAATAGGAATGGGAGAATCTATTAGTGACCGTGCAGGAATGCTGGTTGCTTTAGCAACGCTTAACCCGCAGCCCGAAAGCGTGCCTATTAATGCGCTTGTACCTGTTGAGGGAACACCTTTGGAAGAACAGGAGCAGGTTTCTATATGGGAAATGGTTCGCATGGTAGCAACCACGAGAATAGTTATGCCGCATACGCAGGTAAGATTATCTGCAGGGAGAACACAAATGAGCAGGGAAGGACAGGCCATGTGCTTCTTTGCCGGAGCAAATTCCATATTCGCCGGGGATAAGTTGCTTACCACTCCTAATCCTGATGTAAATGAGGATATGGAAATGTTCAAACAACTTGGTCTTCAGCCCCAGAAACCGTTTGTGAAGAAAGCTCAGCCTGAAACGGTTTCAGCAGAAGAATCGAAGTTTCAAAACCTGGGAGAGAAGCCAAAATGGACAAGGCCGGGGCATTCTATAGAGAGAAATCTGGAAGCTCAGAAAAAAGCCAGAACCCGAATGGGATAAATCTAATTGCCAAATGAAGCTGAATTTACAGTCTATACCAAGGGTTGAAGGCATCAGTAAAAAGAGCTTTTTACAGGATTATTTTATTCCGGGGCGGCCTGTGGTTTTTGAAGATTTAACTGCAGACTGGCTAAGCAAAAGAAATGTGGAATTTCAATTATTTCAGAAAAAAAGCGGGAGACATTGTAGTCCCACTTTATGATGGTAAGTAAGCGAAAGGAAGACAAAAATCTCATGGGCCTGCAATGAAGCTTAAAATGGGAGAATACATAGATATTCTCGAGAGCGGTCCTACAGATCTTCGGATGTTTTTTTTTAATCTTCTTCAAAATTGTCCGGAACTTCTTAAGGATTTCAAGTATCCCAACCTGGGTGTAAAGTTCTTTAAAAAATTGCCTGTTCTTTTTGTTGGAGGAGAAGGTGCCAAAGTGGTGATGCATTATGATATGGATCTCGCTAATAATTTCCATTTTAATTTCGCTGGAAGAAAAAGGGTAATTCTTTACCCACCAGATCAAACTAAACACTTGTACAAAGTTCCTTATTCTATTGTGAGCATGGAAATTATAGATATGGATAAACCCGATCTGGTGAAATACCCTGCTCTTGCAAAAGCTAAAGGTTATGAGGTCGTACTTGAACACGGGGAAGCATTATATATTCCCAGTCATTGGTGGCATTTCATAAAATACGAAACTCCCTGTTTATCCTTAACTTTAAGGTCGCTTCCCACTTCTCCAAAAAAGATCCTGGAAGTACTGAATAATTTAATAGTTATAAGGAACTATGATAACCTGATGCGAAAAGTTAAAGGACAGGCGTGGATTGATTACAAAAATAGAAAGGCAATAAGGAACACTCACAAAAATTCCGGTATAGAATTATGAAAGAGCCAATGAGATTAGTTGAGATTCCAAGGGAAAAGAAACTTTCCAAAGCTGATTTCCTTGAGAAATATTACAGGCCTCAAAAACCTGTAGTAATTGAAGAGCTGATAGAGAACTGGCCAGCATATCAAAAGTGGACGCTGGATTATATTAAGGAAGTCGCAGGTGAAAAAATTGTACCTCTTTATGACGACAGGCCGATTAGCTCAAAATATAAATTTAATGAGCCCCATCTAAAGATGAAGATGGCCGAGTATATTGATTTGTTACGAAGTAAACCTACTAAGTACCGTATCTTCCTTTATCATCTCTTAAAAGAGGTGCCACGGCTCCAACAGGACTTTAAATATCCAAAGATGGGGATGAGGTTTATTAAGCAACTTCCCATGTTGTTCTTTGGAGGAGAAAATTCCAAAGTATTTATGCACTACGATATAGACTTTGCAAATATTTTCCATTTCCATTTTCACGGAAAAAAGCAGTGTATCCTGTTTGCTCCTTCTCAAACCCGCTACCTATATAAAGTTCCGCATGCGCTAATCTCCCGGCAGGATATAGACTTCAATGAACCCGATTATGATAAATTTCCCGCGCTTAAGAAAGCTGAAGGATATATTACTGAATTAAAACATGGGGAAACACTCTATATGCCAGAGGGCTATTGGCACCAGATGACCTACCTTACCCCGGGATTTTCTATGAGTCTGAGAGGAGCTCCAAGGAATTTAGCCCATCTATCAAAAGCTGTTTATAATCTTGCTTTTATGAGGTATTTTGATAATTATATGCGAAAATGGAGAGGTCAAAAGTGGATAGATTATAAAAATGAGCAGGCCATAAAAATTACCCACAGGAAAAATAAGATTCCTGTCTAACTCTTTAGAACCTTCACAGTTAAAACATTTTCTCCCGGGCGGTGCTCAACACTTCTTAATTGCTGTTAATCCTCGTTAAACTCTGCTAAATCTGCGAAGAATATTTTCGTCATTAACTGTAATAACCGATATTATAGATAACGATAAAAACAAGAAAATGAGCGTAGAAGAAAACAAAAAAGCACAACAAAAATTTGGAGAGGCGATAAACAGTGGTAACCTGGAACAATTAGGGGATCTAGTATCAAAAGATGTAAAGGAACATGATCCTGCTCCAAATCAGGGTCCGGGTCCGCAGGGATATATAGATTTCTTTACTATGATGAGAAATGCTTTTCCTGATATGAATGTGGATGTTGAAACAATGGTTGCGGCTGAAGATAAGGTTGCTTTTGCCTACACTCTTACCGGAACTCATAAAGGAGATTTTATGGGAGTATCAGCCACCGGGAAAAGTATTAAAGCAAGAGGAATGCAAATTAGCTCAGTTTGAGAACGGAAAATTGGTAGAGCGATGGGGTAGCAGTGATGAGCTGGGAATCCTCAAGCAGCTTGGGGTGAACCCTGTGCAGCAGTAAATTGATACACGTCTAAAATCTGTCACTAATTTCTTCAGCTGTTGTGTAAACGAGATGATGTTCAAAACCTTTCTGAAGTAAATAATTACTGAGTTTTTGACGTCTTTTATAAGGATCCGGTTCTTTTATGAGCCGGATTTTCTTTTCAGCAAGTTCCTTAAGGGTATTTAAATAATCAGACTCTTCTATTTCGGTCATGGCTATTTTTATAATGGGTGAAGAGATCTGCCGTTGTTTAAGTTCCTGCGTAATCTTTATTCTTCCCCATTTTTTTATTCTGAACTTTCCCCGTACAAAACTTCGTGCATATCTTTCCTCATTTAAAAAATTCTCCTGCATCAGCTTTATAATTATTTGCTCCTGTGCCGCCGGGATCATTCTCATCTCATTTAGCTTGTCTTCCACTTCTTTTTGAGAGCGGTCACGGTACGCACAAAACTGCATTAGTTTTACTGTTGCTTCTTTTACAGTATAGGATTTTTGGGCTGAATCAGACTTCATAAAGACAAAGATAATTTAGAAGAACGTATTTGCAAGGAGTCACATTCGGAATATATTTTTTCATAAAAAGGAAATTCATTGTGTTTATAAACAAGATAGGTGACTAATGAAAACAAGGAAACTTATTGATTTAGATAAAAATATTTTGGATGTCTGGAATGGGAGGCAAAAAGACAAAATCGTTCTTTAAAAAATTTCCTGGAATATACCTTCGAACAGGCTGGACGAAACTTGAAACGCCATCTCTTCATTATAGAAATATGATGGATGAAATGTTGACTAGAGTGGAGGAGGGGGATATTCATTTTTCACCTATGGAAGAGATTCAAAAGAAATATGGATTTTGAAGTTCATATTTCTAAAGAAGCAGAAATAGAATTTGAAACAGCAGAATGTTTCTTTAGGAGTAAAAATTTACATAATGACTTTCTCCAGGATTTTTTCAGGCAGATCGGTTTCATAAAAACAACTCCACTTTCTTTTCAATTACTATACCGGGACGTGAGAGTTATCCAACTTACACATTTCAATTATTCCATCCATTACATTGTAAGGGAGCAAAAAGTGATGATCTTGAGGATATTAAATCAGAGACAGGATTTCTAAACAAAAGATATTCACTACCACTTGCAGTCTAAATCTAAATATAGTGAAACAAAAAAAACGCCTCCCAAATTAATGAAAGGCGTTTCAAGATATTTAATATTTATTCTATGACTTCCCCGTTCTTATCGTGGAAGTGATATTCGAGGTACGTGTAAGCATCTCTTGGTAAAATTTTAACCCACTTCTTATGGTCAAAAAACCATTGCGAGCGGGGTGATGGAAAGCCTCTGGTTAAAAAGGCTGCAATAAATGGATGCGCACTAAGGGTTATCTTCTTATGATCTTTTTTGATAAGCCTTTCCAGGTCGGTTTTTATTTTATCAATGACAATAATAGGTGCTTCAATTTCACCTGTACCGTTAGGATTTTCTTCCCTTGTCTTGATATTAGTTTCCGGCCTTACGCGTTGTCTTGTGATTTGTATCAAACCAAATTTACTCGGAGGTAAAATTTTGTGCTTTGCACGGTCATCGCTCATTTCGTTTCTAAGGTGATCGTAGAGGGCCTTTCGGTTTTCAGCTTTGTTCATATCAATGAAGTCTATAACAATGATACCTCCCATATCGCGGAGTCGCAGCTGGCGGGCAATTTCGGTTGCGCTAATCAGGTTTACCTCTAATGCGGTATCCTCCTGATTTTTTGCTTTGTTGGACCTGTTGCCACTATTCACGTCTATAACGTGCATGGCCTCTGTATGCTCTATAATGAGATAGGCACCCTTACTCATGGAAACGGTGCGGCCAAATGAAGTTTTTATTTGTCTTTCGATACCAAATTTTTCAAAAACGGGAACGTTTGATTGATACAATTTTACTATTGATTCTTTATTCGGGGCAATCTCTGCCACGAAATCTTTAATTTGATCATAAAGCGTTTCGTCATCTACCCATATTGAGGTGAAGGAATCATTAAAGATGTCTCTCAATATTGAAGAAGCTCTGTTTAATTCTCCCAAGACTTTGGAAGGGTGAGGCGCTTTATAAAGTTTTTTGCTCATTGCTGTCCAGCGACCCAGTAAATTCTGGAGATCTCTGTCCAACTCTGCTACTTTTTTGCCTTCGGCTACGGTACGTACTATAATTCCAAATCCTTTTGGTTTTATACTTTTCACCAATCTTTTCAGGCGGTCTTTCTCTTCTTTGCTTTCTATCTTTTGTGAGACAGAGACGCGGTTAGAAAATGGGACCAGCACAATATAACGGCCGGGAAGGGAAAGCTCGGAGCTTATCCTGGGGCCTTTGGTGGAGATGGGTTCTTTCATCACCTGTACCAGTAGCGACTGATTTGATTTTAAGACGTCAACAATGCTGCCGTCTTTATCAATATCTTTTTCAAAAGTAAAATTCTGTAAAGAATAATCTTTTAATTTACCTGTGCTTACACGTTTTATGAACTTCAACAATGAAGAGACTTGCGGACCAAGATCGTGATAGTGTAAAAAACCATCTTTAGTATAGCCCACATTAACAAATGCGGCATTTAGTCCCGGAACAGCTTTTCTAACTTTGGCCAGAAATATATCTCCAACCGCAAAATTACTGTCGTCTTCTTCTTTGTTTAATTCAACAAGTTTTCCATCTTTTAATAAGGCAAAATCTACAGCAGAGGAACCAGTTCTAATAATTAACTCTTTGTCCACTCTATTAGATTTTTATCCGCCTACGGCGGATGGATTAAACAATATTTTAATCACAGGGTTTTTAAGCCTGAAGAAACCTCGGCTTTTGTTTATAAACCAGGTTTCGATTTCAAAGAACGTCTTGTACTAAAAAAAGTAGTGAGAGCACTACTTTTTCTTATGGCGGTTAGCTCTGCTTCGCTTTTTTCTTTTGTGAGTAGCTACCTTATGTCTTTTTCTTTTTTTACCACTTGGCATAGTGTCAGTTTTTAATTAGTAATTCTATTTTGTTCCTCTTATAAATAAGAGTTATTATTTTACTTCAACGTTAGTTTTAACACCATCCACAAATACCCTGGCAGGCTTAAACGCCGGAATGTTATGAGCCGGAATTTTAATTGTTGTGTTTTTTGAAATGTTTCTTCCGGTTTTTTCTGCTCTTGTTTTTATAACAAAGCTTCCAAATCCTCTTAAATAAACATTATCTCCACTTTCAAGTGAAGTTTTTACCTCTTCCATAAAGGTCTCAACAGTAGCCTGAACATCTCCTTTTTCCATTCCTAATTTTTCAGAAATTTTCGCTACGATATCTGCTTTCGTCATTTTCGTACTATTTTTAATATTATAATTGGGGTTCCTAATTTTCAAGGGGGCAAATATAAGAATTAAATCTCCAATATTTCAATCCTAAATCATTAAATAGTAACCAAATAAAGATTTATACTTGCAGCCAAACTTCTTATTTAATGTCTTTTGATAAAACTCTCATTTACTGGTATTTAAGAAATAAGAGGGATCTACCCTGGAGGGAAACAAAGGATCCTTATTCCATCTGGTTAAGTGAAGTTATCCTACAACAAACCCGGGTTGATCAGGGAATGCCTTATTATTTTCGCTTTCTCGAGGAGTTTCCAGATGTTTTTCATTTAGCTGAAGCCCCACTTGAAAAGGTTCTTAAAACCTGGCAGGGTTTAGGTTATTACTCCCGGGCAAGAAACCTGCACGAAACCGCAAATTTTGTGGCTAAAGACTTAAATGGTATTTTTCCAAACACCTATAAAGACTTAAAGAAGCTAAAAGGCATAGGGGAATATACTGCCAGTGCAATAGCTTCTACCTGTTATGAAGAGCTTAGTGGCAGTGGTAGACGGCAATGTTTACAGGTCGCTTTCCCGGTATTTTGGGATAGATACACCTATTAATAGTACTGCAGGAGCAAAGGAATTTAAAGAACTGGCTAATGAATTGCTTAATCCTGCCACACCGGGCTTATTTAATCAGGCCATGATTGAATTTGGAGCTACACAATGTAAGCCTCAACTTCCGCTTTGCGATACCTGTCCACTTTCCCATAGTTGTATGGCTTTAAAAGAGGGAAAAATCAAAGAACTTCCTGTAAAGCTGAAGAAGGGAAAGATAAGGAACAGGTTTTTCAATTATCTTGTTTTTCTTTCCGAAGAAAATAAAACCGTGTTGGAAAAGCGAATAGGAAAAGGAATATGGCAGGGTCTCTACCAATTCCCGCTGGTGGAAACTGATGATTTAGTGACGGCCGAAGAATTAATAAAAAATGAAAAGTATATTCTGCTGGCCGGAAAGGAAGAACATGAAATCTCACTTTATAATAATACCCCCGTCGTACATAAATTATCACATCAACAAATTCTTACCAGGTTTTGGCTTTTGGAACAGCCTAAGTTTTTACAGAAAGCTATTCCTGTAGAAAGTTTAAAAGAATATCCCGTTCCCGTTTTAATAGCCAATTTCCTGAATGAATTTGATTTTCACCAGTATTAAGTTTTCCTGTTTACCAGCGGGCAATGTGAATAATTTTAGTTATTTTTAAATAAATATGAGCAGATTGCTGTAATTTAGCAGATTAATTTTTTGAATATGACTGGAACACTTAATAAGGTAATGCTAATAGGCCATACAGGCGATGATGTAAAAATGCATTATTTTGAAGGTGGAGGTTCTATTGGAAGATTTCCTTTGGCGACGAACGAGGTGTACACAAACAAGTCATCTGGCCAGAGAGTAGAAAATACTGAATGGCATAATATTGTTGTAAGAAATAAAGCTGCTGAAATCTGCGAAAAATATTTAAAAAAAGGTGATAAGGTATATGTTGAAGGAAGGCTGAAGTCGCGTAAATGGACAGATGACAAAGGAATTGAAAGATATTCAGTTGAAATACAGTGTACAGACTTTACGTTTTTAACTCCTAAAGATTCCTCTTCAGGAGGAGGTGGTGGCCAAAATACGCAACAGTCAAGGCCATCTAACAGTGCAAAAAATGATACTTTTGCCAATCAACCGTTGGGCAACGATGATGAAGATGATTTGCCCTTCTAAGTTTAACTAAAATTAAAGCTATTGGATCCGGATCCTCCCAGTTTAATTTCCCTCTTTTTCTTTATTGATATCTCACAGATCTTCAGCGTAGTTATGTTGTTAGTTTTGCTGGTATGCTCTGCCCTTATCTCAGGCGCTGAAGTTGCTTTTTTTTCCCTAACACTTAGCAAATTTTATAACTGAAAACGGCAAAAGGAGTAACGCGCAAAAGATCGTTGTAAAGCTACTTGAGAAGCCAAAAAAATTACTTGCCACCATCCTCGTGGCTAACAATACAATTAACATTGCCATTGTTTTGCTTTTCGACCTGCTTACAGATGAATTCTTTGGCAGGATGAATACTGTATTATTTGGGATCAACTTTAAATTTGTTGTGGAAGTGGGGGTGATAACCTTCTTAATTTTATTGTTCGGTGAAATCTTACCTAAAGTGTACGCCAGCAGGAACAACGTAAAATTCTCGAATTTTATGGCTTATCCTATGAACGTTCTGGACACGCTTTTTTCTCCTCTAAGTACACCTATGAGGGCAGTAACGTTATATATTCATGAAAGGCTGGGTAAACAAAAGAGTTATATAAGCATAGACCAGCTATCCCAGGCTCTTGAGCTTACAAGGGAAGAGGACACTACTAAGGAAGAACAAAAGATCTTAAAAGGTATTGTTTCCTTTGGAAATACCGATACCAAACAGGTCATGCGTCCCCGAATGGATATCTTTGCACTGGACGAAAGTGACAGTTTTGAAGAGATAATTCCTGAAATTATAGAAAATGGATATTCCCGTATACTGAGTATATAAGGAAAGTATAGACCAGGTAGTGGGCATTTTATATGTGAAGGATTTGTTGCCTTACCTGGATAAGAAAAGATTTGACTGGACCAGCTTAGTGCGTGATCCTTATTTTATTCCTGAAAATAAAAAACTTGATGACCTGCTTAATGAGTTTAAAACCAAAAAAATTCATCTTGCCATTGTAGTTGACGAGTATGGCGGTACCAGCGGATTAATTGCTCTTGAAGATATTATTGAGGAAATAGTAGGAGATATTAGTGATGAGTTTGATGATGAAGATTTGATATTTTCAAAACTTGATGACAGTAATTTTGTTTTTGAAGGAAAAACACCGCTCAAAGATTTTTATAAGATCATAAAGCTAGAAGACCCTTTGGTCTTTGAAGAAAAACGGGGAGAATCTGAAACTCTGGCCGGATTTTTACTTGAAATTTCGGGAGGCTTTCCTAAAAAGAACGAGCTAATATCTTTTTTTAATTATCACTTTACAGTAGAAGTAATAGATGACAAAAGGCTTAAACAAATAAAGTTGAGTATTGAGCCTGTAGCTTCGGCCGCTATACAGGAAAATGGCGAAGACCGGAAAAAATAAACTTATGAAAAGATTCTTAATCCTGTTTTTTCTAAGCAGCGTATTAATCTCCTGCAAAGAAGAAAATTTGCCTAAGCCAAAGGCTTTTCTTGCACTTAATTATCCCGAAGCTGTTTATTCAGAATATAAGCCTGATTGTTCTTACAGCTTTGAAATAAATAATCTTTCCCGGGTGGCGCCTGCCCGGAATAATGTTTCCTGTTGGTTAAATATTAATTATCCTCTACTGGATGCTACCGTTTTTATTACCTATCAACAGGTTAATAACAACATTGATTCTCTCTTAATGGACGCACAAAAATTGCCTCTGCAGCACACTATTAAAGCCGATTTTATTGAAGGAGATGTTTATACGAATGAGCAGAATAAAACCTACGGAATGTTTTATGAAGTAGACGGCGATGCTGCCTCACAAGCTCAATTTTATGTGACAGATAGTGTAAAGCACTTCATCACCGGATCTTTGTACTTCAATGAAAAACCTAATTTTGATTCCATAATGCTTAGCTGCATCTTATCTTAAAGAAGATATGAAGCATTTGATGGAAACACTGCGCTGGCAGGAATAAAATTATTCCTGAATTTCCCATAGATTATCTCATTTTTGCGGACTAAAGTTCTGCTATGCCAATCAAAAACCTGAAGTGGATTTACCTTATTCTCCTTTCCCTGGTTTGGGGAAGTTCTTTTATCCTCATTAAGAAAGGGCTGGTGGGTCTTACGCCACTGCAACTGGGTTCTTTCAGAATAATTTTTGCTTCAATATTTTTAATTGTAGTAGGTTTTAAAAGTATTTTGCGGATTAGAAAAGAACAATGGAAGTGGATTATAATCACAGGGTTCAATGGTTCATTTTTTCCCGCATATCTTTTTGCTTTTGCTGAAACCGAAGTAGACAGCGCAGTAGCATCAATTTTAAATGCCACAACTCCTTTGATGACATTGATCTTTGGAGTCCTCTTCTTCAGAATGTTATTCACTCAAAACAAGATAATTGGTGTGGCTGTAGGGCTCTTGGGTGCCTTAGGTCTAATCATTAGTGGTGCACAGATAAATCCCGATCAAAATTATTTTTATTCAGGACTGGTTGTAGTGGCGGCAGCTTGTTACGCAATTAACGTGAATATTATCAAAAGATATATGCAGGATATTTCTGCTTTGGGAATAGCAGCGGGCAATTTCCTGGTATTACTGTTACCTGCAGTTGTAGTTTTACTCTTTACAGGATTTAATTTTGAAGCAATAACTGCAGATCCTGTAACGGGATTATCTGTAACTTACGTTGCCATTTTAGGAGTCATTGGTACCGGGATAGCGCTTATTATTTTTAATAAACTTATTCAGATCTCAGATCCTGTTTTCTCATCTTCGGTTACCTATACAATTCCTGTTGTGGGTCTTATTTGGGGAATCCTGGACGGGGAAGTTTTCAGTATTTTTCAGCTCCTTTCTACCTTTGTGATTCTCCTGGGAGTATTTTTAGTAAATCGGTCGAGAAATTTATCTTCAGGAAAGAAAAAAACTTCAGCTTAAAACAAAAAAAACTTGCCACTTCGGCTCAGTCTCTTCTATACTCTTTTTATAATTACTCTATGAAATCTTCAGCACTCACTCCTTCGTTAATCTGAATAGAAGTAACATTAAATTCAAAAGATTGTGGTCCAAAAGACTGTGTAATGGTGTAAGGGAATTTTACTCCTTTTACTGCCTGATAATTGCTAAAATTCGTGGGAACAGTCATTGTTTGTCCTCCCTGGCTAACAGTTTTCACTGCCTGCACCTTTAAACCTGTCTCTACATCATAGTAGACAACAGTATTTTCATCAAAAGCTACAGCATAAGCATCTTTCCCATTCACCTGCTCAATTCCTCTTAATTTTGCATTAGGAGAATTAAGTTCAGGAAAAGGGTTTGATTCTGCTTTTGCAGCATTCAATTGCTCATCATTATAAGGCATCTTTTGACCCTGGGCTACTACAAACCCGCTTTCGCCATTATAGATGTTTTTGCTTATGATGTTGCCACCCATTGCAATGATCTGCGAAGATTTTCCATCTTTGGTGTTCCTGGTTTCAAGGCTTAGTTGTTGCCCCTGTATAGAAGCTTCTGCTTTCATTAGCACACTTTCTACGTCTTCAACAGCTTCTTTGCCACCTATTGCTTTAATATAATTTTTGAAAATAGATTCAGTAGTGACAGAAGGATCTACTGCTTTATTGAAGTCCGGTCTGCTTACTTCATTTCCCTGCTTATCGAAATATTTTACGGGGATATTTTTCCCGTTGTAAGTAAGGTTCTCTAAAGGTCCAGCAACCTCACTTCCTTTACTTAGCAATTACTATCCTTGCCTGGTCTACCATAAAATACTTTTTAGCTACTCTTTGGATATCTTCTGCAGTAACTGCATTAATATTTTTTAAATAGTTTTGATAAAAATCTTTAGGAAGATCTTCTGTTTCAACAGTAAGCGCGTATCTGGCAATTGTGCTGGGCTGTTCAAGAGCCATAACAAAATTACCCACATACTTGGCTTTGGCATTTTCCAGTTCCTCCTTAGAAACTTTCTCATTCCTTATACGGTGAATTTCATCAAGAAAAGCAACTACAGCACTATCAGTCACTGCATTTCTAACACTTGCACTAGCAACAAATGTTGAAACATATTCATCGTTACCTGTGCTTGAATAAGCGCCGTAAGTATATCCTTTGTCTTCTCTGAGGTTAAGGAATAGTCTTCCTTCACCGCCACCACCAAGAATTTGATTGGCCATAAGGGCAGGGAAATAATCCTTATCCTTTTTCGTAAGTTTAAGAGTGTTCACTACAGCTACTTCACTTTGAACTGCATTTGGCATATCTAGAAAATTAACCTGGGTAGTCTGTACATTTTTAGGCTCAGGAAGTGTAAAAGAAGGAATTTCACTTTTGTTCCAGTTACTAAAATATTTTTTTGCAAGAGCTTTTACCTCCTTTAGATTAGTATCCCCAACTACAACCAAATAAGCATTTTTTGGAGAGAAATAAGTGTTATAGTATGATTTTACATCATTAAGCGTAACACTTTCTACACTTTCCTGGGTAGTCATTTCTCCATAAGGATGGTTTTTACCGTAAGCCAGGGCGGTTCGTAATCTGCTGGCATTGGCGGCTACATTCTTTTCATTAGATTTTAAACTTTCCAGGGTGCGCTCTTTTGCTTTAGTAAATTCTTCCTCTGTAAAATTAGGTTGAAGGGTACCCTCAGCCACCAATTCTAAAACTCTTGGGAAATATTTAGATAGCGTATTTGCTGCAGCACCACCAGAGAAGAAATTCACATTGGCTCCTAAGTAATCTATTTCTTCGTTGAATTTATCCTTATCTGTTTTTTTAGACCCTGTGCCTAATAAACTACCCATTAAAGATGCCACACCTTTCTTTGTGCCTTCAGGAGATGGAGGATTGTCTAAAGTAAGAGTAAGACTCACTCTGGGTAACTTGTGGTTTTCAACTAAAAGTACTTTTAACCCATTGTCAAGGGTGAAAGTTTGTGGTGATCCAAGATTAACTTCCGGAGCTGGTCCCGGTTGGGGTTGCTTGCTGCGATCAATTTGAGCCTGAATTCCGAAGGAGATCAGAAATAAAATTGCGAATGTTTTTATATTATTTTTCATCATGATTTTTTAATTTTTGCTATTCTGTATCTGCAGTTTTGGGTAAATACTTCAGGACCAATCTTTGATTTGGCTGAAGGTATTCCTTTGCTACTCTTTGAATATCTTCTCTTGTGATTGAACGGTAAATATCGATCTCATTATTAATGAGGTTGGTATCTCCATATAACATGTGGTAGGTAGCCAGTGAGCTTGCAATTCCTTCTACACTGCTGTTGGAATTTACAAATTGGTTTTCAAAGTTATTCTGAAGCTTTTGGTATTCTCTTTCAGAAATTAACTCGTTTTGTAATTTTTTAATTTCCTCATCTGTTTCTTCTACTAAAGTGTCAAGTGGAGTGTCTCCCATTGGAATAGCAAATACAACATACGCCCCATAATCTTCCTGGCTAAGATTGATCGCCTGCACCTGTAATGCCTGTTTCTGGTCATCTACAAGTTTTTTGTACAAACGGGAAGATTTACCATCAGATAATAAAGAGGAAATCATGTTCAAAACATAAGAATCTTTCTCCTTCATAGAGGGAGTGCGATAAGCAGTAACTATAGCGGGTAACTGAATATTTGGATCCTCATAAGTGGCATTAATCTGCTCGGTAATTGGCTCCTCCTTTACATTAACTCTTTCTACAGGTTCTCCTTTTGGAATAGGACCAAAATAGTCTTTGATCATCTTTTTTGTCTTCTCAATATCTATATCTCCCGCAACTACCAGGGTAGCATTGTTAGGGACATAATATTTTTCATTGAAGGCGCGGAATTCTTCTAAAGTTGCTGCATCAAGGTGTTCCATAGATCCTATTGGAGACCAGCGATATGGATGTTTTTCAAACAAATTCTTTTTTACTTCAGACAGGATTTGTCCATAAGGTGCGTTGTCTACTCTAAGTCGTTTTTCTTCTTTTACTACCTCGTTTTGAGTGTCAACCCCCTGTTGATCTATTACGGGATGTAACATTCTTTCTGATTCCATCCACAATGCAAGTTCAAGATTGTTGGAGGGGAAGTTTTCATAATAATAAGTTCTGTCATCAGATGTTGTAGCATTATTGCTTCCACCATTGGATGATACGAGTTTGAACCAGCTTCCTTTCTCTATATTTTCTGTGCCTTCAAAAAGGAGGTGCTCAAAAAAGTGAGCAAAACTAGTACGTTCCGGATCTTCATTCTTTGCTCCCACGTGATACATTACAGATGTGGTTACTACTGGTGCTGTTTTATCCTGATGTAAAATGACGTGCAGGCCATTATCAAGATCATATTCAGTAAATTCAACTTCTTGCGCAATTCCTGTAAAGGACAGGAAGAGTGCACAGGCTGACAAATTAAATTTATTAATCATTATTATTTGTTTTTGTTAATGTACAGGATTAGTAGGCTATTTGATTGAATTGTTACAGAAAAAAACATACTGTTCGGGAGATACCAAAAAGATGCCAAAAGCTAATATTAACAGCAAATTAAGTGAATAACAATACTTTTTTTCGAGATTTGTAAGTGAAAAGCAAAAAATAATGAAGTTATCTATACCAATAAAATACGGTTTATTTATTTCGGCAGGGCTTATTGCCTATTTTTTAATTCTTTCACTCTTTGGAGCTCACACCAATCCCTTCTTTAGTTTATTTAATCCTGTAATAGTTGGTTTGGGGATGTTTGCAGCAATTATGGCTTTTAAAAAACATAAAGGAGGAAAATTTAAATATCAAAAAGGATTTATGACTGGCCTGGTTCGTAGTTTTATATCAACTATAGTATTTACTGCTTTTTTTGCTTTCTATGCTACTGAGCTGGAGCCTGATTTCCTTGACAGACTTTTGGAAATGTGGGACAGTGACTGGTATATCAATATAGGTATGGTTATTTTTACTGTAGCATTAATGGGGTTTGCTACTACAGTTGTGCTTACTTTAGCATTTATGCAAATCTTTAAAGATTCCTGGAATACTAAAGAGGGCAGGGAACATGCTTATTAAATTACATTAAACAGTTTGTCAATTAATTAATTAGAATTATATTTGCACCCGCCTTCAAAAAATTGAAAGGTGGGTTTTTCTTTAAAATAATTAATTAATAAATACGCTATGTACGCAATTGTAGAGATAGCAGGGCAGCAATTTAAGGTTGCAAAAGACCAAAAAGTATTTGTACATCGCTTAGCGGGAGAAGAAGGGGATAGCGTTTCCTTTGATAATGTTCTTCTTACTTATGATGGTGACAATATAACTTTAGGCGCCCCAGCTATAGACGGAGCTTCGGTAGATGCAACCATCACCAGGCACGTAAAAGGAGACAAAGTTATTGTCTTCAAAAAGAAGAGAAGAAAAGGTTACCGTAAGAAAAATGGTCATCGTCAATCTTTAACAGAGATTTCAATTACGGTATTTCTTTACCAGGTTCTAAAAAATCTTCTTCTGCTAAAAAAGAAGAGACAACCTCTGCTAAAAAAGAAGCTTCGTCTTCTTCAAAAGATGAAGCCAGTAATTCTAATGATTTAAACGACAAAACTGTTGTTGAATTAAAAGAAATGGCAAAAGAAAGAGGAATTGAAGGTTACTCTTCAATGTTGAAAGCAGATTTAATTGCTGCTTTAAGTTAATTGTTAATAGTAAAAACGAAATAAAATGGCTCACAAAAAAGGAGTTGGTAGTTCCAAGAACGGTAGAGAATCTGAATCGAAACGCCTGGGTGTTAAGATTTTTGGAGGACAGGCTGCTATTGCAGGGAATATCATCGTTAGACAAAGAGGAACTGCGCACAAACCAGGAGAGAATGTGTATGCAGGAAAGGACCATACTTTACATGCCAAAATTGATGGCCTTGTAAAATTTACTAAAAAGAAAGACAATAAATCCTACGTTTCTATCGAACCGTTTGAAGCATAAGTCTTTTCTTTATAAGCTTTTAAAAACCCTTTCTGGAAACAGAAAGGGTTTTTTTGTATCTTACATAAAGTGAAATCTTGTAAATGGAATTCGTAACAATTTATAGCACCCCGGACGCTTCAGAAATATCTATAATTAAAAACCTTTTTGAGGAAAAAGGGGTCGATTATAAAATTCTGGATGAGGTTACTTCAGGCGTAATTGCCGGGGCAGGAGTTACAGGAGTACGCTTGCAGGTAAGGGAAGAGGATAGGGAAAAAGCAAAAGAGATCCTTATCGAGAGCGGATTTTTAGGGCATAGAAAAAGTACTTCTTCATCCCGACGGAAACCCACAGTGAATAAGTGGATATTAGTCTTTCTTGCTGCACTTGTCTTAGTAATAGTAGCAATACTTATAACCTGGTTTATGAACGTTAGCTAAAAAAAGAAAGTAAATTTTCCTCAAATTCACACTCTTGTGTGATAACTAAAAATAAAAAAGCTCCTCATTATTTAATTTGTAAAGAGGAACTTCCTATTTTTGTCTAACGTCTAACGTCTAACGTCTAACGTCTAACGTCTAACGTCTAACGTCTAACGTCTAACGTCTAACGTCTAACGTCTAATATCTGTAGTATTCAGGTTTAAAAGGTCCTTCAACAGTAACTCCTATATATTCGGCTTGTTCTTCGGAAAGTTCTGTTAGCTCAACACCAATTTTTTCAAGGTGAAGTTTTGCAACTTTCTCATCTAAATGCTTTGGGAGCATATATACTTCGTTCTGGTATTGATCTGAATTTTTCCAAAGTTCAATTTGAGCCAAAGTTTGGTTTGTAAAGGAATTACTCATCACAAAGCTCGGGTGCCCGGTGGCACAACCAAGATTGACAAGTCTTCCTTCAGCAAGAAGAATAATATCTTTTCCGTTAATAGTATATTTATCAACCTGTGGTTTAATAGTATTCTTTGTGTCCCCGAAGTTTTTATTTAACCAGGCAACATCTATTTCATTGTCAAAATGGCCAATATTACAAACGATAGTCTTGTCTTTCATAGCTTCGAAATGCTCTCCGCGAACTATGTCTTTGTTTCCTGTAGTAGTAATAACTATATCGGCTTTAGGCAGAACAGTTTCAAGTTTTTTAACTTCAAAACCGTCCATTGCAGCCTGTAAGGCACAAATAGGATCAATTTCAGTAACCGTAACAATTGGTAAGCTCCTTTAAAGGACTGTGCAGTTCCTTTTCCCACATCCCCGTAGCCACAAACCACCACTCTTTTTCCGGCAAGCATAATATCTGTAGCACGTCTAACCGCATCTACAGCACTTTCACGGCAACCATACTTATTGTCAAACTTAGACTTGGTTACGGAGTCATTTACATTAATTGCAGGCATAGGAAGAGTTCCTTTTTTCATTCTTTCGTAAAGACGGTGAACACCTGTGGTAGTTTCTTCTGACAGTCCTCTTATTCCTTCTGCAAGTTCAGGATATTTGTCCAGGACCATATTGGTAAGATCTCCCCCATCATCCAGGATCATATTTAGAGGCTTTCTGTCTTCACCAAAAAATAGAGTTTGTTCAATACACCAGTTGAATTCTTCTTCAGTCATTCCTTTCCACGCATAAA
Source organism: Antarcticibacterium sp. 1MA-6-2 (assembly GCF_021535135.1). Classification (NCBI taxonomy): domain Bacteria; kingdom Pseudomonadati; phylum Bacteroidota; class Flavobacteriia; order Flavobacteriales; family Flavobacteriaceae; genus Antarcticibacterium; species Antarcticibacterium sp. 1MA-6-2. Next base: position 2,592,827 of record NZ_CP091036.1, on the reverse strand, counting down.
CCGGGATTCCTGCTGCTGCTATAGCCGCTGCTGCCTGATCTTGAGTGGAAAAAATATTACAGGAACTCCACGTAACTTCAGCACCCAGAGACACTAAAGTTTCAATTAATACAGCTGTTTGAATGGTCATATGAAGACAGCCTGCAATACGTGCGCCTTTTAAAGGTTGCTCATTTCTAAATTCCTCCCTTAAAGACATAAGTCCTGGCATTTCTGCTTCTGCAAGTTCTATTTCTTTTCTTCCCCACTCTGCCAGGGAAATATCTTTAACTTTATGGGCTGTATAAGGCACTGTTTTAGTCGACATATTGTTATATTTGATTTATAGCTTTAAGTCGCAAAAGTAAACATTATCTAACTAAATTTTATGCCCCTTTACAAAAGAATAACAGTTGATAAAGATACTAAAGTCTTCATTTGGAAGGTTGAAGAATCCTTTGACTGGCTTTCCCGCGGGATCGAATTGACCGATAATTGTAGTCGCCGGGTTGAGGGTATGAAATCTGAAATTCACCGCCGGGGTTTTATGAGCATTCGGCACCTTCTTGCAGAAGCAGGGTATGAAGATAAGGATTTGTACTATGACGATTTAGGAAAACCACATCTTCACGATGGCAAGAACATTTCCATTACTCATTCCTTTAATTTTACAGGAATAATCCTGAGTGATAAAAAAGTAGGGATAGATATTGAGATGCAGCGGGACAAGATCCTTAGAATAGCGAATAAATTTACTCCATTAAAAGAATACCATACCCTGGCAAATGAAGATGCTCTCATTCGTAAACTCACAATAGTGTGGGGAGCCAAAGAGGCTATTTATAAAATGTATGCTGAACCGGGACTGGGATTCCTGCAACATATTAATATTACCGATTTTGAGTTTGAAGCAGGAACAACAACCGGAACTATTTATTTTAATGGGAGTACCTCCCGGTATTATATTGAATTTTTGGAATTTGAAGGCTTTACCTGTGTGTATTCTCTGCCTATAGAAGAAGCTCCGGTAAAAAATCTATAATGGCAAAAATTTTTGAAGATCTTAATAGAGCTGCAGCTGCTGTATTAAATCTCTTGCAGTCCTTATTGACCCGGAGAAGTTTCATGAAGCTGAAGCAGAATCTTTTCTGAAAAAATTACCTGGGGGAATTACTCATATTTTTATAGGAGGAAGTACGGCTGAAGCGGGCAAAACTCAATCCACTGTTCGTAGTGTTAGAGCAGTAACAAACTTACCTATCGTTCTCTTTCCGGGCGATCACACCCAAATTTCAGAAGAAGCAGATGCGCTGCTGTTTTTGAGTCTCATTTCAGGGAGAAATCCGGAGTATCTCATTGAACAACAGGTAAAATCTGTCTCCCAGCTAAGATTTTCTAAATTAGAAATTATTCCCACCTAAGTTATATTCTCATTGATGGAGGCAGGGAATGTGCAGTGCAAAGGGTTAGTGACACTAAACCGCTTCCTCAGGATAATATAGAAGCTATTGTAAATACAGCACTCGCAGGTCAATTTTCCGGAAAAAAACTCGTGTACCTCGAAGCAGGTAGCGGAGCAGATAAACCAGTTTCCGAAGAAATTATTTCCGAAGTAAAAGCTGCCCTCAAAATTCCTGTTATTGTGGGTGGGGGAATTCGCACCCGGGAACAACTTTGCAGATCATTTGAGGCAGGGGCAGACGTAGTAGTTGTGGGAACAGCATTTGAAACAGGAAATTTTAAGATGGTACATTCAGTAAAGACGATTCATTAGGTAAATTGTACCTTTAAGCGTAAATAGATTATTATGAAAATATCAGTAGAACTTACATTGACTCCCCTTCAGGATAATTATGAGCCTGCAATTATTGATTTTATAAAAAAACTGAGAGCTTCAGGTTTGACAGTTAAAGAAAACGCTTTAAGCACTCAGGTTTTTGGGGATTACGATGAGGTAATGGCTCTTCTGAATAAAGAGATAAAAACTGCTTTTGAAGCCATTGAACGGGGATTGATGTATGTAAAGATCGTAAAATCTGATCGCAGCGACTATGCAGCCGATTTTTGATTTTTTCTTTCAGCAGTATAATGATTACCCACCGCTGTTCATTTTTCTTGAAATTGTAGCAGTAATTTTTGGATTTCTCTCAGTCTGGTTTTCAAAGCAGGAAAACATTTTAGTCTATCCCACGGGAATAGTGAGCACGGTAATATTTGTTTACCTGTTGTGGCAATGGCAATTGCTTGGAGATATGATGATCAATATTTACTATTCCAGCATGAGTATCTATGGCTGGTACATATGGACCAGAAAGGTGGATGCTGTTCATTTTACTCCTGTAACAAGTACCAGCAGGAAAGAACATCTTTGGAGTGTAGTTATATTTGTGGGCACGTGGCTTTTCACTTATGGCATCTACGAATATTTTGAGAAGTGGAATGACTGGACTGCATATGTGGATACTATAACTACCGCAATTTTCTTTGTGGGAATGTGGTTAATGGCAAGGAAGAAGCTTGAGAATTGGATCTACTGGATTATAGGTGATATTATTTCTGTCCCATTATACTTTCACAAAGGCCTTACCTTTACCAGTTTTCAATATCTTTTATTTACTATTATAGCGATCTACGGTTACAAATCATGGAAGAAAAGCTTGCACAACAACCCTCTGACTGTTTGAAGGTAGTCCTCTTTGGGCCCGAATCTACAGGTAAAACCACACTTGCCGTGAAACTGGCAGAGCATTTTAGAACAGCTGTGGTAGAGGAGTATATGCGGGAGTATCTTCAGCTAAAATGGGATAATTTTAAAAAGGTTTGTGAACCTCGAGATCTTATTCCTATTGCAGCAGGTCAAATGCGCAGGGAGAACGAACTGTCCAAAACTGCAGGTAAGCTTCTGTTATGTGATACAGATCTTCTGGAGCTAAAGGTTTATTCAGAGGCTTATTACCACGGTTATTGCAACCCTTTGCTTCTTAAACATGCGTTAAACAATTGGTATGATCTTTACTTTTTAACTAATATTGATACACCCTGGGTGCCCGATGATCTTCGGGACAAACCTCATGACAGGGAAGGCATGTTCAAAAAGTTTAAAAGCACCCTACAGCTTTATAAAAGACCTTACATCATTTTAAGTGGTAATAAGGAAGAACGTTTTGAAAAAGCCGTCTTAGCAATTGACGAACTTTTAAAACAACGAAATTGAAATTAACACAGGAAGATTTACAACAGATAAATAAAAGAGGACTAAGTGAAGATAAGATTCATGAACAGTTAGATATCTTTAAACGTGGTAATATTCCTGTTGATATTGAGGCTGCAGCTACTGTAGGTAATGGCATTCGTCAATACTCTGAAGAAGAGAAAGAAAGCCTTGCCAAATTTTATGAGTCCCGAAAGAACGATCTGGATATAATAAAATTTGTACTTAGCATCTGGAGCAGCTACACGTATGTTTAAAGCTTTGCATCTTTTCCTGGACAAATTTGATCCTCAAAAGGAGGATCTTGAAAATTATCTTTCTCAAAGTGAGAATTCGAATCTTAAAGCATTTTTTAATAATATTGAAAAACTGCCTTTTTACGAGAGTGCTTTAAACTATGCAAAGGAAATTGAACCCGAATTTGATTCTCTGAGTGAAGATGCTAGAAAATATCTCCTGGTAAAAACAATGCTCTTTTCACCAGGACTTGATCTTAGTAACTATCCCAAAGGTCTTGTTCCCTTTCATAACTATAAAGATTATGTAGCAACTGCTTTTGAGGAGCATTTATACGAGGCAGCAGAATATGCTGAGGTTAATGGAGTGGCGAAATTACATTTCACAGTTTCTCCCGACCACCAGGAAAAATTTGAAGCAGAATTTGAAAAGATTAGGTCGGAAGTTGAGAAAAAAACTCAAATCACATTCGATATTACTTATTCTCATCAGGATCCCAAAACCGATACCATTGCTGCTAATGATAAAAATGAACCTTTTAGAACAGAAGATGACCAGTTGTTCTTCCGGCCGGGAGGTCACGGTGCACTAATTGAAAATCTTAATAAACAGGATGCTGATGTTGCTTTTATCAAGAATATAGATAATGTAGTAGTGGCTTTACGTGCAAAAGAGGTTGCAAAATATAAAAAGATGTTGGCCGGGAAATTGTTGCAGTTGCAGGAAGAATGTTTTCTTCATTTAAATGCTCTGGAAAACGAAGAGATCACGGATGAGGAAATTGCTGAAATAGAAAAATTCATCAGGGAAGAGTTGTTTACAGCTTTTGCAAAGGATTTTAATTCAGCTTCGAGAGAGGAGAGAATAAATCGAATTAGGGAAAGACTTAATCGTCCCCTGAGAGTTTGTGGAATGGTTAAAAATGAAGGTGAACCTGGAGGAGGACCCTTTCTTGTAAATATGCAAAATGGTACTAAATCTCTTCAAATAATTGAGGGTGCACAAATAGATGAGAAAAATCCACAGCAGAAGGAGATAGCTCAAAAAGCTACTCATTTTAATCCCGTAGATCTCGTTTGTGGTCTACGCGATAATACTGGTGATACTTTTGATCTTACCAATTATGTAGATCCTTCTACGAGTTTTGTGGCAAACAAAACTAAAGATGGAAAGCCTCTTAAAGCCCTTGAACTCCCCGGTCTTTGGAACGGAGCTATGGCACAATGGAATACGGTATTTGTTGAAGTGCTTAGTAGAGACTTTTAATCCTGTAAAAACTGTAGCCGATTTACTTAAACCTTCCCATCAGGTAGATTAATGCCGGATCTTGATGCTTTAGTTTCAGAAGCTACCTGGAAAGCAGTGAGAAGTTCTGGCCCTGGAGGGCAGCACGTCAATAAAACAGCTTCTAAAGTTGTCGTCCAATTTGATGTTCCTAATTCTTCAGCATTAAATGATGAAGAAAAGCAGCTTATTCTTCAAAAGCTCTCTTCGAGGCTTACATTAGAAGGGATCCTAATTCTTGAAGGAAGTTCTACACGCAGCCAACACAAGAATAAAGAACTTACCCTGGAACGATTGAAGGAAATTATTCTTAATAGCCTCAAGAAGCAAAAGCCCCGAAAAAAGACGAAACCTTCTAAGGCCTCTAAGCTAAAACGGCTAAGAGCGAAAAAAATTCAGGGCGAGAAAAAGCAAAACCGACAAAATCCTCTGCAATAGTTTGTTTTAAAGTTTTTTTTGAAAGGAAAATTTGGGGAAACCCTCCACAGCTTTTTCTAATATTTTGTCTTCTTCTACATAAGATTTTGTTAATACGGATTTTGTACAACTCCGTAAACCCCTGATTTAAGGAGGTTTTTGGCTATGAAAAGACTTTCCGGCTGATTTGGTACAATTGTTCCCCTATACTTCATAACCAAATATGAAAACAACAAAAACAACAAAAATTTAAAACTATGAAAAAATTATTTCTAACATTCGCAGCAATTGGATTGTTCTTTACAACCACACAAGCACAGGAAACCGAAACTTCATCTGAAGTTTATACTGAAGCACAATCTGAAGTAGGTATTACTCAGGAAGCGAATGATGATTTTCAAAAGATTGAACTCACCGAGTTACCGCTGCTGTAACAGATGCAATAACTCGTGATTTTGCTGATGCAGGAACTCAGGAAGCCTGGGTTAAAGAAAAAGAAGGTAAAAAAGTTTACAAGATCAAATTGAGTGTAAGCGGAGAAGAGAAAAAAGTTTATGCCGATGCTGAAGGAAACTGGATCGATATGAAAGAAAAGAAGGAGAAAAAAGACGCGATTAAACAGTCATAGGACCCTGCTCTTAGGAAATAAAAAAGCTGCCTTGTAAAGGGCAGCTTTTTTTGTTAATTAAAGGTTCATTCTTTGTAAATTTGTCTTCTTAATTTTATTTGCAATTTATGGTGTCAATACTTATAATCGAAGATGATGTGGCGTTTGCTACCATGCTTAAAACTTTTTTCGAAAAAAGAGATTATAATGTAGACAGTGCCTTTTCGGCGAGTGAAGGTTTAAGAAAACTGGGTTCCCGTAGTTTTGATATTGTTTTGACTGATGTTAGGCTGCCCGACCAGGACGGGCTGGAGATCTTATTTGAGGTCAAAGAGAAATATCCCCAATCTCAGATCATAGTTATGACTAATTACGCCGAAATTAATATGGCTGTACAGGCTATGAAAAATGGGGCTTTTGATTATGTTTCAAAACCATTTCAACCAGAAGCTATATTACAAACAATTCAAAATGCTTTGAGCCAGCGTTCGGCATCAGGTGGAGAAAGCGCTGAAAGGCAGAATGCTCCTTCTGAAAGAAAACCAGCTCCAAAGAAGGTGCAAACTTCAGAATTTGTAAAAGGGGTAAGCGATCCGGCTAGAAAATTATTAGACTACATTGAACTTGTGGCTCCTACAAATATGTCGGTTTTAATTATTGGTGAAAGCGGAACAGGAAAAGAACAGGTTGCAAAAAGTATTCACGATAAGAGTAAGAGGAGAGGGGCTCCTTTTATAGCGGTTGATTGTGGTGCCATACCAAAAGAAATAGCCTCCAGTGAATTTTTTGGACATTTGAAGGGATCATTTACCGGGGCTATCCAGGATAAGACAGGGCATTTTGAAGCCGCTAATGGTGGTACTCTTTTTCTTGATGAAATAGGGAATTTGGGTTATGATCTACAGGTGCAGTTATTACGTGCTTTACAGGAACGAAAAATTAAACCTGTGGGCAGCAATAATGAAATTAAAGTAGACATTAGGGTAGTCACTGCTACCAATGAGGATCTTAGTCAGGCTGTAAGAGAAGGAAATTTTAGGGAAGATCTTTATCATCTTCTAAACGAGTTCTCTATAGAGGTACCTAGCCTTACGGGAGAGGAGAGAAGATCTTATGCTTTTTGCTGAACATTTTTTAGATGAAGCAAATGAGGAGCTGGAAAAAGATGTTTTAGGGTTTAGTGACGAAGCTATTGAAGCTTTTAAAAATTATAATTGGCCGGGGAATCTACGGGAACTAAAGAATATGGTTAAAAGGGCGGTTCTGCTTACACAGGATTCTATTATACCTTTACGGGTTTTACCACACGAAATTGCCCATACCCCCACAATGGAGGAGAATTATGGACTATTTAAAAATAAGAACGAGGAAACTCTAATTTTGGATGCCCTGGAAAAATCAAACGGCAATAAAAGTAAGGCTGCGAGACTTTTATCTATTGATCGCAAAACCCTCTACAATAAACTAAAGCAATATAATATCAAGCTTTAACTTCTGTTTCCAGCTGAAGCAGGAACTGCTCAATTTCAGCAAGTAAATTTTTCATTTTACCATTTTCAAATTCGGCTGTTTGTTTTTCTTCCAGTTGCTGGAGTTTAGGAACTATTTCTTTTACTTTAAGTTGTTTGAACATAGGAAGCATCCTGTGTGCAATATTTCCGGTTCTATCCCAGTTTCCTTCTTCAGCAGCAAGATCCATTTCTTTTAAATTAAGCCTGGTGCTTTCTATAAAAGCGGTTAAAATTGTGTCCAGGGCAACCTGGTCGTCACCTGCAAAAAGGGAAATTTCTTCCAGGGAGTAGTGACTGAGTTCGGTGGTATATCTTCGGCTGTAATTTTGTTTACTTTCCAGTTCTATTTTAAGAATTTCACTAATCCTGTAAAGGAGGTCTGATGGTTTGTAAGGCTTAAGAATATTTCCGGAAAACCCTGCTTCGTTGTACTTCTCAGCAGGAACATTTGTTCGCCCCGAGATTGCAATGACAGGAATATGAGCTATTTTAGGATTCTTTCTTATTGCTTCCACCAATCCAAAACCATCCATTATGGGCATCTGTATATCAGTAAGGATAAGGTGATATTGATTCTGGTTGAGTTTGGTTAAAGCTTCTTTTCCATTTGGAGCAGTGTCACATTGAAGCCCAATTGATTTTATAAGCTCTTTACTTAGCGCGAGCTGGGAAGATTCATCATCCACCAAAAGCACTTTCTTGCCTTTTAGATCAACCCTAGGTATAGGAAGTGATGCAGGTTCTTCAGTAGTGCTTTTTACTTTTCTCACAGGAATCTTCACTATAAATTCGCTGCCTTCTCCAGGTTCACTCTTTAGTTCTACAGTACCTTGTAGGAGCTGGGTAAGCCTCTTAGTGATAGCAAGCCCTAAACCTAGTTCCCCCGTACTTCTTTTCAATCTCACCATGTTCCTGTGAAAACTCTTCAAAAATATCTTTCTGTTTTAATTTCGATATTCCAATGCTTAGGTATCTTTTATGGAAAAAATAAGAATGCAACTGTCTTCAATTTTTTTATTTAAAGAGATAGAAGCTGTTATCTCACCCTCTTCAGTAAACTTATATGCATTGTTGATGAGGTTGGACAGGATTTGTTTGATCCTGAAAGGATCACTTAGAACCTGGCAATCGGCTTCAGGAGAAGCTTCAATTTTAAGTTTTAAACCTTTACTGTCATTTTCAGGAATGGTATTATAAAAGGTATCGGTCAATAATTTTTTAGGATTAAACGGAAGATTTTCCACCAGCATTTTTCCGGCTTCCAGTTTAGAAAGGTCCAGCAGGTCATTCACCAGGTGTAAAATATATTCAGTAGATTTTTTTACCTGCCCCAGGTAATGATCTTGTTTCTTAGTAAGGCCGGAATTTCCCATTAATTCAGTATAACCCATGACCGTATTGAGCGGGGAACGCAGGTCATGAGTAATAGTTGCAATAAACTGTTCCCTTCGCTGCATTAAAGCTTCAGTAAAAGATTTGGCTTCCTCCAACTGGACCCGGTACTGCTGGCTCCTGCTAATGTCACTTACTATGAGCACCAGGAATACCAGAATTATTAAAATACAGGCAGCCCCCACTACAAAAATTGTGGTAGAAATATCATTAAGTAGAACCTGCGAATTTTCTACCCGGGCCATTGAGGCTTCTCTTTCTTCCCGTTCAATAGCCCGCAAAAGATTACGCAATTGCTCGTTAAGGATCATATCATTAACAAGCAGTTCATTTTCCTTCTTATTAATAACTTCCCGAAATTGTTGGTTTTCCCGCTCCAGTTCGCTTAAAACCTGCTTAACAGATTGAATTAAGGAATCGGCCCGAACTGTAGAAATTTCTTCGGGATTGTCCTCTTGTCCAAACTCCAGGATTTGAATAAAAACACGTCGCTGGTGTGGCTCTAAATTTGAAAATCTACCTTCATAGCTGGGCTTTTGAAAGGAGGGGTCCACTTTTTGAAGTTCCCTTATTACCTCTTTATAGTAACTGGTGTTGCGGTCTCGTGTTCTTAATTCCAGTAACTCCTGCAGGTTTTCACTCTTTTTTCCCAGTAGAACCGAAATACTATCCAATTCTCCCGCCATTGCAGAACCTGTATAGGTTTGACGGAGAGAATCAATATTTTCTCCTATATCTGAAATTTGGAGGTTATATCTTGTAAGATCTGTTGAGTCCCCGGTTTGTATAAATCTTCGTCCTATACTTTCAGTTTCATAAAGTTCTGTAGCAATTTCTCCAACAAAAAGAAGTTGTTGATTACTAAGATTATTAGATTGAGTTACCCTGGTGAAATGAACAACCTGGTTATACGTAAACCAAACCGCTGTTGCAGCGAGGGCAGCGACCAGCAAATAACCTACTATTACTTTGAAGGTTATAGATCTTTTAGGATTTTTCATATTCTCACTCATCCAATTGGTCACTTCTGAAAGGTCAACGGGAATTTCAGCTAAAATTACGCCAATTCTTTTTAAATCATAAATGCTTGCGATATTTCAAAAAATCTATATTACATTTGCGCCACATCTCAAGGGGTGCGGAATCTTAAAAGAGGAAGCTGAGATTATACCCAAAGAACCTGGGCAGGTAATGCTGCCAAGGGAAAATGAAATCGAAAGGTTTCAGTTTCTGGATACGACTCCCTGTTTAAATCTCTCGAAAGATTTTTATAGGGTTTTTTTATGCAGATCTTTAATCCAATTAATAACCATAGAATAACTGCCCCTTTTATTCGTATAAATTAATTTTTACGGATGAAAACTTTATTCATATTACCTGCAATGCTATTTTTCTCGGCATTGGGATTTTCACAGGAAAGAGAAAAAGATACATTACCAGGTACTCCTGAAGTCCTGGAGGAAGTACTGGTAAGAGCAGTACGCGTAGACGCCGACTCCCCCGTTACACATTCCAATCTCACCGAAGAGGAACTTGAAAGAAGAAATCTAGGCCAGGACATTCCCTTTATGCTTAATTATTTACCTTCTGTAGTAAGTACTTCCGATGCTTAAGTGCGGGAGTGGGCTATACTTATATTCGGGTTAGAGGGAGCGACGCTTCCCGGGTCAACGTCACTCTTAACGGAATTCCTTTCAACGATTCTGAAAGCCAGGGCTCCTTTTGGGTAAACCTGCCGGATTTCACTTCGTCTGTTGAAAACTTGCAATTACAAAGAGGAGTGGGAACATCCACAAATGGTTCAGGAGCTTTTGGAGCCAGCCTTAATTTATTGACAGACGCTGTTTCTCCTGAAGCCTACGGAGAAATTTCAAATTCCTTCGGCTCGTTTAATACCAGAAGGCACAATGTCAAATTTGGTACCGGACTGCTTAACAACCATATTGAAATAGCCGGAAGACTTTCAGCAATAGCATCTGATGGTTACATTGACCGTGCGAGTTCCGATCTTAAATCTTATTACCTGCAGGGTTCATATGTTGATGATAACACCCTCATTAAGGCTATAAGCTTTGGTGGGCATGAACTAACATATCAGGCCTGGAATGGAATAGAAGATAAAGAGGTTCTTAAAAATGACCGCACCTTTAATTCAGCAGGAATGTATACCGATGAGGATGGAGTTACAAAATTCTATGACAATGAGGTAGATGACTATAAACAGGATCATTATCAACTTCACTGGAACCAGCGGTACAATAATAACTGGTCCACAAATCTTGGCCTCAATTATACCTACGGGAGGGGTTTCTTTGAACAGTATCGGGAAGATGATGATTTTGAAACATATGGTTTGGAGTAAGTAGAGATAGGAGGGGAGATAATAGATGAAACAGATCTAATTCGCCGCCGCTGGCTGGACAACGATTACTATGTGATCAATGCAAATGCCACGTATAAAAACAACCGGGTGGAGGTAAATTCCGGACTTTTCTTTAGTCAGTACAAAGGAGATCATTATGGGGAAGTGATATGGGCGAGGTACGCCTCTGCTTCCGAAATTAGGGACAGGTATTATTTTAGTGATGCTACAAAAAATGAATATACAGCATTTATGAAAGTTACCTACAAGTTCAATGATCCATGGCAGGTTTTTGGAGATCTTCAGGGAAGGTTTATTGACTATAGTACAGGCGGTATAACATCAGATATTGTTCCTATAGACGTAGATGCTAATTATAGTTTCTTTAATCCGAAGGCAGGAATAAGTTACCAGATGACTCCGGCACATCAGTTATTTGCTTACTACGGAAGGGCCAACAGAGAACCTACACGAAACGATTTTGAAGAAGGTATCACTACAGCAGAGAAACTAAACGACTTTGAATTTGGATACAGATATACTTCTGAAGGTTTTAAGCTGAATACTAATTTGTACTATATGGATTATAAAGACCAGTTGGTGCTATCGGGAGAATTGAATGATGTGGGAGCTCCACTAAGAACGACCAGCGGTAGCAGCTATAGAGTGGGATTAGAGATTGATGCTGATATTCGCCTGCTGAAGGAATTATCTTTAAGGCCAAATGTCGCTTTTAGCTCTAATAAAAACAGAGATTTTGTAGCCTCCATTGACGGTGAATTAAGAAATTTGGGAGAAACTCATATTTCTTTTTCTCCCGGGATTGTCGCTTCCAATATGTTTGTTTATCAGCCAACAGATAATTTCCAGATTAGTTTGCTCTCAAAGTATGTAGGGGAACAATATATGAGCAATATAGACAGTGAGGCTTCAATTTTAGAAAGCTTCTTTATCAATGACATAAATGTTTATTATGAATTAAAAGAAGTTCCTGTGTTTAGGTCCATTGTTTTTTCAGCATTGCTGAATAATATTTTTAACGAGAAGTACATCTCCAATGGATATTTTTACACTTATGAAGATAACTGGACAAATCCAGGAAGTATAACTACCATAGAGGGAGCCGGATATTACCCGCAGGCAGAATTTAATTTCCTGGCGGGGGTTACATTAAAATTTTAGAGAAACCCGGTTCTCCTTCTAAACAGGAGGACTGAGTTAATTATAAACCTCCAGCACATTACCATTTTTCCTAAGCCTGTATGGCTTCAAGGAATACTGGCCTGTTCCGGCAGTTAATTCTCCTGTAAGAATATTATAGGAATTACTGTCTTCACAACTACAGGTAGCAATTATTCCCTCCACAGTTAACCTTGAACAGTCTCTAAGGCTGTGGTTGGGATCGCTTAATTCAAAAGCTGTATACTGGGTGTTATTAATATTGTAAACCACCACTCCATTTAGCCCTTGGTTATAGGTGACGTAACTGTTCCCAGGAAAGTTGAGGCTATTGTATTCCGGGAGGCTAAGATTAATGACCATTCTAAAGCTGATTTCCGGAAGAAACGGGTTGGATTGCCTTACTTCACTATCTGGGCTACAGGAAAAAACCAGCGATAAAACTACTAATGATAAGCCCGCTTTTTTAAGGAATTCCGATAGGCTCACGGCTGCAATTTTAATTGTTTTCAAGATTAAAATTTATTATATTTGTTTAGACAAATCCCGTTACGCATGGGATTTTTTGTATTTAATGATAGTGATAAAAATCATATTCGCAATAAATCGATCTTTTTAAGATCCCACCAAACTTAAGGCTAATAAGTTTTGGTCTTAAAAAATCACTCAAAAATATATAGCTACAGGATCAAAAGAATTATTCTTTTAATTCTATAATGTTAAACGAGAAAGTTATGAGCAAAGTATCTTATTATACAGCTGAAGGTTTAAAAAAACTGAAGGACGAGCTTAATCAACTAAGAGATGTGGAACGTCCAAAAGCTTCAGAGGCAATTGCCGAAGCACGTGACAAAGGGGATTTAAGTGAAAATGCCGAATATGATGCGGCCAAGGAAGCACAGGGTTTGCTTGAAATGAGGATTTCCAAAATGGAAGAAATTGTCGCAAATGCCCGCCTTATAGATGAATCACAACTAGATACCTCTAAGGTGCTGGTGCATTCTCTTGTGAAGATTAAGAACCTGGCGAATAAAATGGAGGTTACCTATAAACTGGTGGCTCAAAGTGAAGCCGATCTAAAAAGTGGAAAAATTTCAGTTGATTCTCCTATTGGTAAGGGATTGCTGGGAAAGAAAGAAGGCGATACTGCTGAAATTAATGTTCCAAACGGAAAACTTAATTTTGAGATCCTGAAAATCTGGAGAGAGTAATATTTACCTATAAAATTAAAAAATCCTTTTCCCTTCTGCAGGCCGGAAGTGAAAAGGATTTTTTAATTTAGTTCCTTATCAACAGCTAAGTAAAACAGCATGGCAACAATTTTTTCAAAAATAATAAGTGGAGAGATTCCCTCTTACAAAGTAGCGGAAACAGAAGAATTTCTCGCTTTCCTGGATATAAATCCTAATACCCAAGGCCACACCCTTTGTATTCCTAAAAAAGAGGTGAACAAAATTTTTGATCTTGACGAAAATACATATACCCGGTTGATGCAGTTTTCAAGAAAAGTTGCCATTGCCCTGGAAAAGACGGTGCCCTGTAAAAGAGTGGGAATGACGGTAATAGGCCTTGAAGTTCCTCACGTGCACGTACATCTCATACCTTTAAATTCTATGGGGAATATGGACTTTGGTAAAAAAGTAAATATGTCTAAAGAAGAATTTGAACAGCTGGCAGCTGAGATACAGTCAAATTTTGAATAGAACTGTCCTGAGTAAGTAGTGGATTAGATTACTGTAGTCAAATCAATTTAAAAATTGGCTTTTATTTAAGTTAAGAAAATCTTTGGCTTCACCCGGGAAGTAGAACTTTTCTTTAGCTTTGTTTACTATAAGCAGAGGTTATGGAAAACAATGCAACCGAAAGTGGGGGAAAGCAAGAGGAGGATGTGGTAAAGGTTGTAATATTTGACCTTAACGGCACCTTTTACCACGAAAGTTCTAAAGAAGAATTTTATAAGTTTATTCTTTCTAAAAGGCCTAATCGCATAAAGTACATTTTTGAAATGACGTACTACTATGTGAGAAAAAAGCTGAACAAAATTAACGAGACAGAATTTAAAGAAAATTTCTTCAATTATCTTGATGAGTTTCCGCCCGCACAGGTAAAGGAATATGCGAAAGCTTATTGGCAACAGGAGTTTCCCGATAAGTTCAATAAAGAACTTCTTCAAAAGTTTGACACTTTTAGAGATCGTAAAGATGTGGTTCTTTATTGTGCAACAGGAGGGTTGGAATTATATGTAAAACCACTTTTCGATCTCTATCCCATTGACGGTTTTGCAGGCACCCAGGTTAAATATAATGGAAAAACCTATGTTGTTGAAGGTTTAGCCTGTAAAGAAGAGGAAAAACTCGAGCGTCTAAGTAAATTTCTTAAGGGAAGACCATACAGAATAATTGAGGCGTATTCTGACAGTAAGGAAGAAATTTTAAAACGGGCAGAAAAGGCTTATTTGTTGGATGATGGAGAAATTAAACCTTACAATAAATCTGAAGAAAAGGATTAAGTTATACTTAGCTGCCCCTCTTCATTAATCTTCCTTAGCGCAATTTGAAAAGTCGTTCCTTTATTCAGCTCACTATGGAATACTTTTATTTTGCCCTTGTGATATTGTTCAATAATTCTTTTAGCCAGGGAGAGTCCTAGTCCCCATCCGCGCTTTTTTGATGTGTAGCCCGGTTCAAATACGAGGTTAAACTTGTGTTTGGGAATTCCTTTTCCTGTGTCCTTTATATAAATGTAGACCCATTTTGAATCCTGCTTTATTTCGATTATCAGCTTTCCTTTGCCACGCATGGCATCAACAGCATTTTTCACCAGGTTTTCTATGGTCCAGCTGTATAGAGATGGGTTAAGCTTTGCATAAATTGGAGAATGCGGGGTAATGAGTTGAAATTCTATAAGCTCAGAACTTCTAACCTTTAAATAAGTATAGCTTTCCAGGGTTGCTTCTACAAGTTCAGTAGTAGAAAGAATAGGGGCTGAGCCTATTTTTGAAAATCTTTCAGTAATGGTTCGAAGCTAGTCCACGTCTTTTTCAATTTCCGCTATATAGGTTTTATCAATGTTTTCTTCCTTTAAGATTTCGGTCCAGCCAATAAGTGAGGAAAGAGGGGTGCCTATTTGATGAGCTGTTTCTTTTGCCATTCCCGCCCATAATTTATTTTGCTCACTCGATTTTGTGGTAGTATAGAAGAAATAAACAACACCTATAAATAAAAAGATGATAAGCAATAGACCAATAGGATAATACTTTATTTTAGTAAGTAAGGGGGAATCGCCATAATAGATCTTTTGAACTTGATTTTGCCCCAGGACCATTTCTATGGGTTCATTTTCCGATTTTAGTTTTTTAAGGTAGCTACTAAGCTTTTCTTCATTTCCCTCTATTCCGTCCGGCAAATTAAGCCCATCAATAATACTCTCATTCTCATCTACCCAAATTGTTGGAATAGTAGTGTTACTGTTAAGAACCTGTAGAGTAAGAGCAATCTCCGTTTCATTATCGGTTTGATCCAGAAATTCCTGGGCAGATGCCCATATTTCCATCTTACCGCGTTCATCCTCCTTAAGGCGCTCAAAAAATATAGAAGTGTTCCACAGGATAAGGGCGACGATAAATAAAGAGGAAATTATAATGAACCAACGGGCTAAGTTTCGTTCGTCAGTAAAATTCATGAAACCGATTTATAGTAGATTTAAAGATAACCACTTTCTGTTAATATTATTGTTGGAGTGAGGTTTTTCATTACTGCCCCTATTCGTTATCTTTGTGAAAAATCGATAATGCTTTCTCTTGATCCCAAAGAAATTAGCACAGGGAAAACTCACCAGTATTTGCTGGGAGCAGTAGGGCCAAGGCCTATTGCTTTCGCCAGCACTGTAGATAAAGATGGCAGGCCCAACCTGTCCCCCTTTAGTTTTTTTAATGTCTTTAGTGCCAATCCTCCTATTCTAATTTTTTCACCTGCCAGGAGAGGAAGAGATAACACGGTGAAGCACACTTATCTTAATGCTAAAGCCACGAAAGAGGTAGTGATAAATATTGTCAATTTTGAAATGGTGCAACAAATGTCGCTTGCGAGTTCAGAATATGCCGAAGGTATTAATGAATTTGAAAAAGCGGGATTTACGATGTTGAAATCAGATCTTGTTTTACCCTACAGGGTTGCTGAGTCTCCGGCACAATTTGAGTGTAAGATCAATGAAGTAATAGAACTGGGAACCCAGGGCGGGGCAGGGAATCTTGTAATTTGTGAAGTGGTAAAAATGCATTTTCACGATTCAATTCTCGATGAATCAGGGGCAATAGATCAATCAAAAATAGATCAGGTTGCAAGAATGGGAGGTAATTGGTATACTCGTGCCAACATGGGAATGTTTGAGGTTCCAAAACCTTTGACTACCTTGGGGATAGGTGTAGACAGTATTCCCGATGAAATTCGAAACAGCAATGTTTTGACTGGAAATGACTACGGAAAATTAGGAAATATTGAATCCCTTCCGACCCGTGAGGAAATTGAGCAATTTTTGATGGAAGAAACTGCTGTGGCAGAACTGGTAGAAAATGGTGAAACTGAAGAGATCCATAAGGAAGCACAAAGATATCTAAAACAGGAAAACATTGCCAGAAGCCTGGAAATTATTATTAGCTAAAAATATTAAATGATGGAAGTACAAGGAAAAATTAAAATGATTGGTGAAACCCAAACTTTTGGTAGTAACGGGTTTAGAAAAAGAGAGGTTGTTGTAACTACAGAAGAGCAATATCCACAACATATAATGGTTGAATTTGTACAGGATAAAACAGACCTTTTAAACAATTTCCAGGTGGGGCAACCTGTGAAAATAGGAGTAAACCTAAGAGGTAGGGAATGGGTAAATCCTCAGGGCGAAACAAAATATTTTAATTCAATCCAAGGATGGAGAATTGAAAATCTGCAGCAGGGAGCTTCTGGAGGACAAAACGTTCCGCCACCTTCAGATCAATTTGAACCAGCGCAAGATCTTAACGACGAGGACTATGATGATCTTCCGTTTTAAGTAAAGACGGTACTGCAAAGTCTAATCAAATTTATAATTATTTAATAAAAGCTTGGTATCTATTTATGATGCCGGGCTTTTGTTGTTTCTGGGTTTCTTGTAATTTTAAAGAAAAGAGACAAAATTGAATTCCATAGATAAACATCAGGATTTTCCGCCTATTGAGGCCGCACGTAATGATGGTTTGCTCGCTATAGGCGGGACTATAACTGTTAAACGTTTGCTGGAAGCATACAACCTAGGTATATTTCCCTGGTATGATGCCTCACAGCTTAGTGCTTTGGTGGAGTCCCGATCCCAGGATGGTGTTGTTTCCAGAAAAGTTAAAAGTATCTAAAAGCATGAAACGCTTATTTAAGAAAAATGCTTTTAAAGTTACTATGAACCGGGATTTTAAAGCTGTTATTGAAAATTGTGCTCAAATGGAGCGGGAGGGGCAGGTAGGAACCTGGATTACTTCTGAACTTCAGGATGCTTTTTTGGTACTTTATAAATTGGGTATTGCCCAATCTATTGAGGTGTGGCAGAATGATGAACTTGTTGGAGGCCTTTACGGATTATACCTAAAGGAAAAGAACTTATTTTGCGGGGAAAGTATGTTTTCAAAAGTGAGTAATGCTTCGAAATATGGTTTTATTTATCTTGTTGAAAAACTGCGGAAGGAAGGCGTTAAATTAATAGACTGCCAGGTTTATACAGAACATTTATCGAGCCTGGGCGCCGAGGAAATCTCACGCGAAAAGTTTAAAGAATTCCTGAAGTAGTTGTAGCGGGGGAAGTTTAAGTGTGTTTATTAACTTTCTTCAGAAAACTTCTTCACCTCTTTAAATCTAAAACAACTCAATTCGTGGTCGTTTACCATTCCCGTTGCCTGCATATGTGCGTACATCACTGTCGAACCCACAAATTTAAACCCACGCTTTTTCAAATCTTTGCTAAGGTTATCACTCAGGGAAGTGGTAGCAGGAGCCTGTTTGTAATTTTCGACCTTATTCTGGATAGGGGAATGATCTACAAATCCCCAGATGTATTTGCTGAAACTTCCAAATTCTTCCTGTATCTGCATAAAGGCCCGCGCATTGCTCACTGTGGCTTTGACCTTCAGCTTGTTTCTGATGATTCCGGTATCCTGCAGTAAGCTTTCCAGTTTTTCTTCGGAATATTCTGCTATTTTCCGATAGTTGAAATCGTCCAAAGCTCTTCTGAAGTTTTCCCGCTTCCGAAGGATAGTGATCCAGCTCAATCCCGCCTGAAAGGTTTCGAGCACTAAAAATTCGAAGAGTTTTTCATCATCATAGACGGGTACTCCCCATTCAGTATCGTGATACTCCTCATAAAGAGCGTCTCCAACACACCAGCCGCAACGGTTCTTTTCTTTCATAAACTAACGCTGAAATTGATAAGTAATAGTTCCCGGCTGGGATTCCCTTCCGGCTAAATCGCTGAAAACAGCCTGAGCTGCATAATTCTGTGCATTCTCGATGAGGCACTCATTGGATGAAGTAGAGCTGGCCTTGTTGTAGCTGGTAGAGGTTACCCTCCCCAGGGAATTGACCTTAATATTAATGACTATTTTTCCTGCCACGTCACAGGTATAGATAGGATTTGGAATGTTAACTGCTGTTCTTCCCTGAAGTGAAAAGGTAATGGAGCTATCGTCCATTCCCCCGCTTTGAGTGGAGGTTTGTTGAGAAGTATTATTTCCGTCTGATCTTTTTTTAGGTTGCTCCTTTTTTGAGGATGGAAGATTTACAGTACCTGTTGATGCAGTTGGATCACTTTCTGAAGTTTCTTCCCGGGCAGCACTGTTTCTCTCAAAGATCTCGTTTAATTGCTGGTCAAAATTAGTACTTCGTGCCTTCTCATTTTCATTAAAGGCCCGATGGGTTTGAACATTGGGACGGGTTTGTCGCTGCTCGGGCACTTCTTCGGGTTCCTGTTCCGGTTTTTCCTGTTCCAGGGTTTTAAAGCTTTCAAGATCTACCAGTAATTCCTTCGTCTTTTGATTATTGCTCGAAAGAGTAAAATTGTAAAGTCCCAAAACAATGATTCCAAATATGAGGAGAGTTATGATAAGGGCTTTATGTCGATCAAAAAAATCCATAGAAGTAAAACTACCAAAAAAGGAATTTATTCTTGCTTAAGGTAGCAAATTTTCAAAGCCCTCAATATCAAAAGCATCCTCAACCTTAAAGTCTCCAATTTTGGTTCTGCGTAAAGAGGAGAGGTGTGCACCACTCCCAACTGCTTTCCCGAAGTCATTTGCAAGGCTTCTTATGTAGGTTCCTTTGCTGCACACTGTAAGAAAATCTATTTCAGGTAACCTGTTTGCAGTTATTTCAAAATCATGAATGACAACCTTTCTGGATTTTACTTCAACTTCCTCTCCACTGCGGGCATATTCATACAGGCGTTTTCCATCCTTTTTAAGAGCTGAAAAAACAGGGGGAACCTGGTCTATTTCTCCAATAAAATTGGATGTAGCTTGATGCAGCTTCTCATTTATAAGATGATCAACAGGATATTCTTTGTCAATCTCTGTTTCCAGGTCGTAAGAAGGGGTTGTTGCGCCAAGCGTAAAAGTCCCTGTATATTCTTTTTCCTGCCCCTGCAGTTCTTCAATTCTTTTGGTGAATTTTCCGGTGCATATAATTAATAGTCCCGTTGCCAAAGGATCTAAGGTTCCTGCGTGCCCAACTTTGATCTTTTTTATTTTGCAGCTCTGTCTTATTAGCCACCGAACTTTATTTACCAGCTGAAAAGAGGTCCAGCCCAGAGGTTTGTCAAACAGGAGAATTTGACCTTCTTTGAAATCATCAGGAGTAAAAACGTTTTGTTCCAATCTTTACACGTTGAAAAAGGAAGAACTAAGACTGTTGTCTCAGGCCCCTCACTGTTTATTGATTATAATATCCAAACAAAATAGCCAGGACTCCTGCGATAAAACAGTAAATGGCAAAATAAGATAATTTACTCTTTTTCACCAATTGAATCATCCAGGTACAGGCAACTATTCCTGCTATAAATGCCGCTATGAATCCAATGATTAAAATAGAGGGTTCTGTAGTGCTTTCTGCAAGATCCCCATTTAAAATATCCTTGGCAATCTTTCCAAGGATCAATGGTACGACCATTAAAAAGGAAAATCTCGCTGCCTTACTTTTATCATTGCCCAATAAAACTGAAGTTGAAATGGTGGCTCCACTTCTGGAAATACCGGGAAGCATTGCAATAGCCTGGGCAATTCCAATAACTACAGCGTTTTTATAGCTCACAGGTTTTTGGGTGTCTTTAGCTTTATCTGCCAGCCATAAAAGCGCTGCGGTAATAAGGAGCATGAAGCCTACAAATAAAATATTACCTCCAAAAAGCTGTTCCAGTTCTTCTTCAAAGAACAAACCTATAAAAACAGCCGGGATCATTGAAAGGATGATCTTCAGGGAAAATTCTGTCTCGTTATTCCATTTAAATTGAAAAAGGCTTAGGTTAGGATTTCCCAAATATCTTTTCTAAAAACCACAATTGTACTAAGAGCCGTTGCCGCGTGAAGTACTACTGTAAACATTAAAGATTCACTTGGAATACTGTTGTCGCCCAAAATAGCTTTTCCAAGTTCCAAATGGCCGCTGGAGGAAACAGGTAAAAATTCGGTAAGACCCTGAACAATACCCAGGATCGCTGCATCAAATTCGTTCAATTTTATTTATTCTTTTTGGGGTTTAGTAAAATCGCATAAGCTTCTATTGCAAACCCTATGAGAACAAGGGCAGGAGCCAGGCGAATTCTTCGAAAATTGTAGATCTCCTCATTAAAAACATTAGGATCCTCACTACCACCACCTGCCATAAGAATAAACCCAAGTGCAATTACGCCAAGACCAATGAACATGAACATATAATTTCTTTTTCCGAAGACGAAATTAAGGTCCTGCCTGTGCAACGGTTTTTTATCTTGATTTAATCCTTGTGGTCTGGCCATGGCAAAAGGTAATTTTAATTAAAACAACAAAGTTATACAATCAAGAGTATTTTTGCAGTAGATGTACTGCTCAAATTTTCTTCAATCTTTTCCTCTTTTACTATTAATAATACAACTACTATTAATAATACAACTCATCTGTCTTTAGGTTAAGAAACCTTGAGGTTGCAAAAAAGGTACTTAACCAGGTAATTAAGATCCCCATTAAAAAGATCCCAATAAACAATGCGGAAAGCAGGGAAATATCTTTTAGTAATTCAAGTTCAGGAAATGTGGAGTTAAGATAATATAAAACTATTGCCATCCCTATAAGTGCGAGAACGGCACCTATAATTCCCAGTTTCACACTTTGCCAGATAAAGGGGCTCCTGATAAAATTTTTGGTTGCCCCAACCATTTGCATTGTTTTAATAATAAAGCGTTTTGAATAAACGGCGAGTCTTATGGAACTGTTTATTAAGAGAACGGCAATAAAGGTAAATATCCCGCTTACAATGAGGATCCAGAAACTTATTTTCTTTACGTTGTCGTTGAGCAGGGCAATTAAAGGCTTATCATAAACCACTTCATCCACAAAATTTTTAGATGTAAGTTCTGTCGCAATGGTATCTATTTGCTCCGGAGAAACATAATCTGCCTTCATATAGACATCTATAGAATTCTGTAGCGGGTTGTATCCCAGGAATTCCATAAAATCCTCTCCAATTTCCTTACTGTGTTCTTCCGCAGCTTGTTCTTTAGAAATAAACGTGCTGGATTTGGTATATTCAGCCATAGCAAGGCTTTTCTTTAACTGCTCTATTTCTACTTCCTTGGCAGTGTCCTTCAGGTAAACAGTGAGGGCAATTTGTTCCTTAAAATGGTCGGCTACTTTTTTGGTGTTCAGGACCAAAAGCCCCAGCAGACCCAGCAAAAAAAGCACGAGAGAAATACTTATAACAACAGAAAAATAAGAAGAGATCAATCGGCGTTTTTGATACTTTTCAAAAGATGTACTCATAGAGTGGGGTCAGATTTTTTTGTAAAAATAAGAAAGTTATACAATCCCTTTCTTTAAAACGCTCAAACTTTTCACTTTCGTACATTAAACGTATTTTTGCGCCAACATCCCCGAATTTAGGGGTTTAGAGCGAAAATATAAAGTTGAAGATTTCAGTTAAGAAATAAATTCCATAATGAATTACCATTTTAATAAAATAGAGGAGAAGTGGCAGCGGTATTGGGCCCAAAATCAAACTTATAAAGCGTCAAACTCTTCCTCAAAAGAAAAGTTTTATGTGCTGGATATGTTTCCTTACCCTTCCGGAGCAGGTTTACACGTGGGTCATCCGCTGGGATATATTGCCAGTGATATTTATGCCAGATACAAACGCCACAAAGGTTTTAACGTGTTGCATCCTCAAGGCTATGACAGTTTTGGTCTTCCCGCCGAGCAATATGCGATCCAGACAGGACAGCATCCCGCTTTAACAACTGAAGAAAACATAAAGAGATACCGGGAGCAGCTTGATAAAATTGGTTTTTCCTTTGACTGGAGCAGGGAAGTACGTACCAGTGAACCTGATTATTATAAATGGACACAATGGATCTTCATTCAATTATTTGAATCCTGGTATGATGTTGATGCAGACAAAGCACGTGGAATTACTGAGCTTGAAGAAATATTTTCTGCGGAAGGAAACAGAAAAGTAAGAGCAGCTTGTGATGATGATGTGACTGAATTTTCTGCGGAACAATGGAATTCTTTTTCTTCTGAAGAGAAACAGGGAATATTACTGAAATACAGGCTCACGTACTTAGCTGAAACTGAAGTTAACTGGTGCCCGCAGCTGGGAACTGTTCTTGCCAATGATGAGATCGTCAACGGAGTTTCTGAAAGAGGAGGCTATCCTGTGGTTCGTAAGAAAATGACACAATGGAGCATGAGGATCTCTGCTTACGCCGAACGTTTGCGTGCAGATCTTGATAAGATCGACTGGAGTGAAAGCTTAAAGGAGAGTCAGCGCAACTGGATAGGGAAATCTGTTGGAGCCCACATAAACTTCCAGGTTCCAAATTCCAAATTCCAGATAGGAGTTTTTACTACCCGTCCTGATACCATTTTTGGAGTCACATTTATGACCCTTGCTCCGGAACATGATCTTGTTCCAAAGATCACTACTGAAGAACAAAGAGAAGAGGTAGAAGCATATATTAAAGCCAGTGCGAAAAGAAGTGAAAGGGATAGAATGGCTGATGTTAAAACCATCTCCGGTGTTTTTACAGGAGCTTATGCCGAACATCCTTTTACTAAAGAACCTAGTGCCAATCTGGATTGGAGATTACGTTCTGGCAGGATATGGTACAGGAGCGGTAATGGCCGTTCCTTGTGGTGATCAAAGGGATTATGATTTTGCCAAACATTTTGATATTCCTATCAAGAACATATTTGCAAATGCAGATATTTCGGAAGAAGCATTTTCCGGAAAAGAAGGTGCTGTAATAAAAGATTCAGATTTTCTAAGCGGTCTGGAGTATAAAGAAGCTCTTCCAAGAGTAATCGAAGAATTGGAAAAAATTGGAGCAGGTAAGGGAAAAACCAACTATAGGTTAAGAGACGCAGTTTTCAGCAGACAAAGATATTGGGGAGAGCCTTTTCCGGTTTACTATGTCAATGGATTACCTCAAATGATAGATGAAAAGTATCTGCCTTTGCGTCTTCCTGATGTTGAGAAATACCTTCCTACAGAAGAAGGTGAACCCCCATTGGGCCGTGCCAAGAACTGGTATTGGAATACCAAAACGAATGAAATTGTCTCCCCTCCTTCGGAGGGGATGGGGGAGGATATTTATCCTCTCGAGCTTAATACAATGCCGGGTTGGGCAGGAAGTTCCTGGTACTTATTCCGATATATGGATCCGCACAATGAGGACCGATTTGTGTCTAAAGAAGCACAGCAGTACTGGGAGAATGTTGACCTCTACATTGGGGGGAAGTGAGCATGCCACAGGGCATTTATTGTATTCCAGGTTCTGGACAAAATTCCTTTACGACCGCGGGCAGCTGACTGTAGAAGAACCATTTAAAAAGCTGATCAATCAGGGAATGATCCTGGGTCAGAGTGCTTTTGTTTATCGGGTTGAAGGTGAAAACAAACTTATATCCAAAAATCTTGTTGGAGATACAGCTGTGCAACCAATTCACGCAGATGTTTCCCTGGTAAACTTTTCTGATGAACTGGATATAGAAGCATTTAAGAAATGGCGTCCGGAGTTTGAAATCTCTGAATTTATTACCGAAGAAAATGGCGCTTACATCGTTGGCCGGGAAGTTGAAAAAATGTCCAAATCCAAGTACAATGTTGTAAATCCCGATGAGATTTGTCAGCAGTACGGGGCAGATACTTTAAGGATGTACGAAATGTTCCTTGGGCCTCTGGAACAGGCGAAACCATGGAATACCGCGGGAATTACTTGGGTGTACACAGTTTTCTAAAAAAACTCTGGAAACTCTACCACAACAATGACGCATTTGTTGTTTCTGAAGGATCTGCATCTAAAGATTCCTTAAAAACCCTGCACAAAACGATCAAAAAAGTAACTGAGGATATCGAGGCTTTCAGCTTCAATACTTCGGTCTCTACATTTATGATCTGTGTAAATGAACTTACTGCCCAAAATTGTAATCAGAGAGATGTTTTGGAGCCATTAGCTATATTAATTGCACCTTATGCGCCTCATATTGCAGAGGAGTTGTGGGAAAAATTAGGGCATTCAGAATCTATAACTACTGCGGAATATCCTGTTTACGACGAGAAGTACTTAGTAGAAAGCACTAAGGAATATCCAATTTCATTTAATGGGAAAACGCGCTTTACATTGGAGCTACCACTCGATTTAAGTAAAGATGAGATCGAAAAGGAAGTTATGCAGAATGAGAAGACACAAAAGCAACTGGAAGGAAGGACGCCAAAGAAGATTATTGTAGTACCGGGAAAGATCGTAAATATTGTCGGGTGATTTGCAGTAAATTAGCGGGAGAGGCAGCTGCCCTTTAAAGCTTTTTTTATATTTGATATATGGAGTTACTTTTTATTGGTCTTGGCGCGGGGGCTATTGTGGCATATTTCATATTTGCGAGGTTTAACAAGTATCGCAGTAAAGAACGTGCCGATGAGCAATCTGTTATCCTGATGGACAAGATCCGCAGTGTATGTAAATTCATTACTGTAGAAGGAGATTTTTCTGAAATCTACCATTACGAAAATCTGAAGGAGAAGTATATGAGCCTTATTCTGGGAAAGAAGAAGGCCATTGTTCTTATTAATGCTAAAGCACATATAGGTTTTGATCTTAGCAAAATCAGAATGGAAAGTGACAATGAAGCGAAAAAGATCATCCTGACTAATTTCCCGCAGCCCGAACTGCTTACTGTGGAAACCGATTTTAAATATTACGACAAGAGAGAAGGCTGGGCCAATCCTTTTACAACTTCAGATCTTACTGATATTAACCGGGATGCTAAGAAACATATCGTAGATAAGGTCCCACAAAGCGGACTCATTGAAAAAGCGAGGAATGAAGCTCTTACAACCATCCTGCTCATTGAAAAAATTGTAGAGACTATTGGCTGGAAGCTGGATTACACTGCTCTTACTACAGATGTAAAGGATCAGCCGAAGCTGCATTAAAAAGTCTCTAATTCATCCAGCCTTATAAAGAAACCAAAGATTTATATCAATTCATTCCTCTGTTATGATATGCAATTTTAATAGTCGAATTGTTTTACAGAAGACATTGTCAACAAACTTAAAAGGAAGTCGTACATTTAATTAAAATTGATTAAAATGGACTTAAAAGCTCGAAAAATATCCTTTGTTCAGGAATTCTTTAGGCTGGAAAGCGAAGAATCGATTTCCAGATTTGAAGAATTATTGTTGAAGGAAAAGTTGAAAATTAACCAGGAACTTAAACCAATGTCTATTGAAGAACTAAGAGAGAGAATAGGAAAATCTCTTGAAGATTCACACGCCGGGCAGGTTACTGAGGTTAATGATTTGTTGCTGGAAATAGAGAAATGGAGATGAAAATTGTATGGACTAATTTTGCGAAAAATGAGCTCCGCAAAATTTTTCTCTATTACAATGAGGCAGCAGGTACTTCATTAGCAAGGAAGTTGGTTAATAAAATTATTCAAAATACTTTGGTGTTGCAAAGCCAACCGGGAATTGGTCAGGTAGAGAAACTTCTTTTAATTTCGGAACGAAATTTTCATTATCTCGTAGTAAGTAATTATAAGATTATTTATGTAATTAATCAGACCAAGGATCAGGTAGAAATTCTGGATATTTTCGACACCAGACAAAATCCTGATAAACTTGAAAGAAATTATTAAACACCTAATTTCCATACTTTAAAACCTGCCGTTTTATTCCTTCGTATGAACATAGAAATTTTCAGAAACTACTGCCTCGAGAAAAAAGGAGTAACCGAAGAACTTCCTTTTGGTCCTGATACTTTAGTTTTAAAAGTCATGGGAAAAATGTTTGCAAGTGCGGGTCTTGATGAGGTACCGTTGCGGGTGAATCTCAAGTGTGATCCCGAGAAAGCTGTAGATCTTCGGGCAGAAAATCCTGAGGCTATTCTGCCGGGTTATCATATGAACAAGAAGCATTGGAATACAGTGGTCGTGGAGGGTAGTTTACCCAATTCGCTTATCTTTGAGCTTATAGACCATTCTTATCGATTGGTGGTAAAGGGACTTCCGAAAAAGGTTCGGGAGGAGCTTGAAAGCTTATAATATTTGAATTCGATTAATGACAGCAAATAATTTTTATACTTCTGAAAAAGATCTTCAGGAACAACATTTACAAAAAGCGAACAGGCAACTCAATATTGCAAGCACATTGCGGCTTCTGGTTTTTCTTCTCGTTGCTTACGGAATTTATTATTTTTTTGGGGAAACGAGAATAGTTGCCCTTATTGCTTTTGTGGGAATTGGAATTTTCCTGTTCCTTGTTTCCCGTCATACAGACCTTAAGTATGAGAGAGATAAGATCCAGGAACTGGTAAAATTAAATGAGCTGGAGTTAAGGGTTCTTGGCCGGGACTTCCACGATCTGCCAACAGGTAAGGAATATGAGGATCCGCTGCATCCCTACAGTCAGGATATTGATCTTTTTGGGAAGGGTTCTTTTTTTCAATATTTAAACCGCACAGCATTAAAGGAGGGAACAGATAGGTTGGCAGATTTGTTAACTGAAAATTCAATAGACGAAATTCTTGAAAAGCAGGAGGCAATAAAAGAGCTCTCTTCAATGGGAAAGTGGAGGCAGGAGTTTACTGCTGTTGCAAAATTAGTGAGAACAGAAACTAACTCACGCCAGGTACTAAGATGGTTTCTTACCTATAAACCTTTCGTTCCACAAATGATGAAGTGGGTGCCAATCGTTTTTAGCATAATTTCTCTGCTGGTAATTACGGGTTATATAATTGGATTTGTCACAGGAATGCAACTTTTTCTTTGGTTCTTGGTGGGGTTGATGATCACAGGTATTTTTATAAAAAAGGTCAATCTTCTCTCTGAAAGTGTAAATAAAGTGCAGGATACTTTTCATCAATACCATCAATTGTTGGACTTGTTGGAGAACACCAAATTTTCTTCGGAAGTTTTGCTTGAAAAAATACGACCTATTACCGAAGTTGAAGGGAAAGCTTCAAAAATTTTCAAGAAATTCTCCCGTTCCATTGATTCCCTGGAGCAACGAAATAACTTTCTGCTAGGGGTATTCCTCAACGGATTTTTACTGTGGGATCTTCAGCAATCCTACAGGCTGGAAAAATGGATTGTAAAGAACAGGCATCACGTGGAGAACTGGTTTGAGGTAATTGAATTCTTTGATGCTTATAACAGCCTGGGGAATTTTGCTTTTAACCATCAGGATTACACCTATCCTGTACTTGTACACGAAGTGCATACGGTAAAAGCTAAAGATCTTGCTCACCCTTTGCTGGATCCCAAAAAGCGGATTGCGAATGATTTTGAAATAAAGAAGGAAAATTTCTTTATTATCACCGGAGCCAATATGGCGGGAAAAAGCACATTTTTACGTACAGTTTCCCTGCAAATAGTAATGGCAAATATGGGCCTCCCTGTTTGTGCGAGTTCCTGTGATTACAGCCCAATCAAGCTTATTACCAGTATGAGAACCACAGATTCTTTAAGTG
The DNA here is from genome assembly GCF_021535135.1 of Antarcticibacterium sp. 1MA-6-2. Classification (NCBI taxonomy): domain Bacteria; kingdom Pseudomonadati; phylum Bacteroidota; class Flavobacteriia; order Flavobacteriales; family Flavobacteriaceae; genus Antarcticibacterium; species Antarcticibacterium sp. 1MA-6-2. Next base: position 2,564,418 of record NZ_CP091036.1, on the reverse strand, counting down.
ATGATGAATCCTACTTCTTTTCTGAACTTAAACGCCTGCAGTATATAGTAGGCGAAATTAAAACCGATAAATATTTTATCATTCTCGATGAGATCCTGAAAGGTACAAACAGTACAGACAAGGCTATAGGGAGCCGCAAATTTATCCAAAAGCTGGTAGGCTCCCAGTCAACCGGAATAATTGCCACGCACGATCTTAGCCTCTGTGAGGTGGCTGAGGAATTGCCACAGGTTAAAAATTACTATTTCGATGCTGAAATTATTAATGATGAACTCAACTTTGATTACAGGTTTAAGAACGGAGTCTGTCAAAATATGAATGCCTCATTTTTGCTGAAGAAAATGCAGATTGTCGATTAAGGTAGTATCAGGAAAAGGTCTATAGCTCAATGAAAAAATTTCTTCAGTTGAACAGGATACCGCTATTACTCACTATTTCAGCGTTTCTTTTTTATTGGTCTTTTGCTTATGATCTTGATCGGGGCGACTTTCTAAAACTCGTTTCTCTCTATGCCGGATTGTTCTTTTTGAGCTGGAAATTAATCCAGCTGAAGAAGAATAGTTTCTGGTTTCTTGCGGGAGTGGCATTAATCTTCAGATTTATTTTCATTGGAAGCATCCCCAATCTCTCGCAGGATTTCTACAGGTTCATTTGGGACGGGAGAATGTTGCTCAATGGTTTTAATCCTTTTCTCTCAGTCCCTGCAGAATTTATTACCGCAGGAGAAGCACCTGTCTCACAGGCGAAAGAACTATACCGAGGAATGGGAGAACTCAATGCCGGGAATTACACCAATTACCCGCCACTTCATCAGCTAATATTTGCTTTATCAGCAATCATTGGAGGCAAAAGCATAATAGGATCTATAATCGTAATGAGGGTCGTCATTATTGCTGCCGATTTTGGAATTTTATACTTCGGAAAAAAGATCCTTGAAAAGATGCAGCTGTTGTACACAGGATCTTTTGGTTTATTCTTAATCCCTTTGTGATAATTGAACTAACCGGAAATTTACATTTTGAGGGAATTATGCTGTTCTTCCTTGTGATGTCTTTTTATTTGCTTTTCACTTATAAGTGGCTCCTAAGTGCGATGGCATTTGCACTTTCAGTTTTAGTAAAATTGCTTCCGATAATGCTTCTACCGTTGTTTTTTGGCTATTTCTTCCGAAGAAATAAAACAGAAAATAACTTAGGGGTGAAAAAATTAATATTGTATTACCTACTTATAATTGGAGTTGTTATAGCAGGTTTTATACCTTTTTTATCTGCAGAATTCCTGTCAAATTTTAGCTCCAGTATTGGGTTATGGTTTCAGCAATTTGAGTTCAATGCAAGTTTTTATTACGTGCTGAGGTGGATTGGTTTTGAGCTAAAAGGATATAATACGATAGGAACGCTAGGAAAAGTACTGCTTGTATTGGTTGTGGTTATTCTGCTGGGTCTATCCTTCTTCAGAAAAAATTCTTCTAAACAACAGCTTTTAAGCACGTTGCTGTTTGGCGTTAGTATTTACTTTTTTCTCTCAACCACCGTTCATCCCTGGTATGTTGCCACACCCTTGCTGCTAAGTATCTTTACCCGTTTCAAATTTGTTATGGTGTGGTCCTTACTAGTTGTTTTGAGCTATTATGCTTATTCCAACCCCGGGTACCGGGAAAACCTCTGGCTGGTAGCACTGGAATATATTGTCGTAATAGGATATTTTATATCAGAAGTTTATCAGGAAAATCGAAGAGCAACTTTAAGTGCGGTGGATTAACTTACACTTTCCATAGTGTCTTCATTCTTTAGCAAATACAAATTTCGGAAATAGACAAATCCTCCAAAGCAGTGGGATGCGATCAAAACCGGGTCCTTCCGTAGAATGCCGTAAGTAAGAATGAGGCTCGCCCCAATAAGACTGATTATCCAGAATCCACGAGGGAGGGAAGAGGCTTTATTTTTTTCTGAATAAATCCACTGATAAAAGAATCTTCCATTAAATATAACCTGACCAATAATACCAAATACCAGCAAAAAAGGCGAAATAGTTTCCTGGTTAATTAGCTGACTCAGGCGTACTTCTGAAATAAAAATAAGGTAGGAGGCAATAACCAGAGGAGCGCCTATATATATGACCCGCAACAACCTATTGGAACCTGACCATTGGTCCTGTAGCTGTAAATTTCTAATATAGACGGTGTAAATAAAAACCTGGCCGAGCATGATTGCAAGATCCTGTCTTAAATAACCATAAACAAACATGAGGATTGCCGCTAGTAAGCTGAATTTCCAGAATGCAGTGGGAGTTTCAACTTTCTTTGCTTTTTCTGAAAGGATCCATTGGGTAATTAATCTGGCTGCAAAAAAAAACTGGGCAAAAAACCCTATGCTATAAATAAGCCAATTGCTCATGAAATGTAATTTGGTAGTCCTTTGTAGTGAGCAAAATTAGGAAAATTAAAAAGGGCTGTTGTTGTTGCAGCCCTTTTTTTAGAATGTTTTTTCAAATTACATATCAAGGAGGTAAGCAAATATTAGTGGCGCAACAATAGTAGCATCACTTTCTATTACGAATTTCGGGGTATCCTTATCTAGCTTGCCCCAGGTGATCTTTTCATTTGGAACAGCTCCTGAATAAGAACCATAACTTGTAGTGGAATCTGAAATCTGACAGAAATAACTCCAGAAAGGAGTATCAGTCATTTCCATATCCTGGTAGAGCATTGGCACCACGCATATGGGGAAATCTCCTGCAATTCCTCCACCAATCTGGAAGAAACCTACTCCGGTATCAGAATTTTTGGTATACCAGTCCGCCAGATATCCCATATATTCAATTCCAGATTTCATTGTGCTGGCTTTTAATTCTCCTTTCATTACATAGGAAGCAAAAATATTTCCCATAGTACTGTCTTCCCAACCGGGAACTACAATAGGTAAGTTCTTTTCGGCTGCAGCATAAACCCAGGAATCCTTTAGATCGATTTCATAGTGCTCCTCCATAACCCCGGAGAGTAGGAGTTTGTACATGAATTCGTGTGGAAAGTATCTTTCACCTTTAGCTTCAGCATCTTTCCAAATCTTCACGATGTGCTTTTGAATCCTTCTAAAGGCCTCTTCTTCGGGAATAGCAGTATCGGTTACCCGGTTTAGTCCTCTTTCCAGAAGATCCCACTCATCCTGCGCCGTAAGGTCACGGTAATGTGGTAATCTTTCGTAGTGGGTGTGCGCCACCAGGTTCATTACGTCCTCCTCAAGGTTTGCACCTGTACAGGAAATGAATTGTACCTTGTCCTGACGGATCATTTCGGCAAAGATCTTTCCTATCTCTGCAGTACTCATCGCGCCTGCAAGGGTAACCAGCATTTTGTTACCGTCCTGCAATTGTTTTTCGTAACCTTTGGCTGCATCTACAAGAGCAGCGGCATTAAAGTGTTTATAATATTTTTCTAAAAAATTGGAAATTTCTCCTTTACTCATCTTCGTCTTCGTCTGGATTATGATTTAAATATTTGAACTTATAGCTCAACATTTTATAGTACAGTTTTGCAGCAAGAAAATCTGATGATCTTTCATTTTCATTTGGACAAAGTTCAACAATGTCAAATCCTACTACATTTTTCTTTTTGAACATTAATTTCAGGAATTCCAGGGTTTCATACCAGAACAATCCTCCTGGTTCCGGAGTTCCTGTAGATGGCATAATGGAAGGATCAAACGCGTCCAGATCTATAGTAATAAATACATTGGGCGTCATTTGGCCAATCGCGTCATCCATCCAGTCTTCATACAAATTGTGAGCAAAATAAACCTGATTTTCATCCATATTATCAACTTCAGAAACATCCATTGATCGTATTCCTACCTGAATGAGGTTGGTGGTTTTACTTGCTTCGTAAATAGCGCAGGCGTGGTTGCATTTAGAACCTTCATATTCCGGCCTTAAATCAGCATGAGCATCAATTTGAACAACTGTTAGATCTTCAAAAGATTCATTAAAAGCACGTATAGTACCTATAGAAACAGAATGTTCACCACCAAATACAGTTACAAACTTTTCCTGTTTTATGTAGTTTTTGGTAGTCTTATGAACCACCTCCACCATCTTTTCCGGAGAAGAATTTTCAGTTACTGCCGGGGCGAGGTAGATACCTTTTTTATAAACCTCAGAGCGGGTTTCGATATCGTAAAGCTCCATATTCTCTGAAGCTTCTAGAAAAGCATCAGGACCTTTATCTGCACCTTTTTGCCAGGAACTGGTTCCATCATAAGGAACCGGAATCAATACCACTTTTGCCTCGTCTATGCGTGCATACTTGTCTGGTATCCCGGCGTAATTCTTTTTGCTCATTGCTTGATTTTAATAGTTTTAGATTGGAAAAAATTAGTGTTATCGTTAAAGTTATAATTTTTTTTCAATTAATTGGCTTCGCTGTATCCAAGGATGCTCAACAGCTCCTTTGATGTTTGCTGCTCGCGGAAAAGCTCTGTGGTAATGTTACCATCAGCATCCTTATCTATTAATATGTGCTTTGGTTGTGGGATTAGGCAATGTTGTAAACCTCCAAATCCTCCAATGGTTTCCTGGTAAGCACCTGTATTAAAAAAGCCAATATAAAGCGGTCTGTCTCTCCTGTACTTTGGAAGGTAAATGGCGTTCGTGTGCTGTTCAGAATTATAATAGTCATCACTGTCGCAGGTAAGTCCTCCCAGCAAAACCCTTTCATATTCATCATTCCAGCGGTTAACCGCCAGCATGAGGAATTTTTTACTTATTGCCCAGGTGTCCGGTAAAGTGGTGATAAAGGATGAATTGATCATATTCCACTTTTCACGGTCATTCTGTTGTTTCTGGTAAAGAATTTCATAAATCGCTCCACCGCTTTCACCAACTGTAAAGGATCCAAATTCAGTAAAAATGTGTGGAACTTCTACTTCAGCTTCTTCACAAGCGAGTTTAATCTGGTTTATTATTTCCTCTACCATGTACTGGTAGTCATAATCAAAATGAAGTGAATTTTTTATTGGAAAACCTCCGCCTATATTTAAACTGTCAAGGCTGGGACAAACCTTCTTCAGGTCTATATATACCTGGAGACACTTATTAAGTTCGTTCCAGTAGTAAGCAGTATCCCGAATACCGTATTAATAAAGAAGTGGAGCATTTTTAATTCTACCTGCTCATTATCCTTTACTTTTTTGTTATAAAAAGGAACAATGTTCTTGTAACCAATACCTAATCTTGAGGTATAAAATTCAAATTTTGGTTCTTCCTCAGAGGCGATCCTAATTCCTATTTTGTAATTGCCTTCAATAGCTTCAGAAAGAAGGTCAACTTCTTCATAATTATCAATAATTGGTATGCAGTTCTTATGACCGCTATTAAGAAGGTCTGCAATATTGCTTACATAAACGTCACGTTTGAATCCGTTACAGATCACGTAAGTCTCATCGGTTATTTTTCCAGATTCTTTTAAGGCTTTTACGATATTAATATCAAAAGCTGCAGATGTTTCAATATGAATATCATTCTTAAGCGCTTCATTAAGAACGTGTTCAAAATGAGAGCTTTTTGTGCAGTAACAATAATTATAAGTTCCTTTATAATTATGTTTTTCAATTGCATTTTTAAACCAGGCTTTTGCCCGACTTATATTCTGAGAAATTTTAGGAAGATATGTAAATTTTAAGGGGGCACCATATTTTTCAACTAACTCCATCAAATCGATATTGTGGAATTGTAATTCGTTGTTCTCCAGTTTAAATTCTTCCTGAGGAAAATAATATGTTTGGTCTATTAAATCGCTGTATTTAGTATTCAATTCTTTAGATTATATCTTGTTAAGGGTGAAAAATTAGGTATTAATTTAAAGCGTCAAAAATAATGACTGGTAAATTATTGTTAAGATAAAAAGTTCGGGTAAATAGAAGGATAGGCGGGCATAGGGTTTTGAAACATTTTTGCCGGACCCGGGTGCAGCTAAAGCTGCATTAGAAAATAAAATCAGTTTTGTCAACCGCGTAGGATTCTGAAAAATCGTTACTGAAATTCTTATTTAAATAGTAATCCTAATCTGTTTTTTAAGTACTATTACAAGCAAAAGTATAACAAATTGTAGAATTATTTTAAATCTAATGTGCAGATTATAACATTTTTATGTTGATGAGTTCCTGTTTAGTAAGTACTCTCCAGTTCCCTCTTGGAAGATCCTTTTTAGTGAGTCCGCCAAATACCACTCTGTCCAGCTTTTCAACTTCGTATCCAAGACTTTTGAACAGCCTTTGTACCACGTGCTGCTTAACACTGTTTGTCTCAATTCCAACTTCATTTTTAGGGCGGCCATCAATAAAACTTACGTCCTGGACCTTTACTTTTCCATCTTCCAAAGTAACACCATCTCTTATTTTATCAAGGTCCTCCGGGGAAACAGGTTTGGTTAATTCAACATGGTAGATCTGTCTAATTCCATTTTTTGGTTTTCCCAGTTGTTTCTCCAGCGTACCATCATTGGTAAATAGCAATAAACCACTTGCCTGTCTATCCAATTTTCCTACGGGTACCACTTTAGACTTTGTTGCATTAGAAATAAGGTCCATTACTGTTTTTGAACCTTTTTCTGTACTTCCGGTAGTATAAAATCCGCGGGGTTTATTAAGTAAAATATATTCGGGTTTTTCTGGATTAAGCTTCTGCCCGTCAAATTTCACCTCATCGCCTGGTTGAACTTTGTAACCCATTTCAGTAATAGGTTTACCATTGACGGTCACATTTCCGGCCGCTATATAAATGTCTGCATCTCGGCGTGAGCAAACTCCGGAATTCGATAAATATTTATTTAAACGGATTCCGTTGTCTTTTTTAACAGCAGGTTTTGCATCTGATTTAGTGGCCGGAGAAGAATTCCGACGGGTTGATCCCTTTTTATTAAAGTCTGAAGATGACTCACTTCGTACCGGGGAATTTCCACGAGTTGAAGGAGATTTTTTCCTTTCCCCACCACCTTGTCTTCCGCTATAGGTTTTTCCTCCTGAAGAATTATCTTGTCTGCTCATACCTTATCTTTTTTGCAAAGATACTGGATAATTAGAACATTGAGAATTAATGGAAAAAGATTGGTTCAGAGAAATTAGAGTCTTGAATCAAGAAACAAGAGTCAAGAGCCAAGACAGGGAAAAAGAAGATGGAATATGGGAGTTATTTTGTCCTCAAATCAAACATTTCTTTATTACCAAAGTCACTCTATTTAATAAGAAAAAGTACAGAGTACATAGAACGAACAAAATTTTTGAACCTGCAATTTTAAACTTTGAATTATTGAACTTTAAAACACTCTGTTCCACACCTCAGAAGGATCAATGAGGAGGATGCTTAGTACCCCGGCCACTATTATAAACTTTAGAATATTGTGAAGCAGGAGATATTGCCATTTGGCATTGCTGAAATATAGAAACAGTAGAAAAAAGAGAAGCATAACCAGAGATACATAAAAGTAATAATCCATTAAACCAATGTCAAACCTGGTAATTAGCAGCAGGATAGGAATAACAGCTACCACAGTGAGTATGGAGAGGAAGAATTTGCTGAGTTTTTCCCCGTACACGACCAGGTATAGTTTTATAATTCTGGATAAGATCTCCTTTTAAATTTTCCAGATCTTTTACCAGTTCCCTCATTACTATCATCAGGTACAGGAAGGTAGCGTGAATAAAAATTACGGTTTCAAAATTCCTGTAATAGACAAAAATCACAAAGAAGGGAGTAATTGTAAGTATACTTGCTACCAGATTACCCAAAAAGAGGACCCTTTTTAATCTATAGGAATAAACCCAAATAGCAAAAATGTAAATAGAAAAGAAAACCACCGCTCTAAAAGAAACGTAACTCGCAAAGAAAATGGCTGCGAAATTCAGAAGAAAATATACTGATAGCTTTGTGCGCTGGCTAATAAACCTGTCCAGCATAGTTTTTCTGGGCCTGTTAATAAGGTCTTTTTCGCTGTCGTAAAAGTTATTGACGATGTAGCCGGATGCAATTACAGTGGCAGAGGACAGAATAAGGAAAAATAAATTATCATCAAATAATACCCGTCGCAGCGGTAATTCCGGAGCAAGAATAAAAGCAGAGGTAAGGTACTGTGCAACTATTAAGACCAGGATATTGTAACCTCTCACAACTGAAAACAAACTCAGCATTTTGAGCATCAAACGTTTGTTTCTAGCTGCCGCCATGTAGAATAAGGATCTAGAAGTTGTACACTACTTCTAACCTGTAATCTTTCAGTGCCAGCCGGGCTTTGTCAATATCCTCTGTAAACCCCAGGATATATCCTCCTCCTCCTGAGCCGCAGAGTTTGAGATAATATTCATTAGTCTCAATACCATTCTTCCACAAATTGTGAAATTGTGCGGGAATCATTGGCTTAAAGTTGTCGAGGACGACGTGGGAAAGTTTTTTAATATTGCCGAACAGGGATTTTACATCACCCTTCAGGAAATCATCTACACAGGCATCAGTATGCTTTACAAACTGCTCTTTCAGCATTTTTCTAAAAGGTTCCTGCTGCATATTTTCCATAAAGATCTGTACCATTGGTGCGGTTTCTCCAATCGTGCCGCTGTCAAGAAGGAATACTGCTCCTTTCCCATTTTCAGTTTGGGAAGGTATGCCTGCAGGTTCAATATTATCTTTTGAATTGATAAGGATTGGAATGCTTAGGTAACTGTTAAGAGGATCAAGGCCCGAAGATTTTCCGTGAAAAAAAGATTCCATTTCCCCAAAGATCTTTTTCAGCTTTAACAGTTTATCCCTTGTAAGATTTTCAAGAACTGTAATTTTATCCTGGGCGTATTCATCATAAATTGCTGCTACTAAAGCTCCACTGCTTCCCACGCCATATCCCTGTGGAATGCTGGAGTCAAAATACATGCCTTTGGCAATATCGCTATTGAGTGATTCCAGATCAAAAGAGACCAGCTCCGGATTCTTTTTTTGAAGATCTTCAAGATAAGCAGCAAAGCGCTGAAGACTTTGATTTGATTTTTGCGCAGCTTCATCTGGATTTTCATCCACTTTTAAAGCACCGTTGTAAAAATTATAAGGAATTGATAAACCTTTGGAATCTTTAATAATTCCATATTCTCCAAAAAGAAGAATCTTAGAATAAAATAATGGTCCTTTCATCAGTTTTATAGAATTAAGTGCTGCAGTTTCAGGGGCGGGATCAAACTTAGTAAAGCTACAACATTTTTGCGCCCATTCCAATAGCGTCGCAAAGATACTGTTCCTTTTCACAATACACAACTAACTCATCCTTAATGAATTCTAAAATTAGTTCCCGGTCTTTTTCCGGGTACAGTACGTGAACATTGGCTCCTGCATCAAGTGTAAAACAAACCGGGAGGTGAGTTTCTTTCCTAAAATGCCATATCGCGTTAATGATCTCCAGGGTATTTGGTTTCATTAGGATGAAGTAAGGATTGCTGCTCATCATCATTGCGTGGAGGCTTAAAGCCTCACTTTCCACTATTTCCATAAAGCCTTGTAAATCTCCCTTTTCTAAAATCTTTACCAGTCTTTCAAGATTATCATGAGCCTGCATGAACCTGGCTTTTGCATACGGATGGTCGTGCATCAAATTGTGTCCCAGGGTACTGCTCACTAAGCTTTGATCCTTTGTCAACCAATAGAATAGTGTCCTGATAATTCTCAAACACCTTGTGTACCTTGTGAGGATAAAGAGTTCCAAAGAGATCATTGCTATTATCAACGGCAGAATGTTCTCCCCATACCACCAGCGGGCCTTCTATACTCCTGCAGGCACTCCCCGATCCCAGCCGGGCAAGGAAGGAGGCTTTTTTCTGAAAAAAATCTTCAGTAATATCGGGATTTAATTCTTTTTCAAGACTCATCACGGTGAGGGCCAGAGCGCTCATTCCGCTGGCAGAGGAAGCAATTCCGCTACTGTGGGGAAAAGAATTTTCGGTTCTTATCACCAGCTGGAAATTTTTTAGGTATGGACAGTAATCTTCAATCCTTTTAAAGAAGATTTCGACCTTTGGTTTAAAATCTTCCTTTTTCTTCCCTTCAAAATAAAGTTCAAAATCGTAATCAGTACCGGGAGTCTCTTTTTTTGTAAACTCTAAAGTAGTGGTAGTTCTGCAGGAATCGAGGGTAAAACTAATTGACGGATTTGCGGGAATTTGTTTTTTTTTCTTGCCCCAGTATTTTACAAGCGCAATGTTGCTTGGCGACTGCCAGGTGACACTTCCCGGGGAAATTTCCTTAGCCTGAGATGTGAAAATGAAATCTTCTGTTTCCATACTGCGGAATTTTTTAACAAATATACCGTTTTACTTTTCAGTGCCGGAAACTGCTTTTCAAATTAAAATGCTATTTTAGAATTATAAAACCAACCCGAATGTCATCAAGGATTGTCATAAGAGTTTCTGTGGCCTTAGGAATTTGCCTGTTCGTAGGCTTTATGGCCTCCCTGGCGACCCAGGTGGGTATAGGCGATTGGTATACAACATTAGAAAAGCCCAGTTTTAATCCACCCAACTGGATATTTGGACCTAGTATGGGCGTTAATGTATATTTTAATGGGAATTGCTGCAGGGATCGTTTGGAGCAAAGGTTTTTATCACAAATGGGTGCAAACGGCTCTGTATCACTTTGGATTTCAGCTCTTGCTAAATGCAGGCTGGTCGCTGCTTTTTTTCGGTTTAAAGCAACCGCTTTGGGCACTAATAGACATTGTGGCGCTTTTTATTGTGCTTCTTATCACAATCAAATGGTTCAAAATTGTAAGTGACAGGGCTGCTTACCTGCTAATGCCGTACGCAGTGTGGGTGCTCTTTGCTGCTGTACTTAATTTCGAGATTTGGAGATTGAATTGATACTTACTAAAAAGTTATTCTGTCATAGCTTTTGCCGCTAAAAAGGCTCCGGTCCAGGCATTTTGAAAATTAAATCCTCCTGTTATAGCATCAATATTTAATACCTCGCCTGCAAAATATAGATCTTTCTGAAGCTTACTCTCAAAAGTTTTAAAATTAACCTCTTCCAAATTTACCCCTCCGGCAGTTACGAATTCCTCTTTAAAAGTGCTTTTGCCATTTACCTGAAACCGGGAATCGCAAAGTTGAAAACTCAAACTCTGTAGCTGATTCTTATTCAGGTCTGCCCAAATTTCGGTTTCATTAATTCCTGCAGCTCTTACGAGGTTTTGCCAAAGTCTCTTCGGAAGTTCAAATTGGGAATATTTGGATATCTGTTGTTTTGCATGTTCAAATTTCAGGTCTTTAAGTTTCTCCAGAATTGCTTCAGAAGAATAGGCAGGAAGCCAGTTGACAATGATCTTAAAGCTGTAATTCAAATTATGGAGTTCTCGTGCTCCCCAGGCTGAAAGTTTTAAAATTGCAGGACCGCTCATTCCCCAATGTGTGATCAATAAGGGGCCGCTGCTTTCCAGTTTTTCACCTTCGACCTTTACATCTGCAAAAGTGGAAATCCCCGGAAGATCCTTTATTCTTTCGTCCCGAATATTAAAAGTAAAAAGGGATGGAACAGCAGCAGTAATTGTATGACCCAACTTTTCGAGCATCTTCCAAATCTTTGGATTGCTTCCCGTTGCTATTAGGATTTTTTCTGAAAAATAACTTTCCTTACCCATAGAAATTACCCAGTTATCTCCCGATTTCTGAATGTCCTGCACAGGTTGATTTGTCTTAACCCTTATTCCGTGTCTTCTAACTTCTGAAAGGAAACAATCAATTATAGTTTCTGAAGAATCGGAAACCGGAAACATTCTCCCGTCTTCTTCAATTTTTAATTCTATTCCCCGCTCCTCGAACCAAGCGATCGTATCCCCTGTCATAAAAGTATGGAACGGACCGCGCAGTTCTTTCTCTCCCCGCGGATAATTTTTTATCAACTCTGCCGGAAGAAATTCGGCATGAGTAACGTTGCACCGCCCTCCTCCCGAGATGCGTACTTTGGTAAGAACTTCTTTCCCCCGTTCAAGGATTAGGATACTCGCACCGGGCTTAAATTCGGCAGCATTTATCGCCGCAAAAAAACCCGCAGCCCCACCTCCAATTATGATAATATCGTATCCCTTCATTGTTTCGCCATGGAAGTTCTTCGGAATTTATGAGAATCTAATTAAATTTTTCTTCAGCAGAAGAAGCAAATTCTACAAAACTCTTCAGTTCAATAAAAACCTGCATCCACATTCGCTTCTCTCTTCTCTCTACTCTATTTTCTTTTTTCTCTTCTCTGTTTCCTTTTCTCTTTCTTCTCCTTACATCAAAGCCAGTCAGGATAATCGGAAATTATTCCTGTTACTCCAAATTTTTTCATTCGGGAAATAGCCTTATGTTCATTCACCGTCCAAACATTTACATCAAAACCTTTTTCCTGGCATTCTAGCACTTTGCTGCGGCTAATAATTCCAATAGAAGGATGTATGGCTTTTGCTTTCAATTTAATACCCAGTTCAATTGCTTCAGAAATACTTGCTTTGCTTAAGATCCCGATAGGAACTTCAGGATTTATTTCAAACACTCTTAAAAGTTCCTTCTGCTGAAAACTGGAAACAATGACGTCGCTGTATTTCCAGTTGCCATTGTCAACACTTGCTTTAATAATTTCACAGGTAGCTGTTGCTGTGTTGGAGCCCTTCAGCTCAATATTAATTTTGCATTTTCCAACAATAAGATCAAGAACTTCAGTAAGTAGAGGGATCCTATACTTTTCTTCAACAAGAAAAGATTTTAATTCTGAAAGTGATTTTTGATCCACATCTCCGCTTCCGTTCGTAGTGCGATCCAGGGTGAAGTCATGGATTACAACCAGTTCCCCGGATAGGCAGCGGTGTACATCTATTTCCACAGAATCCACTCCAAATTCCAAAGCTTTGGCAATACTCTCCAGGGTGTTTTCAGCTAGATGACCTTTGGCCCCACGATGCCCAATTTTTTGTATCAATTCCATTTTGTAAAGGTATTCAAAAGACTTAAAGTAATGCATTGCCTTGCATACAGAGAATTGTCACAATTTTCTAAACCTTTAGAAAGGCTTAGGAGTAGTTAACATTTTTTTTCAGACTTCTGCCATTACATTTATCTTTTAAACCAGTTAAGCGGTAAGTATGGATAAGCCAAAACAGTTTCAGGATCAGGACCAGTCACAACCAGGGGAGCAGTATAAAATGAATCCTGAACCGGAAATTATAAGGGAAAATTATAAAGGCAGCGGTAAACTTAAGGGTAAAATAGCTTTAATAACAGGGGGAGACAGTGGGATTGGTAGAAGTGTGGCGGTGTGTTTCGCAAGAGAAGGCGCCAACGTAGCAATTATATATCTTACCGAAGATGAAGATGCGGAGGAAACCAGGAGACTGGTAGAGAAGGAAGGCCGGAAGTGCCTTATCATTGAAGGTGATCTTAAAGAGAAAGACTTTTGTGAAAATGTAGTAAAACAAACTGTGAAGGAATTTGGAGCTCTGAATATTGTGGTTAATAATGCAGCAGTACAATTTCCAAAAGAAAATGTAGAGGAAATATCTGCTGAACAGGTACAGGAAACTTTTAATACAAACATTTTTCCCTATTTCAACATAGTAAAAGAAGCCCTTAAGCACCTGAGGGAGGGCGATACGATTATTAATACTACCTCTGTTACTGCATACAGGGGAAGTGCTCATTTATTAGATTATTCCAGCACAAAAGGGGCGATCGTTTCTTTTACCCGCTCCCTTGCAAAGATGCTGGCTAATAAGAATATTAGAGTTAACGGAGTGGCTCCCGGCCCCATATGGACCCCATTAATTCCTGCGACCTTTAGTGGCAAAAAAGTAGAAGAATTCGGGCAGGATACCCCATTAGGAAGGGCAGGTCAACCCAGCGAAGTAGCTCCTGCTTTCGTGTTTTTGGCAAGTGAAGACAGTAGCTATATTACAGGACAAATAATCCATGTGAACGGGGGAGACTTTATAGGAGGTTAGACTTTTTCCTAATATGGTAATGGAGAAAGATAAGATTCAGAATTAAAACCGAATAATTAATAAAATAAAAATGGCATTAGGTTGGACAGACATCTTGGGATTGATTGCGGGTATTTGTACTACAGTTGCTGTTATTCCACAAATTTGGAAGGCGTGGAAAACAAAAAAAGTTAAAGATGTTTCTCCGGGAATGTTTATCGTGCTTCTCGTAGGCCTGGCCTTGTGGGTGGTGTATGGAGTAACTAAAAAGGATATGCCTATTATTGCAACAAATGGTTTGGCATTATGCCTAAACGGGTTTATGCTTTTTCTAATGGTTCGCTACTAAGCACAATACAGATTAGGAAATATTATAAAAAAGGCAGCGTAGCACCTATTCCAAAAATGATATGTGCAGCAATAAGCTGAAGATAAAAACTTTTAAACTTAATTTCTGGAGGATTTGGACTTAAGCTGAACATGATCTTCCAGCCTGTTATTCCTATAAAACCAAAGATAAATCCCAGTGAGGCACCAGAAAGATAGGTAGGTTCAATTATTGTGAAATTCCAGATCATTCTAAAGATTACCACAAATAATAATCCTATAGAATAATGAATAATCCACCCGCTTAAATTCTTTTGGCCCGGTTTAAAGGCAAGTGCTGTTGACCTATTTATCAGTTCGTTTAAAAGTTGAGGTTCTCTAAACTGGGAATGGCTGAAAGCGGAGACTATATAGCTGAAAAGGGTCATTAGAGAAGTAGTTATAATTGCACTTAAGAAAATCTTCATCACGTCCACAGCTGTTAATCTTCATTAAAAATACACCTAATTTATTCTTAAACTCAAATCCCAGAGACATTTATGGGGTTATTTTTGAGTATTCAACAATTTATATGAAAGTAAGTACTAAAAAACTTTCTGCTGAGAAAACAAAAGTTTCTCCGGAAAATAAAGAAATCCATAACGAATTTAAAAATTTTATCCTTGAAAAAAACCATCCCTGTGTAATGGCACAAACGGTTTTTACCATGGATAAAGTAGATTTTCACGTCTACGAGAACTTTGGATCTAAAAATACATCAGCAAAGATATTAAGAGATATTAAGACATATCTCTCCCGGTATGATTTTGAGTCTAATGACTTTCTTACCTTCTTTGCAGTATTTAAGGATCGAAAAAAGTATACGGAGGAACAATTCGAAGAGTTGTTGTGGAAGCAACTTCAGTTTCTGCACGAGTTGGATGAGCAGCCTTGGGATCCTGCAGTAAGTTCAGATCCTGCTAATAAGGATTTTAGTTTCAGTATAAACGGGAAAGCCTTTTATATGGTTGGCCTGCATCCAAACAGCTCCAGGATGGCGAGACAAAGTCCTTATCCTGCTTTGGCTTTTAATTTACACTGGCAGTTTGAAAGATTACGGGAAATGGGAACTTATCAAACTGTAAGGGATAAGATTAGGGAACGTGATACCGAACTGCAGGGAAGTACAAATCCTATGCTTGAGGATTTTGGGGCGAGCAGCGAGGCTAAACAATATAGTGGAAGAAAAGTTGGAGAAGAATGGAAATGTCCGTTTCTTCAGGCTCAAAAATAAGATGTATCAACCTAAGAAATACCTAAAACGGGAGAAGGATTACATTTTTCAGGTTTATAGAAGAGCATCCTTTTGCAACATTTGTGGTACAGGGGGAGCGCCTGCTTGCAACTCATATTCCGGTTTTGGCTATAGGATCTCCAGATGATTTCTACCTATTTGCGCATATAGCAAATCACAATGAACAACTACACCATCTTAAAGATGGTGCAGAGGCTCTAATTGTTTTTCAGGGCCCTCATTCTTATGTTTCATCTTCCTGGTATAAAGAAAAAGACATTAGCACCTGGGATTATTCCGCAGTTCATGTAAATGCAAAAATTGCTGTTCAAACAGATTGGGAGCTGGAGGAATCTCTTCAAAAACTTATCGCAAGATTTGAAAGAGATCAGGATAAACCTTTATACTACCAGGATATTCCGGAAGATATTATTAGGGACCACCTGCCTTATATTACGGGGTTTTGGTTACAATCCTGATTAAAGTAGAAGCAATTGCTAAACTACACCAGGGTAGTGATAAGGAAGATGTCCAAAGTGTCGTAGACCATCTCGAAAAAAAGAATGACTTTATGAGCTGCCCTTTAAGTAAAAATATAAAAGAAGAACATGGTTTATAAAATTGAAAAACAATCTGGTGCCGCATTTAAACTAAAAAAGGGTCAGAGATTAAAGGTTATAGATCCACAGGGAGAACAGGTTAGTGATATGGTTCTTTTTAATGCTGAAGATCTTCGGGAGAAAATATCATCTGGTAAAACATTAGATTTTGAGGAAAATCTCCTTATTACCAAAGGCGACTTTTTATGGAGTAACCGCAGCAATAAAATGATGGAGATCCTGGAAGACACCAATGGGAGAAATGATTTCCTTCTTGCTCCCTGCAGCCCGGAGACTTTTCAAATTATGTATAAGAACCCGGAATATCACCCGAGTTGCTTTGAAAATCTCTATACCAACCTGGAGCAGTTTGGTATTGAACCAGATGATATACCCACCGCTTTCAATATCTTTATGAACGTACAGTTTCAACCCGACGGGAAACTGAGTGTAGATCCACCTATGAGTAAGGCAGGGGATTATGTTCTATTTGAAGCTCAAATGGATCTTGTAGTAGGCCTTACCGCCTGTTCGGCTGAGGATAGTAATAACGGTAGTTTTAAGCCTATCCACTACGAGATTGTAGATTGATCTTCCGGCGTTACAGAGTCTGCTTTCTTCCTGTATCTCATATTTAGCATTTCGATGGCAAGAGAGAAGAAGATCGCGAAGTAGATATAGCCTTTGGGAACGTGTGCGTGTGCACCTTCAACAATAAGCATTACACCAATTAAGATCAAAAATGATAAAGCAAGGATTTGAATTGTAGGATGCTTATTTACAAACTCACCAACAGCTTTGGCAAAAACCATCATTACAATAATGGAAACTGTCACTGCAATAAACATCAGGATAAGTTCATCTGTTAATCCAATTGCTGTAAGTATCGAATCAAAAGAAAATATTATATCCAATAAGACAATTTGTAAGATAGCATAACCAAATGAGCTGACCTTTTTAACTTCTTTGCTTTGTTCCTGTCCCTCAACTTTATGATGAATTTCAAGCGTACTTTTAACGAGCAGGAAAATACCACCACCTACCAGGATAATATCTCTCCAGCTTAAGGCAAAGTCACCAAATGTCATCACCTAGTTCTGTAAGACCTACGATCCAGGTAATACTTAGTAGTAAAAGGATTCTCATTACCAAAGCCAGTCCAAGACCGCCTAACCTGGCTTTTTTCTGTTGATCTTCAGGTAACTTTCCTGCAACGAGGGAAATAAATATTATGTTATCAATGCCCAGCACTATCTCCATAAATGTCAAAGTTACCAATGCTATCCAGGTGTCGGCATTTAAAAATATTTCCATAACTACTTATTAGTTTTTATTGAGCTGGTTGTAAAGATTTAAAATTAGGAATTTTCAATGTACAAAAGCAGCTTAATAGGGTAGTAATAGGTTATAATTATCCTAAAATTCTATTACTTCTAAGTTCCGTGTTTAAAGAATCGATCTCCTTTTTCTGGCTGTCAATTTGTTGTTCCAGCTCATGATATTCCTGTATGTGGGATTGCCTGAAAACCTTACCGGACGCAGTATTCCCCGCAAGAAAACTCACACCGCAAAGAGCGATCACCAAAAGCCAGAATCTTAAACTTCCAAAGAAAAGTTCCAGTTTACTACCGTTGCTTTCTAATCCTAACAACTCTATTTCTTCTATGTAATTTTGCAGGTACCGCTTAGCCTTGCTTTTTCTCACTGCGATCTTTTCTTCTGCACTAATATCTTCAAAGTACTGCGGATTCTTCTCAATGTTTTTT
Organism: Antarcticibacterium sp. 1MA-6-2; assembly: GCF_021535135.1. NCBI lineage: Bacteria > Pseudomonadati > Bacteroidota > Flavobacteriia > Flavobacteriales > Flavobacteriaceae > Antarcticibacterium > Antarcticibacterium sp. 1MA-6-2. Next base: position 2,546,484 of record NZ_CP091036.1, on the reverse strand, counting down.
AATTGATCTATTTTAATTTGTGCGGATAATGGGAAAACTCTGAGAAGGACTGAAGCTGTCGAGGTAAGCCATTCATCTCTGTTAATAGCTTTATTCTGAATATTTTCGATTTGATTTTCTAACAATCTAATCGATTTACTTTGTTTCATCGTAGGGGATGGTTAAAGTTCTAAGGCGGTTTTTAATGTAGGGCAATATGGCGTCTAAGATTACAATTTTTTCTGATTTTCCATAATTTATTTTTGGAAAAGAAAATGCTGTTGTTTATGGCAGGCAAAAACTAAATAATAATCTTTCTGACTCTTCTGAAGGCTATTCGAATTTCTGAATCCTGGTAGTAAAAGATAAATTCTTGTAGTATTACCTTTTCATTAACAGGAAAGTCAGAAGGTTTTAAGTAGCTTTTAATCCGAAGAATAACATAATATTTATTGATATGGGAAAATTGAATGGAAAAACAGCACTAATTACAGGTTCCGATTCCGGAATAGGACAGGCAACTGCCATAGAATTTGCCAAAGAAGGAGCGAATGTGGTAATCACTTACCATTCAGATGAAGAAGGAGGAAAAGAGACGCTTAAAAAAGTCGAGAATGAAGGTGCAAAAGGACTGGTGCTTCAGGTAGATGTGAGTAATGAACAGGCAGTAGAACAAATGTTTGATAGTGCACTGGCTGAATTTGGAACAATTGACATCCTTATGAACAACGCCGCAGTGAATGGCCTGGGAATAGAAATTGCCGATTTGTCTACCGAAAAATGGGATAAAGCAATTAAAACTAACTTATATGGATACTTTTTCTGTGTTAGGAGATTTATTAAAATAAGGAGAGAAAATGGTGGAAAGGGAAAAATTTTAAATGTGAGTTCTGTTCATGAGGAAATTGCTGCGGCGGGAACGGGAGAATATTGCAGTTCAAAAGGAGCTATAAAAATGCTTACCCGCACCCTTGCTCTGGAGCTTGCCGAAGAAGGAATTAATGTTAACAATATAGCCCCTGGAATGATTCTTACTCCAATGAATCAGGAAGCAAAAGATAATAAGGAAGAAAGAGAGGAAAAGACACAGAATATTCCTATGAAAAGAGCGGGTCGCCCGGAGGAGATAGGCAAACTGGCCGTGTTTCTGGCTTCTTCAGATTCAGATTACGTCACGGGTTCTACATATTTTATGGATGGTGGCTTAATGAGAGCCGTAGGACAGGGAGCTTAGCAGAGAGTTGTTCTTATCGTCGACTTAAAGTTTTAGGTGTCAACAATTAAAGTTATAGATGTCAACAGTAATTTAACTATTATAAATAAATAATTTCTGCGGAAATGAAATCCCTCCTCCTGGCTTTAATGTTTCCGCTAATGGCTACTGCTCAGTTTGAACCTGATCAATATTTCACAATACAAACTGAAATTGACGCCCGTAATGCAATTTTTGGTGGTACCGTAAATGAAAAAGGCTACAATGGAGTATGGAAAGCAGGATTTTCAGCACAATGGTTTAGAGCTGATGTTTTCTATGAAACTTTCAGAGATTTAAAATATAAAACTGCGGGTTTAAATCTTACCCATATTTTTCACTATAAAAGAGCATTTAAACAAGGGCTTGGAGTTCAAATGAGCCTCATAGATAAACCGAAAAAATTGACTCCTTCCATAGGTCTAAATGCCATTCTCGAATATCATCTGGGGATGTTTTTTGTAACTGCCAGAGCTGAAAGAAAAGTAAGGACAGACTGGGATATAGTGGTAAATTCAGGATTTGTAGGGATGGGAGTAAAGATATAGCCAGATCTCCGTTTTTCACTTCCGCTTATAGATTCTTACCTACGGAAAAATCAAACTTTATGAAGGTGTCCTTCTTAATTTGAGAAGAGGAGATTTAGTTATAAAAATCAAAACCGCTGTTGCTGTACAAATGGCACTGGCTACCTGATATAATTTTTAAATTTTGCAGTGGAACTCTAAAATTGAATCTTAGGTTTGCTAAAACTTGATTACATTGGAACCTGCAAAGAAGCTTTAATTAGAAAAAGTATACCATAAAGAGTCTTGTATTAACTATTTATAAGTACTAATTTTTCGAATTAATATTTTTCCGAAGAATTGACGGAAAATGAACCTTCTTTTTCGGGAAGCACTAAAAACATGAAATCAAGATTAATTACATATAGCAAATTTCTATTATGTCTGGTGTTCCTGTGCGCTTCTTGTAATACTGAAGAAGAAACTCAAATTATTAGGTTAGGCCATGGTTTAGACACCTCTCACTCTGTTCATAAAGCCATGGTGTATATGGCAGAAAAGGTAGAGGAAAAATCTGGAGGGAGCTTAAGTATTAAAATTTATCCCAATCAGCAATTGGGATCAGAGAGGGAATGTCTTGAATTATTGCAAATAGGAAGTTTGGGAATGACAAAGGTTTCTGCAGCAACTATGGAAAATTTCGCACCCGAATTTAAAGTGTTGAATCTTCCTTATTTATTTCGTGACAGCGCACATCGGTATAAAGTTTTAGAGGGGGCAATTGGTCAAACTTTATTGAAGAGTAGCGAAAGTAAAAGGCTTATAGGACTCACTTTCTATGATTCGGGGACCCGTAATTTTTATGCAGATATTCCTATTGAAACTCCAGACGATCTAAAGGGGCTAAAGCTTAGGGTAATGCCCAGCCAGAGCGCTATTAATATGGTTAAACATTTAGGAGGTTCTCCTACACCAATTAGCTGGGGCGAACTCTATACTGCACTGCAACAGGGAATTGTTGATGGGGCCGAAAACAATTTACCCAGTTACTACCTGAACAATCATTACGAAGTATGCCAGTACTATTCTATGGATGAACATACTGCTGTACCGGATGAATTAATAATTAGTACCATTGTCTGGAACAAACTTAATGATCAGCAAAAACAATGGCTAAAAGAAGCGGCTGAAGAATCATCAATCTATCAAAAAAAGCTGTGGCAGGAATCTGAACAAGAGGCATTAGAAGGAATGAAAGAGGCAGGAGTTAAAATTATACATCCCGATAAAGAAAAGTTTAGGGAATTGGTGGGGCCAATGTATGAGGAATTCCGCAGGGATCCTTTAATGAAAAGAACAATAGAAGCAATTCAGGCAGTAGAATAGAATGAAAAAAATTATTGATAAACTCCTGGGCGGATTTTTAGTGCTTTCAATGGCTTTAATTGTAACAGCGGTTTTATGGCAGGTGTTTTCAAGATATGTTTTACAAAGTCCAAGCTCAGTTACTGAAGAAATTGCCAGATATTTATTGATATGGATAGGAATACTAGGTGCCGCATATGCCTCTGGTCAACAGGCTCATTTAGCCATAGACATATTACCTCCCAAACTAAATCCCTCAAACCGAATCAAACTTAGAATAGTAATAAATATTCTAATTATTCTGTTTAGCCTTACAGTTCTGGTAATTGGAGGGGGAAACCTGGTTTATGTTAATCACATTTTAGGACAATCTTCCGCAGCTTTACATCTCCCGCTATCTTATGTTTATATGGTTGTCCCCATTAGTGGGGTGCTGGTTATATTTTATAAGTTAAATGAAATCATCCATTCTAAAAAGTATTTGGTATGATGACAGAAGTCTTAATTCTCATAATTTCCTTTATTATTCTTTTGGGAGTAGGAGTTCCGGTTGCCTGGTCTATTGGAATCTCCTGTACTGTTACTATACTTGCTTCTATTGATTCCTTAGCTGCATTTACAACTGTTGCCCAACGTATGGCTACCGGATTAGACAGTTTTTCTCTTTTAGCAATTCCTTTGTTTATACTGGCGGGCCAAATTATGAACCAGGGAGGAATAGCAAATAGGCTTATTGCCTTTGCCAAAGCCCTCATGGGGGCTCTCCCAGGCGGATTGATTTATGTAAATGTCATTGCGGCCATGCTTTTTGGCGCTATTTCTGGATCGGCTGTTGCTGCGACTTCAGCTATCGGGGGAATTTTAGGGCCTGCAATGCAAAGGGAAAATTATTCAAAAGAATTTGGAGCTGCTGTTAATATTACTGCATCCACAACAGGATTAGTAATTCCGCCTTCTAATGTGCTTATAGTGTATTCTTTGGCAAGTGGAGGTGTGTCTATTGCTTCCTTATTTTTGGCAGGATATATTCCGGGAATACTAATGGGTTTGGCGTTGATGCTGGTGGCTGCAGCCTGGATCAAAAAGAAAAAATATCCTCCCGGAGAAAGAAGCAGCCTTAAAAGCATCGTCACAACTTTTCTACAGGCACTGCCGAGTCTTCTGTTGCTGGTGGTTGTCATTGGCGGTATTGTTTCGGGAATATTTACAGCAACTGAAGCTTCAGGAATAGCTGTTTTATATTGTCTTGTACTTTCCTTTATAAACAAAGAATTAAAAATAAGTGAGCTTTACGGGGTTTTCATTAGTTCTGTAGGTACTACTGCAATAGTGATGTTGCTAATAGCCACTTCGATGAGTATGTCATGGGTAATGTCATATGAAGAGATCCCCCAGGCAGTGAGTGTTGCATTATTGGGCCTGAGTGACAATGTATTTGTGATCTTACTAATAATCAACTTATTATTACTTTTTGTAGGTACCTTTATGGATATGACCCCCGCAGTGCTCATTTTTACACCAATTTTCCTGCCTGTTGTAGAAGCTTTGGGTGTAGACCCGGTGCATTTTGGAATAATGATGGTAATGAACCTTTGTGTAGGTTTATGTACACCACCTGTGGGATCGGTCTTATTCATAGGAGTGAGTGTGGCCAATACCTCTATTCAAAAAGTCTTAAAACCGCTCATACCATTATACATTGCAATGGCTATCGTTTTGCTCTTGATCACCTTTGTGCCTCAATTAAGTCTATGGCTACCTCAATTGTTTGATAATTAGCTATAAACTTTAAGAGGAGTTAAAATACTTCTCATGCCAGGAGATATCACAATTCTCTTCCAAAGGCTTTATTAATTCGGGATTATACTAAAGCTATTGTTTTTTTCTGAAGCACCCAGAAAATAAGTTTAATCTTAAAAAGGATGAAGATGAGAAGGAGTGGAAATGTATATGAAGCCTGAAATATTAAATTAAAAAAGCTCTCCATTTCTGAAGAGCTTTTTGTTTGTGCGGGCGAGAGGACTCGAACCTCCACACCTTGCGGCACCAGATCCTAAGTCTGGCGTGTCTACCAATTCCACCACGCCCGCATTAAATTTTACAACACTTAGGACTTATTGTAAAACCTGCTTACCTTGATAAGCGGCTGCAAATATACATAAGAATTTTGTTTTTCAAATAATATGAGACAAAAAAAGATGTTTTTTTCATTTCTCCTTTTATGCTCCTCTCATTTCTCAAATCTAAAATCTTATATCTAATTTCTTACCTTTACTTAACTTCAAAAAAGAAAGAATGAGTGACATAAAGAAATATGTGGAAGATAATAAGGACAGGTTTTTACAGGAACTTGTTGAATTGCTGAAGATTCCCTCAATAAGTGCAGACTCTGCCTACAAAAAAGATCTTTTAAAAACTGCGGAGGCTGTTAAACAGCGTTTGCAGGAAGCAGGTTGTGACAAAGTAGAAATTTGCGAAACTCCTGGAAATCCAATTGTTTTTGGAGAGAAAATAATAGATAAAGATTTACCTACGGTGCTGGTCTATGGACACTATGACGTCCAGCCGCCAGATCCATTAGATCTTTGGGAAAGTCCACCATTTGAACCCGTCATTAAAGAAACCAAAATTCATCCTGAGGGAGCTATTTACGCCCGGGGTGCATGTGACGATAAAGGCCAGATGTATATGCATGTAAAGGCGCTGGAATATATGACCCGGAACAATGAGCTTCCCTGTAACGTCAAGTTCATGATTGAAGGAGAGGAAGAGGTTGGTAGTGCAAACCTGGGATGGTTCCTTGAGAGAAATCAGGAAAAACTTTCTAACGACGTTATTCTTATCAGCGATACAGGAATGATTTCTAAAGAAACCCCTTCTGTAACTACAGGTCTTCGCGGACTTAGTTATATGGAAGTGGAAGTTACAGGTCCCAATCGCGATTTGCATAGCGGATTATATGGAGGGGCAGTTGCAAATCCTATTAATGTTCTTGCGAAAATGATCGCAAGTCTGCAGGATGAGAATAACAAGATTACTGTTCCCGGCTTTTACGATAAGGTGAATACCTATACTGAAGAAGAAAGAGCAAAAATGGCGGAAGCACCTTTTGATCTTGAAGAATATAAAGAAAAGCTGAATATTGGTGATGTTCATGGAGAGGAAGGATTTTCTACTCTGGAACGTGCATCAATTCGACCGACGCTCGATGTGAACGGGATCTGGGGCGGATACACAGGAGAAGGAGCAAAAACTGTCCTGCCTTCAAAAGCCTATGCGAAAATCTCGATGAGGCTGGTAAGCGATCAGGATTGGAAAGAAATCAGTGAATTATTTACTAAACATTTTGAAAGCCTTGCTCCAAAAAGCGTAAAAGTAAAGGTGAGTACGCACCATGGGGGGCAGGCTTATGTAACCCCTATTGATACCCTTGAATATCAGGCTGCCAATGATGCTTACAAAGAGGCCTTCGGAAAAGATCCAATCCCGCAACACAGCGGGGGAAGTATTCCTATAGTTTCTTTATTTGAAAAACAGCTGAAAAGTAAAACGATTCTAATGGGATTTGGTTTGGATACAGATGCCATTCACTCTCCTAATGAGCATTTTGGAATATGGAATTACCTGAAAGGGATTGAAACCATTCCGTTGTTCTACAAGCATTTTACAAAGCTTAAGAAAGAAGAAAAATAATTCTACTACTAAACCTCACAGGTTTTAGAAACCTGTGAGGTTCTAAACTAAATAGCTGGCGCGGATCTGTGATCCGGGCCATTTACTATACCTAAACTTTCTTCACAAACTTAGTAAGGATCACGATCTGTTGACCTTCCACCTTTCCTTCTATTTGCTCCGGATTATCATGCACTAAAGTAATCCGCCGTACGGCTGTTCCTCTTTTTGCCACTATGCTCGATCCTTTCACGTTGAGGTCTTTAATGAGCACGACGGTATCTCCAGCTTCAATTGTAGCTCCATTACTGTCTTTATGTACAAGATCTGTACTGGCTTCGCTTAGAGATTTTCCTGCCTTTGCCCAGGTTTTTAGCTCATCATCCATATACATCATATCCAGCAGATCCTGTGGCCATCCTTCAGCTTTAAGTCGGTTAAGCATTCTCCATGCCACCACCTGAACTGCCGGGACGGGGCTCCACATCGAGTCGTTGAGGCAGCGCCAGTGATTGGCATCAGTTTTTTTGGGATCCTCAATTTGTTCCTTGCAGGTACCACATATTAGAATATGATTTTCAGAATCTAAAGGTGAATTCGGCACTTCATATACCTGAAGATCATTACCTGCACCACATAATTCACATTGCGATCCGCTGCGTTGAAATAGTTCCTGTTCCAGGCTCATACTTAATTTTTTTAGATGTGCGCAAAGGTAATTTTTTAGTTCAGTTTTTATACCTGCTTAGCGAATTTCAAAAAAATTTTTAACTTCTATGTTTGTAGAATTAAAATATTATTCTACATTTGTAGAGAACGCTCTAATCTTGTAGAACCATGGCATTATCAAAATCTGAAGAACAACTAATGCAGATCCTTTGGAAACAGGATAAGGCTTTTATGAAAGATCTCATAGATGCATATCCCCATCCTAAACCTGCACCCACCACTGTGGCTACCTTATTAAAGAGAATGCAGGATAAGAACTTTGTAGATTATAAACAGTTGGGTAGGTCGCGGGAATACTTTGCTTTGGTAAAAAAGAAGGATTATTTCTCAAGACAGTTACGTGGAATGATGAAAACTTTTTTTAATGACTCAGCTACACAATTCGCCTCATTTTTTACTCAGGAAACTGATCTGACTAAAGAGGAACTGGAGGATCTAAAGCGGCTGATTGACGAAGAAATAAAAAATAAATAGCTATGGAAGTATATTTTTTAAAATCAGTCGCCTGCCTTGCCATTCTTCTGCTTTTCTATAAGTTATTTCTTGAAAGGGAAAAAATGCACGTAGTTAAAAGGTTCTACTTATTGACTGCCATGCTTGCTGCAGTTGCCATTCCCTTTATATCTTTTACGACATATGTAGAGGGTTCTGCCGAAGTCTTTCAGCTTACCACGTATTTCCTGTAGAAGAAATTTCCCGGGCTCCTCTTGATTATACCGTTTATTTTGAAAGAGGATTGTGGTTAATTTATGTACTGGGGGTTATATTTTTCAGTATAAAATTCTTTAGAAATTTTCGCGTGATTTTGCAGAGAATTAAAAAGAATCCTAAAGTGAAAGAGAACAATTTTATCAACGTTCTTCTTTCTGAAAAAATGAATCCGCATACATTTTTCAGCTATATTTTTCTGAATAAGATCAAGTATGAGAAGAATGAAATTCCTAAAGATGTTATCATTCATGAACAGGCTCACGCGGTGCAGAGGCACAGTCTGGATATTCTAATAATAGAAGTCACACAAATAATTTTTTGGTTTAATCCGTTTCTTTTTCTGCTTAAAGATGCCATTAAGCTTAATCACGAGTTTCTTGCAGACGCTTCGGTATTGCAAAAAGGAACAAATCTCTCCGTATATCAAAAAACTTTGCTTTCCTATTCATCCGGAGGTCTTGAGAGCGGCCTCACTAATCCTATTAATTATTCATCAGTTAAAAAACGATTTAAAGTTATGAAAACAAAAACATCAAAAACAGCAGTATGGGCGAGAAGCCTTTTGGTACTGCCATTACTGGCAATGCTGGTTTACGGTTTTAGTACAAGTGAAGTGGTAGTAAAAGCTCAGGATCAAAAACAGCATATGAATGCTGATGAGACATCCAATATTGTCATTTCCGAAGACATTAATGTCCACATCTTCAGGAATGGAAATATCACTGTCAATCACCAAGCCGTGAAATTGAATGAGCTGCAGGAGAGACTTCAAAAAATTAATGAACACCTAACTTATGAAGAAAGAAAAGATTTAACCAGTGCAGAAATTAGGGTGGAGCCGGGAGTTAGGATGGGGATAATAACAGATGTTAAAACAATTCTTATGAAGTATGGAACCCGGAAGATTAAAACATATGATTCAGAAAACTTAACTACAGCTAGTACTAAAGTAAATAGCAAGGTGGAAAAGCCTGAAAAAACAAAATATTCCGAAGTTTTATTGAATCACCAGGAAAAAGCAACCCCGGAAATGATCAGGGAATTCAATAAGATAGTTTCAGGTTTAAATGAAAAGGGAATGATAAGACAAATAGATCTTAATAGAATTAGAGAGATCCAGGCTCTCATGACCCCTGAGCAAAAGAAAAATGCTATACAACCAAAATTTTATATCTCTCCTTTCCCAAAAGAAGCAACCGAAAGTAATAACTATCAGGAAAAGGCAACTCAAAAAATGGTAGAGGAATATAACAAATTAGCAAAAGAATACAATTCTAAACCGGAAGGGGAAGCAATAATTAAAAAGAAGGATTATCAGAGGATGAAATACATTTATAATCTGATGACTTCGGATCAAAAAAAGAATTCCGAAAAATTTCCGATTCCTTCGCCACCTCCACCGCCTAATAAAGAAATGGTTGCAGAGTATAATAAGCTCGCAAGAGATTATAATAAAAAGGAAATTACAGAGGAAATTGTTCAGGAGGAAGGTTTTAAACGAATGTTGAGCATCTATAAAGTCATGACTGATTCACAGAGAAAAAATGCAGAAAAACTTCCACCGCCGCCACCGCTAAGCACCAGCTCCTGAACCCACAAAAGGCGAAGGAGACAAGTTGCCTGTGCCACCACCTCCTCCGGCAAAGGAAAATAATCCACCTGTTCCTCCTGCACTTCAGCGCAAGATGCCCTGCTTAAGCACCTCCACCACCGCCAACAGTTGATGGTTTACCACAACCTCCGCCACCTCCACCACCAGTAACTTTTGAAGAACTGCTGGCAGATGGAGCTACATTTTACTACAACGGAAAATTAATTGAACCCGAAAAAGCTAAAAATCTGGTTGAGGTGCAAAAAACGGTAAATGTGGAGATATCTATTAATAATTATGAAAAACCGATAGTAAAATTGACCGATAAGAAGAATAAGAAGTAATAATAAGAGGCAGGCACGGGCACGGATCACAGATCCGCGCCAGCATTTTCTGATTATCATTGAATAAAGCTAGCGCGGATTTTTAATTCGCGCTTTTTCTTGCTTCCAACCGTCTCCTGTAAGCAACGGCATCTATAATTGTTAGCGCGGATTTGCAATCCGTGCTAACAATTATATCTAAATCAATTCGAGCAGGTTCACCTCAAGTTCACCTTCCATACCTGCATAATTCCTGGCAGAACTAAATAAATAATCCTCAGGATTTTCCACAATTCTGTCTTTAACAGGATTGTGGTGGATGTAATTGAGCTTTTGATTAAGAAATTTCCCAGATGTTAAAGATTCGGCGTGGTAACCATTCTGCCATACTTTGTATTGTTGATCCCGCTTTAAATGTTCACACGCTCTCTCAAAGAGAGTGAGCATCCATTTCCTTCTGCTTTCAGGTGATTCTTTTATCGTTTTAATTATTTCTTTCGAAGTAAATTTTTTAAAATCTCGTAAGATATCAGACAGGATCCCTTCGTCAGCCTTACATATCATATGCAAATGATTAGACATTAGGCAATAAGCAAATATTTCGAGACCTTTATGCTGTTGGCAATATCTAAGGCTCTTTATAATAACCTCCTTTTGTTCCGGGCGAGTAAAAATATCAATCCAATCAACTGTTGTCATGGTGATGAAGTAAGCAACATCCGGTACTGTAGCTTTATACTTAGTAGACATAATTAAGGTATTTTTACTTTAGTATGGCACGCCCGGCACATCTCGACACGTCACGTCACGGCACGGCACGGATTGCAAATCCGCGCCAGCACGCTCGCGTGGCAGATCCGCGCCAGCACTTCTGGTGTTAGCGCGGATCTGCGATCCGTGCTGCTGCAATATAATCATTCACCAGCTCCTCCATAATCTCCAAAGTCACAGTTCCGTGGCTAAGGATCACCTCGTGAAAATCCCTTATCTCAAATTTAGAACCGAGTTCTTTTTCAGCTTTTTTCCTTAACTCCCGGATTTTAATTTCCCCAATCTTGTAAGAAACCGCTTGTCCCGGCCAGGAGATGTACTTAGGTCTATTTCGGTGTTAATCTCGTGCAGGGAAAGTGCTGTATTTGACCTTAGGAAATCTATTGCTTTGTCCCGGCTCCAGCCCATCGAGTGAATTCCGGTGTCTACAACCAGCCTGCAGGCGCGCCACTGTTCATATGTCAGTTTTCCGAAGAGTTCATAAGGAGTAGTATAGATTCCCATTTCTTCAGCTAAAAACTCCGAATACAATCCCCATCCTTCCCCATATGCCGACAGATAAAAATTTCTTCGGAATCGGGGAATGCTCTCGCCGAGTTCTCCGTTCAAAGCAATTTGTAAATGGTGCCCCGGCACTGCTTCGTGAGCAGTTAACGATGGCAATACGTAAAGCGGCCTGCTGGGCAGGTCATAGGTATTTACCCAATAATATCCAGGTTGGGTTTCACTGGAAGCACTAATGTATCTTCCGGTGGTATACTTTGGTGCAATAGCTGCTTATGACAGCGGCTACTCCGTAAGGTTTGCGGGGCAGCTTTTTAAAGTACCGCGGCAGTTGAGCATCAATTCTCTTCGAAATATCTCTTGCTTCCTTTAATAATTCTTCCGGAGTAGACGCGTAGAACTGCTCATCAGTTCGTAAAAACTGAATGAACTCTTCAAAACTCCCCTTGAATTCTACTTCCTCAATAATTTTTTTCATTTCGGAATTAATTCTGGAGACTTCCTTTAACCCTATTTGGTGAATTTCTTCAGCAGTAAGATCAAGGGTCGTGTAATAGTTCAACCGATTCTGGTAATAATTTCTTCCGTTTGGGATTTCTGAAACTCCTACACTTTTTCTTGCAATGGGTAAATATTCCTGGTCGAAAAACTTCTTGATACGGCTAAACTCCGGTACAACCTTCTTTTTAATAACCACTTCTGCGGCCTCTAATACAGAATCCCGCTGTTTTTCGGTAAGGCTGGAAGGCAGATTTTTAAAAGGTGAGTAGTAATAACTTTCTTTGAAATCCTTTACAATTTGATTGTTATAGGTAGCTTCATAACCATCAAAGATCACCCGCGGCTGGGTGTTCCCTTGTTCTATTCCTTCCCGAAGCAGCGCCAGGTGCTGGTCCACGAAAACAGGAAGTGCATTAAGTTTCTCCAGATATTCCTTTACCTGCCCGTAATTTACCAGTTCGCGCACATGGTAAGGCAGGCTCACGTGAAAATCAAGCATCTGAAAGCAAGGGATTTAAATATGCTTCATATTCGTAAAAATCTATAGTTTCCTGTAATTTGAATTTCAGAAGTTTCAATGAGATCCTGTCTGACTGAGAGAGAGTTTTTTCATCAATTTTCTGAAGCTTTTCCAACTGTTCTTTTGCAAATCCTGCTTCCCGGCGGTAATGTTCTTTGGTATAAAGCCCCAGCGGAAAGTTTTTTACGTCATAAGCTTTGTGTTCCTGTACCTTTTCTATGATTTCCCGGAGTTTTGCTGAAGGTTCCTGTGCAAAAAGTAGATTTGCTGAAAATATCAAAAAACAAAAAATTAAGTGGCATTTCATAGATTCTGGATAGTTTGAAGTTTAAAGATAAATAAAAGCGCCTACAGGTTATCTGAAGGTTCAGACAGGAAAGAGCGTTAATTTCCGAAGATCCTTTTTCCGAGGATAGAAATTAATTTTTTAGCTTCTTCAGTATTGCGCTCTACTTCTTCAATCTTTACCTCGCCACCTTCATCAATGATCCTGTATGTGAAGACAAAATTTGGTTCTGTTGCAGTAATGTCCAGAACTCCAAAGCGCAAGTCATGAAAGTACATTTTTCCTTCTTTTTCAGAAATAATATACCAGCCGTTCGAGATATCGATAAGCCGCTGCACTTTGTCATTCGAGTTTAAATCGCCAAGAAGATGATGGTTTTTCAAAAAGCTGTAAAAGCGGATTGGCTGAGAATCAAAAAAAGAATAATCTCCTATGAGGAAAGCGTCTTCTGTTTCAATATTTGCTGTCCACAAGATTGTGTTGAAAGGACTTGGCTTTGTTTCTATCTGCAGGTAGGGCACACTCTGTGCCTCCAGGGCATCTATAAACTTTATATAGCTTATTCCTTTAAGCGCTATAGTTGTAAGGAGATAAAGACTACTTACGATTAGCCCCAGATTATTTAATTTTCTTCTCTTTCTCGTACCGCGTTCGGTTCTCATAGCGAGGATGAGAAAAATCAGGAAAGGCAGCGTGTATAAGGGATCAATTACGAAAATGTTCTTAAAAGCAAGGCGAATGTCGAATGGCCAGAACAACTGTGTTCCCCAGGTGGTAAAAGAATCAAGAATGGGATGAGTGAAAAGGCCCCAGAACATCAACCACGACCATTCTTTCCATGTTGCCGCAGATTGTTTCTCGATCTTTGAAATAATCCACCCAAAAACGGGAGCAAAGAGGAGTGAGAAAACTATGGAATGACTAAAACCCCTGTGAATTTCTATTGCCGTAACAGTATCGGTAAAATAGCTTAAGCAAAGGTGTCAAGATCGGGAATAGTGCCAGCAATAGCACCATAAAGCATAGCCTTGTTTCCAACCTTTTTACCCAAAACTGCCTCGCCTACTGCAGCTCCAAGAACAATTTGTGTAAGTGAATCCATTTCTAATAATCTTCTGAAACTAAACGGAATGTTTTAATTATCCTCTTGCTCTTAAGGATTGAAAGATAACAAAACTTAATCCGCCAACTAACATCAGGTGAAACACCAGTAATCCGTAATCTGCCAGTTTTATAGCGCTGTAAATTCCGAAACAAAAGTATAACAACAACAGGATCTCGATATAGACATAAGTTGCCAGACCTTTAGTGATGTAAACATTGTCTTTCCACGAATTTTTTAAATCACTAACATTAAATTTTGGGGTACGGATGAAGGCACTTTTCTTGCCGAAATGTCCTTCGAGTACGGCAAGTGAATTGTATGCCGATAATCCCATAGCAACCGAAAAAAATGCGAAGAACATTCCCATAAACCTGAAAAAACTTTTGATGCCTTTTCCGTGGATCTTAGCCCAGGTAATCCAGTAACAGGCAAAGAAAACCAGGGTGCTAACTGCAAAAAATGCCATTAACTGAAAATACCATGCAAACTCCGGATTGTTATTTTTAATATACAGAACAGGAATACTTAGAACTGCTAAAATCAATAGAAGCAGAAACAGGCTGGAATTGAGTAAGTGGAAAAACCCGTGAAATTTCGTTCCGGCAGATTGATCTTTGTCTTTCAGCAAAAGCGAAAAATTCTTCTGGAAATTTTCCGCTGCTCCTTTGTTCCATCGGAATTGCTGAGACCTTGCCGCACTTATTATTACTGGTAGTTCCGCGGGAGTTACAACATCTTCCAGATACTTAAACTTCCACTTTTTCATTTGAGCTCGATAACTCAGGTCAAGATCTTCGGTTAAAGTATCACCTTCCCAATTTCCGGCATCAATAATACACTGCTTCCGCCAGATTCCTGCTGTGCCGTTAAAATTCATAAAATGCTTTCCGAAGTTTCTCGCGGTTTGTTCCACGACAAAGTGAAAATCAAGTGCAAAGGCAAGGACTTTTGTAAGTAAAGAATAATCCCGATTGAGATGACCCCAGCGGGTTTGTACCAATCCAACTTCAGGATCTTTTAAATGCGGAACAGTTTGAAGCAGCCAGTCTTTCTTCGGAAGGAAATCAGAATCAAAAATAGCGATCAACTCTCCCTTTGCGATTTTTAGACCTTTCTTAAGAGCACCCGCTTTATATCCTTTTCTGTTCTTTCTTCTAATATGTTGAATATCCAAACCTTTCTGCTGAAGTTCAGCCACAAGAGCAGCAGTTTTTTCCACAGACTCGTCGGTTGAATCGTCCAGAACCTGGATCTCAAGTTTATTTTTGGGATAATCAATTCCAGCTATGTTTTTCAGCAGTCGCTCCACGACATATTTTTCGTTGTACAGGGGCAGCTGAATGGTGATGTGAGGAATTTGATCTTTGTCTAAATTCAGGGGAGGTGTATGAGCTGATTTTTTTTTGGAACGCAGGTAATCCAGAAGCAGGAGGAATTGAGAGATACTGTAGATCAGGATCAATGCTGAAGCAAAGGTGTATATGATTATTATCGCTAGATCCATTATTTGAAGCTGTATTTAAAGATCCATCCCAAAATTTTAACTCCTGCGAACACTGCTCCTTTAACTGTGCCTGAAACTTTTGAAACTCCTATTCTGTTTTTATAATGCACTGGTATTTCTACATAAGTCAGATTTTTTCTCAAAGCTTTCAGTTGCATCTCAACTGTCCAGCCATATGTTTTATCCTGCATTTCAAGTGCCAG
Organism: Antarcticibacterium sp. 1MA-6-2; assembly: GCF_021535135.1. Classification (NCBI taxonomy): domain Bacteria; kingdom Pseudomonadati; phylum Bacteroidota; class Flavobacteriia; order Flavobacteriales; family Flavobacteriaceae; genus Antarcticibacterium; species Antarcticibacterium sp. 1MA-6-2. The sequence goes on along the minus strand of NZ_CP091036.1, from coordinate 2,530,962 downwards.
TAGTTCATCATATTTTATTGCTCTAAAAGGTCCAAGATCTGTAAACTTAGCGCCAAAAAACAATGACATTAGAGAAGTGGCGAGCCAGTTACCAAATATCTGCGGAAATGTCATTGATCCTTTTTCCCTCCATTTTTTCACTCGTGCGCCTATCACAAGATCAATATCATCCTCAATAATAGGAGCCACTATTTTGCTCATCTCTTCTGGATAGTCGCTGTAATCTCCATCGAGAAATACAACGATTTCAGGCTTTTCAGGTTGTTCGGCTATGTAATCCAAACCTTTAAGACAGGCGTAACCGTAACCTTTTCGCTCTTCCCGTAAAACTGTCGCGCCTGCAGCAGCTGCAACAACGTCAGTTTTATCTGTCGAGTTATTGCTTACTACAATGATTTCAGAAACAAAAGAGGGAATTTCATGGATCACTTTCCCTATAGATGCTTCTTCATTAAAAGCGGGAATAATGACTTTTATTACAACAGGCATTTAATATTCTTCAGTCCTCAAAGATAAGAGTTCCTGAGTAAGTAATTATACTAAAGGCAAGTTAAGACTAACCGCAAAATTACTTACTTCTCTGGTTCACCAAATCCATTAGATCAACATCATTTCCCAGCAGAATTTCTTCAGAATTTATTCTTCCGTCCTGACTGCCATTTTCCAGTTTTAGCACTCCCCGGGGACACACTGCAGCACAAATTCCGCAGCCAACACAACTGGATCGCACAATATTTTCTCCTTTTTGAGCGTAGGCCCTTACATCAATTCCCATTTCACAGTATGTGGAGCAATTTCCGCAGGAGATACACTGTCCGCCATTTGTCGTGATTCTGAATTTGGAAAACAACCTTTGCTGCATCCCGAGAACTGCTGCCATAGGACAGCCGAATCTGCACCACACCCGGTTTCCAAAAATCGGATAAAATCCCACTCCTATAACTCCCGAAAAGGCTGCGCCTATTAAAAACCCATACCATGAACGGATGGTGTCACCGTCAAAAAAGAAAATATTGGAGCTGCCGCTAAAATAATTAATGGCTGCTATTGTAAAGATCACACTCAGGAAAACAATTGCAGCTTTGCGTGCGTCTTCTGCCAATTGCTCTTTTTTAAAGATCATAATTAAGGCGAACAACAATATTAAAAAGCCTGCCGCACCTATTAAAAAAATTTCACGTGTCAACCAGAATTCATTTGGATCCGCCCCGAGATAGGAGTAGATAACCGCAATGGTCATTACCACCACGAAAACCAGCACACTGTGAATTAGCCAGCGCTCGAGTTTCCAGGCAGAACGGCTTTTGTCTGATAAATGCCGATAGGGATCGCTAAGCAGTTTCTGCCAGTCCGCCACATCCGCAAACCCAGGAACAGTACCACCTTTTGCCGTATTTGTAGGTGAGGATGGGGGTAATGACAAAGATGGAGAGTATTCCAAAAATAAACATTAGGATCCCAATATTTCCTCCTGAAAAAAACTCACTGATCTTATATCCTGCAAAAAAGTCGTAATTGAGCGGCCAGATATTCGTCGGGATGAAGTAAGGCTGGTTTAAACGATAAAGAATTTCCGGAATGAGGAAAGCAAACCCTAACTGAAAAAACATTACCGAATACGTTCTGTAAACCTCATATTTATTATGCCTGTACTTCAGAATAAATTTATAACCGAAGATCAGAATTGCAAGAGTGTAGAGTGTTCCATAAACAAACCACTGACTGGCAGGATTGCCACTGATTAGATAACTTAAAGGATCAAACAGAGCGATAATTCCGGTATTGGATCCCTCCTCTGTTAATCCCAAATATTCCGGAAACCAGTAGAGAACAACATAAAAAAGGGTGAGAAAAATTGCCGCCATCCACGCCCATAATCCACGTGAAGTTTGGGATTTAAACCATACCCCGTCATTCTTAATTCCGGCATGTTTTCCCAAATAAGCGTCATTGGCAAAAATGACTGTTCCCAGAGAAATAAGACCGAGAGACAACGTAAGGAACAGGGCCTTATTTGGAAAATTGACGTTTGCTATAGATAGTATGAGGATGAATAATCCCGTAAATCCAATTCCTGAAGCTATTTTTTGCTTTGTAGAAATAGCTTTTGGTGGTTCTCCCGTGAGAGACATATTGTCTTCTGTTGTGTTCATTGTTTATACTTTCAAAAGACCTCACAGGTTTTTAAAACCTGTGAGGTCTAAAATTTTTACTCCAAAAAAAGTTCCTCGTCCCTTTCTAAAATTTCATCCTGACGTAGGATATGTGCATTTTTAAAATTTGCTGTATCGCCAAATAAATCTATTACTCCTTCAACATCTAATAGCTCGTAATTATTTAATAGTAAAGGTCTAAAGGAGGAGTAATTATAACTGGCAAAATCATCAGTGAAGTTATGGTTCATCGGGTTGAGATGAATATAAAGGATCAACGTTCTTAAATATTCTTCATCCTTAACAATTATTCTTTTAAAGCGATCCTGGAATAAACTTCCTCTTCTTCCATAAGCTTTATTAATAGCTTTAGAGTAAGCATTGAAGAGATTTGAAAACGCTTTTGAAATTAAATTTTCATTCTTAAAGTCTCTGGTTTTTATAAGGAGATGAAAATGGTTTTTTAATAAGCAGTAGGCAAGGACATGAGCAACTAGGTAAAATATGTTTTTGAACCAATTGGAGAAAATAACTATAATTCCGTTCCTCAAGAAAAATATCTTCCCGATTATTTCCCCTGTTATAAATATGAAAATGTCTGTCGCCAACTAAAGATTCATACTTCATAAAACTCTTTATAATAAATATTGGTGTACTGCCATCTTTCTTACTCCGCGCTTAAACCTCACAGGTTTTTGAAACCTGTGAGGTTTCAACTCACCCTATTCTCCTTAAAAGCACCAAAAATCTCCTTTTCATACCTGTCGTAAAACTCAGGATCAAAATTGGCCTCTCGTAAATTTGCCAGCACGTGGTTAATGCTTCTCTCTTCCGTAAGCCATCTGTCAAAAACCTCGTGTCGCATTCTGATTCCGAAGCTATTGATCCCGAGGAATTTCTTTGTTTCCCGTTCAAAGGCAATAGTTATCGCTTTTGTGCCGTCACGATGCTCCCAACGAAAATGCTGTTCATTTTCCTTTGGTTCTGCCCATACCCGACCATAAGTCTGATATTCGATATCAAAAAATTTAGCCGAATTGAACCAGTGTCCGGGTTTGTATTTCATGGGTTTACCCGTGAGAGTCTGTCCCAAAGTTTCTCCCATCATCCTGCTTAAGTGTACCAGACTGCTTCCACAGGACTACGGTCTCCAATAGGTTCCCGCTGTTGGGCACAATCTCCAATTGCAAAAACATCTTCTATATTAGTCTGTAAGTAAGGATCTACAAGAATTCCTATGTCTGTTTCCAGTCCGCTGTCTTTTAAAAATTCTATATTAGGATGCACTCCCACACTTAGCCCTACCAGGTCGCAGAGAATTTCTTCTCCTTCAGCAGTCATTACTCCGGTAGCTCTTCCAACATCGTTCCCCAGGATATTCTCCAGATTCGTATTATGTCTCACTTCCACGCCGTGACTTTCAATGTGCCTGGAAATCATTTCGGCATCTTTTTCCGGAAGAACATTTCCCCAAAATCCGCTTTCGCGGACAAGCATCGTTACTTCAATTTTCCGGGTCCTCAGCATTTCTGCCAGTTCCACTCCTATGAGTCCGCCGCCCACAATAACCGCTTTCTTACAATTTGCCGTGTCCTGTTCCAGCTGGTCCAGGTCCTGTAAAGTTACCAGTCCCTGTACTCCTTTAAGATCCTGCCCTTCCCAACCAAACTTATTGTAACAGGAGCTGGTAGCGAGCACCAGTTTGTCATATTTTATTGGCTCATCTATGGAGAAATGCAGCTTTTTCTCTTCAAAATCAATTTTCTCCACCCAGGCTTTCTTAAGTTCGATCCTGTTTTCTTCCCAAAACCAATCCTCGTACGGCTTTAAATTTTCCCACTTCATATGTCCCATGTAAACATACATAAGAGCAGTCCTTGAGAAAAAATGATCGCTTTCACCGGAAATTACGGTTATTCTTTTTTCTGAAAACTTCCTGATATGCCGTGCGGCCGTTATTCCTGAAATTCCGTTGCCTATGATGACAATATGCTCCATAATGTTTAATTTAGGAGACTTAGAAAATTACTGATCTTTTGCATTGACTGAGGTATCAGAATTTTTTCTGAATGTTGAAATTTATGATGAAGTACCTTATTATTTTTCTCTGCCTTTTTACAGCTGATCTTTCAGCTCAAAGCACCGACCGTTTTTTTGATCTTGCCGATGATTTCTTTCAGCAATACGTGCAAAACGGCAAGGTAAAGTACGCAGAAATTCAGCAGAATCCCAAAGCATTAAATGAATTGTTGGCTGAAGCAAAAAAAGCTTCGGTCTCTTCTGAAAATCCCGCTGAGTACAAAGCTTTTTGGATCAATGCATACAATCTGGCCGTTATAAACGGAATAGTGCAGAATTATCCTGTAGCTTCCCCTCTTGAAATAGAAGGTTTTTTTGATAAACAAAAACATAGCCTGGGGCAAAAAAGTCTTACGCTGGACCAGGTGGAGCACGATCTTCTCTTCGGAAAATTTCCCGATGAGGCACGTTTTCATTTTGTACTTGTTTGTGCGGCAAAAGGTTGTCCTGAAATTATTCCTGCTGCTTATAGGCCCGAAATTCTGGAAGATCAATTACAAAAACAAACCGAAGCAGCTCTAAATAGTCTGGAGTTCGTTAAAGTAAGAGGAGACAAATTATCACTTTCAGAGCTCATGAAGTGGTACAGTGACGACTTCACTCGCGGCGGAAAGACGCTGATACAGTACATTAATCAGTTTCGGAAAGTGAAACTGGATAAAGATCTCAGTGTAGATTTTTACAAGTATAACTGGGATCTGAATGATTTCTAAATCTGAAAGTATAACCAGTTGGGCAGGAAAGATCCTGCTGTTTTTAATTTACCTGTTCCTTACTTCCTGTGCGTCAAAGCCTCCCTCAGAAAAGATTAACGGTGTTAGCTTTGTCGCTTCAAGAAATGAGGTAAAACCTGAAGATTTTCAGCCTGTTCTTAAAGTGAACGCGAATGCTATAGCGGTAATGCCCTTTGCTTTTATGCAGAGCCTGGAGCATGCTGAAATCAGGTTTAATTCAGAAAGGCAATGGTGGGGAGAAAGGGAAGAGGGGGTAAAAAAGACAATCCGAATGGCTCACCAGGAAAATCTCAGAGTAATGCTGAAGCCTCAGATTTGGTTACGTGGAGCCTTTACGGGACATCTTGAGATGCAAACCGAAGCTGATTGGAATAAGCTGGAAGAACAATACCGGGAATTCATTCTGTTCTATGCAAAACTGGCAGAAGATGAAAATGTGGATCTCTTTTGCATTGGAACTGAACTGAATTCTTTCGTACAGGCAAGACCGACTTTTTGGAGTGAGCTAATTGCGGAAGTAAGAGAGATCTACGATGGCAAATTAACTTACGCTGAGAATTGGGATAAAATTGAGGAGGTGCATTTCTGGAACAAATTGGATTATATTGGAGCAGACGCTTATTTTCCGCTTAGCGACGAGGCTGCGCCAACAGTAGAAGACTTATCCCGGGGGTGGAAACCAGTCAAGAGAAGCCTAAAAAAATTATCCGCAAAGGTGGACAGGCTAGGGTTTGTTTACCGAATACGGCTATAGGAATATAGATTTCACAGCCAAAGAGCCCTGGAATTTTTCACGGAAATTAACCAGCTTCAACTTTGGCGCCCAGGCCAGAGCTTTGTCTGCTCTTTACGAAGAGGTTTGGCCGGAAGAATGGTTCGCTTAACGGATTTCTATGGAAGTGGCATCACAATCACGCCAACGCCGGAGGTTTGGAAGATTCAGAATACACTCCCCAAAATAAACCCGCTGAAAAAGTTGTTCGGGAGAATTACGGGAAGTATTCGGGAAGGGAGTAGGGGGTTTCGTCTGGAATCGCAGTCGCCCCTCGAGCTGCTGTTAAGGCGGGAGACCTGTCAGACTTTTCTGTCTCGGAAGTTCGTGATTATCTGCGAATTACAGGACCACCTGGAAAAGGAAACCTGACTGGTCTGGAATCGCAGTCGCATCTCGATCTGCTGGTTAAGGCGGGAGACCTGTCAGGTTTTTTCGTCTCGGAAGTTCTTGGCTATCTGTGAATTACAGGACCACCTTGGAAAGGGAAACCTGACTGGTCTGGATCCAAGTCGCACCTCGATCTGCTTAGTTATCGAAGAGACCTGTCAGGTTTTTCGGCCTCAGAAGTTAGTTTCAGCCTAGTAGTTTCAGGCTAACCTGGAAAAGGATACCTGACAGGTCTGGGACCGAAGTCGCACCTCGATCTTCTGGTTATCGGAGAGACCAGACAGGTCTGGGATCGTAGTGGCTTTATTAGAACTCGATTTCTTCATCTAAACCTAAACCTAATTGTTGTTCCTCTTCAAATGAACCAACCGAAAATTTTCAAGGTCTCCAAACCATTCTATCACCTCTTCTCTTTTTAAGATGCTATACCTGCCGTCGAAGAATTGGGAATATGAAGAAAATGGGTAATTCTGAAAATTCTTATGAAATTTGTGAGCTTCAGGATTGAGGTGAATATATATTACCGAATTTCTCAAATAATTTTCATCCGATATTCTTTTCCGTCTAAAAGGTCTCTGAAACAGGCTACCTGTGCGGTCATATTTCTTGTTGATAGCTTTAGTGTAGGCGTTAAAGAGATTGGAAAATTTTGGCGAAGGGTAAATTGCTCCATTCTTAACTTTAACAAGTAAATGAAAGTGATTCCGAAGAAGGCAATAGCAATAAAGCTCAACAACAGGTAGAAGGTGTTGTTTTATTAACTTCAGAAAGTGCTTGTAGTTTGCCCCTTCAAAAAAGATCTTTTGCCTATTGTTTCCCCTGTTATAGATGTGATAATAACAACCTTCCTCAAGCGGTTCCATTTAAGCTGCTTTTCTTAAAGATAAAGAATTTAGCTTATATGGTCGAACCTGCTGAAAGGCAGCTTCTGTGATCTGCCATTTTTATCCTTTTTTAGTAGTCTTTTGACTACGGGTAATGAGAGTTTACCTGGTTTATTAAAACAGAGCATTCCGGGACGATCCAGAACTTCAAGATCAGTTCCTTTTCTTAGAATTTTTCAACAGCAACCTCCGCCATCGTAGTAGTAAGTTGATTCGCTGATGAAAATATCATCTCTGCCCAGAGCCGCAAGAGCAGCAGCCGTTTTATCGCATACCGCCAGCGGCTGATTGTATGATAAGAAGTGCCCTTTACCGTCGTCAAAGAACTGCTCTTTGCCATAATAAATAGCCGCTTTACCTGTAAAAATACAGGGACCATCGGCAGGCATAGGATCTTTAATGGCAGCTACCTCGATTGATTCAATAAATATTAATGTATCAGTAGGGTAGTGGTGCGGATCCAAAACCCGGTAAGGTTTCCTGGCGCGAATCTCAATGGTTCCAAATCCTGCATCTGTAAGAGCTTTTACATATTCGGTAATACTAAGACTTCCACTTAGGCAAAGTGCTCTTAGCCTTTCGTCGTTCCGCAGTTCTTCATTCATTTCCTGCTCGCAGGTGGGGTCACTCATAACCAACTTACCGTGCGGCTTCAAAACCCTGTACATTTCTTTAAGCGCCTGCGCCAGTTCTTCAGATTTAAAAATATTGAAGAGGCAATTTTGTGCAGCCACGTCAATAGAGCTATCCTTAACCGGAAGATTTAGCGCATCTCCCTTTTTAAGGTCAACAAAATCCTTTTGAAACCAGGTATTTAAAGCTTCTGCTTCATTAAAATTCTTTTGACTGGCTTCCAGCATTTCATCAACCACATCTACTCCTGTTACTCCACCTGGTTGACGGGAGAAATAGGCGAACTGCAGTAATTCCATTCCGCCGCCCACACCTACATACAGAATTTTAGGATTGTTTACGAGATCACGGGCGTGTACAGTACTCCCGCAGCCATAATTCATTTCCTGCATGATCTTTGGGATCTTCAAACCCGGTAATTCCCAAACCGGGTTTGTGGTGCAGCACAGTCCAATATCGGGGGTGAGGGCAGCATCACGATATACATTTTTTGTTGTTTCGAGGTATGACATACTTGAATAGTAAATAAATTAAATTTTAAAGAGACTCTATTAAACCCTTAAAAAGAGTGATCATTTGAGGTTCTGCTTTTTGTGCCATCTCAATGATTTCCTGGATATCTACAGGCTTAAGATTGTCAGGATCTCCTTCGTCGGTAATAACAGAAATTGCCGATACCGGGATCTTCAGGTGGTTTGCCACAATGACTTCAGGAACCGTGCTCATTCCCACAGCGTCTGCACCTATTATTCTTAAATACCAGGTATTCTGCACGGGTTTCCAGTTGAGGTCCAAGTACTGCGGCATACACACCTTTGTGTAGCCTGATGTTGTGCTCTGCAGCAATTTCCTCCAGTTTTTGGTTTATTTCATTATTATACGGAGCACTCATATCCACAAATCTTTCTCCCATTTTTTCGACTCCTTTAAATGCCAAAGGTGAACCTCCCTGCAGGTTGATATGGTCATCTAACAACATCAATTCCCCTTTTTTGTAGTCGGGATTTATAGAGCTAAGCCGCATTGGAAACCAGCAATTTTTTAATTCCCAGCAGGTGCATTACCCTAATGGGATAGGTCACGTCAAAAAGAGAATAGCCTTCATATAGATGGAACCTTCCCTGCATTACTACTACTTTTTTACCTGCGAGGATCCCGTAGATCAATTTGCCACGGTGGAATTCTACTGTTGCCGTTGGAAAACTGGGGATATGATTATAGCTGCATTCCGCTTTAATTTCTATTTCGTCGATAAGCTGGCCTAAACCGGTGCCCAATATTATTCCTATTTCAGGATTGTCAAAACCTCTCTCTATAAGATAGTCTGCTGTTTCGTGTATTTGTTTGATCATTGATTATTTTTTGGTAAAAATTGCTGAAATGCCTCCTGCTCCCTAATATCTTCAAAGGTATCAACATCATTGCGCACTGCCAGCAGTTTTAAGTTTTCGTTCTGAAGATCTTTAAGTGTATCGGGAAGTACAGTTGAGGTGCTCCATTTTTTATTGCTGAAAATTTCCGGTCTTAACTGTTTCATCCCCAGCAGATAATAACCTCCATCTTTAGCAGGTCCCACAACAAAATCTTTTTGCTGAAGATCGGCAAATGCCTCACTCAAATCTTCAGCAGAAAGTTCGTACAGATCACTCCCGATAATTATGATATTTTGGTATCCATCTTTATAGCCTTCAGCAAAAGCATTCTGCATTTTTTCACCAAGATCTTCTCCGTGTTGTAATTTTTTCTGAAAAATATCTTTTTTCCAGATATCTTCTTCAGGAATAGCTTCAGAATAATAAACCCTTTTATCTACAGGCAAGTCCAGGGTTATCTGAAAAGTGTGCAAAAGCAGAAATTTATAGATTTCCAGTGCAGCTTCCTCGCCAATATCTTTAGCAAGACGGGTCTTGACTTTTCCTAATTGGGGGTTTTTGGTGAAAATTATGAGGAGTTCTGTTGAAGCTGGTTGCAAAGAAGGAAGTTTAAAATGAGGTTTTTATTTAGTAACAGTTCCCTGGCAGCTGCTCCTGGCTCCCGCGGTACATCCGTAACAATGCTGGGAGATAATGATGTCCCTGTCGTTTAACAGATCTTCATTATAGGAACTGATATGTTTGACCCGGCTGTTCACCTTCAGGTCAAGCATCTGGTTGAAATCACAGTCATACAACCAGCCGTCCCAGCTTACCGAGATCGTATTGGTACACATAACATTTTCCACCGCCGCCGGATTATATGCTTCCACAAGTGCATACATATAATCCTCATAATTTTCCGAAGCAATAAGAAATTCAAGAAATCTGCTAATTGGCAAATTTGTTATTGCAAAAAGGTTGTTGAAGTCGATATTAAAATCAGCTTTTAGAGCTTTTTTAAAATCCCTTTCCATTGCAGATTGATCTGTAGGCAAAAAGGCACTAAGCAGGATTATATACAAGATCGAGTTTTAATCCTGTTCCTTCTTTTCCGTAGCCTTCCTCATTAAGCATCTGTAAAGCCTTTATGGATTTATCAAAAACTCCACTTCCTCTTTGTTTATCAGTTTTCTCTCTTTTGTAAAACGGCAGGGAAGAGATTACGTGTACATTGTGCTTTTTAAAGAATTGCGGCAGGTCGTGGTATTTTTTATTGGCAAGTATAATTGTAAGGTTAGACCTCACGATAAAATCATTTATTCCCGCTTTAGAAGCCTCTTCAACAAACCAGCGGAATTGCGGATGCATCTCCGGGGCACCTCCTGTAAGGTCCAGCGTATGAGCTCCGGTAGTTCTTACGACATCCAGGCATTGCTGCAGCGTCTCCATCGTCATCATCTCCTTCCTGTCCGGACCTGCATCTACGTGGCAATGGGAGCAGGTTTGATTGCACATATATCCCAGGTTGAGTTGCAGGATCTCCAGCTTCTTTGGCCTTAATGGATAATGTCCGGTTTTGGAAATTTTCTCCTTAAAGAGCGGCAGTTCCCCCTTTTTAAAGATGCCATTACTCAAATATTTTAACTGATTGACAGGATCGGAAAGACCTTCTTTTCGTGCCGCCAATGATTTTATTAATGCCATAACTATTATTAAATTCCAAAAACCAAATTCCAAATTCCAAACCTGCCTGACGGCAGTATGTTAGAAACAAGAAACAAGAAACAAGAGACAAGAGACAAGAAACAAGAAACAAGAGACAAGAGACAAGAGACAAGAGACAAGAGGCAAGAGACAAAAGAAGTTATTGTAACCTACAACCTTTATCTTACAACCAATAAACAATAACCTATAACTAAAAACCTATAACCTACAACTTACAACTTACAACTTACAACTTAGAACCTTGAACCTTAAACCTTGAACCTTGAACCGTTTTACATACTCAACTTCTTATACTTATTCATCATTTGAACTCCGTGTACCAGGGTTGCTCCTCCTTTTATCGCAGCTCCTACGTGTACTGCTTCCATCATTTCTTCTTTTTCAATCCCTCTTTTAAGTCCGTCCTGGGTATAGGCGTCTATACAATAAGGACATTGCACCACATGGGAAACTGCCAGTGCGATCAGGGATTTTTCCCTTGCAGTTAGTGCTCCTTCTTCAAAAACCTTTCCATAGTAGTCAAAGAATTTAGATCCCAGCTCCTCATCCCATTCAGATATTTCACCAAACTTCCGTAAATCGGCAGGATCGTAATATGTTTTACTCATTATAATCTTATTTATTGTTTCTCCGTCTAAATTATTCCTTAAATCTTGCCCGTACAAGCTGTTCTATTTATTTCTATGGAATGAAAGTATAATAAGGTGAATATTGAAATTACTATTACAACGATATAGTTAAAAAAAACTCTCCGAAATTTCTTAAAACTTACTCACTTAGGAGCAAATATTGGTTTTTTGGGAGATAAAAACGAGGATAACACTTATATTGCTGAAGAAATCATAATTCAGGAATGGTTTCAATATTTGGCTAATTCAAAACACAATTTGTATGAAAATGAAAAACTACTTTTTTTTGGGATTACTTTTTATTTCATCAATGGTTTTAGCTCAGGAAAGAGAGATTTCCGGAACTATTACAGATGCTGAAGGTTTGCCGCTCATTGGCGTAAACATTATTATAGAAGGCACCAACCGCGGAACCCAGAGTGACTTTGACGGGAACTATTCAATTGTTGCAGATGAAGGCCAGGTTCTTGTTTATTCTTTCGTTGGTTTCTCACCGGAAAAAAGAACAGTTGGAACCCAATCCGTGATTAACGTAAATCTTTCCGCAGATAATACGCTGGAAGAGGTTGTGGTTGTGGGATATGGTACCCAATCGAAGCGGAAGGTAACCGATAATATTTCTTCAATTTCCGCAGACGAGATCAACAACATTCCTGTGGCTAATATGCAAAGTGCTTTGGTAGGAAAAGCGGCGGGGGTACAAATTACGCAGATCAACGGTAAAGTTGAGGGAGGAGTAAAGATGAGAGTTCGGGGTGTTGCCAGTATCTCTTCATCTCTTGAACCTCTTTACGTAGTAGATGGAATGCCACTTATTAATGATGACGAAAGTACTTCAGAGGCACCTATCAATCCGTTGATCTCGATTAATCCTAACGATATAGAATCTATTGAGATCCTTAAAGATGCTTCATCTGCCGCTATTTACGGGGCTCGTGGTACAAACGGTGTTGTCCTTATTACGACCAAGCAGGGAAGGGCAGGAAAAACTACTGTTTCCATTAACACTTCTTCAGGCTGGAGCAGGCCAACTAATAAAGTGGAATGGTTAAATGCTGAAGAATACATCATGCTTATGCAGGAAGCCAGTGCTTATACCTATGGAAGTGATGATGAATGGCTGATTGAGGAAGACGGTTATTTTGACTGGATGGCAAACGGACTTGACTGGAGAAATGGAGCAGTAGATACAGATTGGCAGGATTATGCCCTGGTGGACGGTGCAGTACAGGATCACACAGTTTCCGTTTCCGGAGGTAATGATAAAACCCGATTTTTCCTTTCAGGAGGTTATAACAGGACAGAGGCTATAATTCGTGGGAATGACCTTGAGAGGTATTCTATAAGAAGCAATATAGACCACGATGTATCGGAGAGGTTGAGCGTAGGGTTTAATTCAGGAATAAGTAAAACACATATTTCCCGTATTGGAACAGACAACTCCTTTTCTACTCCCCTACAGGCTGTGGCCCAGTCACCTATTTCTCCTGCATACCTGGAAGATGGGATAATTCCCAACAACGAATCTACTATCTATTATAACTTTCTCATGCAGGAATATAATGGTGATTGGGATTCCAATATTTTCAGGGTTCTTATAAACACCTATGCTCAGTACGAATTACTACCGGGTCTAAATTTCAGGACAGAGGTGGGTTATGACAACAACAATCAAACTGAAGAATATTTCGCGGGTAGTATGACCGAATCTGCCTCTACAAATGGTTATGCTGATGCCAATGCGGTACAAAGTGATAAGTATAATTTAAACAACTATTTTAATTACAGCACTACTTTTGCTGAAGACTACGATCTTGACCTGGTATTAGGGATGAGTTTTGAAGAAAGTACCCGAAGCAGGCAATATACTGCTGTACCGAATTTCCTTCAGATGATCTTCAAACAGTGGCAAGTGCTTCGGAAATTATCGACGGAATTTCTTCCAGGACCAAGTACAACTTTCTCTCCTATTTTAGTAGGGCAACATTCTCCTTGTTTGACAAATACCTTTTCAAAGGAAGTTTGAGATATGATGGTTCCTCCCGTTTTGGTGAAGTAAACTGGTATGGATTCTTCCCGGCAGCTTCTGCAGGATGGATTATCTCAGAAGAAGATTTCCTAAGAGATTCAGGAACTTTATCGCTGCTTAAACTTCGCGGTAGCTGGGGCATCACCGGGAATGCGGGGATTGGGAATTTTGCCAGCCTGGGATTATTCAGCGGTAGAGCCTATAATCAACGTGCGGCTTTATATCCCAGCCAGTTAGGAAATCCAGAACTTAAATGGGAAAGGACACAGCAGGTGGATATAGGATTGGATTATGGATTATTTAATAGTAGAGTCACTGGAGAAATTGACTATTACGTAAAGACAACAAATGATCTTTTACTGGACCAGCCAATCCCGGGAACTTCTGGTTTCTCTAGTATTACCCGAAATGTGGGATCTATGGTCAACCGTGGCTTTGAATTTGTTCTTAACACCAGGAATATAACGGGTATAGATTTTAACTGGAGCACCAGCTTTAATCTCTCTACTCTGGACAATGAGGTGAAAGAACTACCGGGAGGTGATATAGTATCTGGTTTAAATATTGTAAGGGAAGGAGAAACTATTTCTTCATTCTATATGGTGGAATATGCTTGGTGTAGATCCCGATAATGGAGACGCACTTTTTTATACAAATACTTTGAATACCAATGGCATCCGTGACAGGTCCACCACGGCAAATTATAATGAGGCTGAAAGGGTTGTTTTAGGAAGTCCCTACCCAGAACTTATGGCAGGACTTACCAACAATTTGAGTTTTTATGGTTTTGATATGTCTTTTACATTTCAGGGGGAATGGGGTGCATCTTTATATAATTCAGGAGGAAGATTTCAGTCAGGAAATATGAGGTATGAAGATAACCAGACCCGGGATCAATTGAACAGGTGGCAAAATCCCGGTGACATTACCGATGTTCCGCAGGCAAGATTATATATCACCAACGGCCAACAAGATTCCTCACGCTATTTGGAAGAATCAGATTTTATACGGCTACGTAATTTCACCTTTGGTTATACTCTACCAAGGGAGGTTACAGAAACAATTTCTGTAGAGCGCCTAAGGGTTTATTTTACCGGAGTGAACCTGTTAACTTTTACAGATTACAGTGGGTACGATCCCGAATCTACTTATGACAACCTGGGGAGTTCAAATATCCAGAGAGGGATTACCTTTTATTCAGCCCCTCCCGCAAAAACATTTACAATAGGATTAAACATTGACTTATAAAAATTCAACTATGAAAAAATATATAACCTATAGATTATTTTTTTCAATGCTGGCATTAAGTTTTATTGCCTGTGATGATAATCTTGATATAGAACCGGAACAGGATCTTTCCCCCGAAGTCGCAACAGAGTCGCCATCTAACATTATGAATATCTTAAACAGCATCTATGCCGATCTAAGATCTGATGATGCTTACGCAGGAGGAATCGCTCTTATTTCTGAACTTCTGGGCAATACCGGAGATCTTTCGTGGAATGGAACCTATCTGGAACCCGGGGAATTTGATGAAAAAGCAGTAGTGGCTGCAAACAGTTTCGTGAGCGGGACCTGGCTAAATGCATATCAAATAAATAACCAGGCTAATATAGTTCTTGCTAATCTGGATGTTTTTGATGATGAGGATGCCAGGAACAGGGCAGAGGGGGAAGCTAAATTTTTAAGAGCCCTTAATTATTTTGACCTTCTAAGGCTATATGCAAAACCTTATGAGCAGGGAGCAAATGGTGGAGAACCTGGTGTTCCCCTAATTTTAGAACCTGTTTTAAATGCTTCACAAATTGCATATCCGCCCCGAAATACTATTGAAGAAGTGTACACACAAATATTAAATGATCTTAATGCGGCCTACGAGCTGCTACCTTCTGATAATGGCTACTTCGCAGATAAATATACAGCACAGGCACTGTTGGCGAGAGTTTATTTGCAAAGAGGTGATTATGAGGAAGCAAGAGATGCTGCCAATGATGTAATAGAGAATAGCGATGCCTCTCTAACCAATACCTTCGCGGGAGCATTTAATAATCCTGAGAACTCTTCGGAAGATCTGTTTGCCATACAGGTGACTGCCCAGGATGCGAGTATAAACGCCTATAATGAGTATTGGGGAGGTAATGATTTTGGAGGTCGCCCCGGAGATCCTGACATTTCTATTCTGGAACCGCATTATGGTATTTATGATAGTGAGCAGGATGACCGTGCGAACTTCTTTTATGAGACTGATAGGGGTACGGCTACCACAAAATGGCAGAACCAGTTTGGAAATATTCCGGTTATTCGTTTAGCTGAAATGTATTTAATTAGAGCTGAAGCTAATGAAAGGTTAGGAACTGAAGTAGGAGCTACCCCCTTAGAAGATATCAATACCCTTCGAGAAAGAGCACGTGCCCCTAGGCTGAGCTCTGTTGATCTTGAAACTATTCTTGAAGAAAGACGAAGAGAACTTGCTTTTGAAGGTTTTGCATTGTTCGACGCGAAAAGACTTGGTCGTGACGTGGGAGATATCACTTATGATGCTAACAGGCTGGTACTGCCAATTCCATTAAGAGAAACTGATGCTAACCCGCAACTGGAGCAAAATCCCGGATATTAATATTTATCTGAAATTAAATCCTGAGGGAGTCGTAATCGGCTCCCTTTTTTGTTGCTGAATAGTTTCAGGACTATCCTTGTAAATCGATTCGCTGGAATGGCCGTGGCATTCGATGTGAATGGAAAAGGAGCGGGAGGAGTAATTCACCGGAGAGTTTTCTTCCGGAGGCACTTCCGGGAAGAAGATAAACCTGACAGGTTTCTTTTCTTTCAGCCCTGGAATAACCTGGGAATTTTGCATCTGTTTGATTGAAAAACCTGTCAGGTTTAGGGCCAGGCCCGGGGTCGTCCTGGGGGAAGAGGAGCGGGAGAAGATTTCGCCGGAGAGTTTTCTTCCCGCGGCGCTTCCGGGAACGAGATAAACCTGACAGGTTTCTTTTCTTTCAGCCCTGGAATAAACTGGAAATTTCCGCATTTGTTAGAACGATAAACCTGTCAGGTTTACGGCCAGGCCCGGGGTCGTCGTCGTCTTTAAAACTCAATGAATCCGGCGAAGGCTGCAATAATTACCAGAACGGCAATAATGATAATAACGATTAGGACCGTGTTCGTTTTTGGTTTTGACTAGGTTTACTTCGGTAGACTGGTTTCTCGTATGCTCCTTCTGGTGAGGAGTAGGTACGGGAGTAGATTTATCGCTTTCTTTGCTCATGGCTTCAGTTTTTATTTTACTAATCCAAGTTATCTAAAAAATACTGAACATGGAAATCCTATCTCCGGGAAGAAAAATTTTCCGAAGCACGCGGTAATTCTTAAAATGAAACCTATAAATCAGATAAATAGAGGGCGCTATTGAGGTTTAACGCCTTTTGTCCCGAAGAGTTTTAATAATTTTCCGCAGAAAAAAAACTGTTACGTAAACTATTACAAGAACTTCGAGACCTAATAAAATGTAAAGTACTGTCATAAGATGGTCCTTTAATAGAGAATAAAAAATGCATTTTCTTCGGCCTCAAAAAAGTAAGTTGGATAAATATCTCTTTTTTTAAAGAAAACCATTGCCGCTTTTCAAATTTAGATTAATGTTATTCACATTTTATTAACAATGAGCGGATTTTATTGAACTTTTGATTAACGTTTTTCACATTTTTGTTACCTGAATAACTATATTTACTATAAACGGGCTAGCTTAAGCTAAAGGAAATGTTAATTTTGATGTGAAAATATCCCGTGAAATAAATATTGGGATTACTACATATAACAAATACCAGAGGGCGCAACCTTTATGAGAATAGATGTAAAAACTTTACCTGTTCATGAAATAATACAGGATATTTCTGAAAATCTTAATGTACCTATAGTTTACGGTGATGCAGAACTTACAATTCAAATCCCCGCAGAAATTGGAGAGGGTTACATCAAAGGGAGCAGTTTTGATAGCGGAATAGGGTTAATGTCTTTTAACGGTAAGTTTTATCAGGATGTAGAGATCTGTTTTACCCTCAACACTGTTCACCCATTAAAATTTATCTTTTGCTCAGAAGGGGAAGTCTCTCATTCTTTTCAGGGGACCAGGGAGCAACATAAAATTGAAGCTTATCAAAACATCATAGTGTCCAGTAGCGGTTACGAAGGGCACGTGTTGTATTTTAAGGCCAATGTCCGCACTCATGTTTCCAGTCTGGAGATCATAAGAAGCAAATTTGCACACCGTACCAACTATAATTTTAAAGATCTGGACCCTACTTTGCAGGAGCTCTTTAAAGATGCTGTGTCTAAAAATAAATTCTTTTACCAGGGGAATTACAGCATAAAGGCAGCAGATCTTATGGAGGAGCTCAACACTAAAGATTTTACGGGTTTTCTTAGGTCTCTTTACCTTGAAGCCAAATCTTATGACATGCTGGTTATCCAGATTGCTCAATACCAGGATGACGAAGCTGTGGATCGACTGCCCACCATTCTAAGAAAATCTGATATTCTTAAAGTAGATTATGTTGCAAGGCGAATTATTGGTGACCTCGCCAGTAATCTCACCGTGGAAAGTCTCGCTAAAGAAGCAGGTACTAACGTAAATAAACTTCAGGAAGGTTTTAAACACGTTTATGACCTTACCGTAAACAAATTTATTCAGCACAAAAAGCTGGAAGCCGCCAAAGAAATGTTGCTTACCACCGATAAAAATATTTCAGAAATTGTTACAGCTATAGGCCTCAACAACAGGAGTTACTTCTCAAAGATCTTTAAAGAGAAGTACGGGGTCAATCCTAAGTACTTTCTGAAGTCAAAAAAGTCTGAAGCTAAAATGGAGTGAAAATGTTTTGGCTTCCTGATTGGTTATTTATGGTTGAATAGAAATTTCAAATTCCGGAAATATCACCCTTCCCCCATTCTCTAACTCTTTAAGCAGCAGCAGCAAATATTTTCCCCCACAAAAATTTTTTCTTATCCCCCTGCCTCTCCTGAAAATAATCATAACTTTGTTATGCATGTCTGACTATTTTCTGACGCTATCCTGCGCCACCCTACTTCGGAAAATAGTTAAAAAAAGTAAGAGCTATACGTATGGAGTGGTTTGTGGTTTACACAAAACCCCGCAGTGAATTAAAAGTTGCGGAAGGTTTAAAAAAAGCAGGAATAGAAAATTTTTGTCCGACGATTACAGAAGTCAGGCAGTGGAGTGACAGGAAGAAGAAGATCACCTCTCCGTTGTTTAAGTCTTACGTTTTTGTTTACCTGCCCGATTCTAAGCGGGAGCAGGTATTTGAAGTTCCCGGTGTGGTTCGATTTCTAAACTGGCTTGGCAAACCCGCCCGTGTCATGAACCAGGAAATCGAAACCATCAAAACCTGGCTGGCCGATGAGAATATCGAAGAAGTCGCCACAGAGCATCTGCAACCCGGCGACCAGATCACAATAGCCAACGGAGATTTCAAAGGTAAAGATGCAATTATTCAGAATGTCGGAAAAAAGCGCCTTCGCCTGGTTCTAAAAACTATGGGTTGGGTGGTAAATGTGAAGGTGAGGGATGCGGTGAGTTAGTCGTCTGTTATAGGTTATCAGTTGTTGGTTTTCGGTTTTCCGTTGCTTGTAAAAGTTGGCCTGAAGCGACCGAAAGCGAAAAATATAAAACCAGAAATCAGAAATCTAAAACCTTTTCCCCCATCATTCCGCGTGGTCACACCACTGCCAGTTCCCTGAGCAAAGCAATCTCATCTATTGAGAGATTTCCGCAGTTTTCCGTTTAGCGCTTTTCATTCTCAGTTTTCCGTAGTTTTAAGAATTATTCTAAAACTACCGAAAGCGAAAAATTTGAAACCAGAAATCATAAACCAGAAATCTTTCCCCCGAGTCATTGCGGGCGAAGAGGAAAATAAAGTCACACCACTGCCAGTTCCCTGAGCAAAGCAATCTCATCTATGGAAAGATTTCCGCGGTTTTCCGTTTAGCGTTTTTCATTCTCAGTTTTCCGTAATTTAAGAATTATTATAAGACCACCGAAAGCGAAAGAAAATCAAGTCCATAAAAGCAGCTTTCCTACAAATTCTACACATAAATTTTTTCGCTTAATTACAATACTTTTTACTCCCTGGACTTTTCCTAAAAATTTCTTAAATAAGTTCCTGCAAATTCTGTGATACTAATCGTAACCTAAAGATTATTAAGGTTTTCCATAAAAGTTCGACTTTTAACTATAACGATATTGTTTATAAAAAACCTTAAAATTTTAACAGAATAGCTTGTCCGTTAAAAAGAAGCCGCCTTATATTTGCAGCTTTATTGAAAGAAAGGTGCTTTCAACGATAAAAAATGACCTTTTGCCGAATTGACGACTAGAAATGGGACTCACAGCGGCGAAGCCATGAAAGGAGACCGCTGCGCTGCAAGAATCAAGAACAAAGACCGCTGCGCTGCAAGACAAATTTAAGTCTTGTCTCTTGGATCTTGTCTCTTGGATCTTTCTTGGTTCCTCAAAGAACCGAAGACGTGAACCTTACAACACATAACCTACACCCCCTGAACTAAAAAATTCCCCCGTTGGCAGTCCCCCCGTCACTGCTGATTCAAAAATTTAAATTATGCCCCTCACTTACCACGTTCTCCTTACAGGAGGAGTAGGAAGCAGGCTTTGGCCGCTCTCCAGGCAGTCCCGGCCAAAACAATACCTTCAGTTATTTTCAGATTCGTCACCCGAATTGGCTGCCGTCACTTCGAGTGTTTTGCCCGATGGCGAAGCCAACGGGGAAAATGTATCGAGAAGCGGCGGGGAAAATGTAACGGAACATCATTCCCTGTTTGAACTCGCTGTAAAACGAAACGCTGCTTTTGCAGATTCTTTAATTGTTGTGCCTGTTGCACAAGTTACCGAAATTAGGTAATTTCATGGAATGCAAGGCAAAAAAGACTATCAGGAAAAACTCTTCACTTCCTTTAGGTTAAGTGATCGAATCCCAAAAGAAAATTTTTATCGCAGGTTAAAAGAGGCTCTCAACCTGGATTTCCTTTATCCACTCACCCACCAGTTCTATGGGGAGAGCGGACAAAAAAGTATCGACCCCGTGGTGTATTTCAAGATCTGCCTGGTGGGATATCTTGAGAATATTACTACAGATCGTGGCGTAATGGATCATTGTGCAATGCGGCTGGACATCCTTTATTTCCTTGGGTATGATGTAGATGAAGAACTACCCTGGCACAGCACCATAAGCCGTACCCGAAAGCTTTTTACCGATGATGTCTTTGAGGAAGTATTCACCCGGGTTTTTAAACTATGTGTAGAAGCAGGATTGGTAAGCGGGCATACACAAGCCATTGATTCAGCTCCTGTTAAAGCCAATGCTTCTATGGATAGCCTGGAGCTTAAAGTCCCGGCAGAAGATCTTGAAGAGCATCTCTCAAAGCTGCGTGTGCAAAGCAGCAGGGACCGAAAAGCCAAAGAGAACAAAGCCCCTAAAGAACAACAGGAAATTACCGCCAGTAAACAAGAATTACAGGAAATTAAGAGCCGTAATAAAAGATGGAGTAAGGACCAGGATATGAAACCCGGTGCAAAGAACAAAGGCAGTAAATATACCAGCAACAAAACCCACTACAGCCCCACAGATCCTGATGCAAGGATCAGTGTCAAACCCGGAAAAGCCAGGAAACTTAACTACCTCTGCAATATAGCCGTAGATACTAAAGCCCACGTAATAACAGATGTACAGGCCTACCATGCAGATAAGAAAGACACAAAATATTTAAAGGATACTGTTACAAGATTGAACAGGCGTTTACGCAGGGAAGGATTGATCTGGGAAAATCTGCTGGCAGATGCAGGTTATAGCAGTGGGGAGAATTATGCATACCTGGAAAATAAAGGTCTTACACCCTATATTCCACCACACGGCACTTACAAAGGAGGACCTGAAGGGTTCCAATATTTTAAAGAGGGCAACTACTGGCTGTGCCCGCAAGGAAAAAGGTAACCTTCCGGAAGCAGAAAATGGAGAATGGAAACTTAAAGGATAACTATTTTACTACAAGAGCAGATTGTAAAGACTGCCCAATAAAAAAAGCCTGCATTGGCAAGAGCCACGAAAAAAGGATCAATATTACCGCCTTTCGGGAAGAATACGAAAGAAATATTGAACGGGTAAAAAGCAGGCGTGGCCGCTATATGAAAGGCAAACGACAAGGCACGGTAGAACCCGTTTTTGGTACCCTTAAAGAATTCCTGGGACTAAGAAAAGTAAATACCATCGGAATTCGCCAGGCCAACAAATGTATGCACCTGGCCGCCATTGCGTATAACCTGAAGAAGTACCTGAAGTTTACCACAAGGAAAGTCAAGTCCGGGGCAAATGCCCTGCAAAAATGCCAAGACGCCGCTCCTTCTATTATAAAAGCTGAATTAATGGCTTTTCAAGCTGTTTTGATCCTCCTTTTTTCTTCCCAAAAAGTGTTTGTGAATAGAGCATCACTTGCTTAAAAAGCTTTAAATATAATAGGAAATCTTGTTTGTAGAGGAAATTATGAGGCTTGTGCAACGGTTACTGTTGTTGGCAACAGGGGAAACAAACAGTTATCGGCTGAGGGATTGCAAAAATTGAATGTTACAGATTATTTGGAAATTGTTGAAGCAACTCCGCGCAATACAGCTCCCGCAATAGCTTTTGCTGCTTTTGCTGCGAGGCCCCAGGATATTCTGCTGGTAACTCCGGCAGATCATATTATCAAAGAAGGCGGGGAATATACTTCTGCAGTTAAAAAAGCAATAAAGCTTGCGGAACAGGATAATCTGGTAACTTTTGGAATTCAGCCTACCAGGCCTGAAACAGGTTATGGATATATCGAGTACAATAAGACAGATGTATTATCTTTCCGGGAAAAACCGAATACTGAAACTGCCAAAGATTTTCTAAGACAGGGTAATTTTTTATGGAACAGCGGGATGTTTTGTTTTAAAGCTAGTGTATTTTTGCAGGAGCTGAAAAAATATTCTGAAGAGGTTTATGAACAATCTCTGGTAGCCTGGAAGGCAGCTGATGAGAATCAGCTTGAAGTTGCAACTTCGATGGAGATTCCCTCTGTAAGTGTAGATTACGCTGTAATGGAGAAGAGTGACTTACTTAAAGTAGTGCCTTCAGATTTTGAATGGAGTGATATGGGAAGTTTTGAAGCTGTTTATGATTACCTTAGAGAGCAGGGGCATCCTGTTGATGAAGCAGGTAACATGGTAATTGGGAGTGATATCTATACAGCATTTGTAGGGATGCGCAACAGTATCCTAGTGTGTACAGAAAATGCTAACCTGGTACTTCAAAAGAAGTGTCCCAGGATATAAAAGATCTTTATCAAAAACTAGAAATAAATAATCCCGCATTGGTGGGGTAAAACAATCCGCGGTGTTAGTTCGAGTGATTTTCAGAAGTGGGAGCTTGTGAAAATTGTGTCGAGAACCGCATAAATCCGTGGAATCATTTTTAAAATCCGCGAAATCTTTTTCAACATGAAAAAAATAGCATTAATTACAGGAGTTACGGGTCAGGACGGAGCTTACTTAAGTGAATTCCTTCTTAAAAAAGATTATATAGTTCACGGGATCAAAAGAAGATCCTCTCTTTTTAATACTGATAGGATTGATCATCTTTACCAGGATCCACATGAGGCAAACAGGAATTTCATCCTCCACTATGGAGATATGACTGATAGTACAAACCTTATCCGATTGATCCAGGAGATCCAGCCGGATGAGATCTATAATCTGGCTGCAATGAGCCATGTTGCTGTTTCTTTTGAAACTCCGGAATATACAGGAAATGCTGACGGACTTGGAACTTTGAGAATTCTGGATGCAGTAAGATTGTTAGGTCTGGAAAAAAAGACCAGGATCTATCAGGCTTCTACTTCTGAATTATATGGGAAAGTACAGGAAGTTCCTCAATCTGAAACTACTCCTTTCTACCCGCGCAGTCCTTATGCAGTAGCAAAAATGTATGCTTACTGGATCACGGTAAATTACCGCGAGGCATACGGAATGTTTGCCTGCAACGGAATTCTTTTCAACCACGAATCTCCCCTTAGAGGTGAAACCTTTGTAACAAGAAAAATTTCCCGTGCAGCAGCCCGAATTGCATTGGGGTTACAGGATAAATTTTATTTAGGAAACCTGGATGCTCAAAGAGACTGGGGCCATGCGAAGGATTATGTGAGAATGATGTGGATGATCCTTCAGGCAGAAGAAGCTGAAGACTGGGTGATCGCGACAGGAAAAACCACTCCCGTAAGAGATTTTGTAAGAATGGCTTTTGCTGAAGTTGGAATAGAACTCGAATTTAAAGGAACAGGAGTAGATGAAAAAGCCTATGTTGTTTCCTGCAGTAATCCTGAATTCCAGTTGGAAGCAGGAAAAGAAGTGCTGGCAGTAGACCCTAAATATTTCCGACCTACAGAAGTCGATCTTTTAATAGGAGACGCCACTAAAGCAAATACAAAATTAGGCTGGACCCCGAAATATGATCTAAAAGATCTTGTAAAAGAAATGATGGAGAGCGATGTGCAGTTGATGAAAAAAGATCAGCACTTAAAAGTTAGCGGCTACCAGATCCTAAACTATTTCGAATAAAATTATAGTAATAATGAGCTCCTTCCCTTTTTTTAAGGGAAGGTGGATTAACCTGCCACAGCAGGATAAGACGGAAGGGTAAATTTTGAGAAATGAATAAATCAACAAAAATATACATCGCTTAATCACCGCGGAATGGTTGGATCCGCTATTTGGCGCAAATTAGAAGCCGAAGGTTATTCTAATATTTTAGGTAGAACATCATCTGAACTTGACTTAAGAAATCAGGCGGCTGTAAATGATTTTTTCGCTTCTGAAAAACCCGAAGTGGTAATAGACGCTGCAGCAAGAGTAGGAGGGATATTGGCCAACAACGACTATCCTTACCAGTTCTTAATGGAAAACCTCCAGATCCAGAACAACCTTATAGACGGTTCCCATAAACATGACGTACAGAAATTCATCTTTCTAGGCAGTTCCTGCATCTACCCTAAACTGGCACCACAACCTCTTAAAGAAGAATACCTGCTTACAAGCAGCCTGGAACCAACCAATGAATGGTACGCCATAGCAAAGATCGCCGGAGTAAAAGCATGTGGAGCTATCAGGAAACAATTCGGAAAAGATTACGTATCCCTTATGCCTACGAACCTGTACGGCAGCCACGACAATTTTGATCTGCAAACATCCCACGTGCTTCCGGCGATGATCAGGAAATTTCACGATGCTAAAGGAAATAGTGAGCCTGTCGAACTATGGGGCTCCGGTAACCCAATGAGAGAATTTTTATATGTTGATGATCTGGCAGATGCTGTGTTCTTTGCGCTAGAGAATAAGCTTTCTGAAAACCTATACAACGTAGGCACTAAGCAAAGATTTAACGATAAAAGAACTTGCTGAAACTATTCAAAAGATCACTCTAGCCACACCGGAGACATCATCTGGGACAGCTCAAAACCCGATGGTACTCCACGTAAACTTATGGATGTCTCCAAACTTGCAAAAGAAGGGTGGAAGTCTTCTACTCCTCTGGAAGAAGGAATAAAGAGAACTTATCAGTGGTTCCTGGAGAACAGTGTCAATTATAAAGAAGTTAAACTATAAAAATCCGCACAAATCCGTGGAATCCGCATTTACTCAGTGAAACTCCTTAAACTCTGTGTTTAAACCATCCACGAAATCAGCCACAATCAGTGGAATCCATATTATAAAATCAGTACAATAATTTTCATGAAAGACATTAGAATTGCAGTTATAGGCCTGGGTTATGTAGGTTTACCACTCGCCAGGTTATTCGCCACAAAATTTCCAGTTACAGGATTTGATATAAATGTAAAACGTGTAGAAGAATTAAAAAACGGCCACGATAATACTTTAGAAGTAGAAGATGAGGTGCTGCAATCTGTTCTGGTAGATAGAGGACAATGGATTGTCAAAAGTATTGAACAGCATAAAGCTGAGCCTGTCAAAAATCGTCATGCTGAGCTTGTCGAAGCATTGCATGTTGAGCCTGTAGAAGTTTGTCATGCTGAGCCTGTCGAAGCACTTTATAATGAACCTGTCGAAGCACCTACTAGTCTTTTCTGTTCTTATGATCTGGAAGATATTGCCAACTGCAATCATTATATTATCACGGTCCCAACTCCGGTTGATAAAAATAACCGACCCGATCTTACCCCGCTCTACAAGTCCAGTGAAAGTGTAGGGAAAGTATTGAAGAAAGGGGATATTGTAATTTACGAATCTACTGTATATCCGGGAGTAACCGAAGAGGAATGTGTGCTTAGTACTGGAAAGGGTGAGCGGACTCAAATTTAATGAAGATTTCTTTGTAGGCTATTCTCCCGAACGTATCAACCCGGGAGATAAAGAACACACCGTAGAAAAAATATTAAAAGTAACAGCAGGTTCCACCCCTGCAATTGCAAAGCAGGTAGATGCCCTTTATAAAGCAGTGATCATAGCTGGAACGCATCTGGCTCCAACCATTAAAGTAGCGGAGGCTGCAAAGGTAATTGAGAATTCCCAGCGTGACATTAACATAGCATTTGTAAATGAACTTGCCAAGATCTTCAACTTAATGGGTATAGATACCCAGGACGTTTTGGAAGCTGCGGGCACTAAATGGAATTTCCTGCCGTTTAAACCGGGACTGGTTGGCGGGCATTGTATAGGAGTAGATCCTTATTATCTGGCACAAAAAGCACAGGAAATGGGATATCATCCCGAAATTATTCTTGCAGGAAGACGTATGAACGATTCTATGGGGCAATATGTAGCTTCAGAAGTTATTAAGCTAATGCTGAAGAACGACCTAAAAGTAAAAGGAGCCAACATTCTGGTTTTGGGCATCACTTTTAAAGAAGATTGTCCTGATGTACGAAACACAAAAGTGGTGGATGTTGTAAAACATCTTGAAGAATACCAGACAAAAGTGACTATTTATGATCCTTTAGCAAATCCTGCAGAAGTTAAACACGAATACGGCTTGGAAACAACAAAACTCTTACCTACAGGTAAGTTTGATGCGGTGGTTTTAACTGTAGCACATAAGGAGTTTTTAGAAATGGATCTTGAACAATTTAAAGCTGAACAGGCAGTGGTGTATGATGTCAAGGGAGTAATGGGGATATTTGCTGATGGTAATTTATAAAAAAAACAAATTTTTCATTTCTCACTTAATTTTCCTTCAGCAAAATTAAGTGAGAAATATTTGTTCCCCTTATGCTAAGATTAAATCACATGCTACAAAATAAAAATCCCTTAATTAGTATAGTTATTCCTACCTATAAGAGAGGAGAAAAGCTTCAAAGAGCCATAGATTCCGTAATTAACCAAACCTACACAAATTGGGAAGTTTTGGTTGTTGATGATAATAATCCTGATACTAAGGATCGAAAGGAAACTGAAAAATTAATCGAATTTTATAAGTCGGATAATCGTATTAAATATTTAAAGCAGGTCAGAAATTCAGGTGGAGCGGTAGCTAGAAATACAGGGATAAAAAATAGTGAAGGAGAATTAATTGCATTTTTAGATGATGATGATCAATTCTTACCAGAGAAATTAGAGAAACAGGTTCAATTTTTAAATGAAAACAAAAATTTCCAAGGAGTGTACTGTGGCAGTATTTGGCATGGACAGAAAGTTATACCCTGCTTGTCTGGCGATCTACGGAAAGAATTACTGCAACTCAAAACATCTATTTTTACACCAACTATGATGTTTTATAAAAGTGTTCTCCTAATGCTTGAAGGATTTGATGAAAATTTTAAAAGGCATCAGGATTATGAACTATTGTTAAGATTTTTCAGCAAAAATTATGAAATAGGAGTCCTTTCCGAGTCCTTAGTAATTATTGGTACAAATAGTGGAGAAAATGTTTTACGTGGCAAAGATCTCGAAAATTTAAAACGAAATTTTTTGCAACAGTTTAGTTCAATAATTGAAGAAATTGAAAAAAAAAGAACCGGGTTTTCAAAAAGAAATCCATTGTAAAAATTTTTCTAGAGTTTTAATAGACTACGTGATAAGAGGAAATTTTAAAGCAGCAAAGAGATTATTTCTCGAACAATATCGCAGTTTTGGCTTTAGAATTCTTTCAGAATTTTTTGTGCAATTCTTTATTTTAGTAAAGAAAAAATACGGAGGTAGAGCTAAATGATTTTAAGTGAATCAAGAAGATCTAAAACATCTATCATTTTTGTTATTTACCTATTTGTATTTTCCATTCTTAAAATATTGTGGATTGACCTTTCTATTAAGAACACCACTCTAATATTAGCTTTTGTCGCTTCTTTTTTACTCGTAGGGTCTATTATTTATTCTTGGAAGATTTTAACCCCCCCCCTTTCTCTTAGCCCTTAAATTTTTATTTTTAAATCTCTTTTTTTTTCTGTTAAACAATGCATTTAGAGAAAGTGAAAATATTTTTTCTACTCGACTATACGAATTTCTAATTTTTGGAATTCTTCCTGTTTTATTGTTGTCTCAAACTATTTGCCTGAGACTTTTATTTAAATCTTACGTCGTTTTATCCATCTTAATATTTCTTCTTTATGCTTTTGATCCATTCATGGGTTACAAGTATAGTGGTAATTATATGGATTATGGCTATCAAATGATGTTGCCAGTTTTCTTTGGAAGTCATTTAGGAAGAATCTTGTTTAAGTGGAAATTTTTAATTTTTATTCAATTAGCAGTTTTTGGCTTGATTTTAATTTTTGGTAATAGAATGGCTTCTATTGCCTGTATCGTTTTTGTTATATTTATGGATTTTTTCTACCTCGGATTTAATAAAAAAAAATTTCTAATTTATTTTTTAATTGGTATTATAGCTAGTTTAGGTATCTTATTTTTACAAGATATTCTTGCGTGGATTGCAGAAATTCTTGAAAGACATAATCTATCTAGTTATAGTCTTCGAACAATCATAAATTTTCAAGATTTAGGGTCCTTTTCTGCAGGGCGAGATATAATTTGGGATAATGCTACTGGAATGATTTTGGAAAAGCCCATTTTTGGTCATGGAATTGGAGTCTTTGAAGTATTATATGATACTTATTCTCATAACGTAATTTTGGATTTATTGATTAGTTTTGGTTTTGTAGGTTTCCTCATTTACTTCTACCTTTTAATTAAAGCATTTAAAAAGATATTAAATACTGAGGGATATGTAAGACTTCTGGGAATTATTCTTTTTTGCACAAGTTTTCCGAAACTTTTTACTAGTATCTATATTTTTAAAGAACTTAGCTTTTTGGCTTTTCTTATTTTATGGATTTTTTGCGCCTTACTTAACCAGATTTCCTCCAAATAATGTGGTTAAAGGATAATTTTTATGGCGTTCTAAAAAAAGGAAAGAAAAATTCTTTTATTAAAGGATTTTCTTTTTTGTTAGGAGGGACAGTTATTACTCAAATTATAACTTTGGTTTTAGCTCCAGTTTTAACAAGATTGTATTCACCTGAAGAATATGGAATTAATGCTCTTTATATTTCCACCATTTCAATGTTAGGAGTTTTTGCCACCTTACGGTTTAACAGTGCAATAGTAATCGCCGAAAATATTTTTGAACGTAATAGGCTAATCCGGTTATGTATTATAACTACAATATCCATTTCTGTTATTAGTTTGATTACAATTGGAGGCATTCAATTTTCGGGACATTATCGAAATTTTGGCTGGTTATGGTTTGTTCCTTTATCAGTTCTTCTAATGGGATTTTTTGAAATTCTATATGCCTCCATACTTAATCAAAACAAATATAAAGTTTTAGCTAAAATTACTATTGTAAAAATCACCATACAAGGAGTTGCTCAGATTTTATTTTCATTTTTTGGATTTGGTTATGCAGGTTTAATACTGGGAAATATTCTCTCTTTTGTGGTTGTATTATTTATTCTTTTAAATTTTCACCATCTAATTTTCGTTTGGAAAAACATAGTGGATTTTCACCGTTATTGGCAAACCTTCAAAACTTTTTTGGAGTATCCTAAATTTGCTTTTCCTGCAGAATTAGCAAGTATGGCTTCTTTAATGTTATTCCCTTTTTTAATTTCTTATTTATATACAGTTGAAGAAGTAGGTTTTTTTGCATTAGCTAATAAATTAATAGGAATTCCAATAGGTCTTTTTGGCAATTCCGTACGACAAGTTTTTGTGCGAGAAGTTAGTCCTTATGCAAAAAATTTTAATATGTTGAGGAAGAAATATACACAAACTAGTTTAGTTCTTTTTTTTCTAGGATTGGCGTCATCAGGAGTTTTATATATTCTTGGACCTTCCTTTTTTTCTTTTGTTTTTGGGAAGGAATGGGTAATGGCGGGGATTTATGTTCAAGCTTTAATCCTTTTGTTATTAGCTCGAATGACTATTACTCCATTGTTGTCAATTTTAATAGTGATAAAAAAGCAAAGAATGAGTTTAATAATTAATTTTAGTTTAGTTTTTGCTATGGTTTTGTGCACTACAGTATATAAAATATTTTTTTCAGCACAAATTCAATCTTTTTTATTCGCTATTTCTTTAGTCCTTAGTCTAATTTATTTCTCCAGCTTTTTTCTTATACTCAAAATTTTAAAAAATAAAAATGATGAAGATTAAATCCTTCTTAATCCATCTTTTAAGGCGTTTTAGGTATCCAAATAGGTATAATTCAAAGGTATATATAGAAACATTGAGAAAAGGAGGCTGCCATATAGGAGAAGGTACTTATTTTTTCGACCCCATAAATACACAGGTCGATGTAAGCAGGTTTGGTTTGTTACGAATTGGTAAGTTTTGTAAAATAACTAGTGGAGTTCATATTTTGACTCATGATTATAGTAGATCTGTTGTTAGATTGAAATATAAAGAAATACTGAATAGTGCTAAAATTACGGAGATTGGCAATAATGTTTTTATTGGCTTAAGAAGTATAATTTTACCTGGTGTTAAAATAGGAAATAATGTAATTATAGCAGCAGGTTCTGTTGTTTCTAAAGATGTTCCAGATGATTCTATAATTGGAGGAAATCCCGCAAAGGTGATTGCCTCTTTGGAAAATTTTTACCTAAAAAGAAGGGAACTTTTTCTTGGAGAGGCACTGTCCTATGGTAGAATGATTAAGAAAGAAAAAAAACGAAATCCTACTATACAAGAAATGGGTGATTTTTTCCCTCTTTACTTTAGTGGGGATGTTGAAGAATTGAAGAAAGAAGGGTATGCCCCTCGCTGCAACGGAGATGATAAAGAAGATTATCTGCGACAAATAAAAATAAATGAACCTAAATTCAAAAATTTTGAAGCCTTTCTTAGGGAACTATAATATATGAAATTAGAAGTTTTAATTGCTTGTATGCATCAAAAAGACAAAAGTATAGTTTATGCAGCAAATGCGACAAGTGATGTTTTAGTTATTAATCAAACTGACAAAGAATCCATCCAAGAATTCTCTCATTGCGACGGAAAGAAAGCTAGAATAATTGCCACACAAGAAAGAGGTCTTTCTAGGAGTAGAAATATGGCAATAAATAAGGCAAGAAACGAGATATGTTTACTTGTAGATGATGATGAGATTTTAAAGCCTAATTATGAGAGAGATATTTTGGAAGCTTATATAGCAAACCCCGACGCAGATATAATTGCCTTTGCGTTAGAATATCCTGGAAAGATTTATCCTAAAAAAGGCTATAAGGTTAGTTATCCTCAAGCGTTACGCATAGGGAGCTGCCAAATCTCTTTTAAAAGAAAATCCATTATTGAAAACAATATTCAATTCGATTTACGTTTTGGTTCAGGTACGAAAAATGGTCCCGGTGAAGAAAATCTTTTTTTGTTCGAATGTTTGCGAAAAGGGTTAAAAATTATTTATTGTCCTTTAGTTATTGGTGCTGTTAAACAAGAGCAATCTGAATGGTTCCACGGATTCAACTCTGAGTATTTTTTAAATAGAGGAAAAGTTACAAAAGCATTATTAGGTTCCTTCCTTGCTTTTTGGTATGCCCTATATTTTGCTGTTACTAAACATGATAAATATAAAAGCGAAACGAATTTTTTGAGAGCTTTTTTTTAATGATCAAAGGAATATTTACACCTATAATAAGCAGATGAAATTTCAAAAAAATTTATGAAAGGTCCATTAATATCCATCGTTACACCAACCTTTAATTCCGAAAAATATATAAAAGAAACGATTTCGTCTATTTTTAATCAAACTTATCAAAATTGGGAATTACTTATTATTGACGATTGTTCTTTAGACAAAACGGTGTCTTATATTAAAGAATTTTCTCAAAAAGATAAAAGAGTAACACTCTTTCAAAATGAAGTTAATTCAGGTCCTGCAGTTTCAAGAAACAAGGGAATAAAAGCAGCAACTGGAGATTTTCTTACGTTTTTAGATGGAGATGATATTTGGTTCCCTTCATTTTTAGAAAATTCTTTGAATGCTTGTCAGAATAATAATTACGAATTTGTATTTGCCTCCTACCGGAGACTGGATGAATCACTGCAGCCGTTACTGAGTGACTTCATCGTTCCAGATAAAGTTAAATATCAAGATGTCCTTAAAGCCTGTCCTATTCCTTGTTTGACCGCCTTTCTTGATATTAAAAGGATAGGGAAATATTATATGCCGATAATGAATAAAAGACAGGACTGGGGATTGTGGTTAGCCATTTTGAAAGAGGTGGATTTTGCTTATGGTATTCAAGAGCCTCTTGCAGCTTATCGTATGAGGAAAGATTCGGTTTCCAGAAGCAAACGCAAGCTCATTCCCTATGTGTGGCAAATTTACAGAGAGGTTGAGAATTTTAGCATTATAAAGTCCTCATACTACTTTTTGCATTGGGCTTTTAATGGATTTAAGAAATATTATATTAATCGTTAAATAAATTATTAATAGTTGACGTTGTGATGTAAAATCATTATAATTAAAGAAAAACCTGTTAGGATATGCAGGTAATTTTTAATAACTATGCAAATTCTTTAAAAATCATATCCTGAAGCCCCATTTATTAACAATTAAATCAAACCAATTAATCTTATGAATTTTAAATTTACCCCCTGCAGCGCAGGAGGCTGAGCTTTTGTTGCCTGGCCCTGTGCTCGTTGTTTTTGATCAACTGTAGTTCCAAAGACCTGGAATTTATTGATCCTTATGAATTTGTCAATACCGATTTTGATCAAATAGGAGATCTTCCCACCATTGTGGATGAAGACCAAGAAGTTACCGAACCCGAAGTGGGAGAGGTGGCAAACTCTGAAGAAACCCAGGCTATCATAAACGAAGTAATGGATCTTGGAGAAAGCGGAGAAGTGAGTGCAGCAACAAAGGCTAAATTGGAGGAAGTAGAAACCTTTATTGAACAACTTCCACCCGCCGTAAATACCGCTGCTCAAAATCTTGACGCTGAAGCTATAAACAATATTCTCGATCCATCTGTCGAATTAAGTTCAGATCTACAGGCGGTAAGAGACGCACTTTCCCTTCCAGCTTCAGTAAGACAATTACTTCCCGTTATTAACTTTAGTACTGATTTCAGAATAAGTTCTTCAGCAAATAAATCTGCTGTTGTTTATGATATTAATGATTCAGATATCCGTAGTCAGTCCGTAAGCGGACCTTGTGCAGATGCTGCCAGACTATCTTACGAGATTAAAATTGAAGATCTTGAGGCGCAGAGAGATGCAAATCTTGCCATTGTAGATGGCAACTATACCCGCAGATTAGGGGAGGCTGATACGCGTTATGAGCAAAGGCTGGTAGAGCAGGAAGAACGTCTTGCTACAAATACAGCAGATATAACTACTGTCCTGGTAGATCTTCTTGCGGCGGCTGATGCTGCTGCGGCTGCAGGAAATTTTGAACTGGAGGCTCAGATCCGTCAGTTAACCCTGCTTTATGCTATAGATGCAAGAGCTTCATTAATTGAGTGGAATAATTTAGTGTTGGAATTACTTGAAGACACCATGGCTGAAGAAAAAGCATGGGCCGAGGAGAGAAAAACCCTTCGTACGGCTGAAGTAACAGCTGCTTTTGACGCTGCTAAAGCTCAGGCAAACACTTTGCTTACAAGCGCACTTAACTCCTGTCACAACCAGGGATCAGGTAACTAATTCCAACTAATTAACCAGAGAAATTATTAAAATGAAAAAATATACAGCAGTAATATTACTGGCCCTGGGCTTCATCAGCTATAATGGTCAGTCACAAATAAAATTAAACAATCTTGGCCTGGGTGTTTCCTACTGGGAACGTTCTTACAGTGGCGTTGACGAAAGAGCTTTTTTAGCCAATTATGAAGGCGAAGGCGACTTTAAACAGGGAGCAGCAATGCCTTTTGTAAGTGCCGAATTAAACCTTTGGAAAAGTATAGCTTTAGACGGAAGAGTTGGAGTATGGTCAGCCGATTACGAGAGTGTGCAAAGTTTTGGTAACGGACTTACCATAGCCGAAAAAATGGAACAGACCATTATTCCTGTTTCTGTGGGACTTGTATACCGCGGAAGCGATCTAATTGCCACCAACTTTGATTTTTTTGCAGGAGTTGGAATTAACAGGTACTTTATTCAGAACAAAGTGAGCCGGGAAGTTAGCGGCGGGACAGGATCAATTTCTCCTGAAACTTTTAGCGGTAATAATTATGGCGTCAACTTTAAGGCAGGTTTGGAATATTATTTTTCAGACAAGCTTGGGGTAGCCCTGGAAGGAAGGTATAATACCGGAACATACAACCAGAACTATCGCGCGAACCAGGATGGGCCAATAGTAAATAATGAAGTTTCTATCCAGGGGCCGGAAGTAGGTTTAAGCCTTAAGTACAGGTTTGGTTACGAAAAGCCGGAAATAACAAAGGAATCTGAACCATTTGTACAGTAGGTTTAGAATTTTATTTTTTACAGCGGGATGCCTCATCTGGCATTCCGCTTTTCCACAACTTAACTTCCTGGGGAAACCGGGTTTAATGGTCATTCCTACTGCTCACTGGCAGGAGGACCGGGAACTGGGGCTTACGTTTTCTTACCTCCCTGACAAGTATTCTATTTTTAGTTCTCCGGGGGAAAGGAATACGGTAAACTTTTATAATGCCAGGATAAGCTTTACTTCCTTTATGGAAGCAAATCTTAGCATAGCTTACCAAGCCACTGATGGCAGACAAAATTGGGGTTGGAGACTAAGCAACTGGATTTCAGGTTTAGACTGTTGCGGGAGAAAAAATATATTCCGGCTATTGTGTTGGGTTGGACTCCACCGGGATCAGTTTCCCCGGTTATGGCTCACGATTACTTAGTGGTTACAAAAAATTTCCTTACCGGGATTGGAAACTTTCAGGTCACAGGCGGTTACGGTTCTCCTTTTGTTATCAGGAAAAATTCTCAACAGGAGGATTTTCTAAAATCCCTGGAGTTAAGGGAAAAATCAGATTATAAACATGGCAATTACCTTACGGGATTTTTTGGAGGCCTGTCTTATATGCCTGTCAGCTTCGGCGGAATAATGCTGGAATATGATACCCGAACATTTAATGCCTAGTGCTTTTATACAATTTAAAGAATGGTTGTATTTGCAGGCTTATACTTTTGAAGCAAAGGAACTGGCTTTCCAGGTAAGTACCCAGCTAAATTTAGATTTCTCACCCCGTAGTCTACGACGCTATGAGAAAACACTGGATTAGCTTTTGCCTTGCCTGTTTTTGTTGCGCAGTGCAGGCACAGGACATCGAAAAAAAGCTTTTTGAAGCTGGATTTGAAAATGTACAGGTAAAGCAGGAAAAAGACACCACCAAAGTTTATTTTGAACATCGGGAATTTCGAAGCCCATTTCACAGTATGCGGTATGCTAACCTGCTACTGCAGGAAGAGCAAAAAGAACTAATATTCGTTCCCCTGCATCACAGCAGGCCGATAGGAAATTATACGGCCGATACTTTTGAATTTAGTGCACTGAGTAAAGAAGACAGGAGGTTCTTCAGGGATGAAATTAGCGGTTACAGGTTTCATTTCCGGATTCATCCCGATCTTTCCGCCAGGTTTGGATATTACAGCTCTCCTTTCCAGGTAAAATTTAATGTAGTGCTGGACAGCAGGATCTATCTTGCCCCGGGGCTGAGTGTACAAACCGGGATTAGCATTCCGGTAGAGAATTCCCTGGATGCACAGGATATGAAGCCACGGCTTGCTCCCAGTATGTTGCACTATTTTATACAGCCTGTGAACAGCCATTTCGTGGCTTTAAGTGTGGGAACTTTTTATTATGACACCTACGGAATAGATTTCCAGTACAGGTATGCTCCCTTAGATGGTCAATGGAGTTTTGGATTGGAGGCAGGTTATACAGGATTCTACTGGCTGAATGCTGATGGATTTTATTCCGAAGACCTGGAAGATCTTCACTTGGTTACCGATGTGGAGTTCCGGCCCAATTTTCAAAATTTAAGTTTTAAACTGAGCGGCGGTCAATTTATGTTTGGCGACAGGGGGATTAGAGCAGATATGATAAAGCAGTTTGGAACTGTGGATGTAGGACTTCACGGAGGCTGGAGCGATTTAGGAACGACAGCAGGTTTTCAAATTGCCTTTCCACTGTTCCCCGGAAAGATTTACAGAAATCGACACCTGGAGATAAGAACAACTGAAGAATTTCGCTGGGAATACAATTATAATAACGAAGAACCCGTTACAAGAAGTTACAGGATTGGAATGCCGAGAATTTCAGATGTGCTTAGGCAGTATAATTCAAATTTGATGAAAAACCTTGATTAGTAAATAGTTAAGATTTAATAGTTAAAAGTTAAAGAGTAAAAGAGGCAAAAAAGGAAAGAGGAAAGGCTGCCGGATGAATTCGAAAGAAAGGACCAATAACCCATAACCTATAAACAGGAACCTACAACCTATAACTGACAACCTATAACTTAGAACTTTACAACCAAAAATACCAGATTTCCCCTACGGATTGGTACTAACATAAAAGTAACTTACATCCAAAAACAACTAATATGAACATCCTTGATCAGGAAACAATTGTAGAATTGTTTCGGACTTACAATTTACTATTTATAGGAGGCCTGTTCTTAATTGCTTTTTGCCTTACCTACTATTTAATCCCAAAAGTTCTTTGGGTGAGTAAGGAGAAGAATTTAATGGCACAGGTAAATGACCGCAGTTCGCATTCAACGGCTACCCCTTCGTTTGGGGGAGTGGCTTTTTATGTAACGCTCATCCTGCTACTTACCACGCTGCAAACGCTACGTTTGACCTATGTAGGAAACCATCTTATAGCTGCAATTACTATTTTATTTATGGTTGGGATCAAGGATGACCTTGTTATCTCTACGGCCAGGGTAAAACTCTTTGGACAATTGGCGGCTATTTGCTTTCTAATATTTTCTCCTGAAATGCAACTGTCAAATTTGCATGGGTTTTGGGGCATCTATGAGATACCTGTGTTAATGGGTTATGCCATTAATGCTGTTATTGCAATTGCTCTTATCAACGCCTATAATCTTATTGACGGGATTGACGGCCTCGCCTCTATGGTTGGGATCGTAATTGCGGGAGTATATGCGGGAATTTTTTATACGACCGGGAATTCTTATTTTGTACTGGTAAGCACAGGCCTGGTGGGAATACTTACAGCCTTTATGAGGTTTAACTTCTCGCGTGGCAGGAAAAAGATCTTTATGGGAGATTCCGGTTCGCTGGTTATAGGTTTGATCCTTGCTTTTCTCACAATTAAAGTGTTAGTAATGGCACCGCAAACTCAAATTTTAACTGATGGACATATTCCGGCCAACAGGTTACTTCTTATTGCAAGTGTACTGTTTATACCTGCTTTTGATACCCTGAGGGTGATTGTTATAAGGTTACTGGATAAAAGAAGTCCCTTCTCTGCAGATCGTAATCACGCTCACCATATTTTACTGGATTTAGGTATGACTCACTTCCGTGCCAGCTTTAGCCTTGCTATGTATAACCTGCTGGTAATAAGCTCTTATTTTTATCTGTCGACAAAACTCAGCAACCTATGGCTCACTTTTGTAGTGGTATTTATGTACTCCCTTACCTTTTTGGTGGTTACAAGGTTAAAAATCATAACCGACAGAGAAGCCAAACCTACTCACACTACAGTGCCAAGAATGGAGGGGATCAAGATTGAGAGGGTAGAGAAAGTCAAGAAAGAATTAGTGGAAGCATCGTAAAAGGGTTCATAGTTCAATGTTTTAAGTTTGAAGTTCTTGTTCAGGTTGAATAAGTAAAGAGGACAAGAGGCGAAAGTTTAGGATTTCAGTTTCAGGAACTAAGACCTACAACTGATAACCTACAACTGATAACCTACAACTAATAACCATGAACCGAGACCTCACATTTAACATCCTGAACATTAAGTTTTCCTTAACATAAATATATATTTGCAAAAAGTTATATTGAATGAAACTCCCCAAATTTTTTATTTTTTCGGTTTTGGCAGTGCTTGTAAGTAGCTGTGTTTCCGGGAAGAAGATCACTTATTTTCAGAACATTGAGGATTTGCAGCAGGTGGCTGATGCTTCAAGGAGCAATTTAAGTATTAAGCCAAATGACCTGCTTACGATTTCCGTTTCCGGACCCGAGCCCGAGGCTGTTATGCCTTTTAACTTACCCGTAGTGGGAGTTGCAATGGGCGCAGGAATAGAGGCACAGATGAGAGTCTCCGGAACTCCACAGTTACAAAGTTACCTGGTGGACAGTGAAGGGAATATTGAATTTCCTATTTTGGGAACGGTAGAAGTTGCAGGACTGAACCGACAGGAACTGGCGGCAAAACTGAAGCAACAAATCTCTGATTATGTGCAGAACCCTATTGTCAACGTTAGGATTGTCAACTTCCAGGTAAGTGTGTTGGGAGAAGTAAACCGTCCCGGAACTTTTACTATACAGGATGAGTATTTAAGTTTGCCAAAAGCTTTAGGCCTTGCGGGCGATATGAGCATCTACGGAATGAGGGAGAATGTGCTGGTTATGAGGGAAGAAGGCGGCGTTACTAAATCAGCTTACCTCGACCTTACCGACGCCAACGTGGTGAACTCCCCTTTTTACTACCTGCAACAGAATGATGTGGTTTATGTTGAGCCGAACGGCGCCCAAAAGCAGGGTGCAGCCTACAACAGGAATGCTACAGTTTATATTTCCATAGCCTCTGTTTTAATTTCCCTGGCTATTTTGATTACCCGATAAATTATGTCACAACAACAATACACCCCGAACCGACCACAGGAAGAAGAAATTGATCTTCGGGAGGAATTTCAAAAATATTCCCGTTACTGGCCTGCTTTTGTAGGCAGTGTCGTCCTGTGTCTTTTACTGGCCTTTCTTTATTTAAGGTACTCTACTCCCATTTATCAGACTACTGCAACAATAATAATCAAAGACGAAAAGAACGGCGGAGCGATGTCTGAACTCGCTGCTTTTGAAAGCCTTGGACTCCTTAGCGGAATGGGAACAAACAGCCTGGAGAACGAAATGGGGATCCTGAGATCTAAACAGCTGATGAACCAGGTAGTGAAAGGGCTTCAGCTTAATACTCAGTACTTTGTAGATGGAAATGTGAGGACCTCTGAAGTTTATCAGGAGAAACCTGTAGAGGTACAGCTATTGGTGCTTGATGAAGAAAAACTTAAGCAGTCCTATAGATTTCAGATCCATGAAAATGAAGAAAGTGGTATCAAACTTGTAAATGAGGAGACTTAGTGCTGAAATTAAAGCTAAATATGGTAAGCCCGTAGATCTCGATTTTGGTACTGTAGTTTTAAACAGAAACCCTGAAGCCGTCCCGGAATATTATTTTCCTGTGACGGTAGTTTTCTCTTCTGTAGATAATGTCTCAGCGGCTTACAGACAAAAAATGCAGTTGAACTTAACCGATAAAAATTCCAGCTTAATAGAATTAAACCTGCAGGATCCCGTAAAGGAAAAAGCACAGGATATTCTCGATCAACTTATTCTGGAATACAATCGCCAGGCAATTGAAGACAAAAACTTAGTAGCCCGTAATACAGCTGAATTTATTGAAGATAGACTGGACATTATTACCCGGGAACTGGACTCAGTAGAAACCGGAAAAGAGCAATTTAAAGAAACTAACCGTCTCACTGATATCCAGGCAGAGTCCCAAATGTTCATTGAAAATGTGAGCGACTACAACAAGCAGCAGCAGGAAGTGGCTACCCAGCTGGAGCTTAGTAACGCTATGATCGAATATATCACCTCGGGAACAGGATCTGACCTTTTACCTGCGAACCTGGGGATTTCTGAAACCGGAGTAAATTCCCTTATTTCAGAATACAACAATTTAGTACTGGAACGTGACAGGATCCTTAGCGGATCTACAGAGCGCAACCCGGTAGTCGTGAGATTGAACAACAGTATAGACCAAATCAAGGAAAATGTTCTTGCCAGCTTACGCAGGATGAAGTCTAACCTGTTGATTGCAAAGGAAGATCTGGACCAACAGGCTGCGATAATAGGCGGACGTATAGCTACCGTTCCCGGGAAAGAAAAACAGTTTCGTGGTATTGAGCGGCAGCAGAATATAAAAGAAGCACTTTATCTTTTTTTATTGCAGAAAAGAGAAGAAACAAGTTTGTCCTTGGCTGTTACTGCGCCTAAAGCAAAGATCGTAGACAGTGCATACAGCTTAAATGAACCTGTTTCCCCAAAATCAAAGATCATACTTTTAGCAGCACTTATTCTTGGTTTTATTATTCCTTTCCTGATTATTTATCTGAAGAACCTGTTTAACAATAAGGTTGAGAGCCAGAAAGATATGCAGGCTGTGGCGAAGATCATTCCAATAGTAGGGGAGATCCCCAAAGTGAGCAAGAAGGAAGAGGAGATTATTTCGAAAAACGACCGATCTGTGATCTCTGAAGCTTTCAGGATCTTACATACAAACCTCCAATACCTGTTGGTTAATTCCACAAATACCGATAGCGGCAATGTGCTCTTTGTAACTTCCAGTGTAAAAGGAGAGGGGAAAACTTTTGTTGCTTTTAACCTTGCACTAACTCTTGCAAACGCCGGAAAGAAGGTGCTGATCATGGGAGCAGACCTTAGAAATCCACAGTTACAAAGGTATGAGTCTGATGCCAGGAACAACAAAGGGATAAGTGATTACCTGGTGAACAAAGAAATAGTACTGGAATCATTGATCAAAGAATCATCCTTACATTCTAATTTAAATTTACTTGCTTCAGGAAGTATTCCTCCCAACCCATCAGAACTCTGGAGACAGAATCGTGCCGATGAGCTGTTTGCCAATTTACGATCAGAGTATGACTATATAGTAGTAGATACTGCACTTAGTGATGCTGGTAACAGATACCTTCCTTATCAACAAGTTTGCTGATCTTACTTTGTATCTGGTACGTGCAGGTTATTCAGAAAAGCGCCTTCTGGATTTTGCGATTGATGCAAGGAATGACGGTAAGCTTCACGATGTAAGTTTTGTGCTGAATGATGTGAAACTGGTAAACTTTGGATATGGAAACAAATACGGCTACATCTATGGGGCTCATAAAGAAAAGTTCTGGGATAAATTAAAAGGGAAAGCTGCCATGTGGTAGAAGCCGCGGTTACCTTTTCTACCGAAGAACAGGAAATAAAAAATAAAAAAATGAATCCGGTCAATCCGGAAAGCTCACGGGAATAACTTCTTGTGAGCTTTATTATTTTAAGGAATTTTCTTATTATAAAAAATACCCGACTCGATGAAAAGCAGTTTTCCACGAAGAAGAGTCAATCTCTTGATCATTATGCTTTTAAACGTCGAAATAGAGTTTACATCTGATCATTTTTAAATTTTTTTAACAAAAGCTTAAATATTTCCTTAATTTGCTCTGCCTATTTTAGATGAGATAAATCCTATCCTAAAGCTTAGCAGATGGTAAATCGAAGTATAATAAGTTTCCTCCTTTTTTCTTTTGTTTCCGTAGCTGTTTTTTCCCAGGCGGAGTACAGTGGAGAAGTAAATTTATCGGGAATGGTTTCTTCACAGGACAATCTTCCCTTTTGGATGCACCACAACAAGCGGGGGCGGATTTTGGAGAATACCAACGTAGCAGGTTGGGTCTCCGGTAAAGCAATTTTTGAAACAGGTTTTTATTCCAGTCTTGAAATTGGAGCGGGAGGATTGGTTAGAGACAACGAAGGGGATGAATTTGCTGTTGATGAGGCTTATGCTCATTTCCAAACAGAAGATTTATATATAACAGCGGGAATTAAGCACCAGGAGGAGCTGTACAATGGTTTAAGTGCTTCCAACAGGAGCATCCTGTGGTCTTTAAATTCCCGGGCAATTCCAGGATTACAAATTGGTACCAACAAGTAGGTATATTTTAACCGCAATGAGGACGGTTTTGGATTTGAAGGTTCCTGGGAAGAATACTTTTTACTGGATGACAGGTATGTGAATAATGTAAAAGTGCACAACAAGAATTTATTTCTGGTTTACCGGGGCGAAGATGATCTACAAATAAAAGCAGGGCTAAGGCACATAGCGCAGTGGGGAGGAACATCGGAAGAAGAGGGGAAAAGGCCTCAGTCTATGAAGGATTATCTCAAGGTAGTGACTTAGCCTGGGCCACGGTGCAAGAAATCTTGCTAATGACATAGGAAGTTACGAGCTGTCTGTCTCAAAACAATTTGACGAATTTTCTATAGAATTCCTGTACAATTATCTTTTTGAAACCTATGCTTAGTTCAAGACTGGCGAATATTCCTGACGGCCGCTATGGCTTTTTTGTTGAATTTACAGAGTCTTATCGCCTGGTGAATTCTTTTATGTATGAATTTTATTATACGAAAAATCAAAGTAGGTTTGGAGATAATAAAAATATTCCGGAAAATTATTTTACGATGATGGGTATCGCTCCGGCTGGACCTATGATCAGCAGGTAATAGGTACTCCCTTTTTTACCGCTGCTCCCAGGGGTATGGGGATTAGCAACAACAGGTTTGCTATGCACCACCTGGGCATAGGTGGAGATTTTTCAGGGAGGTATATTAATTATCCTTATAAGTTATTATTGAGCTTTGGAAAAAATTACGGCACCTACTCCAAACCCTATAACATCCCTCAGGAGGTACTTTACTGGAGCTACGAAATGAGAGTTTTACAGAATGTTGTAGAGCTTAATATCCAACTGGCTGCAGAATTCAACAGTACCGCAGCCCCTATCTATGGAGCCGGGCTCAATTTGAGAAAGACTTTTTAATACCCTGTTCTTGAGCAGCGGAAAATCTTTTCCGGAAGCCTTAAATACACCTTGACAGAAATATTTAACCTGTCCTTTCTTCTATATCTTCCAATAAATCACTTACCCACCCGTTATACTGAATAATATTATTTGCACTAAATGCTAAAGTTCAATTAAGCAGTCACATTATTCTCTCAGCCATAAATACTATATATTTGCGCAGAATTTACCCCGAATCCCTACTAATGAGATTTTTATCATTTCCGGCAGTTTTTTTTCTTTTACTTGTTGCGCCTGCTGCGCAGTCTCAAATGTATTTTTCGGGGGAGGCCAGTGTAGTGGGTTTTTATTCTTCTCAGGAGGATCTGCCGTTTTGGTTGCACCACAATAAGAGGGGCAGAGTTTCTGAAGAGACCAATATTTCCACCTGGATCTCAGGGAAGGGAGTTTATGAACTGGACGCTACTGCTTTTTTTGAAGTAGGTGCGGGAGTTTTGTTTCACGATGGCTTTGATGGCGTTATTGTTCCCGATGAATTGTACGGGCATTTTGAGAACTTAGCGATTGTATTTTACACTTGGGAAAAAGCAAAAGAAAGAACTATACCGGGGGCTGAGCGCATCCAACAGGAGTATCCTCTGGTCTCTTAATACACAACCTTTACCGGGAGTACAAATTGGTACAAATGGCCCACTGTTTCCTTTTGATCCGGACAATGAAACGGGATTTGGATTTGAAGGTTCTTACAACGAATACCTGATGGGGACTGACAGGTATGTGAAATATGCCAGCCTTCATCACAAAAATTTTCTGTTTGTATACAGGACTCAAAGTGAGTGGCAATTCAAGGCGGGACTTCAGCATTTTGTACAATGGGGCGGGAATTCTCCGCAGTGGGGACCGCAGCCGTCCTCTGCCAGGGATTACCTCAGGCTTATTACTGGCCAAAGCGGAAGAGAAAACGCCACGGTGAATGATCAGCTAAATACTCTTGGGAACCACCTGGGCGGCTATGAATTTAACGTGCGGAAGGGGTTTAGGGATTTCAGTATAGAATTGCTTTATCAGCACTTATTTGAAGACTTATCGGGGCAGTTGCTGGGAAATACTCCTGATGGACGCTATGGGATCTACTTTGAAACGAATGATACGAAAAACTTCATTAACTCTGTCATTTATGAATTTTATTATACAAAGCACCAGAGCCAGACCACTACTGGGTGTGCATAAATATGATGACTACTTCGTAAGTGGAATTTATCGATCGGGCTGGACCTATCAAAATATGGTCCTGGGAGCACCTTTTTCACTGTTAACCCTGTAAGGAATACGCTGGTGGGAATAATAAACAACAATTTTACTACCCATCATATTGGAATAGGAGGAGAGTTCTTCAATTATTTTGTGAGCTATCCTTATAAATTAATGTTCACCTACGGAAATAACTACGGAAGATACCATACCCCTTATGAACCTAAACAGGAAGTTGGCTATATCTATTCTGAGTTAGGTGTACTTCGTAAATATCTCAATCTTGATGTACAGTTGGGTGCCGAATTTAATTCTGTACAATCCCCCATATTTGGAGTCGGTATACAGTTAAGTAAAACATTCTAACCGGGTTCTTCATTATTTTTATTTTAAGTTCTGTTTCAATCCAATCTGGTTTTTTATTGAAATATTTCGTTATCGTCTGGTCTTCAGACGGAAACTAAATATAAAAGAGTTTATCTCTTTTTAGCAACAAAAGAATATTGGCCTCTTTTTAAATTTTAACATTTTGGGCGTCGCGCAAATCTAAAAATTTTGTTAATTTAGGATATAAGCAAAGCGTAAACTAATCCCTAAAACGATTTTCGCCTATGACAACAGATGCCTGTAACACTTCAAAATTATCCTCCTGGTATAAATTGGATCATGTTCTCTATGAGATCAGAGACCAGCGGGGTATATTAAAGAATTATACCTATGAATCCTGGAAAGCCGAAGTAATTATTGAACTGGAGTCCCTGGGCTTTATAAAACCAGATGGTGATAAATATGTGAT
This sequence comes from Antarcticibacterium sp. 1MA-6-2, assembly GCF_021535135.1. Classification (NCBI taxonomy): domain Bacteria; kingdom Pseudomonadati; phylum Bacteroidota; class Flavobacteriia; order Flavobacteriales; family Flavobacteriaceae; genus Antarcticibacterium; species Antarcticibacterium sp. 1MA-6-2. Next base: position 2,486,213 of record NZ_CP091036.1, on the reverse strand, counting down.
CACCGAAGAAGGAAGAGAAGTGATCCACCAGGACAGCTTCCTTCGTTATAACTGTAAATTAAAAAATAAAACTGAAGATGCAATACTGGATCTTATAGAAGGTAGATCTTCTAAATTCTGGAGTTACCTCCTGGGACTTTCGCTACTGTTCGTAACACTACTTGTGGCAGGTACTAAGTTGCAACTCCTGGCTTTCTTGTTTTAAGATTTTATTTGCCTGTTTTTGTTCAGGTCTAATCATAGAAAAACCGTCAATCTACAGTTGGAATTGACGGTTTTTATTTTTTTATAAGCTCTAGATCTGCCCGCTACGATTGCAGGTAGGCCAGATGAATTGGAACTCACAAGAACCACCCCGTCTCCCGCCGAGGCGTGATCCACCCCTCCTTTAAAAAAGGAGGGGAGCCTTTAGAGTACTTTTGGTATAAAATGTAAAAATAAAGAGCTCCTTCCCTTTTCAAGGGAAGGTGGCATTCCGCAGGAATGACGGAAGGGTTGCCTGGCGGGGGAAAATCATCTTTTAACCAGGAGCAAGCTGCGGGAGTTCAATTAATCCAGTTTAAATCAAGAAACTTTACTCTAAATCCTTCATCGCAAATTAGCTGGCACTTACGAAATATTTGTAACTCACGAGGAACCACCCCGTCTCCCGCCCGGCGCGGGATCCACCCCTCCTTTAAAAGGAGGGGAGCCTTTAAAGGTCTCTAGTATAAAAGAAAAATTTCAAGAGCTCCTTCCCTCTTCAAGGGAAGGTGGCATTCCGCAGGAATGACGGAAGGGTTGCCTGGCGGGGGAAAATCATCTTTTAACGAGGAGCAAGTTGCGGGAGTTCAATTTATCCAGTTTAAACGAGAAACTTTACTCTAAATCCTTCATCGCAAATTAGCTGGCACTTACAAAATATTTGGAACTCACGAGGAACCACCCCGTCTCCCGCCTGTGGCGGGATCCACCCCCCCTCCTTTAAAAGGAGGGGAGCCTTTAAAGGTCTATAGTATAAAAGAAAAATTTCAAGAGCTCCTTCCCTTTTCAAGGGAAGGTGGCATTCCGCAGGAATGACGGAAGGGTTGCCTGGCGGGGGAAAATCATCTTTTAACCAGGAGCAAGTTGCGGGAGTTCAATTTATCCAGTTTAAATCGAGAAACTTTACTCTAAATCCTTCATCGCAAATTAGCTGGCACTTACAAAATATTTGGAACTCATTAGGAACCACCCCGTCTCCCGCCTGGGCGGGATTCACCCCTCCTTTAAAAGGAGGGGAGCCTTTAAAGGTCTCTAGTATAAAAGAAAAATTTCAAGAGCTCCTTCCCTCTTCAAGGGAAGGTGGCATTCCGCAGGAATGACGGAAGGGTTGCCTGGCGGGGGAAATTTATCTATTAACTATGAGCAAGCTGCGGGAGGTTCAATTTATTCAGTTTAAATCGAGAAACTTTACTCTAAATCCTTTATCGTAAATTAGCTGACACTAACGAAATATTTGGAACTCACGAGGAACCACCCCGTCTCCCGCCTGGGCGGGATCCACCTCTCCTTTAAAAGGAGGGGAGCCTTTAGAGGTCTCTAGTATAAAAGAAAAATTTTAAGAGCTCCTTCCCTTTTCAAGGGAAGGTGGCATTCCGCAGGAATGACGGAAGGGTTTTCGGGAGCAGAAACCCTCTTCTAATGCAAATAAAAAATGCCTCTTTCTTAATGAGAATAGAGGCATTAAATTAATTATGTTGTAAAGAAGCTACTGCTTCTTAAATTCCCCATCAGCTTCTAACAGAACCTCGTCACTTAAAACTGCTTCCGGAAACTTAGGGCCTAAATTAAAATTAGAGCGGTTTACTTTTCCGGTGATCTTTAGTCCGGCAACTTTTTCTCCTTTTTGATTTTCAATAGTTCCCCTATGCCAGATCTCCAGAGTCACAGGTTTTGTAACTCCATTCATAGTGAGGTCACCGCTGACTTTATATTTTCCGTCAGAAATTTTTTCAGTAGCCTTTCCCTTGAAAGTGATCTTTGGGTTGTTTTCCACGTTAAAGAAATCTGGATTGCGCAAATGATCATCTCTCCGGCCTACTCCGGTATTAATAGATGAAGCGTCTATTTCTACGTCATAATCAGCATCACTAAAATCTTCTTTGGTAGCATTAATAGTTGCTTCAAAGGAGTCAAAGGAACCTTCAATTTCTGAAATTCCCAGGTGGGTGATTGCGAAGCTAACCTGGGAGTGAGCTTTGTCCGGCTTCCAAGTGGTCTGAGCCGAAACAGCAGCACCCATAAAAGCAATAAATACAATAGAAACAATTTTGTCCATTTTGATAAATTTTAAGTTGTTATAGTAATAAGAATTATCCTGTGCAGCTGATATAAATTTTAAAACTGAAATGAACTAAACTTCATTTAAAAATGAATCAGCCTATAAATATATAATTTTCTTCGGCAGGATATTTTTCATTTATGTATTCTGTATTAAGAAATTGCAATCTTTTTTGCCTTTCAACAGCGGAAAGTTAAATCTTTTGTTTTCAAAGTTGAAAATTATCTCCGGATTGTCTGCTACTCTTGCTTGCTGGATCTAAAAAATAGCCACTAATGCACGAATATTGTTCTATAGTTTCCAATTGTTTAAAATTTTCTCCGGATGGTTATGCTATCCTTACTTGCCGGATTTAAAAAATAGCCACTAATGCACGAATATTTATCTATAGTTTCCACTTGTTTAAGATTTTCTCCGGATTGTTCTGCTACTCTTGCTTGCCAGATCTAAAAAATGGCCACTAAGGCACGAATTATTTTTTTAGTTTTCACTTGTTTAAAATTTTCTCCGGATTGTTATGCTATTTCTTGCTTGCCGGATCTAAAAAATGGCCACTAATGCACGAATTATTTTTTTAGTTTTCACTGTTCAAGGATGATCTCCGGGATGTTCGGAAACTCCAGCTACTTTCCGGATCTTAAAAGATTTGGCACTACTGCACAGTTAAATTTCTATGGTGTACTCTTGTAAGGAGATTATAAAACCCAATAAAAACATTAGTGCATTAGTGGCGACATCTCTTTTTCTCCAAAATTTCCCCTAAACGGAATTTACTTTCAACTTTATTACTTCAGATTTATTTACAGCTGGATCAGCATTTACAGGGCCTGCGAGTTTTCAGGTACTAAAAGATCTATTTTTCTGAAAAAAAAAGTTCCTCCCACTGTAACCTTTGAGAAGTTTGTGACTATATATTTATAAAACACCATCAAAAAAGAAATTTGTACAAGGATCTAACAGACGAGAATTTGATGAAAGAAGTCGCAGGAAATAACCTCGAGGTCCTGCGGATTCTTTTGACTTAAGCATCATAAGCACGTCTTTAATTTTTTATATAAAATGTCTGGTGACAGGATGTTGAGTGAAGATCTAACTCAGGAGGTGTTCTACAAAGTTTTGAAGTATAGAAACTCTTATAATGACGGCAAATTTATTTCATGGATGTTTACCATCGCCAGAAATAGTCTCGCCACTCATTTCAGAAGAAATCAGGACCATGTATTGCTAAAGATTTCTCATTACGAAAATCTGCCTGAGGAAGAGGATGGGGAAAAGGAAGATTACAGTCAGCTCCAAAAAGCACTTGATCTACTGAATCCTGAAGATAAAGAACTACTCGTCCTTCATAAGCTTCAAAATATAAGTCACCAGGAGATAGCTGAAATTGTGGGAAGTACTCCCGGCGCGGTGAAAACAAAAACCAGCCGGGCACTAAAAAAACTGAAAGAAATTTATTTTAAAACAGTAGGAAATGAAGCCTGAACACATAAAACATCTTATTCCGGAATACCAGGAAAGCCTCCTTGAGGAGGATCAAATTTTGGAAGTGAAGAAGCATCTTGAGCAGTGTGCAGAATGTCGAAATGAGCTTGAACAATTTCTCGAGCTAGAAAGACAGTTTTTGAACGAAAAGGAGGTAGAGCCATCGCCAAACATAAAAGCCAGTTTCTCCGCTATGTTAGAAAGAGAAAAGGCTGAAATTCAAGAAAAGAGAACCTCTTTCCCTTATAAAGAGATCCTGAAGATCGCAGCAGCAATAGTTGTTCTCTTTATCTCTTTTGAGGCAGGACGCTTAATGGAACAAAAGTCTTCTAATGAACCAGTAGTTGTCTTGGAAGATTCCGGTGAATCTGAACAGCGAATTGCAATGCTTTCCTTAATAACAAATGAGTCTGCAAGTAAACGAATCCAGGGAGTAAACTATTTTGAGGATTTTGAAGATTTAGATGAAGATATTCTGAAAGTCCTGATTAACAAGATGCTCTACGATGAGAACAAGAACGTAAGACTTGCGGCCGTGGAAGCACTGGCAAAGTTCAGTACTTCAGAAGAGGTGAAAGACAATTTAATTACCGCGTTAAAAACAGAAAATGATCCTGTTATACAGATTTCCCTTATTCAGGTTTTGGTGAAAATTCAGGAGAAACAGGCGGTAGAGCCTATGAAAAACTTACTTCAAAAGGAGGAAACAGAGCCTTTTGTGAAGGACCAGATAAAAGCATTATTACCCAGCATAGTCTAATAATAAAATAAAAAAATATGAAAAATATAGTATCAATTATCTTCACCTGCTTTATATGCCTCACGGTGAATGCTCAGAACGATTTTACAAAATCCCTTAATGGCATTGAACGGGTGCAAATAGAATCTAAAACAGATGTTGTTGTAAAAACACAAAACAATAACCAATTACTTATTAAAGCAGGAAAAAATGTTGAAATACCAGAACAGGCGAAAGGCCTGAGGTTAGTGGGAGAAGGGGGGACTGACAATACTAATGTTGGTTTTATGGTGGAGCAAAAAGGCAATACATTACTGGTAAGAAATCTTCGGAAGGAGGGAAAGGCTGAAATTTTTCTTCCGGCTAATCAAAACATTGCAGTAAAGAGCATGGCTCTTAATGATATTGAAATCACGGGTTTTACTGGGGAAGTAGAAGCAACGGCAGAAGTGGTGGGAAGCATAACAATAAAAGATGTGACTTAGCCCTTTAACCGTAAATTCTAACACCGGACTCGTCACTGTTATTTTTACAAAATTAAATACCACATCTCCAACAACGATCACAACAGCAACAGGAGATCTTGACATAAGCCTGCCCGGGAATACTCCCGCTACAATAACAATGAACTCTACAATGGGAGAGATCTATACCGATTTTGATCTTCAGTTACCTGATAAAGGAGGGCTAAAAGCCGTCTCGGCTCCCAAGGTCAAAGGAACCCTCAATGGAGGAGGTGGGACCATTCAGCTAAACTCTGCCACCGGAAATATTCTGCTAAGAAAGAAATAATAAACACCAACAACTATGAAAAATTTAGCCGTACTATTTATTTTGAGCTTTATTAGTTTCTCAACACAGGCTCAACGCATTATAGAAAAAAACATCAATTACAAAAATCAGGAGATCAATATTGAAGTTCCTTTTGCTTCGGAAATTGAATTAAAAACCTGGGATAAAAATACCGTATATGTAAAGGCAGATCTTACAATGTCTGAAGGGAAATACCTGGATCTTTATGAGCTGAATATCGAAGAGAGTAACGACCGCATCGAAGTTATTTCTAATGCTGAGCCTCTGTTTAAAGAGTGGCAAAAAGATTACAGAAGGAACTATCCCGGGAAAGCAGAAGATTCTGATAAAAAGCCTAAAAACAATAATGTTACCTACAGTGGTGATCAAATTATCATTACCGACGAAATGGAATATACTTTTAATTATGTTATTTATATTCCTGAAGGTGCTGAGGTCAAAATTAGCAGTATTAATGGAAATTTGTATTCGGAAGTCATCACCTAGCAACTTCTCGGCAGACCTGATCAACGGAAATATCAATATTGACAAATATGCGGGAAATCTTGATTTGAACACAATTAATGGAGAGATCAATATCTCTTTAGGAGATTCAAATATGAAAGCTGAAACCATTCATGGCAACATCTATGCTGATGAAACTATTGAATTTTCTTCTGCCAAAACTATGATAGGGCAGAACATTGAAAGAAATACCGGAAGTGGAGCTAGCCACCTTCAGTTGAGTACTATCAATGGGAATATGTACCTGAAGAAATAAGTGTCATTCTCTGTTTAAGCAGAAGCAATTCAGCTTAAAGAGTGAATAAAGGTCATTTGCAGGTTATGAATTTTTAATTTCAGGATTAAGGGCAGCTTAAAAACTTTCATTGCCTTAATGCGCGTGAAGTTTTGGCCTGGCGGGGGAGAATTTAGGAAGATCAATAAACCGGGGATCTCCAATTGTTTCCTGCCGGGAAATCCACTTGAGATTTAGAGATATATAATCTAATTCTTCTACTACTTTTCCATAGCAAAGAAATATCCCTTTGGTTCGGATAGGATATTTTTCAGCTACTCCTGGAAACTGAACAATATCAAAAACCTGCCCGTCTATATCATAAAAAGTACTAAAACACATGAATTTACCATTCACCGTCGGGGTTCTTTTTGTGGTAATGAGGTTCCCGTATATCTGTACATCCTTACCAATAAAGTTCTTCAGCTCTTTTGCTTTTACAGAAGATTGCAGTGGGTTTTTCAGTAATTCAAAATGACTACAGAGGGGAAATCCCAAAAGTTCCATCTGGTCGTAAGCTTCCACTACTTCAGAAATTAGAAATTCGGGCAAATCAAAATCTTTATGTTTCGGCCGGAACAGTACTTACTGATTGGTTTTTAACCTATTTTTGTTCAGCTTAAAATGAGCTTTCCACAACAAATGATATTTATCCAGCCCGGTAAATCTAAAAGCACCAATTTTTAATAAAATACTCAGCTGTTCAATAGAAATATCAAGACGGTCAGTAAAGTCATCTAAAGATTTAAAAGGTCCAAAAAACTGCTTAGGTTTTCCAGAATGCGCTGGATCACCTTTATTTCCAGTTCTTTAATATGGCCCAGGCCCAGATAAATGTCCTTACCATAGATCACATTAGGATGGTCGCTGTTGTTAATACAGGGAGCGTGAACCATACCGCCACATTTGCGTATTTCCTGAATATAGGTTTCTACATCATAAAATCCCCCGCCATTGTTAAGTGCAGCCACCATAAATTCCAGCGGAAAGTACTTTTTTAAATAAAGGCTTTGATAACTTTCTACCGCGTAAGAGGCCGAATGTCCTTTCGGAAATGCGTAGCCTGCAAAGGAGAAAATCTGCTCCCATACTTCATTGATCAATTGCTCTGAATATCCTTTTTTTCTGCAATTACTTCTGAATTTGGATTCAATCCTCGCTATTTGCCCTTTAGAAGTTTTCTTGCCACTCATTCCCCGTCTTAAAATATCGGCTTCATCATAAGACAATCCTGCAAAGTAGTGAGCTATTTTAAGAACATCTTCCTGGTAGACCATTACTCCATAAGTTTCGGCTAAAATCTCAAAGAGAACAGGGTGGGCTACTTTACGTTGCTCGGGATTACGGTGACGTTGAATATACTCTTCTTTCATCCCACCATTGGAAACCCCCGGCCTAATGATAGAACTCGCCGCGACCAGTTCAATGTAGCTGTTGGTTTGTAATTTGATCATTAGTCCCCGCATAGCAGGAGATTCTACATAAAAAACGCCCATACAATCTCCTGTTTTTAGAAGGTGATTAATTGCGGGATCCTCTTTAAAGACCCGGGTGTTTTCTATATCTTCAATGACCGCCCCCGGTTGATTTTGCCTGATGATCTCAAGGGCATCTGTTATTTTGGACAAGCCTCTTTGAGCCAGAATATCAAATTTATGGATTCCCACGTCTTCACTAATGTTCATATCTATTTGCACCGTACGAAAACCTTTGGGCGGCATAAAAGTACTTGCATAATTGTGTACGGAATCATCCAGGATCAATATCCCACCTGAATGTACACTTATATAATTGGGAAAGCCTGCTATTAATCTACTGTACCTAAGCACCAATTTTTCCAGGTGGTCCAGCTGGTTGTAATCAAAATATCCTGCAGAGAGTTTGTCGAGATTCTCTTTTGGCAGTCCCAGAACCTTGCCCAGCTCTCTCACCACTGCCCGTCGTTTAAAAGTCACATAAGTTCCCATAAGAGCAGTGTGTTTATAGGTCCTGAAGATATAATTTGTCACGTCCTGCTTGTGTTTCCAGGAAAAATCGATATCAAAATCGGGTGGAGAATTGCGATGGGCATTGATAAAGCGCTCAAAATAAAGATCCAGTTCAATAGGATCTACATTGGTAATTCCAATAATGTAAGCCACGATCGAATTGGCACCGCTACCTCTTCCTATATAAGGATAAGCCTGTGATCTTGCATAGCGAATAATGTCATAATTGATCAGGAAAAAAGAAACATAGCCCAGGTTAATAATGGCTTTTAATTCTTTTTTTACCCGTTGATAAACTTCTTCTGAAGTGTGTGGATAACGTTGGGAGAGCTTCTCATAACACAATTTCTTTAGCTCTTCTTCATCTGCTTTTTTATTCTGCCCAAAAACTTTCAAATTTTTATTCTCCCGCGCTTCTCCAAAACCAAAATTTACCTGGCAATTACGGGTAAGGTCTTCAGTATTCTGCAGAATGTGGGGATAATCCTTGAATTCAGATCTAATAATTTTTGGAGAGATCATTTGCTGGGAAAAGCTTCCTTCCTCACTTTTGGGCAACTTGCTGAGCAGGGTATTATTATCTATGGCCCTTAGGAGGCGGTGTGCATTATAATCTCTTTTACTTCGGAAACTTACCGTTTGCAACAGCACCAGTTTTTCCCTGTATTCAAGATATTTGGAAAATTTTAGCTTCCGCAGGCTTTCTACGGAAACTCCTATGTATTCATTTTCTTTAAAATTTAGTTTGTTCTCTAAAAGCACCTTTTTAAAAGGATATATTATATAACAGTCCGGCAGGAGAGGGGCCTCATTTGTAAAATTATTTTTGCTGTGTAGGTGTTGGGATAAATGCTTAGTTCAATTGATTAAACCCTTTATTGTTCTTAGCTATTCCTACGTACTGCTGTTGAACTCCATTCCTAAAGTCAATTCCTATCAGGGGTGTAATATTGTATTCTGAAGCAATTTTGATAAATTTTAAGCAGGCAGAAGTATTATTAATATCAGTTACAGCAAGACTTTGTACGTTTTGAGCCCGGGCCAGTTCGCACAAATCTTCCACTGGAAAAGTTCCATAACGCAGGGAATAATAGGTATGACAGTTTAAAAACATCCGCTTATCTATTGTTGTCTATGGGCATACAGTGTTGGCGGCTCTCCATTGAACGGATTTTTCATTCTGCTCACGTCATTACCGCCTATTGTTGAAACTCTTGCCACAGCGTGTTCTCCATACCTGTTCCTGATTCTATCCATAGCATTGTACAGATTCAGCATTTTTTCAGAATCATCAAAAAGATCTATCTGGTAGTGTCCTCCGGTGAGATCACTGTATTTTATTCCAATCAACCTTATCAACAACTCCATGATTGTATAATTGCCGGAACAGTTCTTCAATTTTTGGGATCAGGATATGATCGGCACTGGTATAGGGAATTTTAGACTGTTTAGTATAAGTTTGAAAATCGGAATACCGGATTTTTACACTTACACAGGAAGTGAGTTTATTTCCCCGTCTTAATTGATAAGCCAGGTTTTCTGCCATTCCTGCCAGAGTGGCCTGCAGTTTAAACATGTCGGTAGTATCGCGGTTAAAAGTTCGTTCAGCAGAAATGGATTTTCGTTCGTGAAAAGGAATAATAGGTGAATCATCAATGCCATTAGCTCTTTTCCAGATCACTCTTCCATTTTTCCCAAGAACACTTTCCAGCATTTCTACTAAGCATTTCCTGGATTGTTTTTATTTCCCGAATCCCCAGATTGAGCAACTTTTGAAATGTCTTACTTCCTATCATAGGTATTTTTCGAACCGAAAGAGGAGCCAGGAAAGATTTTTCTTTTCCGTTATCTACATATCGCTCATTGTTAGGTTTTGCTTCCCCGGTAGCAATTTTAGAAACCACTTTATTTTGTGACAATCCAAAGGAAATTGGTAGCCCGCTTTCCTGAATAATGGTTTGCCTTAATTCGTGAGCAAATTTCCTGATCCCAAAAAATTTGTCCATTCCAGAAAGATCTGCATAAAATTCATCAATACTTGCCTTTTCAAAAGAGGGAACCCTGCTCTTAATAATTTCAGTAACGGTGTGGGAATGCTTCGTATAGACGCCGGAATCTCCTTTTATAACTGTGGCGTGAGGACATAGTTGACGGGCTACTTTCATGGCCATTCCCGAATGCACCCCAAATTTTCTGGTTTCATAACTGGCAGCAGCCACCACCCCGCGATCTCCCATTCCACCTACGATTAATGGCTTATCCTGCAATTCTGTATGAGTTAATCGCTCTACAGAAACAAAAAAAGTATCCAGGTCCAGGTGTATGATGGCTCTCTTATTCATAATTAGGAAAAATTCCTTCTTTTAGGATTATTTCCAAAATTATAAAATAAACGGAACACCGGGTGAAGAGAAATAGTTAAACTTATTTCAAAGATTTTAACCTGGGGAAATAGTAAAAAAGCTTAGAGAAAAAATAAAAATCCGGATAGATTAAGGAGGTTAAAAATATGGTTATAGAGCTTCCATTCAGTTTAATCCCAGAGGAACCGGGATCTTATTAAGCAATACCAATTCCTGGTCTCACCTCCAATTAAGCTTAAACCTCACAGGTCTCGAAGACCTGTGAGGTTTTGATCTAAAAATTTAATTTATACCAACAAAAAAACCCGCAACGTGAGTCGCGGGTTTTTAAGTGGTGCCTCCAGGAATCGAACCAGGGACACAAGGATTTTCAGTCCTTTGCTCTACCAACTGAGCTAAGGCACCAGTTGCTTTAAAGCTTGTAAGCCTGTCAAGCGGGTGCAAATATAATTTCATTTTTATTAACCCACAAAGGAAAAATTAAAAAAATGCTTTTGTACCTTGGCTTTTTTAATGAAAATCTATGAATCTGGTAATCGATGTGGGTAATACCCTTATAAAATCGGCTGTCTTTCAGGGGGATAACTTAATCAAAAAGAAAATCGCTTTAAAGCAGGATTTTTTAAAAAATATTGATGAAGTGCTGCAGGCCCATCCAAAAATCACGCATGTATTGATATCTTCGGTAGTAAAGTCTACCACAAAATGGGAACAAAGGCTCCGGGAAAAGCTCCATGTTATAAATCTCCACCAGGATCTTCCTCAACTTTTCACCAACAGGTATTCAACTCCTGCAACAATGGGGCAGGATCGCATTGCTCTGGTTTCGGCGGCGGCAAAATTGTATCCGGAAGAAAATATTTTGGTTATTGATGCTTAGCAGCTGTGTTACTTACGACTTTAAGAATAGTAAAAATGAATATTTTGGAGGTGCAATCTCCCCGGGCTTACATATGCGATATAAAGCCATGCATACGTTTACTGAAAAACTGCCGTTATTAGAACCGGAGGAGGAGGTTTCTCTTATTGGAAATTCTACCCGCAACAGCATGCACACAGGAGCAATTATGGGTCTTACCGCAGAAATTGACGGAATGATAGATGCTTATCGGGCTGTAATAAAGAATTAACAGTAATTTTGACAGGGGGCGATGCACAATTTTTGTGTAAAAGATTAAAAAATAGCATCTTTGCCAACTCAAATTTTCTCCTGCAAGGATTGAATTTTATTTTAGAATTTAACAAATCTCAATGATTAAACGATTTATAGTAATCGTGGCCTTATTATCTACAGTGCTTACGGCTGCGCAAGAGGGAAATTCCTCACCATATTCTTACTACGGTATTGGTCTAACAAAATTTAGGGGAACAGTAGAAAATCAATCAATGGGAGGTCTCACTGTATTTTCTGACAGTATCCACCTCAACCTGCGAAATCCTGCTTCTTACGGTAAACTTAAATTGACTACTTACAGTGTGGGAGGTAGCCTTACAAGTACCAATCTTAAGAGTGAAGACAACAGCGGCAGCGCAAGAAATGTTTCGTTTGACTACCTTGCTATAGGTATTCCTACAGGAAAATTAAACTTCGGGTTTGGTCTTATTCCATACACTTCCGTGGGATACCGGATCTTGGAAGAAAGTGAAAATGCTTCAAATCGGTATACAGGAAGAGGAGGAATGAATAAGGTTTATCTTACTACAGCCTATTCTTTCACTCCGGGACTTAGTGTTGGGGTAGATCTAAATTATAACTTCGGAAATGTTCAGAATAAATTTACTGCTCTTCAAAGGGGAGTTCAGTATGGTACCCGTGTTATTAACAGAACAGATTTACGGGGGTTTAATCTGGACCTGGGAGTAGATTATCAAACAAATATTTCTAATAAGTTGAGACTTTATACGGCAGCAACTTATACTCCCGAAATGGATATTACCACAGAGCGAATGAGGAATACTGCTACAGTTGTTACTAATTCCCAGGGCGGGGAAGCAATTGCGGCGGAATCTAATCTCTCATTTCCCGAAACTTCTGTGGGCTTACCTTCACAATATACCATGGGATTAGGTGTAGGAAGACCAAACCATTGGTTTGTAGGAGGAGAATACACAAATTTACAAGCGTCTAATTTTGATCTTGATACGGGATTAAACAACCTGAATTATTTCTATGGAGATGCTGCTCAATATAGATTAGGAGGATTTTATGTACCTGAATATACGTCGCTTACAAGTTATATAAATCGTATTGTTTACAGGGCCGGACTAAGGTATGAGGAGACGGGGTTAAATGTGAATAACGAGGGCATAAACGAGTTTGGCATATCTTTTGGATTAGGATTACCTGTAGGAGCAAATTTTTCTAATGCTAACATCGGATTTGAGTATGGACAGCGCGGTACCACAAATTCCGGTTTAATAAAAGAAAACTTTTTTAAGCTATCTTTGAGTCTGTCTCTAAATGATAGATGGTTCGTACAAAGTAGATTTGATTAACCACAATAAAAACAAAAAAATGAAAACTAAATTAGTAATTGCCCTTTCCGGAGTGTTGTTGAGTAAGCGTGCTGCAGGCACAATCTGGTGATTGTGCTACTAAAGCGGCCCTGGCATATGACGACGCAAAAGCACAAAGATACGATCAGGCTTATCAGCCATTAATGGAAGTGAAAAATGAGTGTCCAACCTACAGTCTTGCCACTTTCCAATATCTTGATCGTGTTTTAAAGCATAAACTTGAAAATGCACAAGGTGCCGAAAAGAATAAACTTATTGAAGAGAATATACAATTGATGAATGAAAGGCTTAAGCATTTCCCTAATAAAACCAATGCTGCTGAAGTTCAGGGAGATATTGCCTGGTTGAAATATGAAAATGGAATAGGAACTAAAGAAAAGCAGTTCAAAGCTTTTGATGAAGCTTATAAAGGAAGTCCTGAAAGCTTTACCAGTCCTAAAAGGATCTATGCTTACTTTTCTCTACTTGTAGATTTACAGGATGAAGGAAAAAGAGATCTTCAGGATGTATTTGAGCTTTATGATGAGATCATAGGCAAAATTGAAAGTGAAGAAAATAAACTTGCAGAGATGCTTGCTCCTCTGGTTGAAAAGCAGGAAGCAGGTACTAAGCTTAGTGCCCAGGAAGCTAAACTTGCAGAGAATGCAGAGATTAACCTTAGTGCATACAGCCAGGTTAAAGGAAGTGTGAATGCGAAGTTAGGTCAAAGAGCAGATTGTGATAACCTTATCCCACTTTATAATAAAGATTTCGAAGAGAAAAAAGGTGATGTTCAATGGTTGAGAATTGCATCTGAAAGATTGTCTCAAAAAGACTGTACTGAAGATCCAATCTTCTTTAAAGTTTCTGAAGCACTTCACAAAGCTGAACCTTCTGCAAAATCAGCAATGTATTTAGGACAGTTGGCTGAGGCTGAAGGTAAATCTTCTCAGGCTATGAAATATTACAATGAAAGTGCTGAACTGGAAACCGATCCAGGTGACAAGGCAAGAGTATATATGAGAATTGCCAACAATTACAGACAGGGAGGTAATTTTTCCCAGGCTAGATCTTTTTATAGAAAGGCGCTTCAAACAAACCCATCTAATGGTAGAGCTTACTTACACATTGCAAATATGTATGCTCAAAGTGCCAACAACTGTGGAGACAATCCCTTTGATAAGAGAGCGGTTTACTGGTTAGCTGCAGATTATGCTGCAAGAGTCGTGTAGATCCTTCCTTGAGTGGTACTGCAAATGAAAGCGTTGCAGCCTACAGAGGTAGAGCTCCTCAAAAATCTGAAATTTTCCAGGCTGGAAAACAAGGAGAGACTATTAGCATAGGATGTTGGATAGGAGAGAGTGTAAAAGTACCTGCATTGTAAAATTAATGATTACATATCAAAAAATAATTTCAGGCATTGTCACAGTGATCACTGTGACAATGCTTTTTTCATGTGAGGGTAATTTGAATAAAGTAAGGGCACTGGAAAACCCCGGAGATAGTCCTCAGGCTATAGGTGAAAATCTAAACTTGATCTATACAGATTCCGGTCGTGTGGTAGCTACCCTTAAAAGCGATAAAATGCTTGACTTTACCAATCTCCCTTTTCCTTACCGGGAATTTCCCAATGGGGTGGAAGTTGAATTTTTTGATGAGGAGAGACGAAAGAATACGGTTACCGCAGACTATGGGATTATTTACGACGAAACAGATTTAATTGACCTGCAGGGAAATGTAGTATTAGTGACAAGCGACAGTACAAGACTGGAGGCAGATCAACTTTACTGGGATCAAAATCTTGGCTGGGTTTTTACTGACAGGGCTAATACTATAAGTTTTGCCAGTGGTGCCCGCAATAGGGGACAGGGCTTTGATTCCGATTTAAATTTCACTAATTTCCGTTCGCGTACCAATATTGGAGTGCAGGTAATTGAGGAGACCAAAAAATGATGAAGTTTTTTAAATATTTTGAATACGCATACCTGTTTATAGCAGCCCTGTCTTTATTTGAAGCGATCAGGATTTGGAATACCGAAAGAAACAGGGCCTATATTTTTGCCTTCTTTGTAGTGGTAGCAATTTTTATGTTCTTCTTTAAAAGACGCTTCAGGAGAAAAATAGAAGAACGGAACCGCTAGTTCGCTATGCAGTACGAGATATTTATCATTATTGTGACATTAATTTTGTCAGCGTTCTTTTCGGGAATGGAAATAGCCTATGTTTCCTCCAATAAAATTTTTATTGAAATAGAAAAGAGGCAAAGCGGGATCCTGGCTACAGTTTTAAAGCGGCTCACAAAAAAACCTTCAAAATTTATTGCCACCATGCTGGTGGGAAATAATATTGCGCTGGTAGTGTATGGTTTCTTTATGGGAGATCTCATAATGAACTGGCTTTACAGCTATCAACCGTATTCAAAATGAATTTTTAAGTTTATTGATAGTAGACTTTAGTTTACTCACTCAAACTATTATTTCTACGCTTGTTATACTTTTTACTGCGGAATTTCTTCCAAAGGTTTTCTTCCAGATATATTCGAATGTTCTTCTGAAGTTTTTTGCCATTCCGGCCTATTTGTTCTATCTGTTATTCAGCTTTGTATCAGATTTTGTGATCTGGATTTCAGATTTTATTCTGAAGCGTTTTTTTAAAACCGACGGGGATGAGGTACAACTTGCCTTTACGAAGGTAGAACTGGGGAATTTCATTAGTGAACAAATGGAAACAGTAGAGTCCAGTGAAGAGGTGGATTCTGAAATTCAGATCTTTCAGAATGCTCTGGAATTTTCAGATATAAAAGCAAGGGAAGTGATGATTCCACGTACAGAAATTGTTGCTGTAGATCTTACTACAGCTCCGGGGGATCTTGTTCAGAAGTTTACAGATACAGGCCTCTCAAAGATCCTGGTATTTAATGAAACCGTTGATGATATCATTGGTTACATACACTCCTTCGAACTTTTCAAAAGACCAAAAACACTTAAATCTATCCTGTTGCTTAGTCCTTTTTGTGCCTGAAACAATGTGGGTGAAGGATGTCCTCAATATCCTGATGAAAAAAAGGAAAAGTATAGCTGTGGTTATCGATGAGTATGGAGGTACAAGTGGAATGATAACTATTGAGGATATCGTAGAGGAACTTTTTGGAGAAATTGAAGACGAACACGATCCTGTAATTCTCATAGAAGAAAAGCTGGGAGAGGATCATTATAAATTTTCTGCACGTCTTGAAGTAGATTATCTCAACGAAACCTACAAACTCGATATCCCGGAAGGAGAAAACTATGAAACTTTGGGAGGGTTTATTACAAACTTTACCGAAGAGATCCCGCAACAGTTTGAAGAGTTGAATATTGAAGACTTTCATATTAAGATCCTGGAGGTTTCCACCACCAAAATTGAATTGGTCGAGCTGGAAATAAGAGATAAGGATTAAATTCTTTCAGGCGTTAATATTTTGCAAATATTAAGTTTTTTAATTTACCTAAAAACACTATTTTCGCCCACTATATTAGATTAAACAATAACTAGAAATGGCAGTATTAAATAAAATTAGACAACGTTCTGTTTTCTTGATCATAATTATTGCATTGGCCTTATTTTCATTCGTTTTGGCCGATGTGATTCGCAATGGCGGGATGAGTTCACAGAAATCTCAAAATGTTGTTGCCACTGTAAATGGTGAAGAAGTAAGCCGTGAGGATTTTTGCAAGGCAGGTGGAGGCTTACCAGCAAAATATGGGACCCAATGCTTCAACAACCCAGGCTGTAAATCAGGTTTGGGATTTTAAGCTTCGGGAGGTTATGCTTAAGGAGCAGTTTGAAGAGCTGGGAATTGAAGTGGGTGAGGCACAGGTAAGACGAGCGCTAAGAATGCAGTTGGCTCAAAATCCTAATTTTACAAATGAAGCAGGAATGTTTGATGAAAACAGGCTTCAGGAATATGTTGCCAATCTTAAAGCTACTTCTCCACAAGCATACCAACAGTGGGTTGCTTATGAAAACTCAATTGCTGAAGGGGCCCGGGAAAATATATATTTTAACCTGGTAAGAGCTGATCTTGGTGCCACTTTACTGGAAGGGGAGCAGGCATACCGTATGGAGAATGACAATGTTGACTTTAAATATGTTCAAATTCCTTACACTACTGTTCCTGATTCTGAAGTTCAGGTTACAAAAGAAGATATCCGTAGCTATGTAAAAAATCATCCCAAAAGGTTTAAGTCAGACAAAGCCCGGGATCTACAATATATCGTTTTTCAGGAAGAAGCATCCAGCCAGGATGAGGCCGAAGCAAAACAGGAAATAGAAAGTGTGCTTGATGGAAGAGCGCAATTTAATTCTTCTACAAGTTCTAATGATACCGTTGCAGGTTTTAGAACTACAAATAATATTGAAGGATTTGTAAATCAAAATTCTGATATTCAATTTCAGGATAGATTTATTTTTAGAGACCAGTACCAGGGAGAAAATGTAGATGCCATCTTTAATCTTCAGCCGGGTGAATTGCTAGGACCCTATAAGGAAAATGGATACTGGAAAGTGACCAGAATGCTTGAAAAACGTCAAATGGCAGATTCAGCTAAAGCAAGCCATATTATGGTTACCTGGCAGGGTCTTCAAACTGCCAATGGTGCAACAAGAACAAAAGAAGAAGCAAAAACTCTTGCCGATAGTCTTGCACAGGTTGTGAGAGGGGATAAAGAAAAATTTGCAGAGCTTGCAGCGCAATTTTCTGCAGACCAGGCTTCACAAACTCAGGGAGGGGATTTAGGATTCTTCCGCCCGGGTGATATGATTCCGGCTTTTAATGATTTTGTATTTGAAAGCACGCCGGGGAGCGTTGGTGTTGTAGAAAGCGATTTTGGTTACCACGTAATTAGCGTAGTAGAAAAAACATCTGAAGAGGAAGCTGTAAAAGTGGCAACTATTGCCAGAGAAATTCAGCCATCAGAGCAGTCATTGAACGATCTTTATACAAAAGTGATTCAATTTGAAATGGAGGCCAAGAACGGCAGTTTTGTCGATGCGGCTAAAAAGGATAACGTACAGGTTCGTACTGTAAAGGATGTGAAAGCTCTTGATGAAAATATTCCCGGAGTTGGCGCTCAAAGGAGAATTGTGCAGTGGGCATTTGGAGAGGATATTAAAGCAGGAGACATTAGTAGATTTGAAGTACCGGGAGGATATGTTGTAGCCCAGGTCACTGCAGTAAAGGAAGAAGGTTTAATGAGTGCTGAAGATGCTTCAGCCACTGTAACTCCTATTCTTACTAAACAGAAGAAAGCTGAAATAATTAAGAGTAAAATTAGTGCCAATAGTCTAGAGCAGATTGCGCAAAATCAAAATGTAAGTGTGCAAACTGTAAACGCTGTTAACCTTAAAAATCCTACTATCGCCGGAGCAGGAAATGAGCCGGAAGTCGTAGGAACTGCCTTTGCTCTTGAGCAGGGAGAATTGAGTAAACCAATCCAGGGTAACAACGGGGTGTATGTGGTAGAAGTAACTACTATAAACCGTGCTCCCGATATGGAATCCTATAGAAATTTTGCTACTCAACAAACCCAGCAAAGAAGACAGGGAGTACAGGAAAGAGTGTTTGAAGCTCTAAAACAAAATGCAGATATAGAAGATAACAGAGCCAGGTTTTACTAGACCTGGAGATAATAATAACTGAAGCCCTTGCATATAATGTTAGGGCTTTTTTATTGGTGGGAAAGAGGTTTGGCAGCCGGAGAAGGATGAGTCAGGTTTGGATGTAGATTAGACCTCACAGGTTTTTAAAACCTGTGAGGTCTTTGGAAAACCTGTGAGGTCTTTGGAAAACCTGTGAGGTCTTTGGAAAACCTGTGAGGTCTTTGGAAAACCTGTGAGGTCTTTGGAAAACCTGTGAGGTCTTTGGAAAACCTGTGAGGTCTTTGGAAAACCTGTGAGGTCTTTGGAAACCTGGAATCGCGGGAAAGGAGGAATCTCTCAAGGAGGAAACTTCAATGACCTATAGGATCATTTCAGAATATGGAATGACCACTCTAAAACCTTTTTTTCTGAAATAATTTTTTGCCTCATCATCTCCTGTGGCAAGTATAAAGTCACCACCCCAGCCTCCCAGACTTTTGATGCTGCCTTTAAAATCTGAAAAATGTGTTGTCTTTATTTTGGGAATATCAATCACCCTGGAAATAACAGTCTCATGAATTTCCATTAAAAGTTCAAATTCCTGAAAATCCTCACAGGAGGTAAAGCTACTTGTGAGACCAGAAACTTTATCCACAGCTTCCTGCAAATCTTTACGGGATTGCTTCCTGTAGTGAGCAATAGAAGAGCGGCTGTTTTGTTTTTGATTTAAATAAACGAAAAAGAGCTTATCAGGGAAGGGAGGGTCAAAATCAATATTAAGGACACTGCGACCCTTATCCTGAAGCTGATAAGTTACTGCCTGCTCTGCCTGTGCTGCTGCAATATCATACCCGCTTCCTCCAAAGGTCTTTTCAAGCAAAATATAAGGATCTATTTGGAACCAGGAAGCAATGTTGTTTACAAGAGTAGAAGAACTTCCAAGACCCCACTCCTTCTCAAATTCAAGCATTGTGGTGACAATGTAATTCAGTCCGGAACCGAATACTTTCTGATTCATCTGGTGGGCAGCTGTAAGGATCTTTAACAGGGTTGTTTCAGCTTCATTAGAAGAAGTTTCATTTTCTTTCTGAAAGCTGTTCTGGTCCAGAGAAAATTTGAAATCCAGCCACGGCTTTCCATTTTTGTCTAAAGCTGTCCAGCCAGTCATCTTTCCTTCTGCAGGTAATACCTCCAAAGATTGTCCAGGTTTTGTAGGCAATGCTAAAGCGAGTGCGCCATCCAGTACCAGGTATTCCCCTGTTAATAAAAGTTTACCGTTGCTGCGATATTTTTGGATCATTGTCTAATTTTTTCCAGATGCTCTACCACTCCGCTATGGGTGACCGTATTATGTTTAAAATAGTTTATTAACTCTTCCTTCTCCTCTGGAGTGGCATTTTGCTGATTCAGGATATTCATAAGGTGCATTTTCATGTGCCCCTGCTGAATGCTTAGTGGTTACCAGTGATTTTATTGCTGCAAAGTTTTGAGCTAATCCTGCTACTGCAATGATCTCCATTAATTTGGAAGCTGAAGGTTTCTGCAGAATTTCGAGAGCGACTTTCACGAGGGGATGAAGATTTGTAAGCCCACCCACAGTACCAACAGCTAGTGGAATTTCCATCCAGAATTTGAAATGATCTTCTTTTACTTCGGCATGGGTAAGACTGCTATAAGTTCCATCTTTCGCGGCATATGCGTGTACGCCATTTCCACCGCTCTAAAGTCATTACAGTCGCCAGGACCACGGCATCTATTCCGTTCATAATTCCTTTGTTGTGGGTGACTGCACGATGGGTTTCCAGTTCAGCTATTTTAATGGCTGTTACAAATTTTTCAGCAAAAGCATAAGGATCATTAATTTTCTCATCCTTAAGGTCTTCTATAGGGCAGGAAACTTCAGCTCTTACCAGACATTCCGGTACAAAGTTGGACAGGATGCTTATGATAATTTCCGGGTGCTTTTCTTCTTCAGAAAACTGCTCATTTTCAGCAGCCGCAGTTCGGAAAACTTCCGCAAATTTCTCCAGGCAGGAATTAATAAAATTAGCACCCATGGAATCTTTTGTCTCAAACTTGCAATGCAGCTGATAATAATTTTCAAGAAGTGCTGTCTTATCCCGCAGTTCAATATCAAGTACTCCACCTCCTCTTTTTTCCATATTCCGGGTAATACCCGCTACTCCATCCAAAAGGCGAGGCTTAACATCATTAAAAAAGGTTGTGAGCTTTTCTTTAGCACCTTTAAAAAGAAAGTGAACCTGCCCAACCTTGGTAGTATTTAGCACTTTTACTTTAAAGCCGCCTCTGCTGCCCCAGAATTTTGCTGCTTTACTGGCTGCTGCAATAACAGAACTTTCTTCAATGGCCATAGGAATGGCATACAATTCCCCGTTAATATTAAAATTAGGAGCAATACCAAAAGGCAGATAAAAGTTGGTTAAAGTATTTTCTGTAAATTCCTCATGAAGACGCTGCAGGTCGGGATCATTATTCCAATACTGCCGAAGAACATTTTCGGTAGTGGGAGAATCTCTTAAGTAAGTATTTGACAACCAGGTAATTTTCTCTTCCTTGCTAAGCTTAGAAAAACCTGTTACGGGCTTAATCATACTAATTATAATTTGTGATGCAAAGATACAATTACTAAGACTATTACTAAAAGTCCTTTTCTATATTGAAAATGGGAGGAAGAGCAGAGCAGTACAGGTACTGCGCATTAACAAAGTCTTAGTATTTAACAGTCCCAAACTCCATTTTTTGCTGAATTTTTAGTAAACTTGGCCAATTAAAAATTTTTCTACTTTTTATGAAGTTACCCCACGTACTGCTGGCATTTTTATTTGTAGGTGCTACTACAGTTTTTGCACAGGAAAAAGAGATTACACTCGAGGAAATATGGAACGGAACTTTTAGCCCGGAGCGTCTTGAATCTTTAAAATCTTTAAATAACGGAACAGAATATATTGTTCTTAATCAGGATCAAAATAGCGGCACCAGCATAGATGTTTACGATTACAAAAGTGGGGAAAAGAAAAGGAGCCTTCTCCAATCTTCCAAATTAGACGGTATTAAAAGGTTTCAGGGTTACCAGTTAAGCGATGATGAGAATAAAGCTCTGCTCGAAACAGGTTCTGAACAAATCTACCGCCACTCTTCCCGGGGAATTTATTACGTTTATGACTTTTCTACAGAAACCCTGACAAAGCTTAGCGAGAATAAGGTGCAGGAGCCAACTTTTTCACCTGATGCTTCTAAAGTTGCGTATGTCTATGAAAACAACATTTACATAAAAGATCTGTCAAGCGGTAACGAAGTGCAGGTTACAGAAGATGGAAAGAAGAATGAAATTATAAACGGAATTACAGATTGGGTTTATGAAGAAGAATTCGGCATTGTGCGAGCATTTGAATGGAATGCCACAGGAAACTACCTTGCTTATTTGAGGTTTGATGAAAAGGAAGTTCCGGAATTTTCAATGGACGTTTTTGGAGAAGAATTATATCCCGAAGCTTCAACTTTTAAATATCCAAAAGCAGGGGAAAAGAATGCCGAAGTTTCCCTGCATATTTATTCGGTTGCGGAAAAAACATCCCGAAAGGTGGAATTGGGGAATTATGAAGATTTCTATATCCCACGTATAAATTGGACCAATGATCCGGCCATTTTAAGTGTGCAGGTATTAAACCGTCATCAAAATAATTTGGACTTAATCTTTGTTAACGCAAAAACACTTGAAACCAAAGTTGTTCTAAACGAAAAAGATAAGGCTTATGTGGATATTACCGATAATTTGACTTTTCTTAAGGATAACAGCTTTATCTGGACCAGTGAAAAAGATGGATTCAACCACATCTACCACTACGACGAAACAGGGAAATTGATTAATCAGGTAACCAATGGAGATTGGGAAGTTACCCGCTATTACGGCTTTAGCCCTAAAACGAATACCATTTTCTACCAAAGTACCGAAAACGGAAGCCTTAACCGTGACGTGTATTCTATAAAAGCTAATGGTAAATCAAAAAAACGACTCACTAATAAAGAAGGGACAAACAGTGCAGACTTCAGTACAGATTTCACCTACTTTATAAATACTTTCACTAATACAAGTACTCCCTATACCTACACCTTACACGAAGCCAAAACAGGTAAACTGGTAAGAGAGATCAAGGATAATAACGAGCTGCTGGAGCTTTCGAAAGCTTATGATTTTGCTCCCAAGGAATTGTCAACCATTACAGTTAACGGAAATGAGCTCAATATGTGGATGATAAAACCAACAAATTTTGATGAAACAAAAAAGTATCCTCTCCTAATGTTTCAATATTCCGGTCCCGGCTCACAATCTGTTTCCAATACATATTATAATTCAAATGAATATTGGTACCAGTTGCTTGCAAACGAAGGATATATTGTTGCAGCTGTAGATGGAAGAGGTACAGGGTATAAAGGAGCTGCATTTAAAAAAGTGACGCAGAACGAGCTAGGGAAATACGAACTTGAAGATCAAATCGCTGCAGCAAAACTTTTTTCAGATTATGATTACATAGATGAAGAGAGAATAGGGATCTGGGGATGGAGCTATGGCGGGTTTATGTCTACCAATGCAATTTTAAAGGGAAATGATGTCTTCTCTATGGCCATCGCGGTAGCACTTATGACCAGCTGGAGATTTTACGATACCATTTATACTGAAAGGTATTTGACCACTCCGCAGGAGAATCCCTCAGGATATGATGAAAATTCACCATTATCGCACGTGGAGAAGCTTAAAGGGGATTACCTCCTCATTCATGGGAGTGCTGATGATAATGTTCATGTACAAAATACCATGAGACTGGTAGAAGCACTTATCCAGGCTAATAAACAGTTTGACTGGAGGATCTATCCCGATAAAAATCATGGGATCTATGGTGGGAATACGCGACTTCACCTGTATACCCTTATGACAAAATTCATTAAAGAAAAACTATAATAACCCTACATAAATAAATCATATGGAATTCAAATTTGGAGGATCAGAGCACAATCAAAAGACGGTTTTAGGCCATCCGGCAGGTCTGTTTATTCTTTTCTTTACCGAAATGTGGGAGAGGTTTTCCTACTATGGGATGCGGGCACTACTTGTTTTATTCCTGGTTTCTTCCATAATGGACGAAGGATGGGGTTGGGAACGTTCAGAAGCTCTGCTTTTATATGCATGGTACACTTGTCTTGTCTACGTTACCCCCATTTTTGGTGGTTTAATTGCAGATAAAATCATGGGCTACAGGAATGCCATTATTCTTGGAGCATTTTTAATGACACTAGGCCATGCTTCTATGGCTTTTGAAGTTTTTACTGACATCTTTTTTTATTTAGGATTGGGATTACTTATCATTGGGAATGGCCTCTTCAAACCTAATATTTCTTCAATTGTGGGTCAGCTTTACCTCAACCAGGGTAAAGAAAAGGATGCAGGTTATACCATCTTTTACATGGGTATTAATGCTTAGTGCCTTCTTGGGAATATTACTTTGCGGTTATATAGGAGAAAGCGTTGGCTGGCACTATGGTTTTGGTCTTGCAGGGATCTTTATGTTCTTTGGAATGTTGCAGTTTTATTTTGCCCAGGGAATTTTTGGTAGGATAGGTTTAAGACCCGATAAAATAGACGGTTATGTTGACCAAAGAACCATTACAGGAGAGGTTGAGGATGAACAGGGGAACAGGATTAAAGATAAATCTTTCGAAGAGGCTAAACCTCCGGTAGAGGAAAGCCCAAAAGTTACTAAGGACAGGCTAATTGTGATAAGTGTATTAGCATTTTTCACCATCTTCTTTTGGTGGGCATTTGAACAGGCAGGAGGTTCCATGACCATTTTTGCAGCAGATTATACTGACAGGGTTCTTGTAGGTGGGGGAGCCTTAACTTTTAAGATATTTAATACATTATTGACCGTTATTCCATTAATGATTATTACCTGGGTTCTTATAATGCTTTTTCGCCAGACCTTTAAAAATTATCCTCTGGCAAGTTATGCTTTGGGAGCCAGTTTTGTCATCATATGGGGAATCGTTATATGGATGTTAATGAGACAATTTGAAGAAGAATCACCTGAAGTTCCTGCATCGTGGTTTGGAATCTTAAATTCCTTCTTTATTATTGCTTTTGCACCACTCTTCTCGAAAATATGGCAGAGTAAACTCAATCCCACCGGGCCTAGGTTAAATTTGCAATTGGATTAATCCTACTGGGTATTGGTTTCGCCATTCTTTCCTATGGTTCTATGGGGATTCCAGTAGGGGCGAAAACAGCTTCTGTAAGCATGATATTTCTAATTTTTGCGTATTTGTTCCATACCCTGGGAGAATTGTGTGTTTCTCCGGTAGGTCTGTCTTATGTAAGTAAGCTGGCCCCGGTAAAATTAGTAGGTTTAATGTTTGGTGTCTGGTTCGTTGCAAATTTTATTGCTAACCTTATGGCAGGTGTTACAGGTAGCTATATTGATCCTATAGTTGAAGAATATGGAATGACAACTTTCTTCCTCATTTTTACACTCATACCTATAGCAGCAGGAATTGTGATGTTGATGCTCAACAAAACTTTAATCAAAAAAATGCACGGTATACGTTAAGCTCATTTTTTAATTATCAGGAAATATTAGGAATGATAATTGAATAGGGCTTTTAAAAATTTACAGAATGAAACTAAGATATTTTGCATTTTTCTTCTTTTTAGCTCTGGGTGTTTCTCAGGCGCAGGAAATTAAATGGATGAGCATGAATGAAGCTTTGGCTGCCCAAAAGAAAGCGCCAAAGAAGATCCTGATGGATGCTTATACCGACTGGTGTGGCCCGTGTAAACTTATGGATCAAAAAACTTTTACAAATAAGGATGTGGTGAACTATGTCAATAAACATTTTTATGCAGTAAAATTTAATGCTGAAGGAACCGAAGAAGTAATGTACCGGGATTTTAATTATACCAATCCTAATTACGACCCTAACCGTAAGGGGCGTAATAGTCAGCACTTTTTTGCAAATGCACTAAAAATAAATGGCTATCCAAGTCTGGTTTTTTTTGATGAACAATCTAATGTCATCGCGCCTATAGCTGGATATAGAACTCCGGAACAATTGGAGATCTATTTAAAAATGATTGCTAAGGATGATTATAAAAAATTGACTACCCAGGATGCCTGGCAGGAATACGAGAAGAACTTTAAAGGAAGTTTTAAGAACTAAAAGCTAATTCCCTTCGGCCAAAGGTTCAAATTGAAAAGCTCCCTTTTCACCAGTGGCGTGGAAGGGGAGCTTCATTTTTTCGGCTGTTTTCTTCCACCGGGAAACTACTGAGGGATAGTTGCTGCCATCAGCAATAATGATCTTGGGTTGTAAAATATTTATTAGCCTTTCCAGGTTAACTCGCGGTGAGTTGGTGAGCAGAATTATTTCAGGGTTAAGCCCGCGTATTCTATAGATTCCACTGCTGTCAATACGTAACATAACAGCATGATGGATATTAAAAAGGTTCTTTAGAGGCAGGTTCTTGATTTCCTCTATATCTTTTTCAACTGAATAATTTTTGATAAAGCTGAAGGATATAGCTGCGTTTTCAAAGTCGTGGAACAACTGTAGTTCTTTTTCCGTTTTTACGCCAATGACAGTATTTCTACTCTTGTGGAATACATAGACTTCAGTACTTTCTGCTGAAAATTCTTCAGAAATAAAGCTTATTTGCAAAACTGCTATGGCGATTAGCAAGAACATAATTCTTCTGTAACTTATTTTCTTCAGCAAAAGAATGAATCCCGCGACGAGAAGATAAGAGGTTATACATAAGGTGAGGGAAAAACTTATATCCTGAAAGATAAAATCTTCTTTTGCAGCAACAAGTTCTACTATGGAGTTTAATGTTTTGATCATCCAGCTGAATGCATTAGCCAGCAATTCCGGCAGAAGGTTTAGAAGCGACAGTAACATAACTAGGATCCCGGTAGCCAGGATAATCCCCAGAAAAGGTAAAATGAGGAGGTTAGAAACAAAAAATAATCCCGGAAACTGGTGAAAATAGAAGAGGCTTAGAGGTAACACTCCTATTTGCGCTGCGATAGTTACTGAAAGTATTCCCCATAAATATTTTATAAATCGTGATTCTCCTTTGTATAAATTAAATAGATGTGGCTGTATAAGTACTATACTTAAAACTGCCGCATAACTCAATTGAAAGCCTACCTGTGTGAGATATTGGGGATTTATGAGCAATAGCACCAAAAGGGAAATAAAAAGAGTGTTGAGCACGCTGGTGCGCCTGTTTAATTGCATCCCTATAGCTACGAACGAAAACATACTTACAGCTCGTACCACAGAAGGGGAGAGGCTTAAGCAAGGATGGCAAAACACCACAGGAGGAGAAGTAGGATTATAGTTTTTATGAGCTTTCCCCTGGGCAAACGCTCTATTGGTTGTAGAATCCTGTTGAGCAACAACAGTATAATTCCCACGTGTAATCCCGAAACGGCCAGAATATGAATAACTCCTGCCGCTGCGTAATTGCTGTAGATCTCCTGCGAAATTTCCTGTCGCTGTCCTAACAACAGCGCCTGAATTATGGCTAGTTCATCTGGTTGAAAGGAATAATGTTCTAAATTTGAAACTATACTTCCTCTTATATTTCCGGCAACTTCCCTAAACCCCCTATTGTTCTCAGGAAGTATCATCACCTGATGTTTACTAACATTTACCTGCCGCAACACACCCAGATCTTCCATATAGTTGCTGTAGTCAAACTGGTAAGGGTTTAGGGGTTTATTAATTTGAACAATTTCAGAAGTAACTGCCAAAAGATCTCCCGGGTGAAGAACTACTAAAGTTGAATCTTTGTTGATGTTAAGTAAAAGTTTTCCGCTTACGGGCTTTGAATTAATTTCCCGGGTTTTTAAAATATACCGTTCCTGGAAGGCTGAAGGTTTTAGCCTTTCATGAACTTCAGCAATTATAAATTCGGTAGTTCCTTCTGAAGAAAAATGTGTAAAATGATCGGGATGGTTTTTGGGTTGATGGATGCTGGTAGTAGTAATGCCTATGAATATAAAGAGAATATAGGTGGTAATTCCGAAGAATACGTCCTGTAAAAGAAAGTTTTTGGTACGTTTATAGGAAATTATAAAGAGAGCTAATAATAGTGCTCCGGGAAAGAGCAGGCATCCCGGAGGAATTTGCAAATGATTCCCAAGGATTATTCCCACTATCAATAGCAGGCTGAGTTTTATAATAGTATAATTCAGCAAATTACGGTCCTGATTATCTCTAATCAAGTTACCGAAAAAATCTAAATCACCCGCTTCGCCATTACAAAATGCTCAAACCAGTAATTTTCTGCAAGGGAAGAGATGACCACTCCCCGGGAGCTTGTAGAATGGATAAAAAGAATATGCCCCGGTTGAATTTCGACCACAAGACCCACATGATTTATCACTTTTTTATTCTTGTCTGTCTCAAAGAATAAAAGATCTCCAATATTTACATCTTCAAGCGATAGACGATCACCAAGTTTGGCCATTTCACGGGAAGACCGCGGCAAAGGAATCTCTTCCTGAAGAAAGGAAGTATAAACAAGGCCGGAGCAGTCCATTCCATCTTGGGTAGTGCCGCCATATTTATAACGGGTTCCTTCAAAACCTTTAGCAAAAGTGGTAATATTATACACCCGATTGTCTTCGGGCTCATCTTCAGGACTAAGCAGTTTTTATATTGATTTGTGCTTAGTGGAGTTTTAATTTTCCTCGACTGGGAAGAAGTGGTTGTAGAATCTTTAGACGATAATCGTGCTTTTGAAGTTCCGCAGGAGGTGAAGAGTAACACAAAAATTAGCATTCCTGCAATTCCTAAAAAGTTTATCCGCATACAGAGATCAGTTTTTTATATCCTCAAAAATTAATCGGGCGGTATTCTCACTTGCTCCGGTGCCGCCCAGTTTTTCTTCTAACTCATCATACTGCTTCAAAATTGTCTGCTTGTACTCTTTATTCAAAATTTTATTTAATTCTGTCTTAAGATTTTTCCGGTTTAGATCTTTCTGAATCAGTTCCCTCACAACCTCTTTATCCATTATGAGATTGACGAGCGAAATATAATCAAGTTTTATAATACGTTTCGCGATCTGGTAAGAAATATTGCTGCCTTTATAACACACTACTTCAGGGACTTTGAAAAGTGCTGTTTCAAGAGTTGCTGTGCCCGATGTTACCAAAGCTGCTGTGGCCGTACTTAGTAGATCATAGGTCCTGTTCATTACAAGGTTTACATTCTTCTTTTTAATATATGGATGGTAGAAATCCTCGTCCTGGCTTGGTGCTCCCGCTATAACGAATTGGTAGTCGGGAAAATCATTAGTTATGCTAAGCATAATCTCCAGCATTTTTGAGATCTCCTGCTTTCTGCTTCCCGGCAATAAGGCGATAACTCGGTTTTGGTTTAGTTGATGTTCCTTTTTAAACTGCTCTACATTTCCTAATTGATGCTGTGAAATCGCATCAATTAAAGGATGGCCCACAAAATGAACCGGATATTGATGTTTTTCTTCATAAAACTGCTTCTCGAAAGGCAGTATCACATACATTTTATCAATGTCTCGCTTAATAGCAGATATTCTACTTTCTTTCCAGGCCCATATTTGGGGAGAGACATAAAAGTGCGTAGGAATGCCTTCTTTCTTTGCCCATTTTGCTATTCGAAGATTAAAGCCTGGATAATCTACAAAAATGAGAACATCGGGTTGATATGCCGAAATATCTTTTTTGCAGAAGGAAATATTTTTTAAGATCGTGCGCAGGTTAAACAGGACTTCAACAAATCCCATAAAAGCAAGTTCCCGGTAATGCTTTACCTGTGTCCCGCCTACGCGCTGCATTAGATCTCCTCCCCAAAAACGGAAATCGGCAGCTGGATCTAAATTTTTAAGAGATTTCATGAGGTTAGCCGCGTGAAGATCACCCGATGCCTCCCCGGCTATAATGTAATATTTCATCTTACCAAAATTTATAAACTGCCAGGGCAACTGCTATTACCACCATTGAAAGTAACACCCCTCTTGCGTGATAGACAAGATCTTTCTTAAGAAAGACGAAAAATGGCAGGAAGTTTAAAGCAGCTCCCAAAACAATTATTTTACCAAGATAGTCATTACGCAGGGCATCCTTTAAGGTAGGCTGTAATCCCAAATCTGAAAACAGCAGGATATACAGTATCATTCCTGTTGCTGTGGAGACGATTCCTGTTAAAAACCCTGCCAGGACGTTTATTTTAATCATTGAAACTCCAGCTGTTTAAGTCCTGGATAAAATGATGAGCAGTGAGGTCAAATTGAACTGGCACTACAGAGACAAATCCATTGGCAAGCGCCCATTCATCTGTATCCTCTCCTTTATCCTCACTAACAAATTTCCCGGTGAGCCAGTAGTAATCCCTACCCTGTGGATTTGTCCTTTTATCAAATTCTTCTACCCAATTGGCTTTTGCCTGCCTGCAAACTTTGATTCCCTTGATTTCTTTTTCTTTAAGCTTGGGTAAGTTGACGTTTAAAACAACCCCTTTAGGCAAACCGTTTTCCAGAACATTTTCAGTTATTATTTTCACGAATTTTTTCGTAGGTTCAAAGTCGGCTGTTAGGGAATAATCCAGAAGAGAAAATCCTATGGCGGGAATACCCTCGATGCCAGCTTCTACCGCGGCACTCATAGTTCCAGAATAGATGACATTTATTGAAGAATTTGAGCCGTGATTTATTCCGCTTACACAAAGGTCTGGCTTACGATGCAAGATCTCCTGGGTTGCTATTTTAACACAATCGGCGGGAGTGCCGGAGCATCGATATTCCTTTTGTGGAAGATCTTCCTTTACAGTCACAGGGTCACAATACAAAGTATCACTAATCGTAATTGCGTGTCCCATACCGCTCTGGGGGCTATCCGGGGCAACAACTACAACCTCTCCCAGTTCATTCATTACTTCTATTAAAGCCCTGATTCCCGGGGCAGTAATTCCATCATCATTAGTTACCAGAATGAGCGGTTTTTTTTTGGGCATAAGTGTATTTTTAAGAGTTGCTAAAATAGTAATTTCCATAGGAAACCTTATCTTAGGCGTCTTACAATTTATTCTTGCCGTTAAATATTATTGGCACAGTTTTTTATGTAATTTGTTGAATATTTAATGATGAAATTAATCCGGCTTATGAAAAGGAATTATAAAATTCTGATTGTTGTGCTACTTATGGCAGTAGCCTCCTGCAGCTTTACTACTAAACAATTTAATGATCCAAATAAAGATAAACTTCTTATAGATCTAATTACCTATGTTCTTGAAAAGGGTCATTATGATGCCAAAAATATAGATGATGACTTCTCAAAGGAAGTTTATAAAGACTATCTGGCAGCTATTGATCCTCTAAAACGTTTCTTTTATAAAGAAGATATAGAAGAGTTTGCTGTGTATGAAGATCAAATAGACGATCAAATTAGAGATAAGGACCTGGCGTTTTTTGATCTCACCCATGATAGATTACAAAAAAGAATGAAGGAAGTGCGGGAGATCTATACAGAGATTCTTGCCGAACCTTTTGATTTTACAGAAGTAGAAGAGATTAACACCAACTATGATGAGATTGGATATGTTTCCAGCAGGAAAGAACTTAAGGAGCGTTGGAGAAAGCAGTTGAAGTTTACAACTCTTGGTAACTTCTATGATAAGAAGCAGGAACAAAACGGCGAGGTTGATGACTCTTTGGAGGATTATACTTATGAAGATGTGGATGGTACTCTGGAGAATCCTGTGAAGCCTGAAGGAGCTGTAGCTACCGGAAGTACTTCAGAAGAAAAGTCAAAGGAGATAAAAACTGATGCAGAACTTGAAAAAGAAGCAAGGGAAACCACCCTCACTGCGATGAATGAATATTTTGACTTTAGTGAGGAGCTGGAGCGAAAAGATTATTTCTCTGTTTATGTGAATGCTATTGTAGAAGAATTTGACCCTCATACTTTTTATTTTGCTCCGCAGGATAAAGATAGATTTGATATCGCGATGAGTGGTAAACTTGAGGGAATAGGCGCCCGTCTTCAAAAGAAAAGTGACAATATTACGATAATGGAAGTTATCTCTGGTGGGCTTAAGCCTGGATGAGTGATCAACTTAGTGAAGGGGATATTATTCTTAAGGTGAAACAGGAAGATGAAGAAAATCCTGTAAGCATAGTAGGAATGAGACTTGATGATGCGGTAAACCTTATTAAAGGACCAAAAGACTCTAAAGTTACTCTTACTGTAAAGAAAAAAGTACTTGGAAATATAGAAGATATAACCATTACACGGGATGTTGTAGAGCTTGAGGAGACTTATGCAAAAACTGCCAAAGTAGAGAAGAATGGAAGGACTTTTGGATTAATAAATCTTCCCAAGTTTTACTTCGATATGGGAGACTATGATAAGCGTAATGCAGCATCAGATGTGAAACAGGAAATTATCAGGTTAAAGCAGGAAGGAATGGAAGGACTTGTTCTGGATCTTCGGAATAATGGTGGGGGATCTTTGAAAACAGTAGTTGATATTGCTGGGCTTTTTATAGAAAAAGGACCTATAGTTCAGGTAAAATCTAAAATGGAAGGCCAGGAAGTGCTATCTGATAAAGATCCAAGTATAATCTGGGATGGTCCATTGGTTATTCTTGTAAATGAACTTTCAGCATCTGCTTCAGAAATTCTTGCTGCTGCAATGCAGGATTATAAGAGAGCAATTATTATTGGAAGCAAACAAACGTATGGTAAAGGAACAGTTCAAAATGTTATAGACCTTAACCAGACCGTAAGAAGTAACGAGTATGGTGACCTAGGGGCCTTAAAACTTACAACTCAAAAGTTTTACCGTGTCAATGGAGGATCTACACAATTGGAAGGAGTTAAGAGTGATGTTGTGGTGCCGGATAGATATAGTTATATTGATATAGGAGAAAAGGACTATGATAACCCACTACCCTGGGATCAAATAAAACCTGCAACTTATAAAGTGTGGGAGGGTTATATAGATTACGATGAAGTGATCGAAAAGAGCAAAGAAAGAATGGCATCCAATGAGCAACTGCGATTAATAGCTGAGAATGCTAAATGGGTAAGAGATCAAAGAGATGAGGAAGTCTATCCGCTTCAGTTTGACGCTTATCACTCACAGCGTATGAATGATAAGGAAGATGCAAAAAGATTTAATGGTATTTCTAAAT
Source organism: Antarcticibacterium sp. 1MA-6-2 (assembly GCF_021535135.1). Classification (NCBI taxonomy): domain Bacteria; kingdom Pseudomonadati; phylum Bacteroidota; class Flavobacteriia; order Flavobacteriales; family Flavobacteriaceae; genus Antarcticibacterium; species Antarcticibacterium sp. 1MA-6-2. The sequence goes on along the minus strand of NZ_CP091036.1, from coordinate 2,453,380 downwards.
ACTCTTCAAATCTTACCTATCAATCCCTTCCTTATGAAGAGGCGCTTTATGAAAAAGATACAGTGCTAAAGGAGAAAAGAGTAAGATGGCACAAAAATTTGACGAGTGACGTTTATATTGAAGAGGCAATTAATGTGCTGGATGATATTCAACTGAACAATATCAAAAAAGGTAAGATTGCTGATATAAAGAAATAAGAGAGCATAAAGATTAAAAGGCGCTCCGGAATCTATTTCGGAGCGTTCTTTTTTAGCAGAAATTTGAACAAATAAGATGAAAAGAAAATATATTTATCCGGCCTTGATCCTTATTGTGGCAGCTGCCCTCTTAATGGCTGATCGTTGTGCCTGAAAGAGAAAACTTACCCGAATTATTTTTATTTAGAAATGATAACATAAAATTTCGGGTCCCGCTATTCGATACGGATTGAAAGAAATTTTCGGTTCACCTACACTTGGTGAATTTCCTGACTTTTACACTGAAGATCATTTAATTTTTATGCCATATCTGAATACTACTGGCCGCTGTCAATTGTAAGCTTCTTTTCTGAAGTACCTAATCTTATTGTCGTGGATAGGTTTCAGAAGAAATTTACTTAATGGATCTCACCTCAATTATTGGAGCCTTCTGCCAGGTTGCGGCGACCACAAAGGGGATTAAATATAGCTTCAGTTAAACAAAAATAAAAGGGAGGGAATGGCTTTTACCAATAGGACATTCGTTCAGCATCAAGCTTAATAAAGATGAAGAGGAGAATGGTAAAACTCCATAGTCCCGAGCCTCCATAGCTGAAAAAGGGGAGAGGAATTCCTACTGTCGGGAATATACCTATTACCATTCCAATATTTACCATAAAGTGCAGGAAAAGAATACCTACAACACTATAGCCGTAGATCCTGTAGGCCTGGGATTTTTGACGTTCAGCTAAATAAAGCAAACGCACAAGTAGCAGGATAAACAGTAATACCACCAAGGTAGTGCCAAAGAATCCCCATTCCTCACCTACTGTACTAAAAATGTAATCCGTATGCTGTTCAGGAACGAACTGTCCTTTTGTTTGTGTTCCTTCAGTCCATCCTTTTCCTAGCCAGCCACCGCTCCCAATGGCAATCTCGCTTTGATTAGTATTGTAGCCAATTCCACGGGAATCTACTTCCTTGCCAAGTACAATGTTAAACCTGTCGCGGTGGCGTTGCTCAAAAACATTTTCAAAGATATAATCTACAGAATAAGATAGCCCTATTCCCACCGCAATTCCCAGGACCAGCAGGATGTATCTTGGTCGTTTGCTCCTCTTCTGGAATAATGAAAATATGGCCAAAAGTATTATTGCGATTGCTACGTTTAAAGGTCCTATTATAAGGGTGAAAACAAAAATAAGGACTGCTGCAAACCCTGTAGCAAGATAAATTCCTGATAGGCCTTCCCTGTAAAGGGGGAAGAGAAAAGAAGCATAAACCATTGCACTACTAAGCATCGGGTTGTGGCAGGATGATCAAAGGCGGAAGTAGGATTATAAAAAAGGCCATTAACTGGCTCGAAAAGGTCTTTATATTAGTTTGTATATCCCCCAGGTATTTAGCCAGAGCGAGTGCTGTTGCGACTTTGGCAAATTCAGCTAGGTTGAATGCTCACTCCCCCGAAGACATACCATGAGGTGGCGCCATTAATCGTTTTTCCGAACACAAATAAACCTAAAATGGAGATGAGGGAGATTATATAAATCACACTCGAAAAGCGCATATAGAATCGTGCTTCAATAGAAAGCAGTACTACAATCATGGCAAAACTTAGGAGGATCCAAACTGCTTGCTTCCCATACACTTCATTAAAATCGAAGATTGATGAGGGATTATCCCCTAGTGATGCGGAGTAAATATTTACCCACCCAAAGAGGACCAGTAACAAATAAAGTAATATTGTTAACCAGTCAAAACCGACTCCTGTTTTTGACATTATTGGTTTATTCTAAAAGATTCTCCGCTGTAGGGTTTCATATATTCTTCTTCCAGGCTATGGGTAAGTATCCAGTCCTCCATATCGGTTCTGGTGATGGTGCCTTTGAGATATTTTTCAATCATCAAACTAAGCAATTCTACCCGCATATCTTCCTCCCCAGTATCCATTCTCAACGAAAACAGCAAGAGCTATTTTAGGATCATCTACTAAGTGCAAAGGCGATAAAAATGGAATGATCTGTAAGCTGTACCCGTTTTCCACCTATTTTGGTAAAATTCTCTGCGGTACCTGTTTTGCCTGCTATTTCTACTCCGGGAATTTTAAGACTTGAAGCCGTACCACTTAAGTAAACCTGGTGCATTCCCTCCACTACTGGATCAAAATGCCGTGGTTCTATTGTGGTTATTCTTTTTTCAGTAAAAGCTTTGTCTTTAATAGGGCTTCCATCTATTTCTTTTAAAATATGAGGTGTATAATACCATCCCCGGTTGGCAATGGCTGCAGTCATATTGGCAAGTTGAATAGGGGTCATTAATACTTCTCCCTGTCCAATAGCATTAGATAATGTGGCGGTAGAAAACCATTTATAGGTAGGGTAATTGTAAATTTTGTTGTAATAATCTGCAGTAGGTATTTTTCCAGGTCTTCCTGTGGAAAGATCAGATCCCAAATAATCTCCCAGGCCAAAGCTTTTCAAGTGACCTGCCCAGGTATTTACTCCTTCCTGAGGGGTAGGATATTTTTCAATTATTCTTCTGTATACGTTTGCAAAATAGGCATTACAGGACTGAGCAATTCCCGGAATCATTGGAAGTGGGCTCGCGTGTGGGTGACAACCCATTTTTCTGCCTCTTCCGTACACATATCCCCCGCTACAATAGAATTTATCTTCGGTAGTAACAACGCCTTCCTGAAGGCCAATAAGGGCATTAATTGTTTTAAAAGGAGATCCCGGTGGATACTCTGCAAGTAAACCGCGGTCATAAAGCGGACGGGCAATACTGTCGTAATATAATTCTGAAAAATTGGGGGACCTTTTTCGTCCTACCAGCTTTGCAGGATCATAGCTGGGAGCAGTAACCATAGAAAGAATTTCACTTAGGGTTGCTGGTTCAATGGCAACTATACCTCCCCATTTGTTCTCCATAAGTTTTTCACCATAGGCCTGTAATTCGGCATCTATAGTTATGGTGATATCTTTCCCCTTTTTTGGTAATGTGTCATAGATCCCTTCTTTAAAGGCACCAATATCACGGTTAAACCTATCTTTTTGAATATATTTCACCCCTTTAACTCCCCGGAGCAATTCTTCATAATAGCCTTCCACACCTTGTTTTCCTATAAGATCACCCGAGATGTAGTAGGGATTATTTTCAATTATTTTTTTATTTACTTCAGCAATATATCCAAGGACATTGGCGGCACTTGATGTTTGGTAGTCTCTTAACGATCGCTTCTGAATATAAAAGCCGGGATAGTTTCTCATTTTTTCAGAAAAATAGGCGTACTCAGATTTTGTAAGTTGAGGAACTATTATAGAGGGCAGGCGGGGAGAGTAAATCTTCGCCTTATCAAGCTTCTGTGCAAGTTGTTCTGGAGTAATATTAAGAATTGTGCAAAATTCTGCAGTGTCAAAAGCTTTCACATTCCTGGGAATAGCCATTACATCATAAGATGGTTGATTAGAGACCAGCAAATTACCATCCCTGTCAAAGATATAGCCACGCTGAGGGTAATCGTACACAACTTTAACTGCGTTATCTTCAGACAAACGAACGAAAGAATCATCGAGGATTTGAAGATAAAAAAGCCTCGCGATAAAAATTATTCCGGTGGTAAGAATGATTATGTAAAGTAGTAATCTTCTCATCGGCGTTTGGGTTTAAATAAGGTTAAGCTGATAAGGATCAATAATATAGTAAATATCCCGGAAAACAAGGTTTTTTTCAATATTAGTAATGTATGAGAAAAATCAAACATTTCCAGGGTAAAGAGTATCAAATGATGTACAAAAACTATTAAAAAAATATATGCAAATCGTGCGCCATAAGGGGTGTTTGATAATTTCACTGTTTGGTAGTCATAGCTCACACCAAATGAAAACCTTAAAAATGTGGGCCTAATATAGGCTACTACCAGGCATGCTGCTGCGTTTATCCCACCACTGTCCTCAAAAGTATCAATAGTTATACCTAAAAGGAAAGCGACAATAATAAATAGGGACTGGGGAGTATTAAAAGGGTACAACACCAAAAATAAAACATACAGGTAAGGATTAATATATCCCAGAAAATTGATATTGTTGAGCAGGAGTACCTGTAACAAAACCAAAAAAATAAACCTGATGGTGTTAGTAATTATTGTATTAGTCATTGTCTGTTTCCAGAGCCTTTAACTCCTCTTTATCCTGATTTTCTATAATGTAAACGTGCCCTATGTTGGTCATATCATTAAATAACCTGATGTTAAGGGTGTAATAGCTCTCATTCTGGTCCAAGGTGAAATCCTGTATATCTCCAATAGGAATCCCCATTGGGAAAATATAGGATTTTCCTCCTGTTACTATTGTATCTCCTACTGCTACAGGGGCCTGTCGGGGGACATCAATTAATTGTACAAGATTAGGGTCTTTTCCATTCCAAACCAGGGAGCCAAAATGATTTGTTTTTTGGAGTTGTGCATTTATCCTGGAGTTCGTATTTAAAATTGAAATTACTCTTGAATGTTTTTCTGTAACGTGGTCTACAATACCCACTATTCCCTGGCTTGTAATTACTCCAAATTCTTTTTCTATACCTGAATTGGCACCGCGATCCAGGGTAATATAATTGTCAACTTTTGAATAATTATTGTTGATCACCCGGGCAGTTCTAAATTTATATATCCCGTTTACAATGGTGGAATCAACGATTATTTCCAGCTGTGTAGTATCCTGTACATTTGCCAGTAAACTTCGCAGTTGTTTGTTTTCATCTAAAAGACGCTTATTGTAATCGTTTAGGTGAAAATACGTTTGGATATTATTTGCCCAGCTATATATTCCTCCCGTTACAACATTGGCAGAACTAATAAATTTACTTTTATGGAAGGAGTGAGACTGGATTGTTAAAAACAGGGAAAGGATCAGCAGCAACAGGAACAAAATGTTATTCTTATTGCGGATAAGAAAATTAAAAATCTGCTGCATAAGTCTGCTCCTACTACTTTATCAAAATTCCCTTATATCGGCTGAGATTTTTTAAACATATACCTGTGCCTCTTACTACCGCTCTTAAGGGGTCTTCGGCAATGTATACGGGTAGATCGGTTTTTAGGGATAAACGTTTGTCGAGGCCACGCAACATGGATCCACCACTAAGCAAGATAAATACCGGTATTGTAAATATCTGCAGCCAGTTCAGGAGGTGTTTGTGATAAAGTCTCCATAACGGCATCTTCAATTCTTAGAATAGATTTGTCCAGAGCTTTGGCGATCTCGCGATAAGAGATTTGAACCTGTTTTGGTTTCCCTGTTAAAAGATCACGACCCTGTACGCTCATCTCATCTGGCGGGACCTCAAGATCTTCAGTCGCTGCACCAATTTGAATTTTAATTTTTTCCGCAGTGCGTTCCCCCACATAAAGGTTGTGCTGGGTACGCATGTAATAAACTATATCATTGGTAAAAACGTCACCAGCTATTTTTATGGATTTATCGCAAACAATACCTCCTAAAGCAATTACTGCAATCTCGGTGGTACCACCTCCTATATCGACAATCATATTTCCCTTAGGTTGCATAATGTCTACACCAATACCTATGGCTGCTGCCATAGGTTCATGGATCAGGTAAACTTCTTTGCCATTAACCCTTTCTGCGCTTTCTTTTACAGCACGCATTTCAACCTCGGTAATTCCCGATGGAATACAAATAACCATTCGCAAAGCCGGAGTAAACATTTTCTTTTTTAATGCGGGAATTTCTTTGATGAACATGCTTATCATCTTCTCACTGGCATCAAAATCTGCAATTACTCCATCTTTTAAGGGACGAATTGTTTTAATGTTTTCATGAGTTTTTCCCTGCATCATTGCAGCTTCTTTTCCCACGGCAATAATTTTTCCGGAAGTACGGTCCCGGGCAACGATAGAGGGACTGTCTACCACCACCTTGTCATTATGTATCACAAGAGTATTGGCTGTACCTAAATCTATTGCTATTTCTTCAATGAGAAAATCGAAAAATCCCATAGTATGTTATGTTGAGGTTAAGTAAATGTAGTAAAATTAATGTTTAAAATGCCTTGTTCCCGTCATCACCATTGCAATATTATGATCATTGCAATAATCTATACTTAATTCATCTTTTATAGATCCACCCGGCTGAATAACAGCCGTAATTCCGGCATTCCCGGCTATCTCTACACAGTCTGGAAATGGGAAGAATGCGTCGCTCGCCATAACTGCGCCGTTTAAACTAAATTTAAAATTTTGAGCTTTCTCTATGCTGTGATTTAAAGCGTCTACCCGCGAAGTCTGGCCCGTGCCACTAGCGAGGAGTTGTTTATTCTTAGCAAGGACGATGGTATTGGATTTTGTGTGTTTGCATATCTTTGATGCAAAAATCAGGTCATTTAATTCCTCGTCGGTAGGTTTTTTAGAAGTGGAGTAGGTAAGCTGTTCAATAGCGTCAGTCTTGTTGTCTTTATCCTGTACTAAAACTCCATTCAAACAGGTGCGTACCAATTCCTTAGGCAGCTCTACTTCTTTTTGAACCAGTATAATCCTGTTTTTCTTTTCTTTTAAAATTTCTAAGGCTTCATTGGAAAAAGAGGGTGCAATTACAACTTCACAAAATAAAGTGTGGATTTCTTCGGCAGTTGCGGCGTCAATTTCCACATTACTTATCAAAATCCCTCCAAATGCTGAAACAGGATCCCCTGCCAAAGCATCTAAATACGCTTGCTTAATTGTCTCCCTTTGAGCAAGACCACAGGCGTTATTGTGTTTTAGAATTGCAAAGGTAGGAGCGTCATTTTTGAACTCAGCCATTAGGTTTACGGCAGCGTCTACATCCAGTAAATTATTATAGGACAATTCTTTTCCGTGAAGTTGATCAAACATCTCCTCAAAATTTCCATAGAAAGTACCTTTTTGATGAGGATTCTCTCCGTAACGCAATTCTTTTCCTTTAGAAAAACTCTGTTTAAGAACTTTTTCTTCAGAATTAAAGAAATTAAATATTGCAGTATCGTAGTGGGAGGAAATATTGAAAGCTTTAGCTGCAAATTTTTTCCTGTCGCTCAGGCTGGTTTCCCCGTTTTTTTCTGAAATTAAACCAAGAAATTCTGAATAATCTTCTACAGAAGAAACACAAAGAACATCTTTAAAATTTTTGGCGGCAGCACGAATAAGTGAAATTCCTCCAATATCTATTTTTTCTATTATGTCAGCTTCAGAAGCACCTGAAGCTACAGTTTTTTCAAAAGGATATAAATCTACAATTACAATGTCAATTTGCGGAATATCAAAACTCTTCATTTCAGCCATATCCCCCCCATGATCCTGGCGATTTAAAATTCCCCCAAACACTTTGGGGTGTAAGGTCTTAACTCTCCCGCCAAGTATAGAAGGATAAGAAGTAAGATCTTCAACCGGAATAACTTTAATGCCTAAATTTTTTATGAAATCTTCTGTGCCCCCGGTAGAATAAATAGTAATTCCAAGATCGTTAAGCTTTTTTGCAATAGGTTCGAGTCCATCTTTACTAAAAACCGAAATTAGTGCCGATTTCGCCAATTTTAAATCGCTCATTGTGTTGTGTTTGTTAAGGTTGCAAAAGTAATTAAATCACCCTAAAATCTAAAGATCTAAAGTTTTATTTCTGGAAATAATTGTAACGAAAAACAAGAGTGTGCGTCTTATCATTAATTGACGTAAAACAGCTGTCTTTACTATGATTATTTATCTAAGGGTTCTCAAAGAGAGTTTTAATTTTGCAATAAGTGCTTTGAAGAACAACAAACTTCGAACATTTTTGTCGTTGCTGGGAGTAACTATTGGTATTTTTTCCATTATAGCTGTGCTTGCAGCAGTAGATTCTCTTGAGAAGGAGATCAAAGGAAGTTTGAGTTCTCTTGATAACAGTACAATTATATTAATGCGCTTTTCCTTTGGACCTACAGATATTCCGCAGTGGAAAAGAGAGCAGTTTCCTGATATGTCTTATGATGAGTTTCAATACCTCGCAAGAAACACTCCCGGTATAGAAGCTATTAGTTTTACGATGAATGTGCCCCGGGAAAGTATCAAATCTGGAGACAAAACTGTTGAAAATGTTGATATTGGAGCGGTGACTGATGGTTACTATGACATTGAAGCGCTGGAATTTGAAGATGGCAGGTTTTTTAATGAATCTGAATCTGTTAGTGGTGCTCCCGTGGCAGTTATAGGTTATGAGATAGCTCAAAGTCTCTTTGGAGGTTCAAATGCCATAGGTAAAGAAATGAGACTGTATGGCAGAAAATTTTCTGTTATTGGTGTTTTAGAAAAGGAGGGTTCCAATATTTTCGGAAACAATAAAGATGAAGCTGTGTTTATTCCTGTGAATGTGGTGAGAAGAATATACGGAGATAACAACAGGAGCACTTTTCCTCAAATTGTATTAAAGCCTGAAGAAGGAGTGGATTATGCAGAATTTAAAGCTCAACTTACACAGCAACTGCGAACTTACAGAGGCTTAAGACCGGAGGAAATCAACAATTTCTTTGTGAATGAACTGCAGGGATTTGCTGATATGATAGATAATATTACCGGGCAAATGAACCTGATAGGTTTAATAATTAGCGGGTTCTCCCTTCTCGTGGGAGGTTTTGGTATTGCAAACATTATGTTTGTAAGTGTAAAAGAGCGAACTAATTTAATAGGAATTCAAAAATCCCTGGGAGCGAAAAATAAATTTATTCTATTTCAATTTCTATTTGAAGCCGTGATCCTGGCAGTAATTGGAGGTTTAATTGGTTTGGTCCTTGTTTATATTGTATCAATTATTGCATCTCAGTTTACAGGAGAATTTGATTTTGTCCTCTCCACCTGGAACATGTTCCTGGGGACGGCAGTGTCGGCAGTGATAGGATTAATTTCCGGAATCATTCCTGCCATTTCGGCTTCCAAGCTGGATCCTGTTGAGGCTATTAGAACAGGAATGTAATAACCCTACTCTCCCAGAAGGAGCTGGGTCACTTAATACAATAGCTTTAATTGCGTAAAAGATCCTGAAGAATTATTGGCTTTTACCCCGAGAATTGGTTTTTTGGAGGAAAAATTATAGATCGGGCAACAGTATTTAACGGGAAATCCCGAGAGGAATTCTTATAAAATTTCAGCAACCTGTTCATTCACCCATTCAAGAAATCTTTCGTCTTCTTCAGTAAAAGGATCAGGGGTATTTGAATCTATATCAATTTGTCCTATGTTTTTACCATCTTTGAACAAAGGCACCACGATTTCTGCTTTTACATCTATACTGCAGGCAATATAGTTATCTTGTGCCCTAACATCTGGCACTACAAAATTTTGATTTGATACTGCCACCTGTCCGCAAATACCTTTTCCAAAAGGAATGATCGTATGATCAGTTGGTGCACCAACATAAGGTCCAAGTTTTAATTCGTCCTTATCCCCATTAACAAAATAGAACCCTACCCAATTGTAATAGGAGATCTTTTCCTTTAACAGTGTACAAACCTGCAACAACCTTTCATCTACAGATAATCCTTCTTTTTCTAAAATAGTAGAAACTTCTCCTTTCAGGTTTTCAAATGACATAACAAATTTTTTTGCAAAAGTATTTAATTAATAAATTATTTTGACCCGCAAATTTCTATAAATTTGTTAAAACGTGCCCCGCCTTGCTGCAGTTATTCAGGAAATATAAATCAGTTCTTTTTTTCATACTTACCTTTTTAGGGAGTTACTTTCTTTTCTCCCTATTTTACAATATTTATCTAGATTTCTCCGGCTCTTCAAATTACTACCCCGATTTTTTTACACATCTTGTTGCGGTGCAAAGCCATGCAGCTATTGAAGCTATGGGCTATGCTGTTGAGATTGTGCCACACCGCGGGGAGGAATCTATAATAGTCTTTATTAATGATCTTTTACTTGCGAGGATAGTAGAAGGCTGTAACTCCATAAGTGTCATCATCCTTTTCACTTCTTTTATTCTTTCTTTTTTTCAGATGTTAAAACCACATTGTTATATGTGCTTGCAGGTGGAGTGATTATATATGTAATGAATATAGTAAGAATAGCGCTTCTTAGTATTGGCATCTATGAATATCCACGCTATGCAGAGTTTATGCATAGCATTTTATTTCCCCTGGTCATATACGGGACGGTGTTCGTTCTATGGATTTTTTGGGTGAGAATATATTCAAACAACAGCGGTAATGAAGGCAAGGTTTAGAATACTTGGAATAGGGTTTTTGATAGGATTGTTGGTCCTAATAAGGTTTTTTGAAACCAGTCTCTTTTATGATCCATTAATAAATTTCTTTAAACTTGAATATTTACTTAATAAAACCCCTGATTTTGAAGCGGCAAGATTGCTTATAAATGTAGCTTTTAGATTTGCCCTTAATACACTAATTTCTTTGGCAATTATATATGTTGCCTTCTTTGATAAAAATATTTTAAAGTTCTCAACAGCGCTCTTTCTGTTATTATTCCTAATCTGTTTTCCGGTATTTTTCTTCTTTGTTTACACTATCGAAAATCAAAATTTTATGGCGCTGTTTTACGTGAGGAGATTTTTAATTCATCCAATATTCGTCATAATTCTACTTCCGGCATTTTATTATTATAGGCTCAAAACCCGAAAAAACAATAATGTTGAAAGTTTTGCCCGTAAGAATTAAAGTTTTTGTTTAAAATGACAGCTAAATTTGTAATGTGCAACTATTAAGAAGAATTGGTTCTTGTTTCACTAAGACAAATATTTATATCTTTGTTGTCCAATGAGAAAGAAATTTCAAAAGGCTATTTCCACTTTATTAGCGCTTTTAGTGCTGGTCTCTACTTTCTCATTTACGGTGGATAAACATTTCTGCGGAAGTATTTTAGTGGATCTTGCAGTTTTTTCTGAAGCTGAAACCTGCGGAATGGAGATGGACTTCGAAATGGGTATAGCCGAAGATTCCTGCTGTACAAACGAAAAGACTGCTGTTGAAGGTCAGGATGAGTTGAAGATTTCTTTTAATTCTTTGGATCTTGATCAACAGATTTTTCTCACAAGTTTTACACACACTTTCCTAAATCTTTTTGAGGGGGCTTCTCTTGAAGTTATTCCTTTTAAAGATTATACCCCGCCCTTGCTGGTCACAGACATTCAGGTTCTGGATCAGGTCTTTTTAATTTGATCATATAAAATTCTGTTCGGGATTTAAATCCCTTTATGAGGATTTGCTAATGCTGCAAGTACCTCACCTATCAGAAGTTTTAATTAATGATCAAATTTCATGTTTGATAAATTCATAAAGTATTTTTTATACAACTAAGCTGGTAACTGTAATCCTGCTGATATTTTTTATTGGTTGGGGACTTGTAACGGCACCTTTTGACTGGGACCTGGGAATTCTGCCCAAGGATTCTGTTCCGGTTGATGCTATCCCCGATATTGGAGAAAATCAACAGATCGTGTTTACTGACTGGCCGGGACGTTCTCCACAGGACATTGAGGATCAAATCACGTATCCGTTAACAAGTTCCTTATTGGGAATTCCGGGAGTGAAGTCTATCAGGAGCACCTCAATGTTCGGATTTTCTATTGTTTACATCATATTTGAAGAGGATGTGGAATTCTACTGGTCCCGCACCAGAGTTCTCGAGAAACTAAATTCCCTTTCTTCTGATCTACTCCCGCAGGGCGTTCAGCCAACTTTGGGTCCTGATGCTACGCCTTGGCCAGGTTTTTTGGTATACGCTGGAAGGTCGTGATTTGGAAGGAAATGTTACCGGAGGCTGGGACCTAAATGAGCTAAGGTCCATTCAGGATTATTATGTAAAACTGGGACTAAGCGGTACGCAGGGAGTTTCAGAAGTAGCTTCTATAGGAGGTTATATTCAGGAATATCAAATCGATGTAAATCCTGATGCATTGAAGGCCTACAATATTGGAATTGACCAGGTAATGATGGCGGTAAAGAATTCCAACCGGGATATAGGTGCTAAAACTCTAGAAATTAATAAAGTAGAATACCTGGTGAGGGGACTTGGTTATGTAAAATCTATTGAAGATATAGAGAATTCAGTCGTTACTGCAGTAGATAATAAACCTGTACTTATAAAGGACCTGGGAATTGTAACTCTGGGACCTGCTGAAAGACGGGGAATCCTGGACAAAGGAGGAGCTGAAGTCGTGGGCGGAGTTGTTGTCGCCCGGTACGGATCTAATCCGTTGGCTGTTATAGAAAATACCAAAGAGAAAATCCTGGAGATCTCTCCGGGCCTTCCGCAAAAAACCCTTGCTGATGGTACAGTTAGTAAACTCACAATCGTTCCCTTTTATGACAGAACAGAGTTAATTAATGAAACCATTGGAACCCTGGAAAGTGCACTTTCAGATGAAATTCTTATAAGTATAATAGTCATCATCGTGTTGGTCCTTAATTTACGGGCTTCTCTTATAATTTCCAGCTTGCTGCTTATTGCTGTACTTATCACTTTTATCGTAATGCGGTATTTTGGTATAGATGCCAATGTTGTTGCCTTATCTGGTATCGCCATTGCAATAGGAATAATGGTAGATGTGGGGATCGTGTTCGTGGAAAACACCATTCGACATCTCGAGATGAGGAAAAACAGGGGAGCAAAAGATGCGAAATTACTGGCTGTAATTCACAAAGCCACCGTTGAGGTTGCTCCGGCTGTCACCACTGCACTTGCAACTACCATTGTAAGTTTTCTTCCGGTGTTTTTTATGGAAAATGCTGAAGGTAAATTGTTCAGGCCGCTCGCCTTTACCAAAACATTTGCCCTGGCCGCATCTTTCTTTATTGGAATAATGATCCTGCCAATGCTTTCTTACTTTGCCTTTAACCTAAAGCTTGAGAAGAAAAGAGTAAACAGGATATGGAACCTTTCTTTAATCCTGGGAGGTTTATTCCTGGCTATATATTTTGGTCTTTGGCTGCCCATAGCTTTGGTTGTAATAGGTATTCTTAGATTATTGGAAGATCAAAATCCCGATTTCCTTGGGAAGTACTCTAAACAGATCACGCTGTTCATTATTCTTGCAGTATCTATATTCTTTTTAACTGAAGAATGGGTGCCGCTCGGGCATCAAAATTCTCTCTTTGCCAATTACTTATTTGTAATTGTGCTGTTGGCCATAACCTTATTGATATTAATGGGAATCGTTCGATTTTACAGGCCAATTCTTAACTGGTGTCTGCTGAACAAAGGTAAATTTCTACTGCTGCCGTTGATCACAATTTTCTTCGGAGTGACGATCTGGTTAGGATTTCCAAAGATTTTTGGATTTGTTGCAAATGGATTTGATACTGTAGGTTTAAATATCAGGAAAACAAGTGTCTGGAGCGGATTGTCACACTCGTTTCCGGGTGTTGGAAAAGAATTTATGCCTTCGTTGAACGAAGGGAGTTTTTTTGCTGATGCCTACCTCAATGCCACACGCTGGTATTGAGGCTTCAAAAGAAACCTTACAGCGACTGGATATTGCAGTTACAGCTATTCCTGAAGTAGAAGTTGCAGTAGGTAAGCTTGGAAGGATTGAAAGTGCTTTAGATCCTGCTCCAATTTCTATGTATGAGAATGTGATCAATTATAAAACAGAATACATTCTTTCTGAATCGGGAAGACCTGTGGCTTTTAAAGTTGATGATGATGAGCGATTCATATTAAGATCAGGAGATACTCTTACAAATGAAGAAGCTATTAATAGAGGAATAACTTCCGCAGATCTTATAGTAGAAGATGGTGGTGAATATTTCAGGAACTGGAGAGCTCATATTAATAGTCCCGATGATATTTGGGAGGAGATCGTGAAAAGAACTGATATTCCAGGGGTAACATCTGCACCAAAACTTCAGCCTATAGAAACCCGGCTGGTGATGTTGCAAACCGGAATGCGGGCTCCTATGGGAATTAAAGTTTATGGACCGGATTTACAGACGATTCAGGAATTTGGGATGGAGCTGGAGGAACTATTACAGCAGGTTCCTTCAGTAAAAGCTGAAGCGGTGTTTGCAGACAGAACTGTAGGGAAGCCTTATCTCGAGATCAATATCAATCGAAACGCCATAGCCCGGTACGGGCTCAGCATTGAAAACGTTCAGCAAACTTTGGAAACAGCGATAGGGGGAATGGAGATCACCTCTACTGTTGAAGGCAGAGAGCGTTATCCTGTACGGGTTCGTTATCCAAGAGAACTAAGGGATGACCCGGAAAGCATCAAACAAATACTTGTTCCCACACCTTCCGGTGCCCAGGTGCCATTAGGTGAGCTTGCAGATTTAGAATATACCAGAGGTCCCCAGATGATCAGGAGCGAAGATACTTTCCTGGTAGGATATGTTTTGTTCGATAAACGTGAAGGTAATGCTGAAGTAAATACCGTCAATGATGCGCAGGAGTTCATTCAGGAGAAAATTGATTCGGGAGAATTGGTAGTTCCGGCAGGAGTTGGTTATAAATTTTCCGGAAACTATGAAAATCAGGTCAGGGCTGTAAAGCGACTTTCAATTGTAATTCCTATAAGTTTGATCATCATCTTCCTGCTTCTTTACTTCCAGTTCAAAACTGTAATTGCTTCTACAATTCACTTTTCCGGAGTATTCGTTGCTTTTGCAGGCGGATTTATAATGATTTGGCTCTACGGACAGGAGTGGTTTATGAATTTCGCCATTTCAGGAATGAATATGCGGGACCTGTTTCAAATGGGAGATATCAACTTAAGTGTAGCCGTTTGGGTTGGATTTATTGCGCTGTTTGGTATTGCGACAGATGATGGCGTTTTAATGGGAACATATATCCACCAGGTTTTTGAAAAACGGAATCCGCAGACGGTTGCTGAAGTGAGAAGTGCGGTAATGGAGGCGGGATTAAAAAGAGTGAGGCTTAGCGATGATGACAACTGCAGTGACCATTATTGCCTTATTCCCCGTTTTGACCTCCACAGGAAAAGGTGCAGATATTATGGTACCCATGGCTATCCCTATAGTAGGAGGAATGATCATACAGATAATGACAATTTTTGTAGTACCTGTGTTGCAGGCTTACTGGCGGGAAAGTGTGGTGGCAACCTCCGGCTCCCCCGGTCCCCTCCCTAACCCTCCCCGAAGGAGAGGGGACTTATAGATTTTTAAGTCGTAAACTTTTTTTACAATTAAAGAACAAAAAATGAAAATACATATAGAACGTACCCGAAGGAAATGGCTCAAACTCTCCCTTAGAGGGTTAGTGGGCCTTCGGGGTTTTTGGTTACTGTTTCTCCCCCTTTGGGGGATGGGGGGCTTTGTTTCTGCTCAAACTTTAAATGATTATCTTGGAATTGCTGCTGAAAATAATCCTAATGTTCGTGCTGCTTATACAGAGTTTGAAGCGGCCATGCAAAAGGCGCCACAGGTGTCATCTTTGCCCGATCCCAGCCTTACGATGAGCGCCTTCGGAAGAATGGTGGAGACTAGGTTAGGTGCGCAGGAAGCAAGATTTTCCCTGATGCAGATGTTTCCCTGGTTTGGAACTCTGGAAGCAAAAGAAGAAGCTTCAATTTTAATGGCAGAAGCCAGTTTTCAGCAATATTTGGATCTTCGGAAGAATTTGTTTTTCGATATAAAATCTGTTTATGCTGAATTGTATGCACTGAAGAAAATACTTCAGCTGAAAAATGAAAATCTGGAAATTCTGAATTCTTATCGGGAGTTGGCACTGAGCCGATTTAAAAGCGGAAATTCTCCTATGGTCAATGTGGTGAAAGTGGATATTCAGCTTTTAGCCGCACAAACTGAGATTGAATTGCTACAGGAACAGGTACGCCCGTTGCAGGCAAGGTTTAATCTATTGCTGAACAGGGAAAAATCTGCTTCTATAGAAGTGCCGGATACATTAAGCCTGGGAACTGTAATTGTTCCGCAGAATATCGAAAATCTTTTTAAAGAGCATCCCAGTGTGATTGGTTTTGAAAAGCAACGGGAATCTTATGAACTTCAGGAAGTAGTTGCAGAAAAAGAAGGAATGCCAATGCTAGGCCTTGGGGTTGATTATAGCATTATTTCTAAACGTACAGATGCCAATCCCGAAATGAATGGGCAGGACGCGATTATGCCGATGCTTACCGTTACTCTGCCTATTTATAGAAAGAAATACAGAGCTGCAAGAAAAGAAGCTGAATTGATGGCCAGAAGCACAGAACTGCAGCAAAGTGCCCGGATTAATGAATTACAATATGAATATGAAAGTATGGTTTATGAGCTTCAGAAAGCAGAAAGATTAATTGAATTATACACCCGACAGGTTACAAGCTCAGATCAGGCAAACAAACTACTCATCTCCGGTTTTAGCAGTTCTATTACCGATTTTGAGGAGGTTCTTCAAATGAATCAGGATATTTTGCTTTATAAAGCCCAGGCAGTAGAGGCCCTAAAGAACGGATTGATAGCAGAAGCACGACTGGAATATTTACTTTCAGAAATTCAGAAATAGGTATCCTTAGAGTTAATATAAGAAGACGATGAAAACAGATAACAAAACATTATTAACAGCAGCCGGAATACTCATAGCGGGTATCCTGCTGGGTTGGCTGTTCTTTGGTGGAGGAAACTCTAATGACGAGGTTTCTCACGAACATTCAGAAATGGCAGGAGAGCAGGAATGGACCTGTTCCATGCACCCTCAAATTCGGCAAGATGAGCCGGGAGATTGTCCTATTTGTGGGATGGATCTTATTCCTGTGTCATCAACAACGAGCGGAGAAGATATTGGCAGCTACCAGATGAGCGAAAATGCTATGAAGCTTGCAAATATCCAGACGATGATTGTGGGTAGAGGGAATGCTTCAAAAGAGGTTAGGCTGAACGGAAAAGTTCAGGTTGATGAGAGAAATTCATATTCTCAATCTACCCACATTCCGGGACGAATAGAAAAGCTAAGCGTTAATTTTACCGGAGAAAAAGTAAATCGCGGACAAAACCTGGCAACCGTCTATTCTCCTGAACTGGTAACCGCCCAGGAAGAGCTTCTACAGGCGGCAAGCATTAAGGAAAGTCAGCCGGAATTATTTGAGGCTGCAAAGCAGAAACTTCGAAACTGGAAGATAGGGCCTGCACAAATTGAGCGTATTCTTTCAGGAGGAAAAGCTTTGGACAGGTTTGCTATCACAGCTGATGTAAGCGGAATTGTGACAGAAAAAATGGTGGAACTGGGAGATTATGTAGAACGGGGGATGCCAATTTATGAGATTTCAGATCTTTCAAAAGTTTGGATACTATTTGATCTTTATGAAAGTGAATTAAATTGGATAGAAGAAGGTGATACGATACAGTACACAGTAAATTCCATTCCCGGAGAAACTTTTGAAGGCGTAATAAGCTTTATAGATCCCATTATTAATTCACAAACGAGGGTGGCCACTGCACGTGTTGAGGTGGATAACAAGGAAGGAAAATTAAAACCTGAAATGTTTGCATCGGGAGTAGTAACAAATACCACTGTTGGTTCAACCAATAAGAAAGAACTGGTAATTCCCAAATCTTCAGTTTTGTGGACAGGAGAAAGATCTGTTGTATACATTAAGAAAAGCATTAACGGGAGAGCGGCTTTTGAGATGCGAGAAATTGTTTTGGGACTTAGCGCTTGGGGATTCCTATATGGTAAAATCAGGACTTGAAAATGGAGAGGAGATCGTTACTAATGGAACTTTTACAGTAGATGCCGCAGTTCAGCTTTCCGGCAGGCCAAGCATGATGAATCCTTCAGCTGATGTGAAAAAAGGCAATCTTGCGCTGGAGGTAGAAATTTCAGAAGCAGCAAAGGCTGAACTTAATTTAATAACAGCACATTATCTGGAATTAAAAGATGCTTTGGTAAGTGATCAATTTTCCGAAGCAAAATCAGCAGCATTAAATTTGCAGAAAGAAATAGAAAATGTGAGTGCAAAGGATTTAAATGAAGCAGCAGCAGTAGTATGGAAAAGTTATAAAGAGCAGTTGATGTTAAGCTTAAAGAATATGGCCGCCGCCGCGGGTATTGAAGAAATGAGAAACTCCTTTGATGAATTATCAAATACTTTAATAGGAATGGTCACAAGTTTTAAATTATCCTCAGGAGAGTTATATGTCTTGCACTGCCCTATGTCAAACAGTAATCGGGGTGCAGATTGGTTAAGCGCATCCCCTGAAATTAGAAATCCGTACTATGGAGCAGCAATGTTGAAATGTGGAGAAGTAAAAAGAGAAATTAATTAACTAAAAATAAGACAAAATGGAATCATCTAAAAAAGAAGACCAAAAAATGAGTAGTAGTATGTATCGCAAATTTTTTTTAATGCTGGGTTTGTCATTTATAGCAATGTATATCACCATGTATTTAAACACCTATGCAATGGACCACGTATACTTTAGTCTTACCCGGTTTTATATGAGCTGTTTGGGAATCTCTGCCATGGCCGTTATTATGCTTTCTCTAATGTTGAATATGTATAAAAACAAGAAGAAGAACATCGCTATTTATACAGGAAGCTTTCTGCTTTTTGTAAGTGCGTTATTGCTGGTAAGGGCGCAAACTCCTATAGGAGATGAATTATGGATGAAGGCCATGATCCCTCACCACTCCATTGCTATATTAACCAGTGAACGAGCAAATATAGAAGACCCGGAGGTTAAAAAACTGGCAGAAACGATAATTAAAACTCAAAGAGAAGAAATTGCCCAAATGAAGCAGTTATTAGAAAAACTGGAGGCAAAGAATTAGAATGCAAAAATCCCTTTTTGAAAAATTTCCTTTAAGCAGGAAAAATTGGTTTAATTTTAATAAATTATAAATAAAGAAGTCATGAAAAGAAATTTTAAAAGTTTAGTGATGTTTTCCCTTATTGCAGGTTCCTTAACTCTTAATTCCTGCAGGAATGGGGAGGAGAATAAAGAGGATGCTGCAGAGCCAATGCAAAATGAAATGCGCGAAGGTGAGCGTATGAATGAGGATACAGAAATTGAGGAGAATATTGATGAAACCACCGCCGAATTTAAAGATGAAACTACAGCAATGGTTTACCAGCATTACATAGATATTAAAAAAGCCTTGGTAGAGACAGATGCAGCAATGGCACAGGAAAGGGCAAAAGAACTGGTGGCACAACTGGAAACAGCAGAAGTCACTGAAGAATTTGCTGCAGCGGCGAGAAATATTTCCAGCAGTAACGATGTGAACAAGCAACGGGAAGCATTTTCAAATCTTACTGCGGCTATGGAAACCAGGCTGGAAGGAGCACTGGCATCGGGAGAAATATACAAGCAGTATTGCCCCATGGCTTTCGAAGGTAAAGGTGACTACTGGTTCTCCAATAGTCAGGAAATAAGAAATCCATATTATGGGGATAAAATGTTGAAATGCGGCAGGGTAGAGGCAACAATTAACTAATGTAAACAGGTTCATATTCTGCGGTGCTTCTCCTGCAGAATATGCTTCTTATCCATTAAAATTCCTAAGTTAGAGAATATAGAAAAAAGAAATTTAAATGATAGATCAAACCTTGCATATTAAAAACATGGTTTGTGACCGCTGTATAAGCACAGTGGAACAAATTCTGCTCCGGCTGGAAATTCCGTTTGAAAGAATATCCCTGGGAGAGGTGGTTTTAAAGCGGGCTTTACCTTTAAAGGAAGAACAGCTTCTTAAAAAGGAATTAAAGCAGGTTGGATTTGACTTAATTGCAGACAGGAATGAGATGATCGTCACCAGGATCAAATCTATTATTATTAAAAGCATTTATGATGATGCTAATTTCAGTAATAAAAATCTTTCCCAGTTGCTTACAGAGGATCTCGCATTTGACTACAGTCATCTTAGCTCAATTTTTACAAAGGTGGAAGGCAAGAGCATCCAGGCTTTTCAATTTGCCATTAAGACCGAAAGAATTAAGGAGTTCCTGGAGTATAATGAAAAATCTATTTCTGAGATAGCTGACTTGATGGGATATGGAAGTGCGGCTTATCTTTCTACTTCCTTTAAAAAAGCTACAGGATTAACTCCTTCCCAATACCGGATGAACCATATTAAAAGCAGAAACACGTTAAATTCTTTATAAAATCAATAATATCGTAAGTTTTTACATTTTTATTAAAAGTCCTTGCAAATTCTTATTCTTAAATTGAGGTAATTAATTAAAACCAATATATTATGAGAAATGAAAGATTGATTCATGCACTGGGAAATTGTATTAACCACTGTAATTATTGCGCTGATGCATGTCTCGGGGAAGAAAATGTGAAAATGATGGTAGACTGTATACGGACAGATAGAGTTTGTGCTGAGGTTTGTTCCACCGTTAACCAGGTGATCATAACCAATTTTAAGAATGTTCAGGGTCTGCTGGATTACTGCATTGAAATTTGTGAGGCTTGTGCTAAAGAATGTGAAAAGCACGAACACCAACATTGTAAAGATTGTGCTAAAGCATGTAGAGAATGTGCTGAAGCCTGTAGAAATTATGCGGCATAAGTCGTGCTATTATAAAGCAGAAGCCCCGGTATTTTCCGGGGTTTTGTTTTTTATAAGAATTGAATTTTTCTAAAAAATTTAAAAGTTTTCACCCTAATCCTGAAAGTCTTACAATAAAGGACAGAGTAAATTTACATTTCAATTTAAGAAATATGGAACACACTTATAAAATATCCGGGATGACATGTGACGGTTGCAGGAAGCATGTAGAAGAAGCTTTAAATGCAACTCCAGGGGTAAAGAAAGCAGTAGTTGATCTTGAAAAAGCCGAGGCTGTAGTAGAGATGGAACCTCACATTCCAACTCAGGAATTAGAAAAATCCCTGCAGAAAGCAGGCGGGAATTATCATATTTCAGAAATGCATAAATCTTCTACTGAAGGAACTACGATGAAACATACTTACAATGTTTCAGGAATGACCTGTAATGGGTGCCGCGGGCACGTCGAAAAAATCCTTAGAGGAATAGAAGGAGTTCAATTTGCTACAGTAGATCTTGAAAGAGCTGAAGCTGAAATTGAAATGTCAAATCACGTGAAAACAGGAAAGCTTGAAGCGGCTTTACAGGAAGCAGGCGGGAATTATCATATTTCGGATAAGAAACATGAGTCTGCTACGGAAGGAACTACCATGAAGCACACTTATCAAATTGCCGGGATGACCTGTAATGGTTGCAGATCACACGTAGAGAAGGTGTTGAGCGAAGTCGACGGAGTTACAAACGTTACTGTAGATCTTGAAAAAGCTGAAGCTGAAATTCATATGCAACGGCATATTCCTGTAGATGTTTTTGAATCTGCCCTGCAACAAAATGGTGGAAATTATCATATTTCCACACCTTCTTCGGAAGGGAAAGAATTGATGTCACACAAATACCAGGTTACTTAAGATGACCTGCAACGGTTGTCGCAGCCACGTTGAGGAGACACTTTCAAAAGTTGAAGGTGTAATTAAAGCTGAGGTGGATTTGCAAAAAGCGGAAGCAGTAATAACGATGAAGCAACACTTGCCACTGGAGAAATTTCAGGAAGTTCTGGAAAAAGATGGTGGTACCTACAATATTGGTCTTCCGGGGCAGGAACTTGCTGCACCGCCAAAGCCAAAAAAGCCGAAGGGGAAAGGCACCAGCACTTTTTACTGCCCGATGCATTGTGAAGGTGACAAGACCTATGACAAAGCGGGAGATTGCCCTGTCTGTGGAATGGACCTGGTGGAAGAAGTGAGCTTAAAGGCTGAAGAGCCACAGTACACCTGCCCGATGCACCCTGAAGTGAAGGAAGTACAGCCGGGAAGCTGCCCCATCTGCGGAATGGATCTGGTTCGGATCGAACCTGAAGCCTCAGCCGAGCAGAAGTCTTACCAAAAGCTACTTAAAAAATTTAAAATTGCAGTTGCGTTTACACTTCCCATCTTCATTATTGCCATGGGCGAAATGATAGAAGGCAATCCACTGTACGACTGGATGAGTATGAAAGCGTGGAACTGGGTACAGTTTACACTTTCGCTACCAGTAGTCTTTTACGCCACCTGGATGTTCTTCGAGCGTGCCTGGAGATCCATCGTCTCCTGGAACCTGAACATGTTTACCCTCATCGGGATAGGTGCAGGAATTGCCTGGATATTTAGTGTCGTAGGATTGCTCTTTCCTGATATTTTTCCTGCGGAATTTAAATCTCACCACGGTACTGTGCATGTTTATTTTGAAGCCGCTACTGTAATTCTTACGCTGGTTTTGTTGGGTCAGTTGATGGAAGCCAGAGCCCACAGCAAAACAAATTCTGCCATAAAGGAGCTTCTCAAGCTCGCTCCTAATAGAGCAGTTATTGTAGTCAATGGGGTAGAAAAAGAAATTCATACAGATGAAATTCAGGTAGGAGATATCCTGAGGGTAAAGCCGGGAGATAAAATCCCCGTGGATGGTATCATCGAAAAAGGGGAAACCAATATCGACGAATCTATGATAACAGGGGAACCTGTTCCCGTGGAAAAAGCTGAAGGTGACAAAGTGAGTTCAGGAACCATTAATGGAAACCGAAGTTTCACGATGAAAGCAGAAAAAGTTGGGGATGAAACCCTGCTTGCGCAGATCATCAAAATGGTAAATGATGCAAGCCGTTCCCAGGCGCCTATTCAAAAGTTGGCGGATAAAATTTCTGCTTATTTTGTGCCGATTGTTGTCCTTATTTCGGTTCTCACCTTCATAGTTTGGGCAATATGGGGACCGGAACCCAGCTACTCCTTTGCGCTCATTAATGCTATTGCAGTCCTTATTATCGCCTGTCCCTGTGCCCTCGGACTTGCCACACCAATGTCAGTGATGGTAGGAGTGGGAAAAGGTGCTCAAAACGGAGTATTGATCAAAAATGCCCAGTCCATTGAACAAATGGACAAGATAGATACACTCATTATTGATAAAACAGGAACTATTACTGAAGGAAAACCTTCAGTGGAAAAAATTGTGGCTTTAAATAACATTTCTGAAGAAGAATTAATTCAGTACATCGCTTCTGTCAATGCGCAAAGTGAGCATCCATTAGCTGAAGCTACTGTGAAATATGCACGAGATCGGAAGGTAAATGTTTCAGAAGCTTCAGATTTTAATTCGGTTACAGGTAAAGGAGTTACAGGAATTTCTGAAGGAAAAAAGATTGCTATAGGTAACGAGAAACTTATGCAGGAAATCAAGGCTGATGTTAGTAGCGATCTCAAGAAGCAGGTAGAGGCAGAACAGGAAAAAGGAAAGACAGTTTCTTATGTCGCTGTAAATGGAAAGGTTTCCGGCTTTATGACAATTACAGATCCAATCAAGAATACCAGTAGGCAGGCGATAAAGGAATTAATAGACAGAGGGGTGGAGGTTGTGATGTTGACGGGAGATAATGAAAAGACCGCAGCCGCAGTAGCTTCAGAATTACATCTAACTGATTTCAAAGCCGGGATGCTTCCGCAGGATAAATTGCACGAAGTAGAACGTCTTCAAAAGCAGGGAAAGAAAGTGGCGATGGCCGGAGACGGTATTAATGATGCGCTAAGCACTTGCAAAGGCCGATATTGGAATAGCAATGGGAACAGGAACCGATGTGGCAATAGAAAGTGCAGAGATTACGCTGGTAAAAGGTGATCTTCATGGAGTGGTCAAGGCAAAAAACCTTAGCAGTAAAGTGATGAAGAATATAAAACAAAATCTATTTTTTGCTCTTATTTATAATACCCTGGGAGTGCCAATTGCAGCAGGTTTACTTTACCCGTTCTTTGGGATCCTGCTTTCTCCAATGATTGCGGCGCTTGCAATGAGCTTTAGTTCAGTTTCCGTAATAGCAAACGCATTGCGGTTACGTGGGGTAAAGCTTTAGAAAGTGGATTGATTAAAGAAAACTCAGGCAACTATAAAATAAAAAAGTCCGAAGGAATTAACCTTCGGACTTTTATTTTTAAAGCGATTATGTTTACCAGGCAGTGGTATAAGGACTATAAATATTGAACTCATCCTCATTAATAGATCCATTCCCATCTGCATCCCAGTCTCCCCAGAGTCCGGTATTCCATTCAGTTTCTGATACACTGCTGTTTGCATCGGCATCATACGTTGTAAACCATTCAGTCTCTCCAAAACCAGTCATCCACTCTTCACTGCTTAGGCTTCCGTTAGAGTCAGCATCAAAAGTGGCAAAATCATCTTCGCTAAGTGTAAGTGCCGTACATTCTGGTCCACCCCATATTCCATTCAGCTTCACTAATTGTGTCGTCGTCATCTGCATCGGTATTACCAAAAGTAGTGTTAGAAAATTCTTCATCACTTAAAGAACCGTCTCCATCTACATCCCATTCAGAAAAATTGTTTTGGTAGGAATTAGGAAATTCATTTTGATTCAGCATCCCATCAGCATTTGCGTCAAAATCGGCAAAGGTTTGATTACTACTGTCGTCAACGAAAACAGTTATAGTTTCTGTTGCCATGGTATCTCCATCCATAATAGGATCATCTGATTCATCCCATTCTCCTAAATTTCCCTCGTCCTGATCGTTGGCATAAAGTTTAATGGATATCTCATTTCCTGCATCTCCTGCCGTTAAATCAACATCATCATTAAGTATTAATTCAACGTTTGTAGTTGTTCCTGCTTCTACCTTAACAGGTTCTGTAATAAAATTGTTAGTGTTTTCGTCACCGCCCATAACGGCTACTACCCAACTTTCCTGTCCAACGGTCACGCTTTGTACTATTAAAGTATTTTGGGAAATTTCCTGGTTGTCTTCAACAGTTATAGAACCTGTTGCTATTGGTTCCATCATATCATCAGCGTCATCATCACTGCTACAGCTGGACATCCCAACTGCCATAAAAGAAAATACAACATACATCACGTACCTCGTAAGATCATTGCTTAAACTCTTCATACTTATTTCTTTTTTAGGTTATCAATGGCCCTAAAGTCCTGAAAATATCATACCCGAAAAAAAATTTAAGACAGAAATGCACGCCTTTATTTCTTTTTTAACTGGTTTCTTAAAGTTGTTTTAAAAGTGTTGGTTTAGTAAAATGTTTTTGTGAAAAAGAGTTAATACGCCAGTAGCTATAGAGGCAAAAAAAAACTACCGCTTTAAGCGGTAGTTTAAAATGGTTAGCGCTGCCGCTATTATTTCACTGGATTAAGTATAAGATCTATTCTTTCAGCTGCATCCAACAAATGATATCGGGTTAATTGATCACCTGATCTGTTTGCAGCACTTTTTACATTCCTTAAAAGAGTTACAAGTTCTCCTCTTACTACAGGTCTAATGTCGCTTTGAGCAACATCTATGCTGGTTCCACCAAAACGACCGGAAGATTGGTTTTGAGTCATAAGGTATTCCATTCGACTAATGTATGCCCGTTGTAGGTTACGACGGTAAGTGCTAATTGCGCTACCCGATCGTAATTCACTCCAAATCCCCGTTCTAAGATCTGTCATCATTTCGAGAAGGTCATAAGCTTCACGGCCATTGATTTCGCGGTTTTCAATTAATCTTCCCATTCTGCCAAAGTCAAGCAAATTATTCAGGGTTCTTTCCTGTGTTCCGCGTACTCTTTCAATATTTCCATCAAATTCAATTTTGTTGAAAATATCCTGCTCGATCAACCATTCAGGAGTTGTAAATAATTCATCCTGAAGGAATTTCATCGCTTTCCTTTGCTTGTCGGCAGTTACGTGGAAATAAACAGCACCTTCCTGGTCGTAAGTTTTAGTTTGTTTTAGAACTCCACCAATGTTAGCGGCAACGTGTCCCATATAACGATTATATTGCCCAAGAACCTGCCCGTACATTTCTTCAAGATCATCGTAATCTTTTCCATCTTCAGCGGTCCATTCAATTAATCTGGGAGTGATCCTCTTAAGATTCTTAATGCCGTACTGGCTGGCGAGAACAGCATCATCACCAAGATCTTCAGTTTGCGAACTTGGGTCTACAACGCTGTATTGTTGAGCGCCGAACCTGTATATAGGATCATCAGCTTTTTCAATGATCCATTGATCAAGAACTTCCTTTTCTTCTATTCCCTGTTTCCCGGGTATGGGCTTATATCCCCACATTATGGAATATTTGTCATATGGACCTACTTCCGGCATTAGAGCAACATCCCCATCTTCCGGTTGAGCAATATAATTAAACCTCGCATAATCCATGATAGATGGAGCAGTACCAAACTTTTTAGTGAATTCAGCATCTCTTAAAGACTCTACAGGATATGCCACACTGCTACCCATGTTATGAGGAAGACCTAAAGTATGTCCTACTTCGTGAGAAGAAACAAATCTTATAAGTCGTCCCATCACTTCATCCTTAAATGCAACTCCCTGTGCATCCTCGTTAATAGCAGCTGTTTGTACAAAGAACCAGTTTCTTAACAGAGTCATTACGTTGTGGTACCAGTTGATATCTGATTCAAGGATTTCTCCTGAACGTGGATCACTTACATGAGGGCCATTGGCATTGGGTATAGGAGAAGCAAGATATCTTACTACAGAATACCTCACGTCCTCAGGACTCCAATCCGGATCTTCTGCAACAGAGGGCGGATCTTTTGCGATAATAGCATTTTTAAAACCCGCTGCCTCAAAAGCTACCTGCCAGTCCTCGATTCCCTGCTTTATGAATGGGATCCATTTTTTTGGGGTTGCACGATCGATATAGTATACAATAGGTTCTTTTGGTTCTACAAGTTCTCCACGCTTAAATTTCTCCAGATCCTCTTCTTTTACCTCAAGTCTCCAGCGATCAAGATATCGCACCGTTTCACTTTTTTGAGCATCCAGACCGTAATCTACCTGCGAACTGGTGAACCATCCAACTCTTTCATCAAAATATCTTCTCTCCATTGGCACCTTTGGAAGAAGAATCATGGAATTACTCATTTTCACTGAAATGGAGGCAGTACTTGAGTTTGAAGGTGGCTCGGTAGAGTTATAAGTCTTTACGTGACGAACTTCAATATTCTCAGGATAGCTTCTTATGGTATCAATATAAGACCTGCTGTCATCAATACGGCTTATTTTGTAATTGTTTCTGCTTCTTTGAGGAAAACCCAGGGCTTGTACGTCTTGCTTAAAAAGATCTGTCACCTTAATAACTGTAGAAGTACTTAGTGAATCCTTTTTATAAGCTTCAATGTTGAAAGAAAATAAAATAGGTTCAAAATTGGAATTTACTACTGCCTCGTGAATGGGTAGAGAATCAGCTGCATAAACATCATGGGAAACAACGCGTAACAAAACATTTTTATTCTTCTTTTCCCAACGAAGTACCTGCTCATTTTGTTTACCTCCACCAAAGCCAATACCCGATGCTGTTTGAGCTATACGGGTTACCATGAGCATTTCACGGTTGAATAAGCTATCAGGAATTTCATAGAAATAATCATCCTCCACCTGGTGAACAGTAAAGAGACCTTCATCGGTCTTCGCATTTTTGGTGATAACTTTACTGTAAGGTTTGATTCCGTTTTTATTCTGCGATTCCGGTTTTTCGGTAGTTGCTGCTGCGCTTTTAGAATCTTTTTTCTGAAAAACGGCACAACCGGAAACAGAAATAGACAGGGCTACAAGTAATAGCCTGGTCGAAAATTGTTTGGTCATGAAAAATTTAGTTTAATTGTTTTAATAGTAATGAAGTGGTTCACGATAAAAATTGAAAAAGACCACAAGTGGGTAATCCTTTGACCGCTAAATATAGAAAAGGTTTAAGGGATAGTTATATCTTTTTTATTTTTAACATCCTTTCGTGAGAATAAATAAGAAATAAAACCTCTGCAACATTTTTCCTTCCGTAATGAAAGTCTTCGCCAAAATATAATTTTATGAGGTGCTCAATATTTTGTTAAGCTGCGGAAGGAAACCCGTTTTCCTGATAATATTTCTTAATTTGTAGAAATAACAAAAAAAATACGGTTATGGATAAAGTTGTAAAGATGGTGGCTGAAAGAGCCGGAATTTCAGAATCTCAGGCAAGGACAGCTGTGAATACAGTGGCGTCTTTTTTGAAAGATAGACTGCCTGCGGGTATTGCAGGCCAGGTAGAT
Source organism: Antarcticibacterium sp. 1MA-6-2 (assembly GCF_021535135.1). Taxonomy (NCBI): domain Bacteria; kingdom Pseudomonadati; phylum Bacteroidota; class Flavobacteriia; order Flavobacteriales; family Flavobacteriaceae; genus Antarcticibacterium; species Antarcticibacterium sp. 1MA-6-2. Next base: position 2,425,153 of record NZ_CP091036.1, on the reverse strand, counting down.
AATTATTTAAAAGATGATGGCGCTGGAGGAAGTGCAGGCGCAGGAGGAGATCTTGGTGGAATGGCCGGAAAGATCGGCGGAATGTTCGGAAAGAAATAAAAATTTTGATCAGAAAAAACCCTCTCACTAATTACTGAGAGGGTTTTTCATTTTTATCTAAAACCATTTTTCCACTTCCTCGAGCTGAAGGGCGGCAATGGGTAATTTATTTTTCTTTCTTAACCCATTTAACTTCTGATGGACCTGGGTAGCTTTATTCTCCTTTAATTTTGAAACACTTCCAAATTCGTGCATTACCACATCTACCCAATCATGAGGGACACCAAGTTTAATAAAATCCTCAGGCTTTGGAACAGAAGCTTTCTTTTCAGGTTTCATTTGGGGAAAGAACAACACTTCCTGAATAGAAGCATTATTAGTTAAAAACATAATTAACCTGTCCATTCCTATTCCCAATCCTGAAGTTGGAGGCATTCCGTATTCAAGTGCACGTAGAAAATCATTATCAATAAACATTGCCTCATCATCTCCTTTTTCTGAAAGTTTTAATTGCTCTTCAAATCTCTCTCTTTGATCAATAGGATCATTAAGTTCGGAATAGGCATTCGCAACTTCTTTCCCGCAAACCATTAGTTCAAAACGTTCAGTTAATTCTGGATTCTCCCTGTGTTCCTTACAAAGCGGACTCATTTCCTTAGGATAATCTGTTATGAAAGTAGGCTGTATAAAATTACCCTCACATTTTTCGCCGAAGATCTCGTCGATAAGCTTGCCTTTACCCATTGTGTCATCTACGTCTATGCCCATTCCTTTTGCAGCTTCGTAAAGTTCTTTTTCAGATTTTCCTGTTATATCAAAACCTGTATATTCTTTTATAGCATCAGTCATTGTAACCCGCTTAAAAGGAGCTTTGAAGTTAATGGAATGCTTTCCGAAGGTAACATCGGTTTTACCATTTACCTCCATAGCACAATATTCCAGAAGATTCTCGGTAAACTCCATCATCCAGTTGTAATCCTTGTAGGCGACGTAAATTTCCATCACCGTAAACTCAGGATTATGGGTGCGGTCCATACCTTCGTTTCTAAAGTTCTTAGAAAATTCATATACCCCATCAAAACCTCCAACAATTAATCTCTTAAGATAAAGTTCATTTGCTATTCTTAAGTAAAGGGGTATGTCCAGGGCATTGTGGTGAGTTATAAATGGTCGGGCTGCCGCACCCCGGGAATTGATTGCAGGATTGGAGTCTCAACTTCAAAATAACCTTTTTCGTTAAAGAAATTCCGCATCGCTTTAAACAGGTTAGTGCGCTTCACGAAAGTTTCCTTTACCCTTGGGTTTACAACCAGATCTGCATATCGCTGGCGGTACCGTTGTTCAGGATCATTAAATTCATCAAATGTTTTTCCTTCTTTATCTGTTTTTGGAAGAGGTAATGGCCTCAAGGATTTACTTAAGAGAGAAAAGTTTTTTACCATGATGGTTTTTTCTCCCACCTGAGTTTTGAATAATTCCCCTTCAATTCCTATAAAATCTCCAATGTCCAGCAACTTTTTATATACATCATTGTACATTGATTTGTCCTCTCCTGTACAAATTTCGTCCCGGTTAAAATAAACCTGAATTTTACCCAGGGAGTCCTGTATTTCAGCAAAAGATGCTTTTCCCTGAATTCTTCGGGACATTAGCCTTCCTGCAACTACCACTTTTTTCCCTTCTTCAAAATCAGACTTAATTTCACTTGTTCTATGAGTGACAGGATATAAGGCTGCCGGGTAAGGATCAATTCCTATTTTCCTTAGTGACTGAAGTTTTTCTCTTCGTACAATTTCTTGTTCAGATAGCTGCATGATTTTCTTTTAATTAAGCTGCTTACCCTCCTGGGCTAAGCAAGTGCAAATATAAGGACATTCAGTCAACCAGTCAATTACATTTTCTTTCATCCTTATGTTGTTTAAGTGAGTCATCTTTTCAGCTATATAATTAATATCTTTGTACAATTCCATTTATAAAAAACATTGAAATGAGTGTTTGGCGTGTAATTCTTTCGGTTCTTTTTCCTCCTCTTGCGGTTTACGATCGCGGGTGCGGATCAATTTTAATTGTTCTCATTCTCACCCTGCTTGGATGGATTCCAGGAGTAATTGCAGCATTGATAATACTGAACAAACCAAAGGATTAGGATTTTTAGATCCAGGAGGCTTTAAAAGTGGAGAGTGGAGAGTGGAATGAGGACAGTGGAAAGAGGAGAGTGGAAAGTGGAAAGTGGAGAGTGGAGAGTGGAAGGAATGGAATTATAATACAAGAGAAAGAATTAAAATTACTCGTGCATTAGTGGCTATAATAGTGGAGTGAGAAATGTATATGTTTATAGGCCGGATACTAAGAGAAAAATAAGAATATTAGTGCATTAGTGGCTAAAAGGAAGAGAGTTAAAAATTGAATAAAAAGATAGAAATACAGCGGCTGGGTTTAAAGGATTATAAGGAGACCTGGGATTATCAGGAGAAGTTATTCCGCGAAATTCTGGATCTAAAAATTTGCAACCGTAGAGAAAATCTGGAAGAAGAAACTCCCAATTATCTTCTAATGCTGGAGCACCCGCATGTATATACTCTTGGAAAAAGTGGAAAGGCAGAACACCTTCTTCTTTCTGAAGCTGATCTTGAAAATAGAGGAGCAAAATACTATAAGATCAACCGGGGCGGAGATATTACTTATCACGGGCCGGGGCAGTTAGTGGGTTATCCCATTCTGGACCTGGACAATTTCTTTACAGATATTCATAAGTACCTTCGGCTCCTGGAAGAAACAATTATCCTGACCCTTAGAGATTTTGGATTAAAACCAGAAAGAAGCGAAGGTGAAACCGGAGTTTGGCTGGATGTAGGAACACCCTATGCAAGAAAAATTTGTGCTATGGGAGTTAGGGCCAGTCGCTGGGTTACGATGCATGGTTTTGCCCTTAATGTAAATGCAGATCTTGGATACTTTGATCATATTATTCCCTGCGGAATTCAGGGTAAAGCTGTCACTTCTTTAAATGTAGAGCTCGGTAGAAAAGAAGTTTCTCTCAACGAAGTGGAGGAAAAACTACTAAGACATTTTGCTTCGATTTTTGAAGCCAAATTGGTGCGAAGTGTGTCAGAAAAAATTTCCTAAACTAATTATATCTATATAGTATAGCAGAGTTTTTTTCTCCCAATACCCCTAAAATAAATGCACCGTCCTCTGCCTGATAAATATCTACTGAAGAAGTCCCGTAAACCGGAAATCCCTGTACTAAAGTAGCATCTTCATTAAAGATAAAGACTTTTTGCGACTGGGTATCTGTAATGGTAATAAACGTTTTTCCACCAATCTCAAAAATTTGAGGTCGCGTGTACAAACCAAAATCTAAAGTCACAGTATTGTCATTTATTTTTAAAATGTTTTCGGACTGTAGTACCAGAGTATTTTCTGTAGCAGTAAGAAATGGAGGAACCTCAAATCCCGATTTTTCGCGGTTGATCTTTCCGTTCTCATTGATCTTTAACAGCTCCCCTTCAGTATTAACCGAAACAAAATTGCCATTGTTCTCAAACCATCCATTTTCTGAAAGGTCTAATTTTGTGTTTACCTTCACCCGCTGCTTCCCCTGCCTGCTAAGGATATTTAATTTCCCCTCCTTTTCAGGAAAAACTATATAATCTTTATTTCCCATCCTTATGTGCTGTGGAGACTGGGAAATTTCAGAAGCTGCCTTGTCAAATCCAAAGCCTTTTACAATGGAACCTTTGGAATCGTACATTAAAAGATCCCTTCCCTGGGTAATGACAAATCTATAGGTGCGGTTGTTGTCATAGTCAAATACCGATAATGGCCTGGTCACAGCGTCTTTAAAATTAAGAGGGAATGGTTTAACACTATTTCCATCCCTGTCCAGGACGGTAAGGGAATTTTGAGTGCTGAACAATAATTGTAGATTGCCATTTTTAAACAGGTCTACCTGGTGAATTTCTCCCAGGATCCTGCCATCCACTTCTTTTTTCCACTGAAGCTTCCCCGTAAGCAGAATAAAGGTAAAGCATATTGTTTTCATCCTGGAAAGCAACTTCTATCTTTCGGGATTTGTCATTTTTCAGCAGAAATGGTTTTAGAGCTATGTTTGTATTTTCAATTTCTATTGCTGCCAGTTGTTGAGGTCCTGAAGCAGAGGCAGTGGCCTTGGTAGTATTAAAAACTCCATGTACATGGGCAAAATCTGATTCAGCAACAAATTGAAGTGCCAGGACAGGGTAGTTTTTGAAGTCCAATTTCTCAATTTCTGAAAGTATTGTGGGGGTAGCTACCTGTAACAGTTTTGATTTAAATTCCCCAGAATTAGCTACCATTAAGAGCGATGATGATTCCGCCAGATTTATCGTTGCATCCTTATAAGACTCCTGTTCACTTAAAGTCGTTTTATTGAGGTAATTGGTGATAATGTTTTTTAGAGGAGAAAGATTTTTAGAAAAAAGGATGAATTCATCTACAGAGGCAAAGTAATTCGCCTCTTTTTCTTTAATTAATGGCTTCAGATTTTCGGCTATGGAAACTTCTTCAGTAAAATGAAAAATAGAAAAATTCCGAAATTCCTCCAGTAATTCGTTTTCCGAAGTGATTGCTTCTCTGGCTAAAACGGGATCTGTGGTAGTGAGAACTAGAACTGGTTCTTCCGCAGTAAAAATTAAACCCGCCTCCCGTGTAAAAGTAAGCAGGTGATTATCGGAAATCTTTTGACGGGTACTGTCTATTTTTGCCCAGTTAAAATCTAATTTTTTGTAATCACTGTAGGTAAAAGAATAAAATCCAGCTGCATTGGCTAGGTGTAACAGTTGCAAGCAGGTTTGGTTGTGAAGTTACCTCCTTAAAATTACTAAGAATACTAATCTCACTTTCTTTCCAGGTTGAAATTCCGTTTAAAAAAATGTTCTCTCCCTCCAGGTCAATATCCACAACACTCCAGGATGCAATATTTTGGATAGGGAGCAGGAAATTGGAAAAGGAATCCTCAATGTTTTTATCGACTAATTTATGATTTATTAAAAGAGAAGTTTTTGAAGGATCAGCTGCGTTGAGAACTTGGTTTAAAATAGCATTATCATTGTTTTCCTCTTCTGTAAGAATTTTTTCAAGATTTATGCGGGAATTACTGGCTATTAAAATTTCGTTATTAAAAGAGGTAAAGAAACTAATATCTTCCAGGGTGTATTTGGTAATATCAAAATCCTCATATTTAAAAGTCTCTATAGATTTATTTTTTATGGTGTCGATTTGAATAGTGTCCTGCTTTCCTTGTGCAAGGAAGGTATAATGGAATATTCCTGCCGAATCTGTGCTAAAGGAAACAATAGCGGGGCCTTTAAAAAATCCCGACAAACTTTTGAGCTGTGTTTTAATTGCGGTACTTACCAGGTGTGGATTATCTTTCAGGAACGAAAGACTATCAATTTTTGTCAGGAAAGAGTTTAGATCATTTGATTTTAGTATGTAGGCTGAATTTTTGGGAATCCAACTTTTAAGATCAGTATCTCTTTCCTTTTCTTCATTACACGAAATGAGGAGGAGCAAGGGTACTAATATTAACAGAAGCTTTTTTAAAATCAAAAGATATATTTTTGGAATGTCTTGCAAATATAATAATCACAGCTCAAGCTCCAACTGCTCAGGCAGCAACCGGAAACTTCTTCTGTGGTATTTTGTAACTCCGTATTTTTCAATTGCTGCCCGATGTTCTGCTGTGGGATATCCTTTGTTTTGTTTCCAGTTGTACATAGGATATTCTTCATGCAGCTTTTCCATATAGGCGTCCCGGTAAGTTTTCGCAAGTATTGAGGCTGCAGCAATATTGAGATATTTACCATCTCCCTTAATGACACATAGATGGGGAATTTCTTTATAAGGTTTAAATCTGTTACCATCTACAAGGATATGTTCCGGTGCTACATCTATTTTATCTAGACAGTGGTGCATAGCCAGGATGGATGCATTTAGAATGTTGATCTCGTCTATTTTATTGTTATCGAGATGGGTAACAGAAAAACATAAAGCCCTTTTTTCAATAATTTTTTTCAATCTTAAACGTGTAGGAAGTTTTACCAGTTTTGAGTCGTTCAAAAATTTATTTCTAAAACTAGTGGGAAGTATTACAGCTGCCGCGGTTACAGGCCCCGCGAGGCATCCTCTTCCTGCTTCATCAGTCCCGCACTCTATGCCTTTTTTGTAGTAGGAATTTAATAACATTTAAAAAGTATTTTAAAAAAATAAGAAAACTCACGCAACCCTTTCTTTTTATTTGCATCTAAGAGGCAAGCGCTGTGTTAAAGGTTTAACACTTCAAATTTCGCAAAAATATTTTTGCCGGAGAATAAATTGTGAATTTTGACGCGGGCTAATTCAAATTAACAAAATAATGAAAAAGAAATTAAGTGGAATTCTAACACTTTTGATGGTGTTAGTGGTGCAATTAACCTTTGCACAGCAAAAGACGATAACCGGAACGGTTACAGATCAACAAGGATTACCTTTACCTGGTGTAAATGTAATTGTCCAGGGTACATCTAATGGTACCCAGACAGATTTCGATGGGAACTACAGTATTTCTGTTGTAGAAGGAAGAACATTAGTTTTTTCTTATGTTGGATATGCAACGAATAATGTAGTAGTAAGAAATGTTACTACCATTAATGTTACTTTAGAGGAAGATGCAGCAGCTTTAGATGAAGTAGTTGTTGTGGGTTATGGAACACGGGACAAAACTGACGTGGTTGGTTCTGTAGTTCAGGTTTCTTCAGATGTTTTTGAAGAAAGGCCTTCTGCCAACGTTTTAGATGCTGTTCAGGGAAGAGTAGCCATTTACAAATTCTTACCTCGTCCGGAGAGCCTTCTGCAACACCTTCAATACGTTTACATGGTGCAGGTTCCCTTGGGGCAGGTTCAACGCCATTAATTGTTCTTGACGGGTTCCCTATTGATTCGGGTTCATTAGTGAGTATGAATCCAGAAGATTTTGAAGATATAACAGTTTTAAAAGATGCTTCTGCGACTGCTATCTATGGTTCACGTGCTGCCAACGGGGTAGTTTATATTACTTCTAAAAAAGGTAGGAGGGGTAAAGACCCGGTTATAAACCTTAGCTCTCAACATGGGTTTACATATCTGGCCAATAAGGATTATTTCACCAACTTTTTAAACACTCAGCAATTAACCGATTTTTGGGTAGAAACAGGGTACCGTACCCAGGAGCAGGTAAATGCAATTTTAGAAGAATATCCAAATGATACTCAGTGGTATGAATATTACTACAATGAAGGAGCTCCAACAACCCAATTGAATTTAAATGTTTCAGGAGGTGGGGAACATTCTACCTACTATATTTCCGGAGGTTATTTTACACAGGAGGGAATGGCTTACCGTTCTGGTTTTGACAGGTATACTTTAAGAAGTAATCTTACTACAGATATTAAAGATTGGATCCAGGTAGGTTTGAATCTTTCTTTAGGGTATGATGAGAGACAAACAAACCCTTATGGTAGTAATAGTACGAATAGGGGATTAGCTCTATTGGCACAACCATTTTATTCACCTATTAATCCTGAGACCGGGAGAAGGTATGAAGGTGTAATTCCAGGTTGGAACAGGTATGATCCACAGTACCTGGCTGATAACAATCCTAGTTTGGGAACGAATGTGCAGCTTAACCCATCTGGATTTATCCAATTACAACCATTCAAAGGCTTAACTCTAAGAACTCAGGCGGGTGTGGAGTTCTATGACTATACAATTTCTACACAAAGGTTACCATCTTATGTTGGTTCCTTAAATTTTGGTTCTTCCTCGGAAGAGTTTAGAAGAGGGTTAACAAAAACTATTACAAATACCATCGAATATAAATTTGATCTTGGTGTGGTTAATAATTTTTCTATTCTTGGAGGTCAGGAGTATATAGATTTTGATTATGAAAGATTTTTAGGATCATCTGCTGGTCAAAGTGACGACCGTTTAATTTTATTAGGTCAGGGACCTGAAAGTATTAGTGTGGAACAGGACAGGGCAGAGTATGTATTTACTTCCTATTTTGGACGTCTTACCTATGACTATAATAAGAAATACTATGTTGATTTCACGGCAAGACGCGATGGATCTTCACGTTTTGGTGCTGAAAACAGATATGCCGATTTCTGGGCTATTGGAGCAATGTGGAAGGCTAAGAATGAAAGTTTCTTACAGGATGTTAATTGGTTAGGTGAACTGACTTTTAGAGCTAGCCACGGTACAAGTGGTAATGCAGATATAGGTAATTACAACAGTTTAGCTTTGGTAGGCACAAACCAATACAATGGTCAAAACCGTTGGGCTTTATCTACCCCGGGTAATCCTGCCTTGTCCTGGGAAAATCAAACCAAGACAACTCTGGGAGTAAATATGAACTTATTTCAGAGGTTAAACCTGGATGTTGAATTATATAATAGAGTGACAGAGGATATGCTAATTGATGTGCCATATCCATATACTACAGGATTTGACGAAGTAACCTCAAATGTTGGCTCCCTTAAAAACAGTGGTATTGATGTGACTTTGGACTTCAATTTATTTACAAACCAGGATTTTTATGTAACACCTTATTTAAACTTTAACTATAACAGAAATGAAGTTACTGAGTTATTCCAAGATAAGGACTACTGGATTATCCCTAACACAGGAGTATCATGGGCTATTGGACAGCCAGTATCTTTCTTCTACCCGGTTTTCGCAGGTGTAGATTCAGAAACTGGTGATGCACAATGGTATGTTCCTAATGAAGATCCTGATCAAATTATAAATCCTAATTTGGATCCAAATAATGTTACAACTACTTTCAATTCCGCTAATCTTCAACAAAATACTGGAATTAAAAGATATGCGCCACTAAATGGAGGTTTTGGACTTAATGCCGGGTACAAAGGCTTCTATATGCAAGCAGCATTTACTTTTTCAGAAGGAAAGCATCTTATAAATAATGACAGGTACTTCTTTGAAAACCCGTCTGTATTTGGAGGTTTTAACCAGAGTACTGCAGTTCTGGATTATTGGAAAGAGCCAGGAGATCAAACACAATTCCCACGTTATGGTGTGCAGTTTACACAATTTGACTCGAGGTTGATTGAAGATGCTTCTTTTATAAGATTAAAAACTCTTTCTTTAGGTTATAATCTACCGAGGGAATTAGTGCAAACTGTCGGTTTAATTGATGGTTTGAAGCTTTACGTGGTTGGAAGAAACTTATTGACCTGGACTGAATATTCAGGACCAGATCCTGAGATCGATTCAAACCTAACTTTAGGAGTGAATCCAAACACAAAACAGTTTACTATGGGAGTTGATATCGCATTTTAAACAAATAAAAATAATAGAGAAATAATATAATTATGAAAACAATTAAGTTGAAATATTTTACGACTGGAATAATGTTTTTGTTGGTGCTGGCCTCGTGTAACGACTTAGATCGTTTCCCTCATGATGCTATTGAACGCTCCCAGTCCTTTCAGTCTGTACAAGATGCTTCTAACTGGAATACTGGAATGTATGGACAGTTGAGAAACAGAGTGTATGGGTTGTATATGTATTCTACAGATATTCAGGCTGATCAATTAAATGCCACATTGGATTATGGAAATAGAAATGGTGGTGTACATCGTTGGGATTTTTTAGCTGATGATTATACGATTCGTGATACCTGGCAATCTTATTATTCTGGTATTACCAGTATTAATGCTGCAATAGAAGGTTTTGAAACTATTGAAACTGAAACTGAAGAAGAAGCGGCGGAATTAAATCAGTATATCTCAGAAGCATATTTAACAAGAGCATACTATTATCATCAATTGATTCTCCGATTTTCAAAATCGTATGATCCTGCAACGGCATCATCAGATCTTGGTGTTCCATTAATGTTGGAATATGATATTGAAAACTTTGCTCCAAGAAGTTCTGTACAAGCTGTTTACGATCAAATTTTAGCAGATATTGAAACTGCAAGAGATGGATTAGCCGACGTGCCTGGAGTTCAGGGTTCTAAATATTATACAAGCGATGTTGTCACTGCTCTTGAAGCAAGAGTAAAATTCTATATGCAGGATTGGCAGGGAGCTAAAGAGGCTGCAGATGAATTAATAACATCTGGAAGATATCCGTTAATAACCAGTGAAGAAGGATTAATGGCATATTGGTATCAGGATGGGGGACAGGAAGACATTTTACAACTTTTTGTAAGTGCTCCAGATGAATTGGCAAATACTAATAGTATCTATCTTGGGTTTAATGGTGGAACTTAGTCGTTTTTCACCAGATTTTATTCCATCTGAATGGGTGGTGGAAATGTATGCTGAAGATGATGCCAGAAGAGAAGTGTATTTTGAAACTTTACCTGTAACATTAGGTGGTCTTGATTATTCAGATTTGGTTCTGGTAAACAAGTATCCAGGTAACCCTGAATTATTTACAGGAGCTAATACGAATTATCAACATGCTCCTAAAGTTTTTAGAATTGCTGAAATGTATCTAATATCTGCAGAAGCTGCTGTTAGGAGCACTGGTGATGCTGCAGCAACTTTAAATTCTTTAAGAGTTGCCAGAGGTTTAGAAGCTTTGGCGAGTGTTACTCTTGAAGATGTGAAGGAAGAGAGAACCAGAGAGCTGGCTTTTGAAGGATTTAGATTGGATGATTTAAAGAGATGGGATGAACCAATGATTCGTAAAGACCCGCAGACTCTTGATGCTATTCAAACTGGTCCCGGTTTTCACACTCTTACTAAGGAAGAAGATGCGCCTAAATTTATTTGGGGAATACCTACTCACGATATCACAATTAATAGAAATCTGGAACAAAATCCCGGATGGTAATTTTTGATTTACTCTACCAAACCGCTCTTAGGAGCGGTTTTTCTTTTTTTACAATTAATACTATTGCATACAATTCTATTTAGATTACTTTATTATTTTACTTTTGTAGGAGCGAAAATATTTCATGGGAATTTATAGACTTTTTTTTCTCCTTTTTATGCTTTCCAGTGCATCCTTTGCACAACGGCCCACGCGAGAAGGAGCCAGTGATTTGCCTGTTCAAAAGGACTCTCTTGAAAAACCACCTATTACTGCTTATAAAATTTTCACTATCAGTGGTGATACCACCTATGTAGACACTTCCCTTACCATTCAAAAAGACTATCGGTTTAATTATTTGAGAAAAGATTTTTTTGAGCTCTTACCTTTTGCCAATGTGGGACAAACGTATAACAGATTAGGTTACAATTTTAAAGATGAAGAGCTGCTACCGGAATTTGGAGCTAGAGCAAGACATTTTAATTTTATGGAAGCCAGTGACATTTTATACTATGAAGTTCCCACACCTCTAACTGAGTTATATTTTAAAACTGTTCCGGAACAGGGGCAAACTCTTGATGCCTTTTTTACAATTAGTACTTCCCCACGCCTTAACTTTTCCCTGGCCTATAAGGGGCTAAGGTCTTTGGGGAAATATCAAAATGTTCTTACCAGCACGGGAAATTTCCGTTCTACTATTAATTACAATACTCTAAATGAAAGATATTATTTAAAAGCTCATTTTGTTTCCCAGGATCTGCTTAACCAGGAAAACGGAGGATTAAACGAATTTGCCCTGGAACAATATGTTAATAAAGAACCGGAATTTGAAGACAGATCTCTCCTTGAAGTAAAGTTTGAGAATGCTGAAAATGTCCTTTTTGGTAAAAGATTTTTCCTTAACCAGGAATATATAATATTACCTGGAGAGGACACTTCTATAGCCCTGGAACATTTACTTGACTTTAGTGATAAGAAATATATTTTCAGGCAAACCTCACCTGTAGGTTTCTTTGGTGAATCTTTAAGAAATTCAGAGCTAAATGACGAATCTAAGTTGCGACACATTAGGAATATACTTGGCTTATCTTATAGAAATGCCAGTTTAGGTAGACTTGCGGTTAAAGGAGGTGCGTCTTATTACAATTATGGATACAACTCGGTGCTGGTGCTGGAAGATGATATTGTTGCCAATAGGTTGATTGGGGAGAATTATTCGGCTGGTGTAGAATATGCCAATGCTTTTGGTCCTATATCTTTGTATGGGGATGCAATGGTAAATGTAATAGGAGATTTTTCCGGACATTATTTTACAGCGGGTATAGATTACCGTCTAAATCTTCAAAATCTTCTTAATATAGAGATCAACAGCAATGAGAGAGCTCCAAATTTTAATTTTCTTCTTAATCAAAGCGATTACTTAAATTATAATTGGCAGCCCGATATGTCCAATGTAGGGACAAGGGTTTTAAGTGTTAAGCTTATTTCTCCGCAACTGGTAGATGTTGAGGGAGCGGTAACTCAGGTAAATAACTATTCTTATTTTTCCCGGAACGAAGCAGGCTTTGTAAAACCTTTTCAATATGATGGTGCTTTAAGTTATTTCAAGCTGAAGGCGCATAGAGAATTTCATTATGGCAGGTTCGCTCTGGACAACACAGTAATGTATCAGACCGTGGCTGAAGGTGGGGACGTTTTTAATGTGCCTGATTTGGTTACACGTAATTCACTTTATTACCGGGACCATTGGTTTGATAAAGCATTATATGTGCAGACTGGTTTTACTCTTAAATATTTTACCTCCTATGAAATGGATGCTTATGACCCTGTGCTTGCTGAATTTTTTGTGCAAAACGAGGTAGAATATGGAGGCTATCCCGTGGTGGATTTCTTTTTTAACGGAAAAGTTCAGCAAACCCGAATATTTTTCAAACTCGAAAATGTGAATTCTCTCCTCACTGGTAACAATAACTTTTCCGCACCTGATCATCCTTACCGTGATTTTATTGTGCGTTTTGGTTTAGTCTGGAATTTCTTTTTGTAGTAAGTAGCAGTTCCCATCCTGCCCAGGATGACATAACTTCCTTTTAAAATTATTAAAATTCATAATCAGAAGATACAAGAGTACCTGCGTTCTTCACATAAAATACATTAGTGCATTAGTGGCTAACCCCAGCCTTAAGATTGTTCCTGAATGTAATTGAACAATTCTACGCCCCCTGAAATGTTAAAGTTTTAGTTTCAAAAAGAAGACAGTCAATTGGTTAAGAATTGGGGTACAATTTTTAAAAATAAATCAGGAGATTTTATTTGTGGGAAAGAAAAAAAGGGTGTATATTTGCAGCCGCTTAGAGAGAGGGTAATGCTTCAAAAAGAGCGGGAAGTTCATTGAATACTGGAGTAGGAGTAAATGTAGGGAGAATAGTCTCTGCAGTCTCTTAAAAAAACTTTAAAAAAGTTTTTGGTGGAAAGAATTTCGGGTGTATATTTGCACCCCGCTAATTAGAAAAGGCGGTTAAGTTCTACAAAAAATTTCCTCAAAAAAACTTCAAAAAAAGTTTTGCTGTAAATTAAAAGTTGTTGTACATTTGCAGCCGATTTAAAAACGAGCGAGAGTTCTTTAAGAGTTATTGAAAAATAAGAAATCCCGGGTGGGTGAGAGAAAAAGGTTCGAGTCCTTTTATTTTTACAAAAGCCACAATGTGGCAAAGTTCATTGATATATTGAAATTGACAGCGCGTTTTAATCCTTCGGGATTAAAGCAAAGAAATTAAATTAAGACTAGAGAATTCGTTTTGAGCATTTCTTATTTAGGTAAGAGATGAAATCGACCTTAGTAATTGTAAATTTATTTAAAGATTAACGATGAAGAGTTTGATCCTGGCTCAGGATGAACGCTAGCGGCAGGCTTAACACATGCAAGTCGAGGGGCAGCACGTCTTCGGATGGTGGCGACTGACGCACGGGTGCGTAACGCGTATACAATCTACCTTGTAGAGGGGGATAGCCCGGGGAAACCCGGATTAATACCCCATAGTACTTAGAGACAGCATTGTTTTTAGGTTAAACATTTATGGCTACAAGATGAGTATGCGTCCTATTAGTTAGTTGGTAAGGTAACGGCTTACCAAGACTTCGATAGGTAGGGGTCCTGAGAGGGAGATCCCCCACACTGGTACTGAGACACGGACCAGACTCCTACGGGAGGCAGCAGTGAGGAATATTGGACAATGGGCGAGAGCCTGATCCAGCCATGCCGCGTGCAGGAAGACGGCCCTATGGGTTGTAAACTGCTTTTATACGGGAAGAAACACTCCTTCGTGAAGGAGCTTGACGGTACCGTAAGAATAAGGATCGGCTAACTCCGTGCCAGCAGCCGCGGTAATACGGAGGATCCAAGCGTTATCCGGAATCATTGGGTTTAAAGGGTCCGTAGGCGGGATAATAAGTCAGTGGTGAAAGTCTGCAGCTCAACTGTAGAATTGCCATTGATACTGTTATTCTTGAGTGTTTATGAAGTGGTTAGAATATGTAGTGTAGCGGTGAAATGCATAGATATTACATAGAATACCGATTGCGAAGGCAGATCACTAATAAAATACTGACGCTGATGGACGAAAGCGTAGGTAGCGAACAGGATTAGATACCCTGGTAGTCTACGCCGTAAACGATGGTTACTAGCTGTTTGGTCTTCGGACTGAGTGGCTAAGCGAAAGTGATAAGTAACCCACCTGGGGAGTACGTTCGCAAGAATGAAACTCAAAGGAATTGACGGGGGCCCGCACAAGCGGTGGAGCATGTGGTTTAATTCGATGATACGCGAGGAACCTTACCAGGGCTTAAATGTAGTCTGACAGGGGTGGAAACACCTCCTTCTTCGGACAGATTACAAGGTGCTGCATGGTTGTCGTCAGCTCGTGCCGTGAGGTGTCAGGTTAAGTCCTATAACGAGCGCAACCCCTGTTGTTAGTTGCCAGCGAGTAATGTCGGGAACTCTAACAAGACTGCAGGTGCAAACCGTGAGGAAGGTGGGGATGACGTCAAATCATCACGGCCCTTACGTCCTGGGCCACACACGTGCTACAATGGTAGGGACAGAGAGCAGCCACTTTGCAAAGAGGAGCGAATCTATAAACCCTATCTCAGTTCGGATCGGAGTCTGCAACTCGACTCCGTGAAGCTGGAATCGCTAGTAATCGCATATCAGCCATGATGCGGTGAATACGTTCCCGGGCCTTGTACACACCGCCCGTCAAGCCATGGAAGCTGGGGGTACCTGAAGTCGGTCACCGCAAGGAGCCGCCTAGGGTAAAACTAGTAACTGGGGCTAAGTCGTAACAAGGTAGCCGTACCGGAAGGTGCGGCTGGAACACCTCCTTTCTAGAGCTTTTGCTTATTAAAGAGCAAAGCGCAATTATCAAAGGTTCTCAAAGAGGAACTCTTTGGTCTTAATTTAGCTGTCGATTTTAATTTATAATTTAAAGAGAAACAAGAAGTAAGAAACAAGAAGTAAGACTTTTGTCTTGACTCTTGGCTCTTGAGTCTTGTCTCTTAAAAAAAGAAGCAGTCTCATAGCTCAGCTGGTTAGAGCGCTACACTGATAATGTAGAGGTCGGCAGTTCGAGTCTGCCTGAGACTACAAGTCGAAGCAGACGAGAAGTTTATCCTGAGTAAGGCACGGTAGTGCCGCATCGAAGGGAGTCTGCCTGAGACTACTACCGCCCAGGGGCGGAGTTTAAAGTTAAAGGTTTAAAGTTCAAAGTTGAACTGGAGACATAAGTTCATTACAATTATTGAAAGGAAATTTTAGAAGTTGGGATGCCTATCCTTTTTGGAATTTGGAATTTTAGTTTTTTTTGGAATTTCATTTTTGATTTGGGGGATTAGCTCAGCTGGCTAGAGCGCCTGCCTTGCACGCAGGAGGTCATCGGTTCGACTCCGATATTCTCCACTTGTTGATTGTATAGTGTATACTGTATAATGTATATTGAAAGATTACATTATACAATTTACAAGCTACATTATACAATTAGAAATGTTCATTGACATATTGGGAAATAAAGAATACGAGAAAAATCGAATTTGTATTTATACAAGTAGATAGAATAATAGAATAAATCGTTTTTATAAACATGCTGCACGGCTGTTTATAGAGACAAGAGCATATTAGGTAAAAGCACATAAGCTAAATAAGGGCGTATGGGGAATGCCTAGGCTCTCAGAGGCGATGAAGGACGTGATAAGCTGCGAAAAGCTGCGGGGACTGGCACATACAGTTTGATCCGCAGATATCCGAATGGGGCAACCCACTATATTGAAGATATAGTATGCCGAAAGGCAGGCGAACCCGGGGAACTGAAACATCTAAGTACCCGGAGGAGAAGAAAACAAAAGTGATTGCGCAAGTAGTGGCGAGCGAACGCGCATTAGCCCAAACCACGTAGCTTACGGGCTGCGTGGGGTTGTAGGACCACGATATTGGTTGTGTTATGAATTAGAACACTTTGGAAAGAGTGACCATAGAGGGTGATAGTCCCGTATAGGTAAAGATCATAAACCATAGTGGTATCCTGAGTAGTGCGGGGCACGAGAAACCCTGTATGAATTTGGCGGGACCATCCGCTAAGGCTAAATACTCCTGAGAGACCGATAGTGAACCAGTACCGTGAGGGAAAGGTGAAAAGAACCGTGAATAACGGAGTGAAATAGATCCTGAAACCATACGCTTACAAGCGGTCGGAGCCTTTAGGGGTGACGGCGTGCCTTTTGCATAATGAGCCTACGAGTTAACGTTGCCAGCAAGGTTAAGCATTTAAGATGTGGAGCCGTAGCGAAAGCGAGTCTTAATAGGGCGTTTTAGTTGGTAGTGTTAGACGCGAAACCGTGTGATCTACCCTTGGGCAGGTTGAAGCTGTGGTAACACATAGTGGAGGACCGAACCCGTTGACGTTGAAAAGTCTTGGGATGACCTGAGGGTAGGGGTGAAAGGCCAATCAAACTCGGAAATAGCTCGTACTCCCCGAAATGCATTTAGGTGCAGCGATTTAATAGTTTTATAGAGGTAGAGCTACTGATTGGATGCGGGGGCTTCACCGCCTACCAATTCCTGACAAACTCCGAATGCTATAAAATGTTTTAGATCAGTGAGGGCATGGGTGCTAAGGTCCATGTCCGAGAGGGAAAGAACCCAGACCATCAGCTAAGGTCCCCAAATGTATATTAAGTTGAAAAAACGCGGTTGAACTGCCCAGACAGCTAGGATGTTGGCTTGGAAGCAGCCATTCATTTAAAGAGTGCGTAACAGCTCACTAGTCGAGCGGTTCGGCATGGATAATAATCGGGCATAAATATACTACCGAAGCTATGGATTTCATATTTAGATATGGAGTGGTAGGGGAGCATTGTAACAGGGTTGAAGGTAAGCTTTGAGGCTTGCTGGACTGGTTACAAAAGAAAATGTAGGCATAAGTAACGATAATGCGGGCGAGAAACCCGCACACCGAAAGACTAAGGTTTCCTCAGCTATGCTAATCAGCTGAGGGTTAGTCGGGACCTAAGGCGACCCCGAATGGGTTAGTCGATGGACAACAGATTAATATTTCTGTACCTGCCCCACGTTAAAAGTGACGGAGGCGAAAAGTTGGTGCGCACTGACGGAATAGTGCGTTGAAGCCAGTGGTAACACGGCGATAGTACACAAAGGCTTCGGCTGGCGTGATAATCCAGCGGATCGACTTCCAAGAAAAGCGAGTGGTGGCAGCCCGTACCGCAAACCGACACAGGTAGTTGGGATGAGAATTCTAAGGTGCTCGAGAGATTCATGGCTAAGGAACTAGGCAAAATAGACCCGTAACTTCGGGAGAAGGGTCGCCCACAGCAATGTGGGCCGCAGTGAAGAGGTCCAGGCGACTGTTTATCAAAAACACAGGGCTCTGCTAAATCGAAAGATGATGTATAGGGCCTGACACCTGCCCGGTGCTGGAAGGTTAAGAGGAGATGTTAGCATTCGTGCGAAGCATTGAATTGAAGCCCCAGTAAACGGCGGCCGTAACTATAACGGTCCTAAGGTAGCGAAATTCCTTGTCGGGTAAGTTCCGACCTGCACGAATGGTGCAACGATCTGGACACTGTCTCAGCCATGAGCTCGGTGAAATTGTAGTATCGGTGAAGATGCCGATTACCCGCTGTGGGACGAAAAGACCCCGTGCACCTTTACTATAGCTTAGTATTGACTTTGGACAAGTGATGTGTAGGATAGGTGGGAGACTTTGAAGCGGCGTCGCCAGGCGTCGTGGAGTCATTGTTGAAATACCACCCTTTACTTGTTTGAAGCCTAACCCCGCAACACGGGGGACAATGCTTGGTGGGTAGTTTGACTGGGGTGGTCGCCTCCAAAAGAGTAACGGAGGCTTCTAAAGGTTCCCTCAGCACGCTTGGTAACCGTGCGTAGAGTGCAATGGCAAAAGGGAGCTTGACTGAGAGACATACAGGTCGATCAGGTACGAAAGTAGAGCATAGTGATCCGGTGGTTCCGCATGGAAGGGCCATCGCTCAAAGGATAAAAGGTACGCCGGGGATAACAGGCTGATCTCCCCCAAGAGCTCACATCGACGGGGGGGTTTGGCACCTCGATGTCGGCTCGTCACATCCTGGGGCTGGAGAAGGTCCCAAGGGTTGGGCTGTTCGCCCATTAAAGTGGCACGCGAGCTGGGTTCAGAACGTCGTGAGACAGTTCGGTCTCTATCTACAGTGGGCGTTAGAAATTTGAGTGGATCTGACTCTAGTACGAGAGGACCGAGTTGGACTAACCTCTGGTGCACCAGTTGTTCCGCCAGGAGCATTGCTGGGTAGCTACGTTGGGAAGGGATAAGCGCTGAAAGCATATAAGCGCGAAACCCACCACAAGATGAGATTTCTTTAAAGGATCGTGGAAGACTACCACGTTGATAGGCCATAGGTGTAAAGGCAGTAATGTCATAGCCGAGTGGTACTAATAATCCGTAAAGCTTAGTGCACCCGTCCCGGTAGCAATACCGGGACAGGATAACCTAAAACTCATTTATTCTATTACAATATCATCGTTTTTCTTCTTTTGTTTATTTCCTTATATGTTAACTTATTACCCGCACCGCGGAGTTTACAGTGATACAGTATACAGTCTACAGTTTTTACAACTGAGAACTGACAACTTTAGAACTGCAAACTTACATTTTAAGGTGGCTATAGCAACGGGGCTCACCTCTTCCCTTTCCGAACAGAGAAGTTAAGCCCGTTAGCGCAGATGGTACTGCTGTATTGTGGGAGAGTATGTCGTCGCCTTCTTTTTGAAAACCCTTCATCTAATCGATGAAGGGTTTTTTTGTTTTATAAAATTGCTACTAAGATTATTACAAGGTCTGCTTAAACTGATTAAAGCACTTATCATATGATAGGTGCTTTTTTGTTTAAGCTGGAGGGGAGATAAAGTCACAGAGTGTAAAGCCTTTAAAACAATTGGAGGAAAATGCTGGAAATGCACAATGTGAATTCGGAAATTATCAAATGGACCCAGATGGCGATGGTTGTGCTCTTATTCTTGCTTATATTTTATTAGGATCTCTCCCTCCTCTGGATATTAATTAAGTTGTGTTACTGGGAATTTCACAGGTAAATACTTTTTTACACTCATACCTTGAGTCGTTATTAAGTTTATTGCACACAGTAACTAAATTACCTGGGATATACTTTGCCCGTACAATGAATGTATTCTCTTTTAGAGCAGAATTTATATTAACAATCCTTTATAAATTATAATTTTAAAGTTAGAAAAACATTGGCGTTAACTTTTAATTTTATTGCTTACTTCTTTATACATCAGCCAATTAAAATAATATCTATTCATCTGGGGGTTTTCCCCCTATTTTCTATTTCACGTTTTTTAAACAATATATTATGTTATTTTTATCCTAATAAAGTTCCCTATAACTTTATAGAGAATCTGTAAATCCCACTTTACTGGATGCTCTACATTCCTCCCATTAATTAATTTTTACCCTACTACGGTTCTGTTCACTGCCTTATCCTTCCCCGAAGAGCAGTTTATTTAATTTTTATTAATCTAACCGATCATCATTTTTATTAGCCCATTTCTACCTACGAAGTACCTACGGATGTCTGGTGATTATTAACCACTAAAATTTTATTAATATGGGACTTATTACATCTACGGGGGATTTTCTCTGTATGCATCATTGGGGTGCATTACCTTTTAAGCTAAGGAAAATTGGAGAAAATAAACTACCTGCTTTCTCTTTTCTGATTTTTGTGTTTTTTCTTGCTTCATCTCCTTCCTTTTCTCAGGGGACAGGACCATGTGATGGAACAATGAGGTGGAGCGGGGGTGCTCATTGGAATCTTGATGGCACAATTGACGATAGACCTAACGCACCTCAACCAAATGGGATTATAAGGTGTGGTAGTTCGGCAGAAACTCAGTCAAATATTTTGCCATATAACAATACCGTATATACCCCAGGCGTTTTTGAAATTGATGTGGAAAGCGGTGGAGGCTGTGTAGATCCCAGTACCGGAATACTGGCAGAACCAAAAAATCCAACTCCAGGAGAACTAGGTTATATGGATAAATTTTGATGTGCGGGCATATGCTTAAGCAGTTTTGATATACAAATAAATGACAACGCAGGCGATGATATAGCCTGGGCTCTTTATGTCTCTAATACTCATACTTCAAGCGTTAACAGCAATGGCTTAAGCGGTGACTGTAATGATTTACAGTTAATTCCTGTGTCTTGCGGGGTTGAGAGTTCTAGTACATGGAATTCTATTCCAATTGCAGGTGTTGACTTTTTGGAATCCACTAATTTTTACCTGGCTATCTGGGATCAAGGTGCAGATGGGGAACTTACTGTAAATAATTTCAAAGCAAGATATGGATGTGGAGAACCAGATTTATGCTCGTTGAGTGTAGGAGATCCTGAAGTTTCTTGTGTTGTAGATGGTATTTATAGCGTGACTGTTCCTATTGATGGGGTTAACGCTCAGTACAGCGCTATCGATCTTAATGCTTTAACTATTTCGGAAGATATTTGTCTTGGAAACATTGGTGAAGGCGGAGCTATTTCCGGCTCTTTTGTATTGACATACAACGAAGGCACGAACTATAATATTGATATAGTTGCCTCAGGCGAGCCTACTTTAGAATGTACAGATCCATTTAATCCTACACAATGTACGGGGAATGTACAGGGAACATCTCCGGTAACTACAGTTGTTACTGCTGGTGATGAGTCAGTATGTATTGGTAATACAGTTCAGTTATCTGCTACTCCATCAGGTGGTACCTGGAGTGGTGATAATGTAAGTGCATCAGGATTGTTTGATGCTGCTGGACTAACCGCTGGTCCTTATGAGGTGACCTATACATTTACTGATAATACGGGATGCTCCTTCAATGATGTTGCAACAGTAACTGTAGTTTCCTCACCTGACGCTGATGAGCTTGAGGATGTAACTGCTTGTGATAACTATACGCTGCCTTCCTTAAGTGCTGTAATCAATACTGGACAGGAACCGGAGGTACAGGGACACAATTGTCTGTTGGTGATGTGATCAGTACCGATCAAACGATCTATATCTATGCACTTAGCCACTGCGCCTTGTGTTGCAGATCAATCTGAGTTTGAAGTTGATATCAATGATTCCCCTGAAGCCGATGAGCTTGAGGATGTAACTGCTTGTGATAACTATACGCTGCCTTCCTTAAGTGCCGGTAATCAATACTGGACAGCAACCGGAGGTACAGGGACACAATTGTCTGTTGGAGATGTGATCAGTACTGATCAAACGATCTATATCTATGCACCTAACCACTGCGCCTTGTGTTGCAGATCAATCTGAGTTTGAAGTTGATATCAATGATTCCCCTGAAGCCGATGAGCTTGAGGATGTAACTGCTTGTGATAACTATACGCTGCCTTCCTTAAGTGCCGGTAATC
Source organism: Antarcticibacterium sp. 1MA-6-2 (assembly GCF_021535135.1). NCBI lineage: Bacteria > Pseudomonadati > Bacteroidota > Flavobacteriia > Flavobacteriales > Flavobacteriaceae > Antarcticibacterium > Antarcticibacterium sp. 1MA-6-2. The sequence continues at coordinate 2,403,275 of NZ_CP091036.1, read as the reverse complement.
AATACTGGACAGCAACCGGAGGTACAGGGACACAATTGTCTGTTGGAGATATGATCAGTACTGATCAAACGATCTATATCTATGCACTCTAGCCACTGCGCCTTGTGTTGCAGATCAATCTGAGTTTGAAGTTGATATCAATGATTCCCCTGAAGCTGATGAGCTTGAGGATGTAACTGCTTGTGATAGCTATACGCTGCCTTCCTTAAGTTCCGGTAATCAATACTGGACAGGAACCGGAGGTACAGGGACACAATTGTCTGTTGGTGATGTGATCAGCACCGATCAAACGATCTATATCTATGCACTTAGCCACTGCGCCTTGTGTTGCAGATCAATCTGAGTTTGAAGTTGATATCAATGATTCCCCTGAAGCTGATGAGCTTGAGGATGTAACTGCCTGTGATAACTATACGCTGCCTTCCTTAAGTGCTGTAATCAATACTGGACAGCAACCGGAGGTACAGGGACACAATTGTCTGTTGGTGATGTGATCAGTACCGATCAAACGATCTATATCTATGCACTTAGCCACTGCGCCTTGTGTTGCAGATCAATCTGAGTTTGAAGTTGATATCAATGATTCCCCTGAAGCTGATGAGCTTGAGGATGTAACTGCCTGTGATAACTATACGCTGCCTTCCTTAAGTGCCGAGTAATCAATACTGGACAGCAACCGGAGGTACAGGGACACAATTGTCTGTTGGTGATGTGATCAGTACCGATCAAACGATCTATATCTATGCACTCAACCACTGCGCCTTGTGTTGCAGATCAATCTGAGTTTGAAGTTGATATCAATGATTCCCCTGAAGCTGATGAGCTTGAGGATGTAACTGCCTGTGATAACTATACGCTGCCTTCCTTAAGTGCTGTAATCAATACTGGACAGCAACCGGAGGTACAGGGACACAATTGTCTGTTGGTGATGTGATCAGTACCGATCAAACGATCTATATCTATGCACCTAGCCACTGCGCCTTGTGTTGCAGATCAATCTGAGTTTGAAGTTGATATCAATGATTCCCCTGAAGCCGATGAGCTTGAGGATGTAACTGCTTGTGATAACTATACGCTGCCTTCCTTAAGTGCGGGTAATCAATACTGGACAGCAACCGGAGGTACAGGGACACAATTGTCTGTTGGTGATGTGATCAGTACCGATCAAACGATCTATATCTATGCACTTAAGCCACTGCGCCTTGTGTTGCAGATCAATCTGAGTTTGAAGTTGATATCAATGATTCCCCTGAAGCCGATGAGCTTGAGGATGTAACTGCTTGTGATAACTATACGCTGCCTTCCTTAAGTGCTGGTAATCAATACTGGACAGCAACCGGAGGTACAGGGACACAATTGTCTGTTGGTGATGTGATCAGTACCGATCAAACGATCTATATCTATGCACTTAGCCACTGCGCCTTGTGTTGCAGATCAATCTGAGTTTGAAGTTGATATCAATAATTCCCCTGAAGCCGATGAGCTTGAGGATGTAACTGCTTGTGATAACTATACGCTGCCTTCCTTAAGTGCCAGTAATCAATACTGGACAGCAACCGGAGGTACAGGGACACAATTGTCTGTTGGTGATGTGATCAGTACCGATCAAACGATCTATATCTATGCACTTAGCCACTGCGCCTTGTGTTGCAGATCAATCTGAGTTTGAAGTTGATATCAATGATTCCCCTGAAGCTGATGAGCTTGAGGATGTAACTGCCTGTGATAACTATACGCTGCCTTCCTTAAGTGCCGGTAATCAATACTGGACAGCAACCGGAGGTACAGGGACACAATTGTCTGTTGGTGATGTGATCAGTACCGATCAAACGATCTATATCTATGCACTTAGCCACTGCGCCTTGTGTTGCAGATCAATCTGAGTTTGAAGTTGATATCAATGATTCCCCTGAAGCCGATGAGCTTGAGGATGTAACTGCTTGTGATAACTATACGCTGCCTTCCTTAAGTGCGGGTAATCAATACTGGACAGCAACCGGAGGTACAGGGACACAATTGTCTGTTGGTGATGTGATCAGCACCGATCAAACGATCTATATCTATGCACTTAGCCACTGCGCCTTGTGTTGCAGATCAATCTGAGTTTGAAGTTGATATCAATGATTCCCCTGAAGCTGATGAGCTTGAGGATGTAACTGCCTGTGATAACTATACGCTGCCTTCCTTAAGTGCCGGTAATCAATACTGGACAGCAACCGGAGGTACAGGGACACAATTGTCTGTTGGTGATGTGATCAGTACCGATCAAACGATCTATATCTATGCACCTTACCACTGCGCCTTGTGTTGCAGATCAATCTGAGTTTGAAGTTGATATCAATGATTCCCCTGAAGCCGATGAGCTTGAGGATGTAACTGCTTGTGATAACTATACGCTGCCTTCCTTAAGTGCGGGTAATCAATACTGGACAGCAACCGGAGGTACAGGGACACAATTGTCTGTTGGTGATGTGATCAGCACCGATCAAACGATCTATATCTATGCACCTAAGCCACTGTGCCTTGTGTTGCAGATCAATCTGAGTTTGATGTAAAAATTAAGGATAGTGCTGAAGTCCCCGAATATCAAATTACTCAAGCCAATTGTCTTGGTGATGATGGCGGTTTAACATTCATAAATGCAGAAGCTAACCTTTACTATAGTTTAGATGGAGGATCTTTTATCCTCTACACTCTAGTGAAATTCCTCTTGCCGTTGGAGAGTATAAGTTCATAGTGAAATATGGTGTAAACGGTTGTCCTTCCGAAGAATTTATAATAAATATAGGAAAACCCCAGGAAGTCACTGTTCCTCTTCTTTATGAAGTAGAACAACCCGAATGCGAATCTTTGGTTGGTACAATATTTATATTAAACGAAGAAGCTCTAAACTATACAGTTAGAAATACAGGGACAAATTTCACTTTTTATGATAATGTTAGTTATCCTGCCACTGGATTTACAGACTTACCACCAGGAGAATATCTGATAACAGGTATTAGTGAAAATGGTTGTATTTCAGGAAGTGTAGTAATTAGTCTTAATAATCCTGATTGCCAGGTGGCGGAAGGCTGTACTTTAGGTTACTGGAAAAATCATACAGACAGATGGTGTGATGCTTATCAAACCTGTACTGTCTATGGGGAAGTCTTTGAGAATGCACCTTCCGCTCTTGCAGATTTAACACTTCTGGAAGTTCTGAACTTAGGTGGTGGCGGTATTAATAACCTGGGAAGACAATCGGTAGCAGCATTGTTAAACACTTGTAGTAGCGA